>JAIEFT010000028.1 GCA_029066805.1 Clostridiales bacterium | reverse complement strand
CTAAAAGCCCAGCTAGATTGCGGAAAAAGCTATAATGCAGCATCCGCCACGGCGCTTGCCAAAATATTTGACGAATTGTACCCAAATAGCCACACAATCGCACCACTATTTAACGATCCCAACAATATACTTTGCATAGAATACATTTCCGCTATATATAAATACTGCGCGAATATACAACCGCTGATTATTCAGCGTATAGGCTCACAATATAACGACACAACAATAAACGGCGTATATGCTTCAGCAACAGCAATACGCGCCGCAGACCTAAGCACCATGCAAAGATATATCCCGTTTAAATACGACAAAATTTGTGAGCAACGCCGCACGCACGCCGCAGACATGAAGCTATTTAATAAATTAGCTCTGTATGCGCTAAAACGAGCAAATATAGACGAAATAAAAAATTTGCGCGATTGCTCCGAAGGGATGGAATATCTGCTGAAAAATGTTTCTCACTTAAGTAACATAAACGATATTACAGAAGCGGTAATCGGTAAACGTTACAGTAAAAAACGCATTAATAGATTATATTTGGACTTGCTGTTAGGCATAGATAAAACCCTTACGTGCAAGCCGTTTATAACTCGCCTATTAGCTTGTAGCAAAAAATTTGATTTTTCGATATTGCCTGAATTTGTAAAGACAAACAATGCAGAAATTAAAAAATCTATAGAAAACAGTGATATTTTTAGTGTATCTAGTGCGGATTTTAATGCAATATCGCTTTATAATACTCTATCAGATATAATAGGCGACTATTATAACTACTCTTTGGTGAAAATATGAAAACAAAAATCGATGAAAACACTATATTCAAACTTGCCGAAGCGTCGTTAAAGAGCGGCTGTAGAGCGCAAGTCGCCGGCGTGGTTTCACAGCATTTTAAAAGTATGCAATACTTATCGAGTAAACTGATTTGCGATTGCGTCACTCTTAATCTTCTACTCAACGATAAGATAACACCCTATTCCGCGGACGAGATAATAACATGCATTCGTCGACGGAATAGATCGTTTTACACTACTGTAGACAGTGCATATTTTCCTATAGAAGACAGATTTGAAGAATACGCTAAAGCGATATTAGCCAACAAGTATGACGATATAAAGACGCTTGATTTGCGCGCTACTAACTATATTGTATATGTTTTATCTATTGATTTATTCAACAATCACGATATTTATCCTCAGGAAATATATTATTTAGCGTACTCGTATCAGGAATTAACTACTATAAAATTACCGCACTATTGAGCGCGGTAAAATCATTATTATTTGAACTGACGGTTTACTTTATTTCGGCAATAGTGACGCCCGTATCGCCCTCGCCGTATCTACCGTAACGGAACGATTTAATTCTTTTGTGATGTTTTAAATACGCCTGAATTCCCTTACCCAGCGCGCCTGTTCCCTTTCCGTGCACAATTCTTAAAACGCTACGGGGTGGAATGTCCGACAATATTAACTCTATTTCAGAGGTTGCTTCATCGACTGTTTTGCCAAGAAGCATTATCTCTTTATTTTCCGGGTCTCTGCTGTCGCGAGACGATTTGTTCTGACTTTGTTTTTCGGTTTGTTCTACTACCAACAAAAGTGACGAAATCGGTATTTCCGTTTTGACTGAGCCGATAGATACAAGCACTTTGTTACTACGGGGAGGGCTTGCTATTATTCCGTGTTTATTAAGTCCGGTAACAAATACGCTTTTTCCCACTGTCAATTCGCTCGGTTGCGGCGGACGCTCCGACACTTCGGGTTTCACTTGCTCCGACGGCACACCGTTATAAATTTGCTTGGCTATTTTGCGTGCTTTAAATAACACTGCTTCATCGGCAGTCTTTAAACATTTCTTAATTTCTTCAATAACTGCTTCCGCTCGGTCCGAATATTCGTCGGCAAGATGTTTAATCATAGCGCGCGATTTTTCGTTGACTTCCTTAAGCTTTTGCTCATACTCGTATTTAATTTGCCGTGACTTATCTGCGTCGATACGCGCTTGTATGCGAAGCGCTTCGCTATCCGATCTTTCTTTTTCTGCTTGATTGCGCAAGTTTTCCGCTTCGCGTAATATTCGGTCAAACGCAACCTTTTCGGTGCTCAATGCGGCTTTTGCATCGTCCACTATATCCTTTTCCAAACCGAGCCTTTCGGCTATCTCTAAAGCGTAGCTCGATCCTGACACACCGTTGAGAATTTTGTATGTCGGGCGGAAGTTGACGTTGTCGAACTGCATACACGCATTGGCTATGCTATTGCTTCCAAGCGCAAACTCCTTTACGGAATTAAAATGAGTGGTTATTACCGAAGTAGACCGCGTACGTAAAATCTTTTTTATTACGGCTATTGCGAGCGCAGCTCCCTCGTCGGGATCTGTGCCGTCACCCACCTCGTCCAATAGTACAAGCGACCGCTCGTCCATTTCGGACATTATACGCGAAAGATTGGTAACGTGCGCGGAAAATGTGCTAAGCGACTGCGATATACTTTGCGAATCACCTATATCGCAATAGATTTTATCAAAAATACTTACCGCGCTACCCTCGTTGGCGAGCACAAATATTCCGCACGCCGCCATAAGTGAAAACAGTCCGACTGTCTTTAAAGCAACGGTCTTTCCACCAGTGTTTGGACCGGATATTAATAGCAATCTTTTGTCGCCCAAGGATATATCTACCGGTACGACAGTGACGGAATCAATCAACGGGTGACGCGCCCCTATGATATTGATATTGCCGACATCATTAATGTTCGGACAATATGCATTGGTCTGTTTGGCGTACTCGGCTTTTGCAAATATAATACCACACTCGGTAAGCACTTCTTGCGCGACGGCTAGCTCATGCGCGTTTTTTACCACCTTTTCGCTCAGTTCGGCAAGTATGCGCTCAATCTCGTTAGATTCCTCGGTTTTTAAGGTGATGATCTCGTTATTCGCTTCCACCACTGCGAACGGCTCAATAAATACCGTCGCACCGGTCGAAGATATATCGTGAACCAAACCTTTGACATTTCCCCTGCAATCGTTGCGAACCGGCAAAACATATCGGCCGCCGCGCACGGTTACAATATTATCCTGTAAATACTTGCTAATATTGTTTTGGCGCGTAAAGCTATCAAGCTTTTCTCTCAAACGAGCATTGGCGCGAATAATAGCTCTACGGATGCCGTACAGTTTTTCGCTTGCGTTATCCTTTATATCGGTTTCATTTTCGATAGCGGAATCGATTGCGTACTCCAGTTCGTCACACACACGAGCATATGCGGTTATGTCCTTAAGACTATCGCAACCCTCGGTGCTTTCGACACTATTTTTAAGCGACCGCAAAGCTCGAATATGTTCCGTAACAGACAATAATTCTTTCGGTGTGAGCACTCCGCCCACTTTTGCTTTGCTCAACAACACCCCTATGTCATCAAAAGCGAGGCTCGGGCGATGCGATGCAAGCACGTTTACTGCGTTGCCGGTCTGCGTCAAAAGTTTTTTTGCGTCATTTAAATCCGTAGTCGGTACGGTGTTTTGTATCGCTTCGGCAACCACCGGCGATGCTGCAAGAGCCGATATATTATTCAAAATTAAATCGAATTCCAAGTCTTTGAATACTTTCATTATTTCAGTACCTTATTCATATTGCCACGCGTGTAATTGCCGTTATAATCAAAGCGTAATACGGCAAGGATTTTGTTACAATCGGACGTAGTGCAGTCAAAAAACAAGTTTGTTGTTTTCGGTTTGTCTTGATAGCTTGGGACACAATTAAGCAGTTGCCAATAGCAATGCGCTGCCTTGTATCGCCTTAGCGCGAAAGTTCTGCCATTTTCGTCTATCAATTCATCCTTGCCGGAACAATTAACGCACTTACCGTACGGGCAATGACACAACGTCATGACAGGAGCGTAGCCGTACACATACGTAAACCCGTTGCTTGCACTGTCTGCCTCGATCGAAGTAACATGCGGATATTCGCACTCACCTATTATATTGTGCCCCGTACCCAAAAGTATGGGCTTATCTGTCAAGCTAAGCGAATACAGATTGTTGGACACTACGCCGTATACTTTGGGATTGTTAACTGCCTTAAGTATAATTTCCCTGTCGTCACCACGCATAGTGATAGGAAGATTGAGCAAAATCGGTTTATCGATATCCGGGATTACAAAATCCTCATAATTACTCGGATTAAAAACGACATAATCAACTTTACTTAGTATTTCCGCAGTAAGCTGATTTTCACTTTCCACCATTAAAATTTTACCGCTACCTGTAAACTTGTTATATCTCAATCCAACATAGGATAGCGAACTGCGTTTAATTGTATACCCGTTCAAAATGGCTTGTTTTGCGGTTTTGTACACCTTGCGCCTAAACTCATTCAGCGCAGCTATCTGAGCGAACAGTTCATCTTTGATATCAACAGTTATATTCGGAGTAAACGGAAAATCGGAAGTTTTGTTGAATACACGAACAACGTCGTCTCGAGTTATACCTCGGGTTCTGGCTTGGTCGACAACAAAATCTCCCGACACAGTAATAATAGACTTGTCGGGCAAAGTCACATTTGCCGTCGGTTGCTCGCCGCACGACAATTTAATGTCAACCCACATATCGATATTACGCTTGACGGATTTGACCTTTTCGGATAGCGAACCGTCAAAAGTTTTTCTGAGCTCGTCGCCCGGTTTACAGCGTCCGTCGCAAACAATTTTGTCGCCGTTAACTGTCGCACCGCAAACCTCCTCTCCGGCACGAACTACTTTAAAACCGTCATTTTTGTGCGGTGTAAATCCTTTGACCGAGATATAATTACCGTTTACAGATGTGATTTTACCAACTTTTATGCCGATATTGCCTTGTATTTTTGGGTATATGACATTAAACGGCGCGCCATCGCTCAAATACCCGTCACAGTAGTCTCCCCTGTTAAAAACCGATTTAAGCGCGTTTTTTGCATTCACACTCTTGTTTTTGTACACGCTGACCGCAGTATATGCATACTCGTCCGAACGCATACGCCCCTCAATCTTTATAGCGTCAACGCCGAGCTCGGCAAGATAATCAAGCTTGTCGAATAAGCACAAATCTTTAGCCGACAAAAAATAACCGCGCTTTCCGTTAAAGTAATATGGTTTGCGGCACAGCTGCATGCATTTGCCCCTATTGCCGCTATATGATGAAGCAAGCGATGAAAAATAGCAATTTCCGGAGAAACTAACACAAAGCGCGCCCTGCACAAAATATTCGATTTCTATTCCGGTTTGCTTGATTTCTATTATATCCTGCGGCAACGTTTCTCTGGCAAGCACCGCGCGCGCTATCCCCAAATCAAGCAAAACCCTTGCGCCATCGGCATTGTGAATACCCATTTGAGTACTTGCATGCAATGCGAAATCCGGCAGAGCCTGCTTTAATTGCTTGATAAACCTAATATCCTGAACAATAGCGGCATCCGCGCCCAAAGAATATGCAAGCTTTGCCGCGTCGATAGCGGACTTTATCTCTCCGTCTTTGATGAGCGTATTTAGCGTGACAAATACTTTAACTCCATATAGGTGCGCAAGCTCGATCGCACTCAAAAGCGACTGCTCGTCAAAGTTTTCCGCTTTTGCGCGTGCGCCGAAATTGGGCATACCCAAATAAACTGCGTCCGCGCCGCCGTTGATACTTGCGATAAGCCCGCTATTATTACCTGCCGGAGCAACAATCTGCATTACCTTAGCTTAGCCTCGAATTGCGTTTCGACTTTTTGTATAATCTTGTCTATAATCTCTTTGATTTGACTGTCGGAGAACGGCGCGTCCGTAGGCTGTAACCGCACGGAAAATGCAACGCTTTTGTAGCCGTCTGCAATCTGCTCGCCTTCGTAAATATCAAACAGCTTAACTTCCGATATATACGGATTGACCGCTTTGACTGCTGCAAGCATATCGCCCACCGCTACGGATTTTTTAACAACCACCGCCAAATCCCTATCAATAGGGTGCTGTTTGGATAGCTGCACGTACTTTGCTGTAGGCAGCACGGCGTTAAGCGCATCCGTAATATCCAAATGCGCTACAAACACGCATTCCGGCAAGTCGTAATTTTCGCAAACAAGCGGATGGAGCTTGCCGAAGTCGCCTACTATGCCGCAGGCATCAACATGCAACGATTGTTTGGGGTGTAAATACGGCGCGGACGACGGCGTATATTCGACTTTTCCGAACATGCCTACAATCTCGCCTACTATATTTTTGAGCGTGAAAAAGTTGCCGTCGTTGCAAAAGCCGACGCACAAAACGTCACGCTCCACCGGCAATTTTTCCAACGGTAATTTTTCCGCAACAAAAACTTTGCCAAGCTCGTAAAAGCGCATTGCACTGTTTTTTCTCGCATAGTTGCGAGCAATCGAAGTAAGCATACCGTACACAAGTTGTGTACGCATTACCGAAATATCACGGCTTAGCGGGTTTAAAATTGGAATAACCTTTCGCCACTCGTCGTCGGCGGCAAGCAACAGCTTATCGGCGGCATCGGGCGAAACAAACGAATAGTTCAGTATTTCGTCTGCGCCGAGCGCTTGTAATCGGTCTTTAACCTTTTGCACGTTCTCGTCGTGAGTTGACAAGTATCCACGCGTTTGGTGCGTATTTTCCGAATGCGTGGATATAATCTTGTCGTAACCGTAAAAGCGCATAATGTCCTCGGCAAGATCGGGATATCCGTCTATATCCTCACGAACAAGCGGAATTGTACAGACAAGCGTTTTACCCTCGGACTTAACTGCAATACCTTGTTTTTTGAGCAACGACACTATTATCTTTTTGTCGATATCTATACCCAGCAACGCACAGATTTCTTCCTTGGTGGTGCGAATAATTTTTTGCTCCGGCGCTTCTATGCCGTCTGATACGCGTGCGTTCACAATAGTTCCGCATTTAAGCTCGTCGATAAGCGCCAGAGCGCGCTCCGAACCTATTTCTACCGAATGCCAATCTACGCCCTTTTCATACCGCGCCGAGGAATCGGAACGCAAACCTATCTTGCGCGACGTTCTGCGAATGTTGCTGCGCTCAAATCGCGCCGCCTCCAAAAATACCATTTGCGTATCGGGAAAAATGCTTGTGTATTCTCCGCCCATAATACCTGCAATGGCGAGCGGCTTTTTGTCGTCGGCAATCAAAAGCACGTCGCCTACGTTGTACTTTTTGCCGTCAAGCGCCACTATACTTTCGCCGACAACGCCTTTACGCACGTTAATGCCGCCGTCGATATACTTTCGGTCAAAGGCATGCATAGGCTGACCTATTTCCAGCAATACGTAATTTGTAATATCAACAAGGTTGTTTATAGGGCGAATTCCACACATACGCAGCCTATCGCGCATCCATTTGGGCGATTTTTCGATTTTTATATTGTAAATCATTCTCCCGATATAACGGCTGCACAAATCCTTTTCGGCTATCTTTACAGTCGGCATTTTGCCCGTACCGATATCCACGGTCTTGTACGTAAGCTTTGGCATTTTGAACGGCTTATCAAGCAGAACGGAAATTTCGCGCGCAAGGTTTACTATAGCTTGGCAATCGGGACGATTGGCGGTTATGGAAACGTCCAAAACGGTATCGTCTTGACCGAGTGTGTGCAAAATGTTTTCGCCTACAATACTATCGCCGGGCAAAATCAAAATGCCGTCATAGCTCGCGCCGTCTATAATGCTGTCATCAACGCCAAGCTCTCTACCGCCGCACATCATGCCGAAGCTTTCCACGCCGCGCAATTTTGCGGGCTTAATATGCGTGCCGTCGGGCAATTCCGCGCCGACGGTAGCAACGGGAACATAGTCGCCTTTTTTTACGTTTTGTGCGCCCGTGACTATCTGCACTATCTCATTACCGATATCGACCTGACAAATCCATAATTTATCGGAATTGTCGTGGTGAACAATATCCAATACATGCCCGACTACAACGCCCTTAATGTCGCTGCGCGGCATAATTATTTCCTCGACCTCAAACCCGATAGAAACAAGCTTGTCCGATAATTCCTGCGGCGTAATATCGCCGATATTCACATAATCCTTTAACCAACTCAACGGAAGTTTCATACTATCCTCCTACTTGAACATGTGCAAGAAACGCACATCGTTTTCCCACATCAACTTGATATCGTTGATAGCGCAAAGTATCATTGTTATGCGGTCAAGCCCCATGCCAAACGCAAATCCATGGTACTCATCGGGATCTATGCCGCAGTTTGCAAGCACCTTGCGGTTGACCATACCCGCGCCTAAAATCTCTATCCAACCTGTGTTTTTGCACACTCTGCAACCGCTTCCGCCGCAGTTAAAGCACGATACGTCAACCTCCACGCTCGGCTCGGTAAACGGAAAATAACTCGGTCTGAACCGTATTTGCGTTTGCTCGCCGAAAATGAACTTGGCAAAGCCGTCAAGCGCGCCCTTAAGGTCGCACAGCGTGACGTTTTTGTCTATAACAAGCCCCTCCATTTGGTGGAACACCGGCGAATGCGTGGAATCGTCGTCGTTGCGAAAAACCCTGCCCGGGCAAATCATTTTGAGCGGCGGCTTGTACTGTTCCATAAGCCTAACTTGTCCGGCAGATGTCTGCGTGCGCAACAGAATGTTATCGTTTATAAAAAACGTGTCCTGCATGTCGCGCGCCGGGTGATCGAGCGGAACATTGAGTGCCTGAAAATTGTAGTAATCCGTTTCTATTTCGGGACTGTCGTACACGATATATCCGTTGCCGACAAAGTAATCGGTAAGGCGACGACGGACTTGATTTAACGGATGCGCACAGCCGATAGCATGATAAGGTCTATCTACAGACAAATCTATCGTCTGAGAATTTATGGATTGCTCTATTGCAAGACGGTGAAGCTCCTTCTCCTTTTGCTCGCATAACGCCGTCAGCTCTACGCGCAAATCGTTAATCTCTTTGCCCGCTTGCGGCTTTTGCTCGGGAGGAAGGTCTTTGAGTCCCTTCATAAGCCCGGTCAGCACACCCGACTTGCCGAAAAGATATGTCTTTAGCTCGGTCAAATCACGCTCGGTTTTGACGTCGGGACTTTCAAGCTTTTTAAGTGCTTCGTCACGAATTTCTTTAAGATTCATATTACCTCCGAATAATTTAAAACAAAAAAACCCGCATGCATAATGCACACGGGGCGTAATATTACGCGGTACCACCCGAATTTGTAACTCTTTTAGACTATTACGCAGTCTACGCCATTGCTTACTGAAATTTCGGCAACAGTGCTTGTACGGTGAAAATCTTTTAGCGCGCGTCGTCTTTCAGCCGCGGACGACTCTCTGTATATGCGCTTACTCTTATGCCGCACTCAAACGCATCTATAACAAAACTATTATACCACAACACAAAATGCTATGCAATCATTTTTGACAATAATTTCACAGATAAACTCTCTATTTTACCGCCAAATCAAGCATATCACCCACCGAAGTAGACTGCAAATACGTAGGCGGGACTTCGCCTACAATTAAAGTTTCGCCCATTAGCACTTGCGCCGAAACCTTTATCGTCGACGGTATACCCGGCACTGCCACCGCAATATTGCCGTATATGGTAAAATATAACCTATGCAGAGTTTGGTTAATTCCTGCCGACGTGAACACGGAAGTCATTTCCGCATAAGTCGATCCTACAAGATATACACGCATGTTGATATCCGGACCGAGCCCCGTAAACACCGCAAGTCCGCTTAGCGAGCCTAACGGTATTTTTATACCGTCATTACCTACGTCGGTTATGTACTGTTGTGCGGTAAGCGCGATCTGCTCGGCAAGCACAGTCGCCGCTTTTCCGTCCACGCTAACGCTTTTTATATTTTGATCGTCATCGCGTATTATATTAAGATAATCCACATCGTTATTTTGCGACATGACGTCTACTACCGCTAAACTGACGGCGTCCGCAGTTAGCGAGCGCACACGTTCCTCGGACAATGCAAGTATCATGGGCGTAACATTGTGCTTGATGAACACTGTTACTCCCACAATAATAGCGCTTATAATAAAAAGCACAACAAACAATATCTTTCGTTTGTTGCGCTTCTTTTTTACTACTCTGCAACCATCTTTCACAAACAATATATATGCTAAAAGGTATCCGATTGATACATCACTTTGCTTTTGCGCTGAACAGAAGCGTTACAATATAACTCATTACTATAGCAACGCCCACTCCATAAGCAGTACGTATTAGACCGCCTGCAAACGCGCCGATAAATCCGACAGACTTGGCCATTTCTATCGAGCCTTTAGCAAGCGCCGCACCAAACCCGACAATCGGCACGCTTATACCCGCTTGGCATACCTTGAAGATATAGTCGTACACCCCAACGCCTTCGAGGATTATTCCCGCAATCAAAAAAATAACAAGTATTCGCGCAGGCGTCAGCTTAGTCCTGACTATCAAAAGCTCGGCTATTGCGCACAATCCGCCACCGACGGCGAAAACAATAGCGTAAGTTCCTATCTTTTGCCATACTTCCATAAGTTAATCCTCCCCACAATACGGACTTTCCACCACAACCGCATGAGATATGCCCGGAATAGTTTCACCCTGATAACAGCTTTGCGTGCTCATAAGCGCGCCTGTTGCGAGATACGCTATGCGCTTGAATTCGCCGCTCATCAGCTTGTCCATTATAAACGAATTAAATATCGTGGCCGAACACGCGCAACCGCTGCCGCCCTGATAGCACTTCTGCTCCACGTCGTATATTATATTGCCGCAATCGATATAGTTTTGTCCGAGCTTAATTCCTCGCTCGCGCATAAGATCGCGCAAAATGTCCGATCCGAGTTTGCCAAGATCGCCGGTCACAATCATATCAAAGTCGTCAACATTAAAGCCCGACTGCGTTAGCAGAGTGAACATGGTATCCATGGCGGCAGGGGCCATTGCAGCACCCATATTGTTAAGGTCGTTTACGCCGTAGTCTGTAATCAGTCCGGGGATTGCCATTACAATCTTGGGAAATCTTTCGGTCTGTTTGCAGTTTTTGCCTACGACCGACGCCGCCGCGCCGGTAACGGTCCACTGAGCATAAGGCGGACGCTGGCAGCCGTATTCCAACGGGTATCTGAACTGTCGCTCCGCTGTGGCAAAGTGACTGGACGCCGCACAAACGATGTTGGTAAAATACCCCGCGTCTACGAATGCCGCCGACATCATAAGTCCTTCGGTCATTGTTGAGCACGCACCGTAAATACCTATATGCGGTACGCCGATATCTCTTGCGGCATAGCTCGAAGTAGTCATTTGGTTGAGCAAATCGCCCGAAATCATTAAGTCGACGTCCTCAATGTTTAGCCGTGCGTCGCGCACAGCACCGCGGACGGCGGTGTCAAACATGCGTATTTCTGCACGTTCAAAGGTCTTTTCACCCATTTTGTCGTCCGTTTCGCATTTATGGAAGTACTTACCGACCGGACCTTTTGATTCCTTTTCGCCCACAACACTCATTCTGCCTATTATACGCGGAGTATTGTAAAATCGCATTACGCGCGGGCGCTTGCTATATCCCGTAGGCGGCGGCAAAACATCTATATTGCTATCGTTCATCGATAAAGGTTCACTGTGCTTTATTGCCATATTACATCCCCATGATCCAAAGATTAAGCAGCCCTGCTACGGACGACCAAACAATGCCGTTTACAACAACAGGTCCTACTACCGAGAACAGCTTGACGCTCGTGCCGAATATCAGTCCTTCGGTCTTAAACTCCATGGAAGCGCTCGCCATTGCGTTTGCAAAGCCGGTAATCGGCAAAAACGACCCCGCGCCGCCCTGTCGTGCTATAACGTCGAATACACCCAATCCCGTAAGCAAAATCGCAACCGTTACAAGAATCATGGATGTGATATTGCTAACCATATCCTTTGGCATTGACGGCGAAATCAACATAACTATATCGCCTATGCCTTGCCCGATCATACATGTTATTCCACCGACAACAAAGCTGTGAAACAACGCTTTAGGTATGCTTGTTTTTGGCGTAACCGTTTCTACATACTTGTTGTATCTGTCGTTACGCGCCTTTACCGCATTTGTACTTTCCGCCATATTTACCTACCTATGTTTTTCGGGAGTTACGCTCTGTCGCATCCACTGCTCACGCTCGGTAACGTCAATAAGCCCCTCGCCGATTTGTTCGTTCTTGTTAATCATATTAGTAATTTGCGGAAAGGTAAAAAATATTATTCATACAAACAAAAAATGCAGCTTACGCCGCACTATTTGAAAAATCTATAAAAATAGACTTTACTATAACTCGCTTGTACTTTTTAGATAATCATAGTACCACTTTTCGACGACATCAACGGGATGCATTATTGCTGTTGCTGTTTGCTCTACATTTTTACCTTGTACAAACAGTTTGCACGCAACCGAATACATGCTTTCGGCGACCTCAATCAAATGCCCGTTAGGGTCGAATATGTGAATGCCTCTTTGTAACCACGGATATGTTTTAGCTTCATGCAATCGTTCTATATTCGGATATTTATTCAATAGCTCAATAAATGCGTCAAAATCATCTGTTTCAAAATACAGTTCCATTGTGTTAGAGCGGTAACGCATAGAATCTATAGGAAAACCTGCAATCTCGTCAAAATGCTCTTGCAATGTTAAACCACATGTCAAAGTTTTGCACCATCCCAAATCAACAATCACATCTTGTCCGAATAAAGTATTGTAAAAATCAATGGACTTATTCATGTCCTTGACTGCGATCAAAGTATTACAGTATTTCATTTTTCGCTCCTAAAAAAATTACGACTGACATTTCCAAATCTTGCACTGCTCTATACGCTTACCGTTGTCGCCCTGATTCTCGTCATAAGCAAAAGAATGTAAAAGCTCGCAAGTAAAGCTATCGCACGCGCCGCAGTGATTATGTTTTTTGTTTTCACAACACGACTTTACGGGACAACTATCGCCCCAAAACGGCTTATCCATCTGAGTACATCCCTTGCAACCCATTTTTTCCTTATATTCGCATGAACTGCAAAGTAATCCGCATCTTGATTCTACCATAGTATTTATCCTCCGTTAACATAATAATATCATATAATTAAAATGTTGTATTGTAAAAATGCGACAATTTGAAATATTCTTGCCACGCATCGCCAAGCCCTATACCGTGATACTTTTTAAAGTCGTTGTACATATGCGCTTGATCGTAATATCCGAATTTATCTACCAAGTCATGCGCGCAAAAATTACTCGATATACAGTCCTGCCACAACAATTGATATCTAATAAGCTCGATTATCGATTTGGGCGAAACGCCTATATTTTGCATAAATTTGCGCTCCAAAGTGCGCCTGCTTACCGCCATACTGCGCGATAATTCATGTATCGATATACTTCCGTTGCATTTTATAGCCGTGTATAAACAATTCATAACATCGCTGTCGCAACTCTCATCCAGAAGTTCGAGAAAATACTTTTGCGATAACTCCACGCGCTGCGCAGTATTTTTTGCCTCTATTATACTATCTTTAAAATCCGTAAATTTATAGAAAAGATTTTGAGGATTAGAATCAAAACCGTACGATCGGACAGCATTTGTACGCGCAAAACGAGGCACAGACCATGCATAAAACCGTATACCGAATACAGTACTTACGTTTTCGGCGAAAAAACTGTCAAAGCACATACCGACAAATCCGGCACTTTCATCGTCAAGATTTATTATTATATCTGCACAGCAATCGGGGATTATTCGCGTCTTCATAGCGCAAGTACCACGCTTGTAAGTCCAAAAACACCGTATATACGGCTTTAACGCCGCTATAGGTTCTATCTCGGTTATCCCACCGTTGCTAGGCAGTGCCGTACGCGTAGTAAATATTTTATCCAATGAAAATGCCATATTGATATTATATCAAACATAGCATATCAAGTCAATATCAAAAGTAATTTACTCTCCGTATCTTGAGCGTATTCTGCTGAGTATCTTGCTTTCCAATCGCGAAATTTGAACTTGCGATACTGACAGCGCACGCGCAACCTCCGACTGCGTTTTGTCGGCAAAATAACGTAAAAGAATAATTTTTTTGTCGCGCGGAGAAAGCTCGTTTATAATCTGCTTTAACATCATTTTGTCGAGCTTTTCCTCCTCGTTCTCGGAGGATTGTAGCTTGTCCATAATCGTGCGCCCGCTGTCGTCGTTGCTGTCGTATATAGAAATCGGAAACTTACACGAATCCATAATGAACACCGCTTCAGAAGCTTCTATATCGAACTCATTAGCTATCATATCGATAGTCGGCGACTCGCCGTGTTCCTTTTTGTACAGTTCTACATAGCGCGCTATCTTGATAGCCGCAGTCTTTGTCCCGCGCGAAACCTTGACCGGACCGTCGTCGCGTAAAAACCTTTTGACCTCGCCTGCTATCATCGGCACGGCATAGGTGGAAAATCTCACTTCGTACTCGAACGAAAAGTTCTTAACCGCCTTGATAAACCCCACGCAACCAAGTTGGTATAAATCGTCGTACTCTACGCCCTTGTTTTTGTAACGACGAATTACCGACTTTATAAGCGGCGAGTTACTCGATAGCAACTGCTCGCACGCCAAACTATCGCCGTTTTGCGCGGCGGCTATTAAGTTTAGTGTTTCTTCTTTTTCCAATCCGCACCCCTAATCGTCTTTGTCATGGACACGACGGTGCCGACAGGCTCATTCTTTTCTACCGTAAGACTGTCCGTGAACGACTCCATTACGGTAAAGCCCATGCCGCTGCGCTCCTGTTCGGGTTTGGTGGTAAAGAACGGCTGCATGGCGCTATCCACGTCCTCTATGCCGACACCTGTGTCCGATATGACGATATGTACGGAGTTTTCCGAAATAGTTGTAGTTATTGTTATTTTACCAGGTTGCGACTTGTCTGTGTAGGCGTGTACAATGCAGTTTGTTACCGCTTCCGATACGGCGGTTTTAATATCGTTAATTTGATCGACCGTCGGATCGAGCGCAACGCAAAACGCCGCAACCGTGTTGCGCGCAAACGCCTCGTTTTCCGTAATAGCGTCAAAAATCACAGTCATTTGGTTTTCCATAAATCAACCTGCCTTTGTCATGATTTCGTAAATTCCGGATAGTCTAAGCACCTTGTCTACCGCGGGCGGCGGCGACTGAATGAATATGGGAATACCACGCGGCTTTAGCCGCTTGTATCTGCCAATAAGCACACCTATGCCCGTCGAATCCATAAAGTCAAGGTTTGACATGTCTATATACAGCCTTTTGACTGCATTTCCGTCCGTTAGCTCGTCTATAGTTGTGCGAACATACGCGCTGTGATGCTCGTCCAATTCCCCGCACAACTTGACGTACAGTGAGTCAAATTTTTTGTAATGCTCGATTTTCATACTGCAAACTCCTTATTTATGGTAGCAAAAAAAATACGGACAATTTTGTCCGTATTTGTAGATAATTATCTGTATTTGATGAATGAAATTCAGCTTATAAAAAATTACCGCAAGCAGGTTGTTGCTTACGGCAATTATCTGTTATTTTGCATACTCGACAGCGCGGGTCTCGCGGATCACGTTTACCTTTATCTGTCCGGGATATTGCATATCTTGTTCGATTTGCTTTGCGATTTCCTTAGACATATACATGGCTTGAACGTCGTCCACGACTTCGGGCTTGACGATTATACGTATCTCACGCCCCGCCTGAACGGCGAATGACTTTTCTACGCCCTCGAAGCCGTTGGCGATTTCCTCGAGCTTTTCAAGGCGTTTTACGTAGTTGTCAAGCGATTCTCTGCGTGCGCCGGGGCGTGCGCCCGATATTGCGTCCGCACACTGCACTATTACCGCCTCGATCGTTTCCGGATCAACGTCGTTGTGGTGCGCCGCAATACAGTGGATAACTTCCTTGCTCTCCTTATACTTTTTGGCAACGTCCACACCAATAGATACGTGAGTGCCTTCAAGCTCATGGTCGAGCGCTTTACCTATGTCGTGAAGCAGTCCCGCGCGCTTGCACAGCGGAACGTTTGCGCCAAGCTCTGCCGCCATAATACCCGCAAGGTGTGACGCCTCTATGGAATGGCGAAGAACGTTTTGACCGTAACTGGTGCGGAAGCGCAGCCTGCCGAGTATTTTTGCAAGCTCGGGATTGAGTCCGAACACGCCTGTCTCGTACATCGCGTTCTCGCCAGCTTCCTTGATTTTAACATCGACTTCCTTTTGCGCTTTTTCTACCAAGTCCTCAATTCTGCCGGGGTGAATGCGCCCGTCACTGATAAGCTTTTCCAACGCAATACGCGCAACTTCGCGGCGAATTGGGTCAAAACACGAAAGCACAACGGCTTCGGGCGTATCGTCGATAATAAGGTCGCAGCCGGTGGCAGTTTCGAGCGCGCGAATATTGCGACCCTCTCTGCCGATAATCCTGCCCTTCATTTCGTCGTTGGGCAACGCTACTGTAGACACGGTGATTTCCGAGCTGTGATCGACTGCACAACGCTGTACGGCGAGCGCAACAATCTTTTGTGCGCGCTTGTCCGCTTCTTCCTTGGCTTCTGCGTCGATGTCGCGTACCATTTTGGCTGCGTCGTGCTTGGCTTCGTCGCGAATTGCGTCAATCAACTGCGACTTAGCCTCGTCCTTAGACATGCCGGCAACACGCTGAATTTCTTCCAAAATCTTACTGTTGGCTGCCGCAAGCTCGGCTTTGAGCTTGTCCGCTTCAGCATGTTTTTGCGCTAACGTCGCCTTTTGCGCGTCGAGGTCATCGGATTTTTTATCGAGCAACTGCTCTTTTTTGTCTAACGTTTCCTCGCGCTGAATTATTCTTTGCTCGGAACGGGATATACCCGCTTGCTTTTCGCGCAACTCTTTTTCCTGTGCGCTACGTTCTTTTGCCAGTTCTTCTCTTGCTTCGCGCGTTGCGGTTTTGCGCATTTCTTTTACTTCGTTTACAGCGTCTTCCAGCATCTTATTTGCCGCTTGTTTGGCGTCGCTGCGCTTTTTGTTTTGGTAAGCACGATCAACAAATAAACCGACAAATGCGCCGACAATCACCGCTACAATCGGCAAAACAATAGCTAAAACAAACGCCGTACTTGCACAAAGTAGGGTCATACTACATTCTCCTTTTGATATTTTTGTATGTGAATTGTTTTTTATGATTATGCCGAATATAAACTCTCGGCGAACAATCTATTGCGGTACACATACTGTACCGACTATATTTTAACATTAAAAGCAGCAATAGTCAAGTTATTTATCTGCGAAAATCCGTTATATTTTGCACGGGAGCATCCAAAACGGGACGTTCGGGCACAGATGCGAACGTGAGTATGTACACAACTTTTGCACCCGCCTTTTTGAGTACTCTGCTGCACTCATCCGCAGTAGAGCCTGTTGTCATAACGTCGTCGACAATTATGACGTGTTCGGGCGGAGTGCCGACGGCAGCAAACGAGCCCTTTAAGTTTTCAAGCCGTTCTTCCCTGTTCAGCTTTGCTTGATTTTTTGTTTTGTACGACTTTTCAAGCAAGCGCAAGCAAGGCAGATCGGTGCGTTCGGAAAGCTCACGCGCCAATAATTCGGCTTGATTGTAGCCACGCATTTTTTGCCGCGACATGTGAATAGGAACATACGTCAAGCAGTCCGCTTGCCAATCGGCAAGCAATAACACGTCGAGCAAATATTGACTCAACGTGTTAGCTAAATATCTGGCATTGCCGTATTTTAGTCTGCGCACCAAATCTTTTGCGTTGCCGTCGTAGCTGACGGCCGATCGCGCCTCGTCAAAGTGCATACTCAGACTACTACATTCATCACAGTAATCGCCTATTCCTATTTTGTGCCTGCCGCACCGCAAGCAGAAATTATCGTTAATAGCAAGCTTGCAATCGTCACATAGTCCGTAACGGTTGGGATGTATCTCTTTCCCGCAAACAATACACTTGATGTCGTCCGGAAAGAGCATACGAATTATTTCGTTTTTGACAGAAAGTTTCAATTTACTTATCGTCTTTGTGCTTTAACGTTTCGCGCGCGATGTACAGCTCCTCATTTGTCGGAATGATATACACCTTAACCTTGGAATCGGGCGCGGATATAAGCGTTTCCGCATCGCGCGGTGGATTGTCGTTCTTTTCAAAATCGAGTTTTACGCCCAAAAACTCCATGTCCTTACAAACAAGCTCTCTGACGCACTCTGTATGTTCGCCTATGCCGCCCGTAAATACCAAGCAGTCAAGCCCACCCATAGCGGCAGCATACGAGCCTACATACTTTTTGACCCTGTAGCTGAACATTTCTATTGCGAGCTGTGCACGCGGATTTTTGGCTTTTGCTGCAGCCTCCAAGTCACGGAAGTCCGAACTGACGCCGCTTATACCCAAAACGCCGCACTCCTTGTTGAGGTAATTGGTCATTTCGTGAATATCACAGCCTTTTTTGCCCATCAGATATTCCATGACAGCCGGGTCGATATCGCCGCTGCGTGTGCCCATAATAAGCCCTTCAAGCGGAGTTAAGCCCATGGACGTATCCACACACTTGCCGTCCTTAACTGCGCTTATACTCGCGCCGTTGCCGAGATGACACACAACGGTTTTGATCTTATCTGTGCCCATAAGAGCAGACGCTCTGCCTGACACATACGCATGGCTTGTGCCGTGAAAGCCGTACTTGCGAACTTTATACTGTTTGTAGTCCTCGTATTTTATGCCGTACATATACGCATATTCGGGCATTGTCGAGTGAAATGTCGTGTCAAATACTGCTACCATCGGCGCATTAGGCATAGCCTCACGACACGCCTTTATCCCCATGATGTTGGCAGGCATGTGCAGCGGTCCGAGGTCGGTATTGGATTCGATAAGCTTTAACGTTTCCGGAGTTACAAGCACAGAATCGTTAAAGTTTTCGCCGGCGTGCAGCACGCGGTGACCGACGGCGGCAATCTCCGACATGTCGGCAATAACGCCGTACTCCTTGGAAACAAGCGCGTCTAAAACGAATTTAATAGCCTCCTTGTGCGTGGGCATTTTTTCTTTGATTTCAACCTTGGTTTTGCCGGAATGTTTAAGGACAGCTCCGTCCAAGCCTATGCGCTCGCAAACACCTTTGGCAAGAACGTATTGCGTTTCGGTTTCGATAAGCTGATATTTAAGCGACGAACTACCCGCGTTTATAACAAGTATCTTCATAGTACCTCCAAACGCAAACAACCGCCGAAAAGTTCGGCGGCATTGCGTGATATAATTTACTTTTTCAAGAATTCCCGAGCTTTGTCGTACTGTTCGGGTTTTAAGCTTTCGTGAAGCTCTTTGATTTTTTGCCGCTGTTCTTTGGAAAGATTTTTGGGCAATTCAATATCTATTGTAACAAGCAAATCGCCTTTAAGCTGTTTCTTGGGATTTTCCAAGCCCTGCTCTTTCAGCTTGAAGGTCATACCGCTCTGCGCGCCTTCGGGTAGAGTGAACGCAATTTTATTGCCTTTGAGCGTAGGTACAAGTACCTTATCGCCCATAAGCGCTTGCGTAAACGCCACGGGAATATCAACAAGCAAATCCAAACCCTTACGACGGAAAAGCTTGTGAGGCAATACCGTAATATTAAGAATAAGATTTCCCGCTTTTGCACCCGTCCTTGTGCGCTCGCCCTCGTTGGGAATGGTAAGAATTTGATTGGGTTCTATGCCGGCAGGGAATGTTATGCGCAGGTTGGAATTTTTGCGCAACGAACCGCGCCCGCCACACGACGGACAAGGCTCTTTTATAATTCTGCCGCTACCGCCGCAGACGTTACACGGCTTCATACTGACGACCCTGCCAAACGGCGTTTCTTGAGCGTACCGAACTTTACCAGAGCCGCCGCAGTTTGTACACTTGACAAACTGCGTACCGCCCTTAGCGCCCGTGCCGCGACATGCTGCGCAAGGCTCAAACCTATTTACGGTTATCTCCTTTTGCGTGCCGTATGCCGCTTCCTCAAAAGTAAGCGTTACGTTAAGACTTATATCGCCGCCACCGCCGTGCGCACCACCGCCGGCATGATGCTCGTTGCCGAACATATTGACAAACTCGTCAAAGAAGCTGTTGCCACGCGCTCCGCCGGGACCGCCAGCGCCTGCGCCCGCAGCGCCACCACCACCCGCTTGAGCAGCGTCGTACTCGGCACGCTTTTGCGGGTCGGAAAGCGTTTCGTACGCTTCGTTTACTTCCTTGAATTTGTTAGCTGCTGCTTCGTCGCCGGGATGCAGGTCGGGGTGATACTGACGCGCCAATTTACGAAAAGCAGATTTAAGCTCGTCGTCATTGGCTGTTTTGCTCACACCCAATACTTCATAAAAATTCTTAGCCATTCTTTACTCCGCAAGATATTCCGCACTCTTCGTATAGTTAACGGCAAAGCCGGAAATATCCAATCGAACGATATTATTAATATAATACCGCAACAAGAGCCGAAATTTCGACTCCTGTTGCTGATATTGTACTACTTACTATTAGTTATTATTTTCGCCGTCGTCGACAACCTCTGCGTTATCCACAACAACGTCTTCCTCGGGAGGAGTAGCGTTGTTTTCATAAAGCTTGGAGAAGATGTCGTTGGACAGCTTTTGCAAGGTTTCCACCGCGTCGCGAATGGCTTCGAGTTCTTCGGTCTTAATGACTTCGCGTACGTTAGCCATTTCCTTGTTGAGCTCGTCTTTCTGCTCTGCCGTGATGGTGTCGCCGTTTTCGCGCAAGAACTTCTCGATGGAGAATACAAGCATATCGGCTTGGTTCTTTGCTTCCACAACCTCTTTGCGCTGTGCGTCCTCTTCCGCAAACTTTTCGGCGTCCTTAATAGCCTGCTGAATTTGCGATTCGGTAAGGTTTGTGGATGCTGTAACGGTAACGCGTTGTTCCTTGCCTGTACCCTTGTCCTTAGCCGATACGTGCACTATGCCGTTGGCGTCAATATCGAAAGTAACCTCGATTTGAGGGACGCCACGCGGTGCAGGCGGAATGCCGCCGAGCTCGAAGCGTGCAAGAGTCTTGTTGTGTGCAGCGATTTCGCGCTCGCCCTGCAAAACGTGAATATCGACCGACGGCTGATTATCTGTAGCCGTGGAGAACACCTGCGACTTTTTGGTCGGGATTGTAGTGTTTCTCGGAATAAGCTTGGTGAATATACCGCCGACAGTTTCGATACCGAGCGAAAGCGGCGTAACGTCAAGAAGCAATACATCCTTAACCTCGCCTGCAAGAACACCGCCTTGAATAGCAGCACCTACGGCAACACATTCGTCGGGGTTAATGCCCTTGAACGGCTCTTTGCCGGAAAGCTTGCGGACAGCCTCCACAACCGCGGGAATACGCGTTGAACCACCGACCATGATAACCTTGTCGATATCGTTGTTGGTGTAGTGCGCGTCCGCCATAGCTTTTTTGGTAAGCTCGATCGAGCGGTCTACAAGGCGCTGGGACAGCGCTTCAAACTTGGCGCGAGTGATTTCGTATTCCAAGTGCTTAGGACCGGTCGCGTCGGCCGTGATGAAAGGAAGGCTGACAGTAGTCTTTTGAGTGCCCGAAAGGTCGATTTTCGCCTTTTCGGCAGCTTCTTTAAGTCTCTGCATAGCCATACGGTCTTTGCTGAGATCAATACCCTGATCGTTCTTGAATTCCTGAACGAGGTAGTCGATGATTACTTGGTCAAAGTCGTCACCGCCGAGATGTGTGTCGCCCGAGGTTGCAACAACTTCGAACACACCGTCGCCTATTTCAAGAATGGAAATATCGAACGTACCGCCGCCAAGGTCGTAAATGAATACCTTTTGACTAGAGCCTTGCCCCTTGTCGAGACCATAAGCAAGCGCTGCCGCTGTGGGCTCGTTAATAATACGAAGAACTTCGAGACCTGCGATTTTGCCAGCGTCCTTGGTTGCCTGACGTTGGGAGTCGTTGAAGTACGCGGGAACGGTAATAACAGCCTGCGTAACGGGCTCGCCGAGGTATGCTTCCGCGTCCTTCTTGAGCTTGGTAAGAATCATAGCGGAAATTTCTTGCGGCGAGTAATCCTTTTTGTCAATATTGACCTTTCTTGCCGTACCCATATCGCGCTTGATCGATATGATGGTTCTGTCGGGATTGGCAACAGCCTGACGCTTTGCAACCTGACCTACAAGTCTTTCGCCGTCTTTTGCAAAACCGACGACGGAAGGGGTTGTGCGGCCGCCTTCTGCATTGGGAATAACAACGGGCTCGCCGCCTTCCAACACCGCCACACATGAATTGGTAGTACCTAAGTCGATACCAATGATTTTGCCCATAAATGAATCCTCCAAAAAATGTTTTTAAACTAAGTAAATATGCTCTAATTGGCAACGCGCACAATACTGTGTCTTAATATGCGGTCGCCCAATTTGTAGCCCTTGTTGTAGACCTCGACTATCATATTGACTTTGCTCGGGTCTGTCGTTTTTGTCTGCATTACCGCGTTGTGAAGGTTGGGATCGAACTGCTGACCAAGCGCAGGGATTTCTTCCACACCGAACGATGTAAGTACGTCCACCATACGACGATAAATCATTTTAACGCCCTCTGCAACCTTTTCGTCCGTAATTGTCTGAATAGCCTGCTTCAGCACGTCAAGCTCAGGAATAATCTTTTCGAGCACGGCGCAAATCCCGTCCTCTTTGAGCTTTTTGTTGCTCTCGTTCATGCGCTTGCGGTAGTTGTCAAAGTCCGCCTGCATACGATTGACCAAGTTAGAAAGCTCTTCCGATTTTGCTTTTTCCTTTACTGCAATAGCTTGCGCTATGCTAAGGTTTTGAGTGGCGGTTGCAATCTGGTTTTGCATGGCTTTGTAGTCTTCCTGCGAAACCTCTACAATCGGCAGCTCACGGGTGCGCTCTCTCGTCTTTTCGTCCATTATGTCCTCCGTCCAAAAATTTTTATTCGTCCGTATCGGAAGTTACCGACGAACTATATTCTTCCGTGCTTTCGCCTTGCGAACTCTCGCCAGCCGGCAACATTTGCACGGTTCTTGACAAATAATCCAGCACGGAAACAACCTTACTGTAATCCATGCGGATAGGTCCGATAACTCCGGCATTGCCAACCGTAACGCCGCCTATATTATATGTAGCGGTCACTATGGCACATTCCGGCATACCGTCTCGGATCTCGTTGTCCTTACCTATTTTAAACGTAATGTTCATGTCGTCCGAGTTTTGCAGAACCGGAACAAGCTCTTCCTTGGCGTCCAAAAATTCCAACATCGCCTTGGCTTTTTTCAGATTGGCGTACTCGGGTTGCTCGAGGATTTTAGCGCTACCCTCCAGTACAATGTCCGAAAACATGTCCTCATGCGAATAGCTCTTAAAAATTTTGAGCAGCGTGGAAAATACACGCTCGTACTCCTTTTTTACCTGCTTGACAAGTTTGTTAGGTTTATTGTTGATTTCACTGATTTTATGCCCCGAAAACGCTTGTGTAACAAACTGTGAAGCCTGATCGCAATACTCGTCCGTAACTCCGTTGCCTATATGAACCGTAGCGTCTTTAAGTACGCCCATGTTAGTTACAATAATGATAAGCGCCGAGGAATCCGTTATGCGGACTATACGAATATTGAGTATTGTCGCGTCATCCGGATTTTGCACATATGCAACCGACGTCAGATTGGTAATCTCGGATATAACCTTAGCCGTACTTTTAAGCACGTCGTCCAGCTCTGTGATTTTTTTATTAAAGTACCGTTTTACTATCTTAAGCTCCGACCGCGTAAGCTTACGACGCGGCATAAGCTTTTCCACATACAGCCTGTACGCTTCCGCTGTGGGCACTCTTCCCGACGAGGTGTGAAGCTGTGTCAAATACCCCATCTCCTCGAGCGCCGCCATCTCGTTGCGAATGGTTGCGGACGACAGAGCGGGCAAATGCTTCTCCCTGATTTCCGAACTGGAAACGGGCTGACAGTTCTCGATATAACCGTCCACAACTGCTTGAAGTATTTTTTCTTTTCTGCTCGTCAAACCCATTTTACGACTTCGCTTACGAATTAGCAAACTCTGCCATAGAGTGCTAAAATAAGTTTACCATAAGAACATACCTTTGTCAATCATTTTTTCAAAAAATATCATGCTGTTTTCTAAAAATAGTATGATAAGTATTTTTTAAATACAGCATATGCACAATATTATAAAATCAAATCAATTTGCTTCGCAGTTACCAGGTACATAAATAACAATATCCGTCCCGCAATCCACCACTATGCCGCGTTTGGGGCTGGAAAGAACCACATATATCATAAAATAGTCGGCAACGCTTCCGAATACGTTGTACATAAGCGGCATAAACGGCAGCACAAAATACTCCGCAGGCAGATATACACACAACGGAATAAGCACGGCACAGAAAAAAACGAACGGAAACGACGCAGCAAAGAAGTATTGAGCCTTTGTGAATATAATATCCGGCGAACCGCAGTACGCCGCAAACTTCCCGAACTTGATGCAAGGCTTTTTTCCGCGGGAAATAACTATAGCAAATGCGTGCGCAAATTCGTGAAAATATGGATATATCAAACACAACACAACGCCTATGAGAATGTAAATAAAGTACATTCCACCGGGTTGCCCTGCCATACGTAAAAAGTAGTTGAGAGAAATGCCAACAACACAACTGACTAATATTGTGATAAATGCAAATATATTGAGTTTATTCAGCATTTTGAACTTGGGATCGGACAGATCCAATCTATTTATCGCTTTGTAGTCGTAAACGTTTTTCATAATCACACTATACCAAAATACGTAGCTTCAGTCAAGCATCAACTGCTCGATGATCGTATTCATCACAAACATTCTTTCCGGCGCAATCGCGATAGCGCCGTCGCGGCAAACAATCAGTTTTTCGCGCTTTAGCTTGTCTATAATATCTTTGTTGCGCTCGTAAAAGTCATATCCGAATCGACCCGTAAAATCGCTCAGCACAATTCCATTTTCGGTGCGCAACCGCAGCATTATATACTCGTTGTACATATCTTTGTCGGTAAGCGTGTAGCTTTCCGCTTTAGGCGAGCTGATATATTCGATAATATCATCCCCGTGCAAAAAACGTGTACGCTCGCCGTCATATCCGTGTGCCGCCACACCGAATCCTATATACGGCATACAACTCCAGTATTTTTTGTTGTGTTTACTCTCGTAACCGCTTTTGGCAAAATTGCTGACTTCGTAACGGTAAAAACCAATATCCGAAAGTTTTGCGCACGCATATTCGTACCAATCGGCGATCATATCGTCATCTACACTGTATCCATCTGTATACAGCGGCGTGCCGTGCTCAACAGCCAGCGCGTACATGGAAATATGTTTTACGCAGGTCATGCTTTTTATTGACTCATCTATATCGCTCAGCTTTTGCATCGGCAAACCCAAAATAATGTCCGATGATATGTTGTCAAATCGCTCGGATAAAATCGCAATTGCATCCTCGTACTGTTCGAAAGTGTGAATTCTGCCGCATGCGCGCAAAACATCGTTGCCGCACGATTGCAAACCCATGCTGATTCTGTTTACGCCGGAATTTTTACATTCGTCGACAAACGCTTCATCTACGCTTTCCGGATTACATTCCGATGTGATTTCTGCGTCATCCGCTACAATAAAGCTGCTTTTTACTGCTGCAAGTATCTCGGCGATCCCTCCACGATACAGACACGACGGAGTTCCACCGCCAATGTAAATACTATCTACAGCGCTGCCGACTAGCGGACTTGTCTTAATTTCTTCAATCAATGCGGCTACATACGATTTTTGCAACGAAAAATCGGGCGTGGATATAAACGCGCAGTATTTGCACTTAGCCTTGCAAAACGGCACGTGAATATATACGCCGTGTGTTTTGCCGCTTATTGTCATTTTTTATCGTTATCGAGTTTAAGAACAGACATAAACGCTTCTGACGGGATTTCAACAGTACCGAACTGGCGCATGCGCTTTTTGCCTTCCTTCTGCTTTTCCAAAAGCTTCTTTTTGCGCGTTACGTCGCCGCCGTAGCACTTAGCCAAAACATCTTTGCGTAACGCCTTAATCGTCTCGCGTGCAATTACTTTGCCACCGATAGCCGCTTGAATGGGAATTTCAAACAGCTTGCGCGGAATAACGTCCTTAAGCTTTTCCGCCATTGCTCGACCGCGCGAGTACGCCTTATCACGGTGTACAATTATGCTGAGCGCGTCGCAAATATCGCCGTTGAGCATGATGTCCAGCTTGACCAAATCGCTCTTGCGATAGCCATCCTGCTCGTAATCGAAACTCGCATACCCGCGCGAGCGACTTTTAAGCCCGTCAAAAAAGTCATACACAATCTCGTTAAGCGGCATAGTGTAAGTGATGAGCACGCGCGTTTTTTCTATATAAGTCATGTTGATGTACTCGCCGCGCTTGTCTTGACAAAGCTCCATAATAGGACCGATGTACTCGGGCGGCGTGTATATCGAAGCAGTTACAACGGGCTCTTCCATATAATCGATTTCACCCGCGGGCGGAAGATTGGACGGGTTGGTTACTTCGACCATACCACCACTTGTGTAAACCTTGTAAACAACGCCCGGCGCAGTTGTTATTATATCAAGATCGAACTCACGCTCAAGTCGTTCCTCGATTATTTCCATATGCAGAAGTCCCAAAAATCCGCAACGAAAACCGAAGCCGAGCGCAGATGACGTTTCCGGCTCATAAAACAACGACGCGTCGTTGAGCTTTAGCCGCTCTAAAGCGTCCTTTAGGTCCTCGTATTTTGAGCCGTCGGCAGGATATATACCGCTGTAAACGACAGGCTTAACTTTTTTGTAGCCGGGGCACGGCTCAGCCGTGGGATTATTGGCATAAGTAATAGTGTCCCCGGGCGCAGTATCGGCAATTGATTTTATGGACGCACACAAATAACCGACGTCGCCTGCCGACAAGCATTCAATCGGCACGGGCTTGGGCTGAAACACTCCCACTTCGGTTACATCGTACACCTTGCCGTTAGACATCATGGTAATGCGGTCGCCTGCCTTTGCCGAGCCGTCGATAACACGGATAAGACAAACCGCGCCTTTGTAGTTATCGTAATATGAATCGAAAATCAGCGCCTTAAGCGGTTTGCCGTTATCCCCATGCGGCGGCGGGACTTGCTCGGCTATGGCGCGGAGCACTGCGTCGATATTAATTCCCTCTTTAGCGGAAATGCACGGCGCTTCGTCTGCGGGCAGACCGATAATATCCTCTATCTCCTTTTTTACCTCGTCGGGACGGGCGGCGGGCAAATCGATTTTGTTTATGACAGGCACAATCTCGAGATTGTTGTCTAGCGCAAGGTACACGTTGGCAAGCGTTTGAGCTTCCACGCCCTGCGCTGCGTCCACAACGAGCACCGCGCCCTCGCAAGCCGCAAGCGAGCGCGACACCTCATACGTAAAGTCAACATGCCCCGGCGTATCGATAAGGTTAAACGTGTAGCGTTCGCCGTTATACTCGTAAAACATTCTTACGGGCGTAAGCTTGATTGTGATACCGCGCTCACGCTCGATATCCATACTGTCAAGCATTTGATCGGAAAGTTCGCGTTTTGTAAGCGTAGCCGTCGCCTCCATAAGCCTATCCGCAAGCGTCGATTTTCCATGATCGATGTGAGCGATTATACAAAAATTGCGAATAAATTTTTGTCTGTCCATACTTAAAGTATATCATAAGCTACGCAAAACAGCAAATATTTTTACCAAATCACTTAAAAATTAATTAAATTACCACTATTTTCAGTAAAGTTATCGAAAAACTATTGTAAAATAAATTCAAAGATGATATAATTGATTAGTATGGAAACTAAAACTTCATGGGTGCTTGATAAGCCCATAGCGCATCGTGGCTTGCACGATACAGATAATATTCCCGAAAACTCACTCCCTGCTTTTGAAAATTCCGTAAAGCACGGTTTTGCCATAGAATTGGACGTTCGTATTATAGACGACCAAACCGTGATTGTTTTTCACGATGAAAAATTGAGTAGAATGACCAACCGTGACGGTTATGTATCCACGCTTAAGGCGGCGGAGCTTAGCGATATCCGCTTACTCAAGACAGACTGCACCATTCCCACTCTGGAACAAGTGTTAGAGACGGTAAACGGCAAAGTTCCCCTTTTGATAGAAATAAAAAAAGCCGAACAGTCTTTTGCATTAGAAGAAAAAATCATAGAAATGCTCAAGTCGTATAACGGCGATTATGCCGTAGAGTCGTTTGACCCGCAATCTATGCACTACTTCTACAAGAATGCGCCGCACATCACTCGCGGACAGCTTTCGTCATACTTCCACCACAACGATATCGACGTGCCCAGACGGGAAAAAAAGCGGCTTAAAAAGCTTAAGTATAACGACATCTCGCACCCCGGATTTATCGCGTATAAAGTGACGAATCTACCTAACAAGTACGTGACTGCCGCAGGGCTGCCTGTTGTTGCTTGGACTGTACGTAGCGAACTGGAAGCACAAAAGGCGCTCAAGTTCTGCGACAATTATATATTTGAAGGGTTTATCCCCCGCGACAAAAACAGCGAATCTACCAATTAGCACAGTATTGTACGCATGAAAATCATTGATTTTTTAAAAAAACAAACAACGCTGGAATTTTTGAAATCCGTCGCTGTGGGTTTAGCGTCAAATGCGGTTGACTTTCTGTTGACCGCTGTGTTTTTGTATGCGTACGGGCACGAACATTACGATGGTTTTTGGGGTGTGTTTTCTGGCGCAACTGTCGGAGGCACACCGTATTCCCCGCAATTTTCGGTATACATAACAGCCACCGTCATAGGCTACATTTCGGCTATACTTGTTAATTACTTGCTATCTTCGATTTTCGTATTCAAATACGGCAATGTCGGCAAAAATAAATACGGATTTTTAAAATTCCTATTCTTTTCCGCGATCGGTTTGGGATTAACGTCGCTCGGCAGCTGGATCGGTTACGACTTACTGGGTGGCAATATATGGGTAGTCAAGCTGATAGTTCAGCTTATAGTATTTGTATACAACTTTATCACACGCAGGTTATTCATATTCAACGTTAACTTAATCCGCGACGACGAAAACACTATAAGTCTTTGACCGACTGCGATATCAGCTCGATAATTAACTGCAAAATAAAACCGCACCTCTTGCGGTATATTTTATAGGAATAAGAAGCAATGATAAGACAATCCTTGCTTTTTATTTGTGTTTTTGCTATAATGACCGCACGATAAACAATAATTTAATGTTTTAACTGCGAGTGATTATTACTTTACAGTTCTGCGGCGGTTTGCCTAGATTCCTCGACTATGCTCGGGATGATGTGAGTTATAGCTTTGCTTTTCTAAAAAATGCTTGGTCTATATTCCCATCATTTCGACCGTAGCGCGTAGCGCGGAGTGGAGAAATGTGGGCAGAAAAAGGCGAAGCCGCATAATCATAACATTTTATAATCGATAAATTTCAATTTAGCGCTATAAACATATAAAGCAATAGCCCACTACTTTATAAGCGAAGTAAGTGGGCTATTTTTCACAAGTAAATTCCTATAAAAGACACCATTTTGTGCGGTTTTATGTATTTACCCTTAGCCTGCCATATGCTTAACGTCGTATTCCAATTTTTTGCAGATATCCATGACGGTTTTGGTTGACTTGAAGAAGTACGCCACGGCATACTTTACGCCAAGATACGCAGATATGATATTCTCGTAATCGCCGCTGTTTATTGCGCGCGTCAAGCCGTTTAAGCATGCCGTATACTCTGCACTCTCAATAGCGCCGGTCAGAGTATTTTCGGCAATATCAATAAGCGTCGCCACGCAGTCTAAAGCGTCGGTTTTAAGGTCGATTCGGAACTTATCGTTTACCTGCGAATAAGTATTTTCCGCACCGGGATTAGGAATTCCCTGCATCGTCAGCGGCTGAGAAAACAGCGCACGACAGTACGATTGAAACGGTGTAATAATCTCCAAGCAGAACCGCGCATACGATTCGTTTATCATTGGACTGTAAAAGTATGCTTCCAAGAAGTTGCGAAGCTCGATTTTTCCGCTGTCTATGTCAAGCAGTATTCTAAAAACAAGCGCAACAGCTTTTTTCTGGTCGGACGGCAAGACAAACGTACCGTTGTTTACGCATGCGGAAAAAGTACGGCTGTAATCAAACCCGTACAGCGACACGGCAAACATAGAATACAACTGCTTATTATCCGCTATCGATTTAAGCAGCGCTGTGATTTTGCCTTCCGCAAGTACATATTTGCAATTTTTCAGAGCTTCACAAGCAGACAAAAACTCGCCGAGTCCGTCAGACTTCATGCTCTCCAAATAATTACGTCGCATAATCGCTCCGATTTTATTATAAACCCGATACTTATATGCTGCAATAACAGCAAAAGTCTAAAGCTATTTAGCTATAAACTTATTGATATCTTTAAGCAGCTCATCGCAATTGTCATTGTAGATTTCGCAAACGATGGGCTTGCCGAGGTCGAGCGAGAAAATTCCGAGAAGCGACTTTGCGTCAACAACGTATCTGCCGCTATGCAAATCGATTTCGTACGGATAGCTTGATACTGCGTTAACAAAGTCTTTTACGCTATCCATGGTGGGAAAATAAACATTAACAGCTTTCATAATAACCTCCTACGGTCTGTTGCTAAAAATATTTTATCACAGTCAAATTAATATTGCAATATGTTTTGCAAATTTTAAGTCTGCAATATCCTATCCAATAATATATGCGTCGTTTTTTACTAAAGAATTGAGCTCTTTAAGCTTCTCCTCGTAGCCCGCCCTGCCTATCATGGCGAACGTAGCTTTTTTGCCCTCCTCTACGCCCGGCTGGTTGAACGTATCGATATCGAGATACGCGCCGGCAAACGCCGTTTCATACATAAAGTACATGAGCAGCTCACCCACCGTTTCGGCGTTTACTTCGGGCATAATAATCGTAAAGTTGGATCTGCCCGCCTTGGTAAGCGCGTACTCTGTTGACTTGCGTTCTGCGGTAATAAGCTCGTTAAGCGAATGACCTTTAAGGAAATTGCCGACGTCCGCGCTATCTTGCGGGATATCCACCGTTGCTCCGTACTTTTCCACACCGATAAAGGTTACGACCTTGTCGTACGGACCTTCTGTATACAGTTGGACTTGGCTGTGCTGATCGGTAACGCCCAAAGATTTAGCGGGAGTTTGACCGCAGTTAACGGTTTTGCCCGCTTTGTCCACGGCTTTGCCGAGCGATTCCGCCCAAATCTGGCAGTAGAAGTCCGCCATGGTTTTGAGTCCGTCGGCATACGGCATCATTACGGAAATATTCTTACCCGCCTGCATGGACTTGACCTGCAAAAACGCGGTCATAAGTGCGGGATTGGCGTATATGTCTTTACGCTCGCAAGCTTCGCGCATGGATCTTGCACCGGCAAGCATGCTCTTTACGTCCACGCCCATAACGGCAAACGGCACAAGACCGACGTTGGAAAGCACCGAGAACCTGCCGCCGACGCCCGCAGGGATACCGAAAATCTTGAATCCTTCTTTCTTGGCTACGTTGTACAGCGAACCCTTGCCGTCTGTTGTTGTAACAAAGATATGCTCTTTTGCCGCAGCCTCGCCCAGCTCTTTTTTGAGCAGATTGTACAGAATAATGAACTGGCTTAGAGTTTCGCTCGTTTCGCCGGATTTGGTGATAACGTTTAAGTATGTAGTCTTAATGTCGATTACGTCCAAAAGCGACGCCATACGTTCGGGATCGACGTTGTCTTCCACGTACAGCTTGGGCGCTTTGCGCATTGCAGCAGGCAATTCGTTGTGGTGCAAATGCAAAAGAGCATTGAACACGCAGATAGGACCAAGCGCCGATCCGCCTATGCCGAGTACCACAAAGCTCGAAGCTTTTTCGCGAATAGCCTTGCCGAAAGCGCAAAGCTCATCGACAGTCTTGTCGCTTATCATGGGTGTTTCCGTCCATTCCTGCCAGCCCTTGCCACTGTTGTCGATAACATCGGCGTATGCAGCCGCATGAGCATTTTGCGCTTTGTCGATTTCGGCTTTTTTAATGCCGTGAGCGCCGATAGAAGAATCCATCATGTTGTTGTAATCGAATTTGAGTTTCATACAAATATCTCCTTTTACACGAAAGCATTATACCATATCGATGACGAAAAAATCAAGCGTTACAGCATGTTTTTTTAACACAAAAAAGCGCCTACTTCTTTTGGAAAAGAAGTAGGCAAAAAAACTTTACTTCAATTGCATTTTTGTTTATTGGCTACCATCTTGGCTACCATCTGTATTTATAAACTATCACACAACTGTTTCGATAAGACCGTAGTTTCCGTCGTTACGCACGTAGAGCACGTTAATGGAATTGGTGGATTTGTTGAGGAAAACGTAAAAATTGTGCCCGACAAGCTCTAATTCCTCTATAGCGTCGTCGATAGACATGGGAATAAGCGTATAGCATTTGGAGCGTACGACGGATTTTTCTTCCGCAACCTCCTCTTCGTCCACCTCTTCGGGAACAGACAGATCTTTGCCGCGGAACTTTTTGGACTTGGACTCAAGCTTTTTGTGGTGACGAATAATCTGCTTTTCAAGTTTAGGCAGCGCAAGGTCGATATTGTTATACATATTGTCGCTGGTAACCTCCGCACGAAGCACAGTGCTATCCAAGCGTATGGTAAGCTCAAGCGTGTAAAGGTCGTCGCTACTGCGGGTATTGCCCTTTTTGAGCGCTATTTTGATTCGCGTATCGTCGTCGAAAAACTTATCCAGCTTTTGCACCTTTTTGTCGATGACCGATTTAAGTTTGTCGCTCGCGTCGTAGTTTTTGCAAAGATATTCGATTGTCATATTTTCCCTCCATACGGGCAAACCCGTTATAAATTTCTGTATATATTGTAACACAAATTGTGGACGTTGTAAATGCCTTTCGAAAAATTTATGCTATGATGATTTTGTCATTCATGCAGTCCACGCGCACGGCGCTGTTATTCCTTACTCTGCCGCCTATAATTGCCTCGGCTATCTCGTCTTCAACATTCTGCTCGATAACCCTGCGCAGCGGGCGCGCGCCGTATTCCGCGTCGTATCCTTTTTCGATAAGCCAATTCATCGCGGCGGACGTAACCGTTAGCGTGATGTTCTTATCGGCAAGCGACTTTTCCACCTTTTTGAGCATGATTTCCGCTATCTTGGATACGTCGTCCTTTGTTAGCTTGTCAAAAACGCAAATTACGTCAATACGGTTTAAAAACTCGGGACGGAACATTGAACGAAGTGCGTTCATGTATACTTCGTCGCGAACGTCGCTGTCGCGTTTGCCTATCGCATTAAATCCGATTTCACGCTTTGCCGCCGCATCTGTCGCTCCGACGTTGCTCGTCATTATTATTATGGTATTCTTAAACGAGACGGTTCTGCCTTGAGAATCCGTAAGCCTGCCGTCATCCAGTATTTGCAAAAGCGCATTAAAAACATCCGGATGCGCTTTTTCTATCTCGTCAAACAACACAACCGAATACGGGTGACGTCTTACGCGTTCGGTAAGCTGTCCGCCGTCGTCAAACCCGACATATCCGGGAGGTGCGCCTATCAGCTTAGATACCGAATGCGCTTCCATAAATTCGCTCATATCCAAACGAATAATAGAATTTTCATTGTCGAACATCGCTTCGGCAAGCGCCTTTGTCAGTTCGGTCTTGCCAACACCCGTAGGCCCTAAGAATATAAACGATCCTATGGGTCTATTATCGCTTTTAAGCCCCGCTCGCGCGCGCCTTATCGCCTTTGACACAGCCTCAACCGCGCGGTTCTGACCGATAACACGTTTGTGCAATAATGCCTCAAGATTTTGCAGTCTTGTCGTTTCGGTTTCGGTAAGCTTACTGACGGGAATTTTAGTCCACCGAGAAACCACGTCCGCGATATCCTCTTCGGATATTATTTTGGTCGTTTTTTCCTGCTGTGCCGAGCTTTGCAATGATCGCTGCTTAATAGTGTTTTCAAGTTCTTCGGCGCGGCGCTTGCACTTTTCAGCCTCGGTGTAGTCCTGTCTTTCGGCATACTCGCGCATTTTTCTTTTGCATTCGGCAAGCTGTGCGTTAAGCTCGGACAAGTCGGCCGGCGCAAAGCTCGCTCCTACCTTGGCGCAGCTCATAGCCTCGTCAATAAGGTCAATCGCCTTGTCCGGCAGAAATCTATCCGCAATATACTTATCCGAAAGCTTGGCTGCCGCGACGATTGCCTCATCCGAAAGCTTTACGTTGTGGAAATTTTCGTAATTGCTACGCAAACCTTTTAGTATCTCCACGGTCTGCTCAACCGTAGGCGGCTCAACTATTATCGGCTGGAATCTGCGCTCCATAGCCTTGTCTACTTCTATATACTTGCGATATTCGTCGGTTGTTGTCGCGCCTATCGTCTGCATTTCGCCGCGCGCGAGGTACGGTTTAAGAATATCCGCGGGCGTGACCTCGCCGTCCTTTGATCCTGCTTGCATCAGCGTGTGCAACTCGTCAATAAACACTATGATATTGCCGCTGTTGATTATTAGATCGATGGCGGATTTCAGCTTTTCCTCAAGCTGACCGCGATATTTAGTACCCGCCATGAGCGAACCTATATTAAGCGAAAATATTATGTTGTTTTGCAGCTGGCGCGGGACTTTTCCGTCCACTATCGCTTTTGCAAGCCCGTCAATAATCGCGCTTTTACCTACGCCGGGCTCGCCAATCAGTACCGGATTGTTCTTGGTCTTACGGCACAGAATTTCAATCAGTCGTGAAACCTCCTGCTCTCTGCCTATAACAGGGTCAAGCTTGTTTTGTCGCGCCTTAGCGGTTACATCAACGCCTAAATCCGCGAGCTGAGCAGGCAAAGCGTGAGAATTGCCGTTTACACCACTGTCGTTTGCGCCTGCGTTACTCGCATAGTAATCATTGCCGAAACCGGGCATGCCGAACATGCCGCTCGAAAACAACGGTCCGTCATTTTTGGGCTGACTGTTCTGCAAAATTTTGAGAATAGATCTGCGGTATGCAGCGACGTTGACGTTGTAAATCCTGTACAGCGCCTCAGACGCAAGGCAGTTGCGATCTTCCAAAATCGCGAGCATTATGTGGTCGGGCGAAATCTGCGACGCACCGAGCTGTGTGGATATGCTGTACGCCGTAAACGGAATGGACTTGCGCACGCGGTCGGAATCCATGGGCTCGTCAATCGCGGGCTTGTTGGATTCGTCCTCGAATATCTGTATCAATCTGTCGGGATCGAAACCGTTTGCGGCAAAAATCTTGGACGCGTAGCATTCCACTTTGAGTATGCCGTACAAAAGATGTTCTGTTCCGGTGTATTCGTTTGAGTAATACTTGGCTGTTTTTCGCGCTATCTCATACGCTTTGAGCGCGCTGTCATTCATTGAATATTCCATATATTTATCTTTCTCCTTATATTATTTTTTTGCAAAGTGATGTAAGAGTTTGCGCCACATGCCGCGCGCGAAGCTCGTCGCGTTCACGTACATTCATGTTGCTGCCGCCGTTCTTTTGCATGGACGCAGGCTGACAGTCTGTAATAAGTTTTTGAAATTCCGTTACGTCGGATATATCTATATACCGATAATGACTGCCTAAACGCACAAGAGCCAAATACTGCATGGCTTCCTCTGTAGACAGCTTGTACGCATTGGTAGCTATGCCCCAGGCACGTGATATTTTGTCTTTCAACTCAGGCTCGTCGCGCTTAAGCAGTTCGCGCGCGCGAAGCTCCGCATCTACTATGTGGTTGATCGCACCCTTGACCGAGTCTATTATATCGCCTTCCCGTAATCCCAAAGAGCGCTGATTGCTCACTTGGTACAGATATCCTTCCGCCTTGCTACCCTCGCCATACACGCCTCGAACCGTCATATTAAGCCGCCCCACGTCGTTGATACAACCGTCAATCATATTCTGCATGGTCAGCGCGGGCAAAAACATCATGACCGACGCCCGCATGCCCGTGCCGAGATTTGTCGCGCAAGATGTAAGATACCCAAACCGATTGTCAAACGCAAACTCAAGGTTTTTGCCGAGTATGTCGTCGATACGGTTTACTCTGTCGTATGCTTGGTCAAGCGACAAGCCCGGCAAGATCACCTGCTCACGGATATGATCCTCCTCGTTTACCATAATCGACACGTTCTCGTCCGCGCTTATAAGCACAGCGCCGAACGGACAATCTTCCAACAAATCGGGACTGATAAGGTGTTTTTCCTGTAAAATCGTGCCGTCAAGCTGCGATATGCCCTTCATATCATAACGGCAAAAGTTATCGATTGGCGCGAGCGACTGCTCTACATTGTCGACTATTTTCCGCGACGACATTTCGTTTAGCTTGTGCGGAAACGGCATTCCCGCTATGTTGCGCGCAAGCCTCAAGCGTGTAGAAATTATTATTGTTTCGGACGGATTCATCAATTGCCCTCCCGCTTGCTGTTCAAAAGCTTTTTGAGTTTTTCGCTAAGCGCGAAAATTTCGGTGTAATCTCCTCGGTCGATAGCGGACTGGAGCTCGGCTTTGAGCTGTGCCTCTGTTGTCGTGTCAATGCCGTGCGGCGTTTTGCCCACGTGCCTATCGGACTGCTGTAACTTTTTTACGGTTTGTACAACAAGCGGCTCAAACACCTTGTAGCATTTGGGACAGCCTACAAAACCCGTTTTCATAAACTCCTCGCTCGTAGTTTTACAGTCCGGACAAACAAGCGTTCGCACCGTATGCGTGTCAAACAGGTTATTGAAACTGTTGAGCAACCCCATTGGCGAGCCGTTGATAAGCTTATTAAGCATATCAAAGCTGTCAAGCCCCATATCGGGACGGAAGTTCTTTGCGCATTCACCGCACAAAAACATTTTTTCCACATGGTCATTGCGACGAACAAGCACCTCCGTGGTGGCTTCGCGCAGACCGCAATTAGTACACTTCATATTATTCACCGTCCTCGTGAGTTTTTAACGTTTCAAGTAATACACATTTTAGTATAGATCCGCGAAGTTTGTTTTTTGCAACCGTGGGCGCAAGCAGAGCCTTGTCTGAAATAGCGGCTTTTATCAATTGCGCCTCGCTCTCTGTAAATATGCCGTCAACCGTAAGTCGTTCCAATATCTGACATGCCTTGCCATAGTCTATCCCATCCGACAACGTCCGGTCAATATACCCGGACAAAACGTCATCCACATTTTGACTAACGCGAATGAGCGTGATATATCCGCCCCCGCCGCGGCGGCTTTCTATAATATATCCGCGCTCAGGCGTGAACCGCGTGGATAATACATAGTTGATCTGACTTGGCGCTACGGCAAAATACGTAGCCAACTCGTTACGGTTAAAGTTAACAGACAGCTCGTCGCCCAATGTGTCAAGCAGAAACTTTTCTATAATATCGCTTACCGTCACCTAGCTTCCTCCCTGAAGTATACAGTCGACTAAGGTCAAAGGTCAAAGATAGTCAAACTGTTAAACAGAGTATACAACACTGAATCAATCATGTCAAGTCTTTTAAGGAATATTATAAATATTTTTTTCAGCAACGCTCAAAAGGTCCTAGCCTGCTGTTTCACGCAAAAGCACGGGCATTTACCGTAGTACTCTTTGTCATAGAAATTATTTTTTAGAAAACACATAAAAATGCTTGCTCGTTACGTCGCGTAATGAATTATAATATAGATGAGGAAAATATTATGACAAAGTATAAAGCAATTCCACAAGGATATATGACAGTTGGCGAAGTTGCAAAGAAAATGGGTGTAACCGTTCGTGCATTGCAATATTATGACCGCGAGGGGCTGTTCAGTCCGTCTTGTATCAGCGACGGCGGACGGCGTTTATATAGCGACAAAGATATAGTTAAGCTGCATCAGATACTTGCCCTTAAATCGTTAGGATTTTCTTTCGATGAAATTAAAAATCATCTAATTGCTATTGACACACCGCAAAAAGCAATAGATGCATTGACGGAACAAAGCAACGTCATACAAGCGCAAATCAACGCGCTTACGCAATCTTTACAGGCAATCGAAGCACTAAAAGCGGAAGCATTACAAATGCAAACCGTCGATTTTAAAAAATATGCGGATATTATTATCAACTTACAAATGGGCAATAAGAATTACGGGTTGATAAAATATTTTAGCGAAGATATGCTCGACTATTGTCATAAGCGTTTCGACAAAAAAAGCGGCGCGGCGTTTTTGGATAAATTCGATTTGATTGTAGAAAAAGCCGAGCATGCTTATAAAAGCGGTATTGCGCCCGACAGCGAACAAGGACAAATTATTGCAAAAGAATTTTGGCAACTAATAACGGAGTTTACCGACGGCGATACGAGTATGCTACCGCAACTAATGAATTTGGCAAATACACAAACAAAAGACAGCGGTCACAATATGCAAAACACATTAAACGGTTTTATCGAGCCTGCGCTTGGCGTTTATTTTAGCAATTCGAGTATTAACCCTTTCGAGGTAAAAGATGAGTAGTATAATCGAGATAAAGGAATTAAAAAAGAGTTATGGCAATAACGCCGTATTGAAAGGTATAAATTTAGTCGTGCATAAAGGCGAAATCTTTGCTTTGCTCGGCGCAAACGGTACGGGCAAAACAACTACTTTGGAATGTGTCGAGGGCTTGCGTACTTATGATAGCGGAAATATAATCGTAAACGGAAAAATAGGTATTCAGCTACAGTCCTCTGCTTTGCAAGCGCATATTAAGCCTATGGAAGCCATTAAGCTATTTGCAAAATGGAACAAAACAGTCCCCGATTACGAAATGCTTAATTCTCTCGGAATACTCGAACTGTCCAAAAACAAATATGCCGATTTATCAACCGGACAAAAACGCAGATTACACCTTGCGCTTGCACTTATCGGCAACCCCGATATAATTTTTCTTGACGAGCCGACGGCGGGGCTTGATGTTGAGGGGCGCGTATCGCTACACGAACAAATACGCGCGTTAAAATTACAAGGCAAAACAATAATTCTTGCAACTCACGATATGGCGGAAGTTGAAGATTTATGCGACAGGATCGCCATTTTACAAGGCGGCAATATTGCTTTCGTCGGAACAGTTGACGAATTTACCGCTATTGGCGGAAAAAGGCATATTATTCGTATTAAAACTGCCGACGGGCAAAAAGATTATGAAACGGAAAACATAACGGAAACATTATTTACAGTATTGACGGAATACAAGCAAAAAGAGAGAGCCATATTGGATATACAAACAGACAGAGTATCACTTGAACAGAATTTTATAAATGTTATAAGAGGTGCAAAATAATGAGAGGTTTACTTTACGGAATTGGTTTGCAATTCAAGTTTGATATACGCAGTAAAAGTATGCTTATTACTTGCTATTTAGTGCCTTTGGTGTTCTTCTTTTTTATGAGCGGAATATTTACATCGATTGATACAACGGCTACAAAAACACTTATATCTTCTATGACGGTATTTACTATAACAATGAGCGCTTTAATGGGACTACCGCCTGCGCTTGCCGAAATTTACTGCACAGACATAAAAAAAGCATATAAGGCAAACGGAGTACCGATATGGTTTGGAATAATTACGCAGTTTATTTCTTCCTTTATTCACACAATTATAGTTTGTTTGATTATTTTTGCCGTTTCGCCACTTGTATTCAAAGCAGAATTACCGTCCGCATTATTATGGTATTTTTTACCGCTAATAGCATTACTTGCGGTAACATTGGCTATCGGATGTATTATAGGGTTGTTATTTAAGCAGCAAGCAAAACTAACAATGATAGCAATGATAGTATTTTTGCCGTCCGTTATGCTGTCGGGCACTATGTTCCCCGCAGATATGCTACCACAGTTTATGCAATATATTGCTTACGCCTTTCCCGCAACAATAGCATTCAAGGCAATGACAAGTTTTCAAGTTTGGCACATTCCTGTATTGCTTGCTGAATTTGTCGTTCTTTGCGGAGTTATCGCATTACTATTAAAATTAAAAGTCAAGCGGTGATTCCTTAAAACCAATTTTAATTTAGCTTAAACGCTCTAAGAGCTCCCGAACACGTTGTTCGGGAGCTCTTGTCCAATTACTAACCTATCACATTCTTATTTAACGGAAGCTTCAGGATCGAACTTTTCAATTGTTACACCCGCCTCGGCAAAAAGCTCCAACGAGAAGTCATCGGGATAACCGTACTGATATACAACGCGTTTTATACCGCTGTTTATAATCATTTTTGTGCAGATAGCGCACGGCTGATGAGTGCAGTACAGCGTAGCGCCGTCAATACAAATTCCCATCTTTGCCGCTTGTATAATCGCGTTCTGTTCGGCGTGCGTGGCGTAGCACAGCTCATGCCTAGTGCCGGATGGTATGTTCAGCTTGCGCCTGATACACTCGCCCTTTTCCTTACAGCTTTTTATGCCCGCGCTCGCACCGTTATAGCCTGTTGTCATTATGCGCTTATTTTTAGCGATTACCGCGCCTATTTGCCTATTTTCCTGATAGCAGCTCGACCAAGTTGCCACGGTATGAGCTATCTCCATAAAACGTGCATCCCATTTATCCATTGTTTGATTCCTTTTGTATGAATTAATTTAACAGCTCAATTAGTATATCACAATCATACAACACATGCAATACGTTTTTAATTTTTGTGCAAAGTTTTTTCGTTACATTTCAATTCGGTTGTAAAGCTTGCTTATGTTGCGATACATGACCACGTCCACAACGGCAAACACGGCAAGCACGGCGTACAACAGCGACCAGCACACAGCATAGATCACAGATAATTCTACACCGCATGATACAAGCACCAACATTATTATGATTATTACAAGTCCGCTAGCCATAGCCAATATCTGTCCGCCGAGTACGTGCATATTGTGCTTTACCGCTTGCATGGGATCTGTCCATTTCAGCTTAGGCGAAGATAAATCCCACAGCGCGCCGAAAATGACAAAAGCGATCACCATAGGCACTAACGAGAACAGAGCAAGCAACATGTCCTGCCAAGCAAAGTTCATCAGACTGAACACCAAAACAGTAACGATTGCAATAGGTACGGCCAGGAACAGCCACGCCACGGCCTTAGCTTTGAATATTGTTTTTATGTTGACAGGCAAAACCTTCAGCGACGCCATTGCTTCGCCCTCACGTGAGAATGTTGTGCTCGCGCCGTTGCCGAGAGTAGCAAACACGGCACACATTACACAGTACGTTATCAGTCTGAAAAATCCGGTATAAAACGACGCATCCATTCCGGCGTCAACACTATAGGCGTTTCTCGACATAAAACCGAATATTACCGCCATAATAACAGGAAGCAACATTACGGCATAACACTGAAAAGCTATCTGTGTGGTACGAAGCGAGCTGATATATTCACGCTTAATAAGTGCGCGAGTGCCGGAAGTAGTTCTAAACTCGCCCTTTTTCGCCTTAGAGCTGTCGGTCTGATTATTGGCTTTGACAGATCGCGCGTACATGAATTTTGCCAAAATCCATATAATCGCAAGCAGAGCTGCGGAAATCGCAAGGAATATCACAATCCCTACAACGGTTGACGCGCCCAAATTCAGTCCGTACATCGGCAATCCGCATGCCGCGGCAGAAAGCACTTGGTACGGATACAGCACGTTGAGTACAGCTTGCAACGCGTTTAGCATCTCGGACATTTCCTCGGGCGTAACCGCTCCCGAAGAAGACGTATAAATAAAATATATGTACAGAGCAAACACTCCGCCGAACAGCACCAAATAGAATATAAGCGAAATTACGTTGCGGTTTTTCAGTCTGCTTGCAATCAACATTACAGGCACGGCCACAATTGCCGCAACCACAAGAGGAAGCACGGGAACAATAAGTAGCGTTGCAATTGAAATCACATAAAACCATACCCACATCTTTGCGACTATACCGAATGCTATCAACAAAGGTAGCGCAATAGCCGCAACAATCGCCGTTTCGGATAGGTATACATAAGTCAGCTTAGCCGTAAAAACAGTGGCGGGCTTTACCGGCAACATCGAATAAAAATCAGTGTCTTTGGATAGATACAGCACAGCTACCAAATGTACTATGCCAAAGAATAACACTATAATCGCCGCGGTCATCAGCACAAAAAAGTAAAACATTTGCGCCATAAATGGAACGTACAAAAATAAATCGCTCAACGACACTATTATGGATATAAACATTGCCATAACGATAGCGTACATTATGCCGATCAACAGCAAAAATGCGATCTTTTTGCTCTTTTTCTTACTATCGTCAAATCTAAGCTTGTTCTTGAACAAAGCTTTTACAATCGTTAAATAATTATTCATTGTTGTTCTCGCCCGCCACAGAAAGGAAAATCTCTTCCAAGCTCTCGTCGCCTTGCGCACGCTTGATTTCGTCCATATCGCCGCACAAAACGAGCTTGCCTTTGCCTATTATAGCGACACGATCGCAAATCTTTTCGGCAACGTCCAGCACGTGTGTGGAAAAGAACACGGTCTTGCCCTCAGCTTTATACTGTCGCATAAGCTCTTTCAGAGCGAATGCCGACGGAGGGTCAAGCCCCATCATAGGCTCGTCCAATATCCACAACTCGGGACTGTGAATCAACGAGCCGATAATGGCTATTTTTTGCTTCATACCGTGGGAATATGCGCTTATGCGCTTGTCAAAAGCGTCTTCAAGCGAGAACCTTTTTAACAAATCTTGTGTGATTGTCTCGCGCGCAGTCTTGTTCACGCCGTATATATCGCCCAAAAAATCTATGTATTCCCTGCCTGTATACTTATCGAAAATTATCGGCGAATCCGGAACAAACCCGAAATGTCGTTTTGCTTCTAAAGAATCGTGCGTAATGTCGCGTCCACAAATCTTGATGCTTCCTGATTTAACGGGTAGTATACCCGTAGCCATCTTGATAGTGGTGGTTTTGCCCGCGCCGTTCGCACCTAAAAATCCGAATATCTCGCCTGACTTAAGTGTGAACGAAAGATCGTCAACCGCTTTGACTTTGCCGTTGGCATACGACATCGATACGTGGCTGATATCCAAAACAGCCTTTTCTTGCGTGATGTTTATTGTGTCTTGCACTTTTAACTCCTCCTTGCAACACAGTTCTATTATTATCGCACATGAATGTGAAAATGTATTCCCCATAAACAGCGAATTGACTGTATTAATTGTAGCATGGAAAAAACTTGTTTACAATGCAGTTTTCATGCAGTTTTTACAATATACTTGCAAATTTTGCAGATTTACCTAATTGCGTTTGTTTCGCCCTATCGCATCTAAAAACAGCTTGATTTTTTGCTCGTTGGGATTGTCCTGCGGACGATAGAACTTTTCGCCCTGCAAGCTCTTTGGCAGATACTGCTGCGTTATATATGCGGGAGTATCATGCGGATATATGTATTCGGCGTCGCTGTCATTGGGTAGCTTGTTGTTTTTAAGATAATCGGGAACGACATCGTCGGCATGCTCTTTTACTGCCTTTTGCGCCGCCGCCTTTGCAAGATACACAGCGTTTGATTTGGGCGCGGTTGTCACCTTTATTATCGCATGAGCGAGCGACAAATACCCTTCGGGCACGCCTATATGCTCGTATGCCGTAAGTGCCGAAACAACAACACTGAGCGCCGATGAGTCCGCCATACCTATATCCTCGCTCGCGTGCGCCATCATTCGACGGAACAACAAAAGCGGATCGCAGCCCGCCTCAATCAACCTAAACGCCCAATACAGCGCCGCATCGGGATCGCAACCGCGAAGCGACTTGCAAAATGCCGACAGCATATCGTAATACATACTGTCGTCAATTGAAAGCACTCGCTGCTGTGTACTCTCCTGCGCCACATCCTTATCAATAACAATCGTACCGTTATCGGACGGCGGCGTGGTCATAACAGCAAGCTCGAGCGCGTTGTATGCATTGCGCAGATCCCCGTTTGCGACCCAAGCAAAATGGCGGTAAGCTTCGTCTTTTATATCGAGACTAAAACTTTTCAGCCCGTTAGGTGCGGTAACTGCGCGTTTTAGTCCGTCAATAATTTCGTCGTCTGTTAGCGGCTTAAGCTGAAATATGCGACAACGCGACACAATAGCTCGCGTCATAGATACAAACGGATTTTCCGTAGTAGAGCCGATAAATATTATACTGCCCGTCTCGATAGCCGATAGCACACAGTCGGACTGCGCCTTGTTCCATCGGTGACATTCGTCTAACAAAAGATATGTGCGTTTACCGTAAACGCGCAGCCGTTCCGTTGCTTCCTCTATTACACGTTTTGCATCACTTACGCCCGACGACACGGCGTTAAGCTTGACAAACTCACTCTTGGTACTTGCGGCAATTATACCGGCAAGCGTAGTCTTTCCCGTACCCGGCGGGCCGAAAAATATGCAACTACCCAGTCTGTCCGCTTGTATCGCACGACGAAGAAGCGAACCGTTATGCAACAAATGCTTCTGCCCGATAAATTCACCGAGCGTTTGCGGACGCATACGCTCTGCGAGCGGCGCGGACTTTATTTTGTTGTCCGATAAATCAAATAAATCCATATGATTATTATATCATGTGAGGCACGCATAATCAAGCGTTTTGAAAATCTTGTAGATTTACTCGTTTCCGTCGCGGTAGAATACAATATCGTCCGACAGCTCGCTGAGTTTCACGCTGTCCGCAGGATAATTTATTCGGTTAACGCGCATTTTCCAATTTCCGCACAGGCGCGTATCGTCAACGGTTATGTGTATGTCCTTGGTTTTGCCGCAAATACAAAATTCCGTTTTTGGTGTAACGCTTGACGTATGCGGACATATCTTCGCCGTTTTACCGCGAAATTTAACTCCAAACAACCGTTCTACAACCGCAACAAAATACACCGCCGATGCTGCGGGATCGGAAAAATAATCAAACTCGTCTATTGCACGCTCTCCGTAATACATACATCTTTCAATCGGATTGTTGTACTTAATGATATTGTACGCTTTTTCGTTTTGATCCAAGTCGAACAAAAGAATGGCGCACATGTAAGCCTCGGCAACCGAGCCGAATTCAAAAAAGTTATTCTTCATAAGTCGCTTTACTTGTCGTGAATACTCGTTCGCCGCAACGGCAAAACGTTTTTTGCACGCCGCAAGCAATGCGTCATCTTTAATTTTATCTTGCCAAAACCGCAAAACTTCAATGATGGTTTTGTTAGTCCATACGCTTTGAATCAAGCTTTCGGTATACGGGGCGGGATTAATGATAATGTGCTTAACCGCGCGCAATATGTGAGCATACGCCGTTTCCTTTATAACCGCACGTCTGCGCCGCGCGGCATATGGCAATACTTCGTCCCAAAAATCACAATCGAGCATAAACTGAGAATATTCCGATACACAACGCAAAAACTGCAAGCAATCGACATACTCCCCTAACTCGCCGTTACAATCTTGATTTGCCAAAATCTTGTAAATTCTGTTTTTCACCGCCGATGGGTCGGCGTACTTTACCGCACTCATAACAAGACTTTCATCCCTAAGCGACATGCTTGTCTGCGAAATAAAAGCGGTATACGCACTGTACAATGCTTGAATACACGATATATTCAATATACTGTCGTCGGTATTCGGATATATACGTCCGAGTCGATTATAAAAGCATTTAACACTATCGAATAAATCATCGACACCATCGATATCGGGAAGATTTTTACACGTACTGTCAGTTATGCAAAACACCACTTTCACGCCCGATTTAGGCTTAACTATTTTGTTTACCGACAAAGTAGGCGCAGGCGTACAACCGCCTACTCTAAAGCCGCTTGCACGCGCAATATGTCCATAAATATAGTACCCCTCCTTGTAAAGCGCGTATTCGGCATGCTCGCCGAGCGCGCAAAACAATAATCCGTCGGTCGTTACACCGCTTTCGGCACGCGCAACACTTTTTTCGCTTTTGCATTGCGTTGAAAACATTATGTCAAAACCACGCAACGCGCTTGTCTTGTTGCATAGCGTAACCTCAATAAATACGGCGGATTCGGCAGCAAAGCATTTTTGCGTGCACACAGCGCCGTCGTAAGAGCATGTGTATTCCGTATAACCGCGACTGTGAACAGCATACATTTTCCCGCAATCAAATAATCTGCTTGTAGGCGACCACAACGAACCGTTTTCGCCGATAACGACAAAAGCACGCGGAACATGTAAATATGCGTCGGGCGGAGGCGTAACGCTTAGCCCATCGAGTGATATATTCTGTATGCCGAATTGATTTACTGTCATGCTTATCCTGCCGTTTGTTACTGTGTTATCTAACGATTTACAATAAGCATTGTCGGTAATCACCACACTGTTATCATCGGTTATTCCGCCAAAGGGCAGACTGAACAACAGCTCGCATTTGGGAAGATCGGGCGAAGGATATTTTGCTACCGGTTTATGCGTTCGCGCTTCCCGTCGGACATCTTGCACCGTAGGTAAAACAATAGACTTGTTCAAACCGCAATATACAGATGATGCGGCTTCCGCGCGCAAATAAAACAGTTCGTCGGATATATACCGAAACAAACTTTCTACCTCTGTCTTGCTATGAGCATATGCAATAACAGCATGAATACAAGCACGGGAAAATCCTTTGACATTTATATCACTGACGCCGATCAATGCAGGCTTATTTGTGCGTGCGTGCCGCAAAGTTCCGTTTGCGCAAAATGCCGATAAGTCACCGCCGTACTTTCCGCCGTCTATTGAAAGCGCAAATCCGTCATAACAGTTTACCATTGCTCCGCCGCAAACGTCCTCGGTTATACAATCTGCCACTGTGTTGCGTACTACAGCGCTCGTAATGCTCACGGCTTTATCTGCTTCACTTCGGTTGATAACAGTTAACTTAACTATGCACGCCGAAATATCTATTGGGACAAGAACTTCCGCACACATTTCTATGTCTCTCTTACATACATGGTATGTCGCACGATGACGTTCTATAACGCCGTCGCATTCATTTAAGCTCGTCGTCAATTCATCCGCCTTGATACCAAAATAAAGCGAGTCGGCGTTTTCGCCCGAATCGATCAGAATGTCGCCGCGATTATCACAATGTACATTCAGCCCACCCTCGATCGTACTTTCAGCATATTGCGGCTCTGAACCGAAGTACGCAGTTTCACTCAACAATTGCTTGCCATTGTCAAGCAATGCAACATTCTTTTTTCGTCTGAAAAATCCAAATAACAACCGTTCTATAGGCGCAAAAATATTGATCGCGCCATCGGGAAAATACAGAATAACCGGTATGCGCATAACGCCATATGTGAGTATTGACGCTACGGAGAACAGCGCAACGTACTTTGGCGATGCGAAAATACACGTTAAAACCGCGTACACAGCAAGCAATATCGGAAATATAATATTAAATGCCTTTTCATATCGCTTAGCATGTTCGCCGTGATTTATTGGCGTATAAATGTCATTTTCACACTCATCCACAACGGAAAGCGAACGCAAAACCGAGCTGACCGTAACATATATCTGCGCCAAGAATTTTCGTCGATTTTTATTCGCTGCGTTCACGTCCACGCCGTTATGTTCAAACAAACCGACTACAGCCTTGCGCTCGCTGTCCGCGCATCCGTCCATCAGTCCGCAAACATAATCGTCAACATGAATGTTTGTTAAATCCACTCTCCCGCTTTTTCCGTCGCCAATTCCCTTATCGTACATTTCCGCACGCTTTAACCCCTCTTCAGCCGCAACCGATAAATGGCCTATCAAGCAAAACCTCAATATTCCACAGAGGATTTTCCTTTCAGACTGCGTAAATGTTGCATTTTCCTCGAACGCGGATATACAATTCAATAGCAATTCGCGCGTGAATAAACAACCGGATTGACGCGTAAGCATTTCGCAGAAAAGATAGACGCGCGGATATTTGCCGACGTGCGCACAGCCTCCAGAATACTTTGCGCACTTTTTTCCGTCGCAAAGCGCGCGCAAAACCACGTCGCTCCCGCCCAAAAGAGTATTTTGCCAATAGTCGGCAGTATTTGCGCTCACACGCTTTTTGCATTCGTCTATAACATGCTTGATACCTAAAGATTGGGATACACCCAATCCGTTTTCGGTGACGGCGCACCTCACGCCAAGCGCTCTGATGTTGTTAATAAGCGCACTTTGAGTAATGCGCTCGCCGCTTATAAACATAGGCTTGGCTGATGGCGCGGCAAATTTTACAAGCAAAACTACCGCGGCAAATATTGCGATTATTATAAACGCCGTACGCATAAGTAAAATTGTTGCCTAACGCCATGCATAAAATACAGCGTTTTTTGACACAAAAAAATCGACGGAATTTCCGTCGATTTTTAATAATGTCAATAAATAAAGATTACTTCTCTTTAATCTTGGCAGCTTTGCCGGAAAGATTGCGAAGATAGTAAAGCTTGGCTCTGCGCACTTTGCCATGTTTGATGACAACAATGTCGGTGATGCGCGGCGAGTGAAGCGGGAATGTACGCTCAATGCCTACGCCAAACGATACGCGGCGAACGGTAAAGGATTCCCTGACCGACCCGTTCTTTTTGGCAATAACAATTCCCTCGAAAGCCTGAATACGTTCGCGGTTGCCTTCCTTAACCTTAACGGAAACACGTACGGTATCACCTACGTTAAATTGCGGAACGTCTGTCTTCATATACTCTTTTTCGATTTCGGCGATGATGTTACTCATGTGTACCTCCTATGTCGCTAAAAAACATCGCAAAACATGGCTAATTGCCGCCCGTGCGAAGTTGACACTTAATATTGCTGATAAATTATATCATATCAAATTAATTTAATCAAGCAATTTTAATGCCTTTTACAGAAAAATTTACAAATTTCCTACTTCTTTTTGGAAAGAAACAGAAAAGAAAACCATACTTCAATTTTTTCGGAATAAATGCTTATTATGTTCTTTTGTTCCGCGCTTTTGCTTCGACAGTGCGATTCTTTAGCTGACCGCACGCGCCGGCTACGTCCGAGCCCATAGACCGCCTGACCGACGCGGAAACACCTACTGCCTTTAACTGCTCGCAGAACGCATATGCTTGTTTTTTAGTCGGCGGTTTCATATTATAATTGTCGGTAGGATTGAGCGGTATTAAATTCACATGACAACACAGTCCCTTTAACAATTGCCTAAGCTCAGTCACATCCTGTTTAGTATCGTTGAACCCGCCTATCAATATATATTCCAGTATCACCCTGCGACCCGTTTTGTCAAAGTATGTGCCTAACGCGGATATAAGTTCCCGCACGGAATATGTGTTTGCAACCCTCATTATCTGTTTGCGCTTAATGTCCGTAGCCGCGTGAAGCGACAACGAAAGCGTACAAGAGATCCCGTCGTTTGCAAGCCTTATGATGTTTTCGGGTAAGCCGCATGTGGACACCGAAATCGAGCGCATCCCGATATTAAGTCCGTCAGGCGCGTTGACGAGCTTTATAAACTTTAGCGTGTTGTCGTAATTTGCAAGCGGTTCACCGCTTCCCATCATTACGATTTTGTTGATGCCTCCTACGTCCTTTTTGTCACGCGCTATATACAACGCTTGTGCCAAGATTTCTCCAGCCGAGAGGTTACGGACAAGCCCGTGCTTGCCCGACGCGCAAAAAACACAACCCATGCCGCAACCGACCTGACATGATACGCACACGCTGTTTCCGTAGTCGTGCGGAAGATACACGGATTCTATAAAGTCCCCGCTTTCAGTTTTGAACAAGTACCTAACCGCACCGTCCGACGCCGTCACACGCGTTTCTTCTGTTAATGGTTGCGCGCTATACTTTTCCGAAAGCTCGGCAATAAAGCTTTTTGGCAAATCCGTGTAATCCTCAAAGCTATCGTACGCCGTAACATGGCGCAAGATTTGTTTTGCTCGATATTTTGGCTGACCGAAGCGCGAGACAAGTTCGGCAAGTTCATCCGTATTCAAATCACACAGCGGAGTTTTCACTTAATCCCTCGCAAAAACCGAGCTATGTAAAAGCCGTCGCATTTGTCCGTATCAGGCAGCAGCTTAGTTGTGTCAAGCAATTTATAATTATCGTGCGCAGCCGCAAATTGCTCCACTATCGCTTCGTTTTCCGATTTCAGTATAGAGCATGTGGAATAACACAGCACACCGCCCGGGCGACAGTACTCCGCAGCGGCGTTCAAAATTTTTGTTTGCAATTCGGCGAGCTCGCCTATATCCTCCGCCTTACGATTGATCAGAATATCCGGCTTTGTCTTTAGTGTTCCTGTTCCGCTGCACGGGCAATCGGCTATAACAATATCGAATTTATTGATAAAATCTTTATTTAGGACTGTTGCGTCATTTAATGCAACTTCGATTTTTGCACCCAGCTTTTTTGCATAACCGCGCATTAAATCAAGCTTGTGCGGATATATATCGCATGCTGTAATATTAAAGTCGCCGAGCTCGCTCAAGTATACGGATTTTCCGCCCGGTGCGGCGCACAAGTCCAGAGCGTCGCCGCCACTGAAGCCCTTTGCATACGTGTTGACTGCGCGGATCGATGACACAGACTGCACAGCGTAAGTGCCGGGTGCGAGCTTATCCATTGCGGCGCGATCGACATAACAACCGTATTCGGTAAACTCAACGTCGCCTACAGCATTTTTAAACTCCGCGACGCTTATTCTTTTGTTCACGGGGCGGATATGCGTTTTTTGCGGCAAAACAGCGCCGAGTATAGCCGCTGCTTTAACCTCGCCGTAATCGGCTATTATCTGTCGGCAAAGCCACTGCGGAGTATTATAAGTATACGAAAACTTTTCAAGCTCGCTGTAAAACTTAGGGCTATAGCCTATCGATTTTTTGAGCACCGCGTTGATAAAGCCGCTGCAAGCGCCCACTGCCTTGGCTAATTCCACTCCGCGGTTAACTGCGGCATACGACGGCATATCGGCATAATTACAGTAATACATACCGATTTTAAGTACGACAACGCTGTTTTTGTCGGGACGTTTTTCGCACAACTCCGAAATTAGCTTTTCAAGGCGTACGTTGTTATCGAGCACACCGTAAAACGCGCTTGTAACAAACGGGTGCGAGCGCGTATTATTAAACCCTTTGAGCGCGCGGGTGATTGCAGGCGCACAGTACGAGCCTTCTATAAAAACCATGCGCAATGCGTTATACAGCGCACGGTCTGCGGAAAGCCCATTGTCGCCTATACTCTTATTAGATCTACGGTTATTTTGCACAAAGCCCCTCTCTGAATTTTTTTCCGCGCAAAAAGTCCGCTATATTCATAGCGCGCTTTGACGGCGCTTGTATCACATCAACGCAAATCGCGCCACTACCGCACACGATATACATTTTATCCTTTGTGCAAACGATTTCACCGACATCGCCGCATATGTCTTCGCACACATGCGCGCGGTAAATCTTATACTGTTCGCCGTCAATGAATGCTTTGGCGCACGGGCTTGGCGACAGTGCGCGAATTTTATTTACAACTGCAACGCTGTCAGCCGAAAAATCGATTGACTGCTCTTGCTTCGATATCATTTTGCAATGCGTTGCTATGCTGTCATCCTGCTTTACAGGATTGATATTATCGTAATTATCAAGAGTTTCAACAAGCAGCTTTGCGCCCAACTCGGCAAGTCGAATAGTAAGCTCGCCCGCCGTTTCCGTTTCGCCTATATCTGTAGTGACGCTACTCAGTATGTCGCCGGTATCAATTCCGAGCTCGGTACGCATTATCGTTACTCCTGTGACGTTTTCGCCCGCCGCAATAACCGACTGGATCGGCGAAGCGCCACGGTACTTGGGCAGTAACGATGCGTGAACGTTTATTATTCCTTTCGGAAATGCATTTATCACGTCGCTATTAAGTATCTGTCCGTATGCCGCAGTCACAGCAATGTCCGCGCCGAACGCTTTTAGCTTTTCCACGTCCGTGCGTATTTTGATCGGCTGATAAACCTCCAGTCCCGCGCTTAGCGCAAGCTGTTTTACCGCCGAAAACTCGCTCTTCCCGTGCTTTAACGCACGGTCGGGCTGAGTTACAACGCCCACCACGGTGTGATTGGAATTTATGAGCGCATTAAGCGACACCGAGGCAAATTCGGGTGTGCCCAAAAACAGTATCTTCATTACTTACGTCCTTGAATGGTTTTATCTGTGAACAAAATACCGTCAAGGTGGTCTATCTCGTGACAGAAGCACGACGCGTCAAATCCGTGTCCTACAAGCTCAATAGGATTGCCATGGCGGTCGAACGCATGTACAACCACGTGACGAGGACGCTCAACCTTTTCCCTAACGTGAGGAATGGATAGACAGCCTTCGGGTGCAACGCGCTTGCCTTTGGCTTGAACAATAGTGGGATTAACGGCTTCTATTATAGTTTTTCCGCCGTCAAACGTTGCCACGAATATTCGCTTGAGCACGCCTATCTGCGGCGCGGCAAGTCCCGCACCGTCGGCGTATATAAGCGTGTCGCGCATATCGTCGATTAACAGCGCAAGCTTGTCGTCAAATTCTGTGACGGGCTTACTCACCTGTCTAAGCGTATCGTCGCCCACTTGATAAATTCTTCGTCTTGCCATAATTAACTCCTTGTAATATAACTGAGGTCATTTTAAACTAACTTAAGTCGTTTGGATTGATTTCGGTAAAGCATGTTACCTGCGGGTATTTTTCGCTGACGTCGTCTGCAATATCGTAAACAGCCTTTCTTATTTCTTCTTTATCCGGTTTTATGCGCATAAGCACTTGCATGCGGTGTTTGGTCTGTATACGTTTTTTTGGTGCGCGCATTGCGTTTAGATACACAAAGCTATCGCTTTGGTTTTCCGCAAGAGCGCGAACTTTGTCTATTGCGAGCTTTGTCGCGTCAAGCGCCACGCCCTCGTTTTCGCACGATATCAGCATGCGCAAAATCTCGGTAAACGGAGGGAAGCCCGTAGCCTGCAACAGATTAACTTCTTTGGAATAAAAACCCTCGTAATCGTAATCTGTAGCGTACTTGTACACATAATGTCCGGGAGTATAAGTCTGCAATATCACATTACCCTGCTTCTTCTCGCGCCCCGCCCTCCCGGCAACCTGCGTTATCAGCTGAAACGTGCGTTCAACGGCGCGAAAGTCGGAAAAGTGTAAGCTCATGTCCGCGTCCATTATTCCTACCAACGTTACATTGGGAAAGTCATGCCCCTTTGCAACCATTTGCGTGCCGACAAGTATATCGGCATTGCCGCTTGCAAAGCTGCCAAGCAAATTGAGATGTGCATCCTTTGTCCTTGTCGTGTCGTTATCCATGCGAATAACGCGCGCCGACGGAAACATCTTTTGCACCTGCTCGACCACGCGCTCTGTGCCCATAAAACCCTGCTTGATGTGCGGGCTTTTGCAGTTGGGACACAGATCGAGCATAGAATATCGTCGCTGACAGTAGTGACATTTGAGCAAGTTTTCGTCCTTGTGATACACAAGCGACACGTCGCAATCCTCACACTTAGCAACATAACCGCATTTTTTGCACATTACGTAAGAGCTGTAACCGCGGCGGTTCAAAAATAATATTGCCTGATTGCCAGAGCTTAAACATTCCTCAAGCGCGGTAACGAGCTGTGCGGAAAACATACCGGAATTACCGTAAGTTACTTCCTTGCACATATTAACAATCTGAATCTTGGGCATTTCTCGCTTATTGATTCTGTGCGGTAGTCTGACAAGATTGTACCTTCCCGTTTGCGCACCGTAGTAGCTTTCTACCGACGGCGTAGCCGAGCCCATTACAACCTTAGCATCATTATACTTAGCGCGAAAAAAAGCCACGTCGCGCGTGATATAGCGCGGGTTTGATTCCGACACATACGACGTATCGTGTTCCTCGTCGATTACGATAAGTCCGACATCGGTTAGCGGCGCAAATATAGCCGAGCGCGCACCAACCGCTACGCGCGCACTGCCGGTAAGCAGCCTGCGCCACTCATCAAAACGCTCGCCGTCACTAAGCCCGGAATGCAAAAGCGCAACGTCGTCGCCGAACCGCGAGCGAAATATGCGCATTACCTGAGGCGTGAGCGAAATTTCGGGAACAAGCATGATTGCCGTTTTGCCCTGCTTTAACACGCGTTCTATACAGTTTAGATACACCTCTGTCTTGCCGCTGCCTGTAACTCCGAAAAGAAGCGTGGGGCGTTCGCTCGACATAATTTTTTCCACTGCCGCCGATTGCTCATCGGTGAGAACTAGTTCGTTGTCCTTTTGTACGATCCCCTTATATGGCGTGCGAAGTACGTTTTCCATACGCGTAAGGAACACGCCGCGCCCGATTAAGTTGCGCACTGCCGCCGCGGAAAAATTTGCATTTAGATAGCTCTGTTCCGCACTCTGCGCGTCAAGCAGATACTCAAAAACTTCCATTTGCGAGTGCGCGGATTTTTTTATAAACAGGTTTGGATCGACTTCTATGTAATCCGGATTGACGTAGACGATAGTTTTTTGCAGCGCTTTAATTCTGCCGCCGCGCATCTTTGCGGGCAAAAACAACCTAAATACGTCGATTTTGCGCAAGTGGAAACGGCTTGTCATATAATCGCACAGCGACAAAAACTCTTCCGACACGATAGGTCTGTCGTCAAGTACGGAAATAATGCTTTTAAGTTTGTCCTGCGGCACGTCCGTTGTGTCCGTAATATCGATTACGTAGCCTTCAACGCTCTGTCTGCCAAACGGCACAAACACGCGCGAGCCGCGAGTAGCGTCGCAATTAACACGGTAGTCAAACACTCTGTCGACATCGCCCGCCGATATATCAACGATGACCTTTGCAATCATAGCTTGGTAATTCTATCCAAAATGACATCCGCCACCTCGCGCTTTGTAAGGAGCGAAAGGCGTTCGGTTTTTTCTGTCGTGATAAGCGTGACGATATTAGTATCTACATCAAAACCCGCGCCGGCAGCCGTAACGTCGTTGAGTACAACCATATCGGCATTTTTGTTTTTGAGTTTTTGCGCGGCATTATTCTCGCCGTTTTCTGTCTCCGCAGCAAAAATAACCATTTTGCTATCTTTGCTAG
>JAIEFT010000027.1 GCA_029066805.1 Clostridiales bacterium | reverse complement strand
TTGATATTGGTCATATTGCCGAGTTCCATAAGCTGTTTTATAATTTCCTGCGCGGTTTTGCCTATCTTTTCGGACAAAATCTTGACAGTAAGGTTTTCGGTTGTAATAACCGCGTTTTCTATCTTGATCGGTGCAAAAGGCACAACCTTGTTGACCTTTTTGTTCTTGAGCTTGCGAGTGCCCATGCGCTCCTCATCCACATTCTCCTGAATATATCCCTTGCGAATGAGCGTACGCTTGTTCATTTGTTTTTTGTCTTCGGGTTTGACGGAACTCTTTTTTCCTGCTACATCGCGCTTGTTACGTTGCGCGGCAGGCGGATCGAACTTGATAACAGACGGACGCGGTGCGCTACTTCCCGGTCTGGGCGAAGTAGGACGCGGCGCGCCGTTACGATCGCTTCTGGGCGGACGATCCTGCGTGGGGCGTGTACCGCCGTTACGGTCTACTCTCGGCGGGCGACTTTCGGGTGCGGGGCGCGGCGTATGCTTAATAACTCCTCGTATATAACTGGGAATAGCCGTGCGAGTACCGCTTGTCGAATCCTGTTGCGATTCTGCGCTTGCCGCTGCGTTAGCAGGCGCGGCAGACACAGTCTGTTTATTTTCGGGCAGCGGCGTTGGTTGTTCCACGGGCGCAGGAGTAGGCTCTTGCTGTTCTTGAGACTGCTCCACAGCAACAATCGGCTCGGGCTTTTTATCAGATAGCTCGGGCTCGACTACCGCACGCGCAGCTTCGCGCTGCGCCTGCTCCGCTTCCTGTTCCTTTCTCACGCGCTCGGCAGTAAGCTCGGACAAGCGAGAACGCTCGGATGCAAACAGTTTTTCCACACGCCGTTTTGTCTCGGCTATGCGCTTAATATAGCTCTGCAAATCGCTCGATTCGACAAGCGAATGCAGGCGTTTGATGTTGGTCGCGCCGTCCTCGGTGTTAGTATTGACATTGTTTGTGGTGGCATTGTCCATAAGCATTACCTCCGTATCCCGTACTTGATTGTGTATTGCGTGGGTGTGGTTTCAATATAGTCAACAACGGCTTTTGCCATGTTGGTATCAGTCAGCCCCAACGCCTTTACATTGTTACCCAAAGCATTTTCCATTTGAATGACTGTCACTATGGGAATTTCTTTTTTGTCTGCGATTAATTCCATATTGCGTTTTAGATTGTCGGACGCCGTATCGCTAACCGCCAAAAGCTTGATATTTTTCGCGCTTTTCAGGCTATCCAGTCCGTAGACGATCTTGCCCGACCGCCGCGCAAAGCCTATCATTGTAACAAATTTATCCTGTTTATTTTCCATCACTGTCTATTTTGCATACGCCGTTCAGTTCGCCTTCTAGACGATCGTATACAGACTGATCCAACTGTTGCTTGAATGCGCGATTCAGAGCTCGCTTTTTTATAGCCGTTTGCATGCATTCGCCGCTGCGGCAAACATATGCGCCCCTGCCCGCCTCGCGCCCCGTTTGGTCTATTATTACCGAACCGTCCGGGCGGCGCACAACGCGCAGTAATTCCGATTTATCTTTGCTCTCCCTGCATACTATACAGCTACGCTGTGGAATGTGCTTCATTTAGTCGAGTTCTCCGAGATCCTCGTCGAATACGTCAAAGTTGTCGCTGCCCATCTGCTCGGCGCGCTCTGTAGCCGCCTTGACTTCGCGTTCCATTGTCGAATACGGCTTGATGTCTATCTTCCAGCCTGTGAGCTTGGCGGCAAGACGCGCGTTTACACCCTCTCTGCCGATAGCAAGACTGAGTTGATCGTCCATAACTACGACGCGCGCCACACGCTCGTCTTCTTTTGCCTCAACCATGACGACCTTTGCGGGAAGAAGCGCTCGCGCTATATATTCCAGCGGATCTTCGTGCCAGGGAATTATATCGATCTTTTCCCCGCCCACTTCGGAAATTATGCTGTTTACACGCGCTCCGCGGTTGCCTACGCATGCGCCGACAGCGTCCACGCCCGAATCGGTTGCGTACACAGCCATTTTGGTGCGCAAACCCGCTTCGCGGACTATTCCTTTAATTACAACAACGCCGCTCGAAATTTCGGGAACTTCAAGCTCAAACAGCTTGCGGACAAACCCGGGCGCTGTGCGAGTGACAAGCACTTGCGGACCGCGCGTCGTGCTTTTTATGCCGCGCACAAAAACCTTGATTTTGTCGCCCACCTTAAACTTGTCGCCGGGCAATTGATCTTTGGGATACAAAACAGCTTCCATCTTTTGGATTTCCACACACACGTTTTTTCCGTCGATACGGTGAACAATGCACGTGACCAGCTGTTCTTCCTTTTCGGCGAGTTCGGTATATGCCTTTTCGCTCTCCACCGACCGCAGCTTTTGCGTAACGATCTGCTTAGCCATTTGCGCGACGATACGCCCGAAGTCGTTTGCGTCAACAGATCCCAAAATCTCGTCGCCCACTTTGTACTTTTTGTCGATGAGCCGCGCATCCTCCAGACTGATCTCCGTTTCGCGCTCTTCAACGACCTCTACAACCTTTTGGCACGTAAATATGCCAAACGTTTTGAGTTCGGGCGTCATAACTATCTTTATGGCTTTGGGTACGCCGTACTGCTTTTTGTACGCGCTGGTAAGGGCGTCCTGAAGCGCCTCGATAAACACTTCCTTTTTTATGCCACGCTCTGTTTCAAGATCGGTAAGAGCGTCGTAAAAATCTGCTTGAAGCGTAAGCGTCGTGTTCTTTTTTGCCATTTTTCTTCTCCCGAATTTTTAGAAAATTTTAGTTTTATGTCAGCCATAGCGGGTTTAGCCCCGCTGTAGCTAAAACTCGATATACGGACGTACAAGCGCCACCAGCGAGTTTTCTATAACGATTTGATTGCCGTCTACTTCTACTGTGAGTTCACTGTCCGAACGGCTGACAAGCGTACCCTCGTACTGCTTTACTTTTGTTCCCTTGAGCGGCGCAAACAGCTTGACCTCGACCTTTTCGCCGTAGTTACGTTCAAAATCGCGTTGGCTCTTGAACGGTCTATCCAATCCCGGCGACGAAACGTCCAAGTGATACGGTCTGCCGTTTGTCGGGTCGAGCACGTCCAGCGGACCGTCAAGCGCATTCGATACTGCCTCGCAGTCGTCAAGGCTTACGCCGTTTTCGCTTGCAATGTACACAATAAGGTGCATATCGCCGTACAAGGTTTTGTATTCCACGTCCACGAGCTCATAGCCCATAGCGGACAGTACTTCTTGTATTACAGGCGTTGCCTTTTCTATAACGCTGTTCACGATTTGCACCTCCGTCAGTTTTTTGGCTATACAGCAATTGAGAGCGGGTCAAGACCCACTCTCATGCTAAACCTTATAGTACCTTTAATAATATAACACTATTGCGCATTTATTGCAAGCGTTTTACGCATTTTTATGAAAAATATTTTGCGGACAACAACTTATTTTGCCAACAGTTTTTTCATAGCGATAAACGCCTTTGCCGTTGCCGCGGCGTCGGATAGCGCGCGGTGCGCGTTGTCGTTGGATAGCCCCAGCCCCGCCAAAACATTATCTAGTGTAAGTCGCGTAATCCCGGGCACGGCAAGCGGAGCGATCGCCATTGTGTCGTACGTTTTTCGATTGCCGAACGCCCACCCGCTACGGTTGCCGCCGCGAAGCAGGAACGGAAAGTCAAACGCTATATTGTGGCACACAAGCGAACAGCCGTAAGTAAACTTATAAAAGTCGGGCAAAATGTCCTCGAAAAGCGGCTGACCCTTTACCATTTCGTTTGTTATTCCGGTCTTTTCCACAACCTCCGGCGGGATTTCTCTGCGCGGGTCGATGAGTGTAGAAAAGCTTTCTTTTAGCGTGCCGTTGCTTATTTTGACAGCGCCGAGCTCAGTAGGCTTATCATAAATAACCGACAGTCCGGTTGTTTCAAAGTCGAACACAACAAAGTCACCTTTTAGTGACGGCGGAATGTTTATACTACTGTCGAACATGCTCGACTGAACAAGCACCTCATAGTTTTCCGGAAATATCAGCCCGTAACTTTTGGGCTCTGCCTTTTCGGGTAACGGCAATAAATCCTCAGCTGTGCACAGAGATATTTCCTTAACCGACATTGACGCTTCGTTGCGCATTCCGTCATATTCTACATTACCGAGCACGCACACGGGTTTGTTCATCAGCTCGCTCGCTCCAGCAATGCTTTTGCCGCCGTTAGGCATATACCGACACTGTAACGACATATCTCCGTCGTACACCAAAAACCGCTCGTAAGGTCTGCCGCCCTTGCTTGTAAACTCGGTCTGCATAACCAAAATTCCGCACACGCAGACATTGTACTCTGAAGCGGTGATAGACGACACGGACCGAGCCTTGTCAGGCTTAAAGTCGCCTATATACGGCTGTACGTTTGTTATAACGTATTCCTTTTTCGCACCGCCGTGCGCAGAAGCCGCCGCAGTACCGCTGCTTGCGTAATCCACAATATCCACGTCGAGCTTGACGTCCTCAACATAATTGTTACTTAAAAATTCTTTCAGTCGCGGAATATAATCATTTTTTGCCAGCTCATGCATGGCGTTGTGCATTTTTAGCTTAACGCATAAATTCGGTTCGCTCTCGGCTGTAATTGTATGCGACATTGATGAAACGTAATTGAACTTTTCGGTAAACCGAACAACCGCCACGCGCAGCGCAGCCGCAGTTACAGTATCGTCTTTGACTTTTACGGTAATGGGTGTGTGAAAACCGCATACTTCGCCGAGTAGCACAGACAGTTCGGTCATGTTTTGACCGACAAAATCCCTATCGGACTTTCTACACACAATCGTGACCTCGGCAGTATTGCCAAACGTAACCATCGGAAATCGCAGCGCGGCGTACTTGCCGCCTGATTTTTCGTTGATACTTTTATAAATTTCGTTCATATATTCAACCGTTTGTCTTTTCGTGGATTAGTGCGAGAAGCGTAGGGATAATCTCTTCTGTGGCGACAGTGCGCACAACCTTGCCCTTTACAAACAGCGCAGCCTTGCCGCCCGCGCCGCCTGCTACGCCGAAATCCGCATCGGATGCTTCTCCCGGACCGTTGACCACGCAACCCATAACTGCAACCTTGACCGGCTTACGAATATCTTCGGTCTCCGATTTCAGCCTATCGACAATAGCCTTTAGATCGTACTTACAGCGCGAGCATGTGGGACAGGAAATTATTTCGCAATAGTTTTTGTCCGCACCCACTTCCTGCAAAACCATTTTTGCAGCCGCAATCTCATTTACCGGATCACCGGACAACGATACGCGCACGGTATCGCCTATACCGTCCAAAAGCAGTGCGCCTATGCCGACTGCGGAACGCACCACGCCGCGATCGCCCGTGCCGCTTTCGGTAACGCCCAAATGAAGAGGATAGTCTACTTCCTTGGCAAGCTGCCGATATGCGTTTACCATTGTTCCGACGTCCGACGACTTAACCGAAATAACAATGTCGTAAAAGCCGTACTTTTCCAAAATGCGCACGTGTTTTAGCGCGCTTTTAACTAACGCGGCGCTCTTTTCCATGCCGAGCAGTTCTTTTTCCAAAGAGCCTGTATTGACGCCTATACGAATGGGTACGCCGTGCATTTTACATGCGTCAACCACTTTTTTTACGTTATTTTCATCGCCGATGTTGCCGGGGTTGAACCGAATCTTGTCGAACCCGATTTCGCAGCACGCAACTGCCAACCGATAGTCGAACTGAATATCGGCAACGAGCGGCATGGTAAACCTGCCTATAAGCGGCTTGCACGCAACTACTTCCGCCTCGCTTGATACGGCAAGCCGTGCAATATCGCAACCCGCGTTTTGAAGCGCGAAAAGCTGTGCAGCCGTCGCTTCGGTATCAATCGTGTCTGTGTTTGTCATCGACTGCACGGCAATCGGATTGCCGCCGCCTATTATTATATTCTTAATTTTAACCGATTTACTCACGGATATATTTTACAACGCAAAAGACAAAATGTCAACAATCACGACGAACAACAATAGCACAATTAATCCGACGGCGTTTATTATTCCCTGAATTTTTCGCTTGATCGGTTTTTTTCTTATCCACTCTATTACAGTGAATATTATTTGTGCTCCGTCGAGTGCGGGAAAAGGCAAAAGATTGAAAATTGCAAGGTTGCTTGCCAATAACGGTAATAATATTAGAATGTTGCGCCCGTCCGCCCTGCTGACGTCTGCCATGAGTTTGACAGACCCCACCGGACCGGTAACAGAAGTTATAGGCACTTGCCCGGTTATTAATTGCCCAAACGAGCCGAGTATCGACCAGGATAGCTTGAAAGTATACGGTACGCAATATTTGAATGCATGCCCTGCCGAAGCATTGATAAACGTTGTTTCCGAAACAAACCCAAAACCGACGTATTCCGTGGTTTTGCCGTCACCGTCTACTGTGCTGATCTTTTGGCGCGTAACATCGACCGTAATAATATTGCCACCGCGGTCTACCTTGAATTTGACCGTCTGACCTTCCTTTGCATTTGCGACCAAATCGTTGTATGTGGTCATTACGGTTATGTCCTGTCCGTCAATAGCGAGCACAATATCGCCCTTTTGCAAACCGCTGTACGGACTACCTTGCGCATCTACATATACGTCTGCAATTCTCGGCGCAGGACAACCCACCGACCAAATGTAAATCAGCGCAAAAATGATAGCCGACAAAAAGTTGAACACTACGCCGCCCAACAGCACGATAATGCGCTTCCACGGCTTTTGCTGGTAAAAGGTTTTGGCTATACTGCCGTTTTTATCAAGCCGTACGACAGGCGCAGGATCTGCCTTTGCGGCGGCAGCGGTTACTTTGTCCTCTTCTATTTTACTGCGCATAACATACGACAACAAATCCTCGTCATTATGGCTTTCCGTAGACGTGGCAGTGTTGTCCGCAGCGGACTTTTCGGGCAATACAGCATCGTTTGCAGACTGTTCGTCGTCGCCGTCGTCGCCGTAAAACGCGCAAAACCCGCCGAGTGGAAACATACGAAAAGAAAACCGCTCGCCGTTTCTCCGCACACGGCTGAATATTTTAGGACCGAATCCGATCGAAAACTCCTCTACCGTAAAGCCGAGGATCTTAGCGGCTGTGTAGTGCCCCAACTCGTGTATTAGCACCATCATAAGCAATATTACTATGGCTAAAAGAATAAAAACAAAATACAAAATTACTTTCCTCTGTACTTCAAATATATTTGATCGTACACGCGATTATGCGCCCGGCACACGTCATCTACCGTATTCAATTCACAAAAAGGTTCGGCGCATAACGCATTTTCCACGATGTCGACTATATCCGTGAACGATATTTTTCTCTCCAAAAACAGTCGAACAGCCGCTTCGTTAGCAGCATTAAGCACAGCCGCGCTATTCCCGCCCGCTTCTATCGCCTGCTTAGCGAGCTTAGGCGCTTTAAACTTTTGCTCATCAGGCTGTAAGAATCTAAGCTCTAGCGGAAGCCGCAACGGCGTATAGTTCCTATCCGCATGCTCGGGAAACGAAAGAGCATACTGTATTGGCAAGCGCATATCGGGAAATCCTGCCTGCGCCTTGATTGAACCGTCACGAAATTCCACCATAGAATGCACAATGCTCTCGGGGTGAATTACGTAATCGATATTTTTAGTATTAAACAGCCAGCGCGCTTCTATTATCTCCAAGCCTTTATTCATCATTGTCGCGCTGTCAACAGATATCTTTTTACCCATATTCCAATTGGGGTGCTTAACAGCTTGCTCGGGCGTAACGCTACTTAGCTCAGACCGCGACGTAAAGTAAAACGGCCCGCCGCTTGCGGTGAGTATTATTCTTTTAAAGTCTTTCTCACCCTGCAAGCACTGCCACACCGCCGAATGCTCTGAATCCACAGGATAAAGCGCTCCGCCCCTTTTTAGCTGTTCGGTGACGAGATTTCCGCCGGCAACAAGCGACTCCTTATTGGCGAGCGCGACGGTCTTACCTTGCTTTAACGCGTACAAAACCGCCTTCAGTCCGATCATGCCGACAACAGCTACCACAACAACGTCCGCACCCTCAGTAACAGAAGTTAACGCGTCGTCGCCGCAAGACACATCAGAGTCCTGCGCAAGAGATTTAAGTTCGGAATATTTATCGATATCCGCTATACCTATATTCTTGCAAGAAAAATCATGCGACAGAGCCGCGAGCTCTTTAACGCGCGTGCCGCATGACAGACCTGTAATTTTATATTTTTCGGGGTTGCTTTTGACGATATCGAGCGTCTGCAGACCTATAGAACCGGTACAACCGAGTACAGCTATATTCTTCATAATATCAGCAATGCTATGGCGAAGTACATATAAAAGAACACTCCGCAAAACATGAACCCGTCCACACGATCCATTATGCCGCCGTGACCCGGCAGAAGATTTGAGTAATCCTTAATACCCGAGCGGCGTTTGACAAACGACGCCGCCAAATCGCCTATCTGATCGAATACCGAACCGAAAAGTCCGAGCATGACAAAGTTCACTATTGTCGTCGCCCAGTTTTCGGTCAGCATTGCAAGCCCAAACAAATTAACATTAAACTCGGTGGCAATGTATGTGAGCAATGCCACAAGTCCCGCTCCGAAAACGCCGCCCAAAAGTCCGCCGACAGCGCCGCTAATCGTCTTGTTGGGACTGATTGTCGGGCAAAGTTTTTTGCCTTTAATTGCACTGCCGATTTGGTAAGCAAACACGTCGGTAAGTGCTGGCACTAAAAACATGAGCGCAATGCCGGCGTTGCGGAACGGAAGCGACGAAATAATCCCTACTTCCATGCCCGCGCTCATAAAGTAATTTATACCCATTGCAAACATGAGTAGCGCATTGGGATAAAGCATGACAAAAATCGTAGATACGGCGTTACCCTTGACGTACACCTTAGAAAACGCCGTTGTAAGCACTGTAACCAATATCATTACTACAAGCGTGATAAAATAGCCGGTCATGCCGGACGCGCTCGTCTTGAAGAAATACTGTGCAAACCAAAATCCGGCAAACCCTAATACAACCGCAATAAGGTTGATAACGAATATAGGCTCGCTTGTAAAATTACCTACCGCTTTGCACATTTCGTAGGTTGCACAAACAGCTACGGCAAAAATAAACACGTCAAAGAATATAGGATGAATGTACATTGACAACAAAAACACGGCAATGTACACAATCGATATAAACGTGCCGGTAATTACTCGGTCTTTTTTCATAGTTATTACCGTACCTCCGTTAATGAATTAAAAATAAGATTGGAATTCTTCGCTACGCTTAGAATAACAAAAAGTGAATCAATTAATACCGTAAAGCAAGCGAACTAAAGTTTTTTTGCTTACTTTTTTTCAAAAGGAGTAAGTTAAGACTTACCGAATCTTCTGGTCCTGTGCGAATATTCATCGAACATATACGACAGCTCTTTTGCGTCAAAGTCCGGCCAAAGCGTGTCGGTAAAGAATAGCTCGCTGTAAGCCGCTTGATACAATAGGAAATTACTAAGCCGCTTTTCCCCGCCCGTACGGATAATCATGTCCGGATCGGGCAGTCCGGCAGTATACAGGTTGCGTTCTATACTCTCTTGAGTAATCTCGCCGCTTTCCGCCGCGAGTACGCATGCCCGCACAATCTCCGATCTGCCGCTATAGTTCATAGCCATATTGACGAGCGGCGCGTCGGGATCTGTGTTGTGGCTTTCCACGTCGTTCATTATGTCCTGAACGTCTTGCGGAAAATACGTCCTATCGCCCGCATATCTGACGCGTGCGCCTATCTCGAACAGCTTTTCCGCCATAGGCTTGGCTTGGTCGCGAATCAAATCTATAAGCGCGTTTACTTCGTCCTCGGTTCGTCCCGCATTCTCGGTAGAAAACACATACAAAGTGACTATTTTAGCGCCGCAAGTAAACGCCCAATCCACAACAGGCACGACGTTTTTCGCGCCCGCGCGGTGTCCTGCCGCACGCGGGAGCAAGTGCTTGTTAGCCCACCGCCTATTGCCGTCCATTATCATGCCGACATGACACGGCACTGCGACGGTATCAAGCTTTTTTTCGCGCTTCATCTTTGCGCCAGCGTTAGATTTCAAGTAAGTCGGCTTCCTTGTCTTTTATCATCTTATCAACCTTTTCTACTGCGGCGTCAAGCTTCTTTTGAATAACTTTTTCGTATTCGGCGATGTCGTCTTCCGACGTCTCCTTTTTGAGCTTTTTACCGAGATCGATAGCGTCGCGACGCTCGTTGCGAAGCGCAACCTTGCTCTCCTCGCCCGTCTTACGCACCTGCTTGATAAGATCCTTACGGCGCTCCTCGGTAAGCTGAGGGAAAGAAAGACGAATAACCTTGCCGTCGTCAACCGGGTTAAGACCGAGATCGGCAGCTATAATCGCCTTTTTAGCCTCCTTGAGCGCGGACACGTCGTACAACGATACCGTAAGGGTGCGCGCGTCCGTGACCTGAATGTTTGCCATTTGGTTGAGCGGCGTCATCATGCCGTAGTAGTCAACCATTACGCGGCTGAGCACTATGGGATTGGCGCGCCCGGCGCGCATGGAATTGAGCTCGGATTTAAGGTGATCAATGACCTTATTGAACTTTTCATCGATTTTATTAGCCGATTCGATAAGCTTTTCGTGTTGCATAATTATCTCCTTTAATTATTAGCGATGGATTAATGTTCCGATTTGCTCGCGCGACACTGCGCGTATAATGCTGTTTTCTTCCGAAAGCCCAAATGCGACAATCGGAATACTGTTTTCCATACACATGGTAACCGAAGTGAAGTCCATAACGGCAATGTTCTTGTTGATGACGTCCATGTACGAAAGCTCAGTATATTTTTTGGCGTTGGGGTTGGTTTTGGGATCGCTGTCGTAAACGCCGTCAACATTCTTTGCCATGAGCAGTACGTCCGCCTTGATTTCCGCAGCACGGAGCGCCGCGCCCGAATCGGTTGTAAAGTACGGATTGCCCGTGCCGCAAGCGAATATTACAATACGCCCGCACTCGAAATGCCTAAGCGCCTTTCTTAATATGAAGGGCTCGGCAACCGCAGGTATAGACAACGCGGTCTGAACTCTTGTGGGCACACCTTTCTTTTCGATAGCGTCCTGCAATGCGAGCGAGTTCATAATTGTCGCGAGCATACCCATGTGGTCGGCAGTCACCTTGTCCATAGCGACACCCTGACGTCCGCGCCAAAAGTTTCCTCCGCCTACGACGATAGCGACCTGCACGCCCGCTTTGTTGAGTTCTACTAACTGGCACACGACTTTATCCACGGTTTCGGGATCTATGCCTGTTCCGCTCTTGCCCGCGAGCGCTTCCCCGCTGAGCTTTAACAAAACTCTCTTATACATCATTTCACCTCTAATTCCAAAAAATCGGCTTACCGAAAATATCGATAAGCCGATTCTGTAATCATTGATTATTTTGCCGACAATTTGGCAACTTCCTCGGCGAGATTGTCTGTGCGCTTTTCTATGCCCTCGCCCATGACAAACTTGGTAAAGCGAACAATGTCAAGCTTTGCGCCCACCTTTTTGGCGGTGGAAGCGACAAGCTGTTCGATTGTGACCGACGGATCTTTTGCAAACGCCTGATACAGCAAGCAGTTTTCCTCAAAGAACTTGCCAAGCTTGTTTTCGGCAATCTTAGCCACAACCTGCTCGGGTTTTTTGGAGTTCTTTTCGTCGTTTAAAAGCTGTTGCTTGATGATTTCGCGCTCGTGGTCGACAGCCTCTTGCGGGACGTCCGACTTGCGAACATACGGCGGCTGGAAGGCAGCTATGTGCATAGCAACGTCGTGCGCCATAGCTACGATTTCGGCAGTGTTTGCTTCCGTCAAGCCTTCGACAGAAACTTCTACGAGCGTGCCCATCTTGCCGCCCATGTGGATATACGCTTCCTCGACCGCGCCGACGTTCTTTTGAACAGCTACGCGACGAAGCGAAATCTTCTCGCCGGTTTTGGCGGTTGCGGCGGTGATAAGCTCCTCAACCGTGCCGTTGGCTGTTTTGACAGCTTTAAGCGCGTCTACATCGGCAGCTTCGCTTTCGACAGCGGCTTTGGCTATGACTTCGCAAAGGTCGACAAACACGTCGCTTTTTGCAACAAAGTCAGACTCGCAGTTAACTTCCACTAATGCGCCGGTGTGCTTGTCGGCGGAAATGCTCGCCCACGCCGCGCCCTCGGCGGCTATTCTACCCGCCTTTTTGGCAACGATCGACATGCCCTGCTCACGCAAGTATTCGCACGCCTTGTCTATATCTCCGTCGGTAGCAACAAGCGCCTTTTTGCACGCCATAAGACCGACGCCGGTAATTTCACGCAATTTTGCAACGTCACTTGCAGTAATTTCCATAATATTACTCCTGTATTAAATTTTAATTTTAGTATCGGAGCGCACATATGCGCTGCCAAAATATGTTTGTGTACTTAAGCCGGATTATTCGGCGTCGCCTTCGGCGGCGTTTACAAGGCTGTCAAGCTGCTCGGCAGTTGCGGGCTCTTCCACTACTTCCACATTGGCTTTTGTGGCAGCTTCGGCTTCCGCCTGCATCTGAGCTTCGACCGCACGGCGTGCAGCCAAGCCTTCCTCGCCCTCGCGCGCTTCGATAACGGCGTCAGCCATAGCGCCCGCAATGAGCTTGATGGCGCGGATAGCGTCGTCGTTGCCGGGGATTACATAATCGACCTCGTCGGGATCGCAATTGGTGTCGACGATAGCGACAATGGGAATATGAAGCTTGCGCGCTTCGGCTACGGCGTTGTGTTCCTTTTTGGGATCGACAACAAATAACGCGCCGGGCAGCGAACGCATGTCCTTGATACCGCCGAGGTTGTCCTCTAATTTGTCGCGCTCGGCTTTGAGCTTGAGCACTTCCTTTTTGGGCAGAAGCGCAAACTCGTTCATTTTTTCCATAAGATTGAGCTTGTTAAGCCGCTCAATACGGGATTTAATAGTCGAAAAATTGGTAAGCGTGCCGCCCAACCAACGCGATTTTACATAGTACATTCCGCATTTTTCATCTTCCTGCAT
>JAIEFT010000026.1 GCA_029066805.1 Clostridiales bacterium | reverse complement strand
TTTTTTGCGTCAATTTCATTTATCACAAACTAAAAAAGCGAAAGCGCTACAAGCACTTTCGCTTTTTTATAGTTATTAGGTTGAAATTATTTCTTTTTTGCCGTCGGGCGTTTTACTGCGGGCGCAGCCTTTTTGGCGGGAGCTGCTTTTTTTGCAGGCGCAGCCTTTTTGGCGGGGGCTGCCTTTTTTGCAGGCGCGGCTTTTTTGGGCGCAGTCTCGACTACCTGGTCGCTGGTTGCGGAAGCGGACTCGATCGCCTTTGCATTCTCGCGGGCTTGAACGTACTCTTTGTACTTAAGCTCGCCTTCCTGCTGCGCATTGGGCGCTTTGACCGCATCGGCAAACGATTCGTAGTTGCCGAGTATAATCGCGTGCGGGTTGACAGCCATTTTGATTTTGTCGCCGGTATTGTAGCCCGAGAAGTTGCGAATAACAACCGTCATATCCTCGTCAAAGCCCGAAACTTCGGCTGTGATAATAGCGTCCTTATGGTACTCGTAAAGGTTCTTTATTACGCCGCTGAGCACCATCTTAGGCGTTTTGGCAAGCGCATCTTTGTCAATCGACAAGCCGCGAGGAAGAATGTACATGGGAGTTTCCGTAGCCGCAGTCTTAAGTCCGGACTCGCCCTCTACGGAAAGCTTGTTCTTGCTGCCGGTCTTGCCGACAAGCTTGTAGGAGTACACGCCGTTGACATCGGTAACAGTACCGGTTGTAGTGTTGCCGCTGACGGGACGGTCTGCGACTATTCGCTCGCCGTCTGTGTTGAACAACTGAATCTGCCCGGGATCGAGATATACCTTAAGTTTCTCGCCGCCGATAAATTCGTAATCGAGCGGGCGCGATACTATGAGGTTGTTGGCAAGTCCGGGTACAGACATGTACACAGCCTTAAAGCGCGGATAATTATCGAAGAACTCTGCCGAACCCTCAATGCAGACATCGCCTTCCTCACCCTCCGCTTTGAGCGCGGTGGGAGGAATTCCGAGCGTAACGGCATTGTTGATGACAGATTTGTCGGTAATGCGGTTAAGCAGCCCTACGGGAAGCTTTACGCACACATCGCCGAACATAACTGCGAGCGTGTCCTCCACCGCTGCGGTCTGCGCAGGGATGAGGTTATAATCGGGCACGCCCATGAGCGTAAGCTCTGTTGTGGCGTCAAACAGATGTGCATGCTCGGTAGCAAGATACATCTTGACGCTTTCGCCCTGCGAGAAGCTGTAACGGGCGTTGACGCGCGCGATCGTGTAGTCTTCCTTGCCCTCTACGTTGAGGTAAAGAATTGTCTCGTTGCCGAGGTTTTCGATAACGTCAATCGTTGCATCGATAACCGATTCGGGATGAGCGTCGATTAGCGCCTGTTCGTAGCGAACGTCCTCGGGACGAATGCCCAATAGCACATCACTGCCGACAATTGATTTATCAAGTATACGGAGCGCGCGAGATTTGGGTATCATGACTTTGTTGGTCTCGCCGATCAACGCGTAAAGGTTGCCGTTTTCTTCGATTAGCTTGGCTTTGAAGATGTTCATTTGCGGCGATCCGAGGAAGCACGCAACAAACAGATTGGCGGGATTGTCGTACAACGTTGTGGGGGTATCAACCTGCTGGACGATACCGTCTTTCATAACGACGATACGAGTGCCCATCGTCATAGCCTCGGTCTGGTCGTGAGTTACGTAAATAAACGTGGTGGCAAGTCTGTGGTGGATCTTGGTGATCTCGGTACGCATCTGTACGCGCAGCTTTGCGTCAAGGTTGCTGAGCGGCTCGTCCAAAAGGAAAACTTTGGGTTCGCGAACGATAGCACGTCCAAGCGCAACACGCTGACGCTGACCGCCGGACAACGCTTTGGGGCGACGGTTCAAAAGGTGCTGAATGCCGAGGATGCTCGCCGCTTCCTGAACCTTTTCGTCGATAACCTTGGGGGGAACGTGGCGAAGGCGCAGACCGAACGCCATGTTGTCGTATACTGTCATATGCGGATAAAGCGCGTAGTTCTGGAAAACCATGGCAATATCGCGGTCCTTGGGCTCGACGTCGTTTACAAGACGATCGTCAATATAAAGCTCGCCGGACGAGATGTCCTCAAGACCCGCTATCATACGCAGGGTCGTGGACTTACCGCAACCGGACGGACCGACGAATACGATAAATTCCTTATCGTCGATTTCAAGATTAAAATCGCTGACAGCACGAACTCCGCCAGAATATACCTTGTAGATGTGTCTTAAAGACAGACTTGACATAATTTTCTCCTTATTTCATTGAGTTTTAATTATTATACACCTTTCTTTGGTTGATTTCAATATAATTTTGCATAAAAATAACACGCCTTTTTAGCTATTTTAACCATTGTATTAGATATATATTGCTATATCTTACCAATACAAAAAAAGTCGCCGACTTTTATCTTGAAGTCACCGACTTTTTGTTTTTGGTAGCTCGCATGAGCGACGGATAGAGCACTGCGCAAAAACCGCACATTACCATATCCTTAATCAGCAGCACACCTATTGCGGGCACGCCCATTATTGCCGCAGCCCAAGTGCTGTGCAGATAGTAGTACAAAATAAGCACTTGATACGTTACGCCTATCACATAGATCGGCACACACCCGATCAGCGCGCACAAAAACACCTTTCCGCGCGTTGCCGATTTAATTCTTTTACACATAACGCCGCTTATGAGCGCGCCTATAGGGAAGCCTATCAAATACCCAAACGACGGCATAAACACGTACTGCGGTCCTCCGCCTTTGGTGAACACAGGAAGTCCGAATAATCCCATCGCAATATACACAAGCACGGACAGTGCGCCGTCCCTGCCGCCAAGCACAAGCCCTGCCATAATGACAAATACCGTTTGCAACGACACTTCCACTTGCGTAAACGGTATAGGTACGGAAATAAGCCCGCCTACTATTATCAGCGACGTAAATATTGCTATATAGACTATACGCTTGGTCGACATATCGTTCAATTACGCATTATTGTTTTTATATTCGGCAAGCGCTCTTGCCAATTGATCGGGACATGACGTTCCGTTACGGCACTGAATTCCTTTGAGCCGTGCAATAACTTCGTCGACGTCCATGCCGATAGCCAATTTCGCCACGCCCTGCGTATTGCCGGCACAGCCGCGCACAAACTTGAGCTCGGTAATTTTGTTGTCCTTAATGTCAAAAAGAATTTCTTGCGAACATGTTCCGTGTGTTTTGTAAGAATACATAATGCTATTCTCCTTATTACTATTAAATTTACTCCGTCAAGCGGTCGTGCAGCATCAAGTAAATGCTTGCCGCGTTCTTTTCCCAATTTTCGTGAATATATTTGGCGGTGCGGTTGTTGGCTACGACAAACTTAAGGTCGAGTATAGTCGCCGACGGCTCTACCACGCGCAGCCAGACTGTGTACGTGCCGTCGTTGTTCTTAAAGTATGTATGCTTGTATTCCTGACTGCGCTTATACGACATGCGATGTTCTTTTACGTAATCGCTGATTTCCTGCCTGAGCGATTCGGGAATACGCGAATAGAAGTTGGCAAGGCACGCCCTGCCGTCGGGGGTCAGCGAGTACAGCTTTTCCTTACCGCGCGTAGACTTGTGCAAAAAGTTCGATTTGGTAAGCTTGTCGATCGCGTCCATACAATACAAAGGCATCATCCAGCCGTTTTGCGCATAGCAAATGCTGATGATGGTATTGTAGTCGAGCGCAATGTCCATTTTGTCAAACACGAACAACACAATCAGTTTATTTAAAAGCTCTTCCTCGGACTGTTCCAATTCCCTCTCCGCGATATAATTTTTAACGCATGTTATATTGTATCACAGTATTTATAAAAAGTAAATACCAAAACTACTATTCTACGCCAATTTTTCCTACTTCTTTTGAAAAAGAAGTAGCAAGAAAACTTAACTTCGATTTTTTACGTCAAATTTGGTACTCTCGCTATATAAATATGAGTAACATTTATACTAACTTGTCCGACAGTACTTTGATTCTTGCCGTGTAGTTCTCCACTTTTTCGCGCTCTGCGTCAATCAGCTTTTGCGGCGCTTTTTGGCAGAAGCCCGCGTTGTTAAGCTTGCCTTGCGCTAAGGCAAGCTCGGACTTGCATTTTTCAAGCTCTTTTTGCAGTCTTTCACGCTCCTTTTCGGTATCGGCGAGCGGCACGAAAATCTTAATGCCGTCAAGCGCGATAAGCGCACAGTTCTCTTGACTTCCGCGTCGAACTTCCGCCGTTTTTGCGAGCGTAGGAAGATATGCCGTAAGCAGCTCGCACAGCTTTTCGTCGCCATCACACAGCACATCGGGCGTTTTTGCCACCGCCTGATTTGTTTGCTTTAGGTTGCGCACCGCGCGCACACAGTCCTTGAGCCGCTCGGTAAGCTTGATGTCCGCGCCGTAATCGCCGCGCTTCTTTTTGGGGAACTCGCTTAACATGAGCTCGCCTTGCGCGTCCGGCAAGCTGTCATAGATCTCTGTAGTTATAAACGGTATTATCGGATGAACAAGCTTTAACAGCACTTCGAGCGCATAGCGCAGCACACCCGCGGTGTTTAACGCATTCTCGCCCTTTAGCTGAACCTTGGCAAACTCAATGTACCAGTCGCAGAACTCGTCCCAAATAAAGTTGTACAAAGCTTCCGCCGCGTGCCCGACGTCGTACTTTTTCATGGAATTATTGACCTCGGCAATCAGCTCGTTCAGCTTGCCGATGAGCCAACCGTCCGCCGCCGTCGCCGCTTTGGGATTTTTGGCATAGCCGTTCGCGCAAGCGTTCATGACGAACTTTGCCGCATTGAACAGCTTGTTCATAAAGTTACGATAGCTGTTTAATGCCGCGCCCGAATAGCACACGTCGCCGCCGCGCGCAATTCCGTTTACCAGCGAAAAACGCAGTGCGTCCGCACCCACGGTTTGTATTACTTCCATAGGGTCAACGCCGTTGCCGAGCGATTTACTCATTTTGCGCCCCATCTCGT
>JAIEFT010000025.1:14844-18386 GCA_029066805.1 Clostridiales bacterium | reverse complement strand
TGGCGGTAATTTTCTGTTGCACTTTCCTTGAAGTCGCCTTCACCGGTAGTTAGCCGGCGTTCTGTCCTGCGGTGTTCGGACTTTCCTCGTTAAAAACGCAACCGTCCGGTCATCTCAATACGATTATAACACTAATTTATTTAGATTGCAAGCAATACAATCTATAAAATAGGATGAGATTCCTCGGCGGCAAAAAAATGCTCGGAATGACAAAAATAACGAACGATAATTCTGAATTATTTTTGCGGACGGCGCAAAATGGATAATTCTGGTAGTCTTACGCCCAAAAGCTTTACGCGCTTCATTGGTACTTTGGCGTCGGTTACTCTTTCGCCGTCCTCGTATTCCATAATCGGCACTTCAATAATTTTGTTCAAGTATCTGTCGTCAGAGGACAGCACTTCAAGGCTGTCGCCAGTCTTGAAGCGGTTGCGCATTTCCACGACCGCGCCGTCCTTTTGGTCGCGCATTACTATGCCGCAAAAATCGTAATACTTGGACGTACTGGCGTTGTGCACAGGCTGACCATAATAAAAGCCCGTATTGAATCCGCGATTTGGCGCTTTTGCCGTTTCGTTTACGTACACGCCTATCGGCTTGCCGGCGAGCGTTGCGTCCAAAGCCTTTCTGTAAGCATTGACGATACACGCCACATAATACTCTGTTTTTGCCCTGCCCTCTATCTTGAACGAGCTAACGCCCGCGTCGTACACTTCTTTTAGGTGTTCTATCATATTGAGGTCGTTGCCGCCGAAAATGTATGTGCCGTCGTCCTCTACAAACTCAAGCTTCTCGTCCGTACATTCGGGCGTGAACACCATTCTGCACGCCTGATTGCACTCGCCGCGATTGGCAGATCGTCCTGTTAAATAATTAGACAACAAGCATCGTCCCGAATATGATATACACATCGCGCCATGCACAAAAGCCTCCAGCTCCACGCTATCGGGTAAGCTATCGCGTATCTTGCGTATCTGAGCAAGGTTCAATTCCCTTGCGAGCACGATACGCTTTACGCCCATATCCGCATACATCTTTGCGGCGGCGCTGTTTGTTACGTTTGCTTGTGTCGATACATGTACGGGCACTGTGTGATGCTTAGTCAATACGTGATCGATCAGTCCGATGTCGGACACAATAAGACCGTCCACATGCAAGCTTTTTAGGTAGTCGATATACTCGTCAACGCCCTCAAAGTCGCTGTCATTGGGGAAAATATTGAGCGTGACGTAAAACTTTTTCTGTCTGCTGTGCGCGGCAAGCGACGCGGCCTTAAGCTCGTCATAGTCAAAATTTTTGCAAGACGCACGCATACCCAGCGTTTTACCGGATAAATATACTGCGTCAGCGCCGTACTCGAGCGCAACATCCAATCTTTTCATATCGCCCGCAGGCGCAAGGATTTCGGGTTTAATCATATCAGCAATCAATAACCATAGGTAAAATCATAGGGCTGCGACGTGTCTTTTTGAAGATGTAATTTTTCAGTTCTTTTCTTATAGTGTTGTTGAGCGTGTTCCTGTCGCATTCGCGCAAGTCCAGTCCCGAAAGCAAGCGCGCCACAGCGTCGCGGCAAGCGTCAAAAAAGTCGTCGCCGCCGTCCTTGTCATAAGCGAACCCGCGCGACGTAATATCAATCGCCGACGTCGTGCCCGAAAGCTCGTCTATACAAATCACGGCAATTAGCAAGCCGTCCTCAGCCAAATGCTTCCGATCGCGAAGCACCGAGCTGTCGGTATCGCCTACGCCCAAGCCGTCTACCAAAAGACTGCCCGACGCGACTTGTTCGCCTATCTTAAATGTTTTGTGCGACACATACACGCAGTCGCCTATATCGGTAATAATAATGTGCGACGGCATTTCGCCCATCGCCACGGCTAGCTCGGCGTGCTTTTGAAGATGCCTGTGTTCGCCGTGCACGGGAATAAAATACTGCGGTTTGAGCAGCGCGTGCATTAACGACAATTCGTCACGACAAGCATGTCCCGAAACATGCAGCTCCGCCAAACTCTCGTAAATGACGCGTGCACCGTGGCGGTAAATATTGTTTATTACCGAGTACACCATGCGCTCGTTGCCCGGAATGGGATGAGCGGAAAGAATTACCGTATCGTTATAACCGAGCTTGACCTTGGAAAACTCGTCGGCTGCCATGCGCGTGAGCGCGCTCATCGGCTCGCCCTGACTGCCGGTGGTGAGTATAACCAAATCTTTATCGTCAACGTTCTTTACTTTTTCTATATCGATTATCTGCGAGCGATCCATCTTAAGCTCGCCTATCCTTGCCGCGCATTCAGCTACGTTTATCATCGACCGACCGCTGAACGCGACCTTGCGCCCGAACTCGGCAGCTAGGTCTATAATCTGCTGTAGTCGGTGGATATTGGACGCAAATGTGGCGATGATCAGTCGTCTGTCCTTGTTTTCGTTGAATATATTGCGCATTGACCTTCCGACCGTTGCCTCGCTCATGGACGAACCGGGGCGCTCGACATTGGTGCTTTCGCACAACAACAACAGCACGCCCTGTCTGCCAATCTCTGCGATGCGCTGAAGATCTATCATGTTGCCGTCAATCGGCGTGTAATCCACCTTGAAGTCGCCCGTGTGGAATACTGTTCCGACCGGCGTAGATATAGACAGCGCGCACGACCCGGCTATGGAGTGCGAAACCTTGACAAACTCCACCTTGAACGCGCGCCCGAGCGATACGGTGTTGCCGGCTTGCACGACGTTTAGCTGCGCGTTATCGATGTGCATTTCTCTTAGTTTGTTTTCTATCAGCGCGAGCGTAAGTCGTGTTCCGAACACGGGTACGTTGCATTCCTTTAGGAAATACGGTATCGAACCTATATGGTCCTCGTGCCCGTGCGTAATAACAATGCCGCGAATTTTATCCTTGTTTAGTAGTAAGTATGCAGGATCGGGAATAATCAAGTCCACACCCGGCGTGTCCGACGTGGGAAAAGTCGAGCCGCAGTCTATGATTATTATGTCCTCACCGAACTCGAGCGCGGTCATGTTTTTGCCAATCTCGCCTACTCCGCCCAAAAAAATAACCTTTAAAATAGGTTCTACAAACTTTTTTTGTTGCAAAATATGCCTCCGTTATTTGTCGATTTATAGCCTTATCGGTATAAAAACGACTTAATTTAATTAAATATTTTTGTCGGGAATATGCCCGAAAAATTTATATTTACTCGCGCAAATTAGACAACGCCTATTTGCTGCCATTAAGTATGTAATCGATATTAAAATGCCTTATGCGATAACTCTCGCGTCTTTATCATTATAACCCTTTTCAAAATAAAACACAAGCCTTTTTGCATAATTTGCCAAAAAAACCTCTTACTTCTTTTGAAAAAGAAGTAAGCAAGAAAACTTTAATTCGATTTCATGATTATTGTAACTGCTTTACTTCTCTTTTGTTGATAAGTGCGTTTTGGTCTTCACTACTTCACTTGTAAAAGAAGTAAGCAAGAAAACTTTAATTCGATTTCATGATTATTGTAACTGCTTTACTTCTCTTTTGTTGATAAGTG
>JAIEFT010000025.1:0-14744 GCA_029066805.1 Clostridiales bacterium | reverse complement strand
TTTACTTCTCTTTTGTTGATAAGTGCGTTTTGGTCTTCACTACTTCACTTGTAAAAGAAGTAAGCAAGAAAACTTTACTAGGCTCACAATTGCTTAAATTTTAAACCGCCTTGGACATCCAAAGCGGCTTAGAACTATTGTATTTACTACAAACAGCGTTGATTGATTAAATTACCCTACCGTCACGACCTTTAGTAATCGTTATTGAGTAACCTGAATGATAGATAGTTTTATTGGCAGCTTCAGCGCCATAACCACAATTCACCGCGCCGTACCTACCGTTACCGCCATTGCCGCCAATCAATGTTACATTATTGGTATATACATTGACAAACCCACTCGACACTACTATAGCATAACTGCCATTAGAGCCTTGACCGCCACTGCCATAGCCGTATCCGCCGTTTCCACCACATATAACCAGATTATCCGCGCTAAGTATATTTATTTCACTACACCGTATTGCCACGCCGCCACTTGTAGAATAGTCCGCAGGGTAATATGCGTCTTTCCCATCACAACCGTATATTGCGCATGCTCCGGTTGTTTTTAGATTCAATGTATGTGACGGCTTATTGATAGCCGAAGTAGATATATACGGGGACATCATCTTAACACTATTGAGATGTAGATTCATATTCGCATAATGTGAACTTAAATCTATGTACATATTATAGACAAAATCATAATCGGAAGAAATAGTAAGCGTTGTTACGTTAGATTTTGCGGTTATTATCAAAGCCGAATATCTACTGTAATTGGTGGACGGTAACTTAACGGTCATATTATTAACGTAAACGCTTAGCGCCGGCATGCTTGTATCCATATTAACCACATAACCGTCCGACCAGACAGCAACTAACGTTATGTCTTGATGAATATTCGATAAAGTGTATACATACGAATCGTTTAGTTTCCAGCCCACCTGCATATATCCACTTCTATCCATGTACGATAACGCCACAACATCTTCACAGGTTATTTTTGTTGGATTATTATTAGTAACACCTGTAACGCCAAGCTTATATGTAATGTTATACTGTATCGGCGTCCATTTCGCCGTTATTGTTATATTGCCTGTGCTACCTTTAGGGATGCTTGTAATATCCCACGCGCCGATATAATAATCTCTACCATAAGGCGGCGCAAAATTGATAGTTTCCGTCTCAATCGTATATGTCTGAATATTGACGTTCGGATTGATACCGTAAGAGATATCGTAGCTTATTGTATACTTAATAGGCGTCCATATTGCAGTAATTACTTTACGTCCGGTACTGCCATGAGGTATCTCTTTTATGTCCCAATCACCGGTATATCCGACTCTGCCAAAAGGCTTTTCAAAAACAATTGTTTCAGAAATGATTTTATAACTATAAACAGTGTTGGGATTATTGCCGTCAAGTAAATTTTCATACTCAATTTCATATTCTCGAGGCGTCCATAAGGCTTCAACAATTATTTCCCCTGTACTGCCTTGAGGTATGCTTGCCGGATACCATTTTCCCTCATAACCGTCAACACCATCAGGGTCGACGAAATAGATCGTCGGAGTTTCTATAGTATACGTTGTAATCGCTGCGTTGGGATTTATACCGTTCATTTTATCTATATATGTAATCGAATACTCTACAGGCTTCCATATTGCGGTAATTGTTTTATCGCCAACACTACCTTTCGGAATTTGAGAAATATCCCACGAACCTTTGTAACCATTTATTCCGTAAGGATAGATAAACGTAATGGTTTCACTTTCTATAGTATATTTGATAGGGTTGCAGATCGGATTAATCCCGTTCCTAAGATTGTTATATGTAATATTATAGTTTTTACACTTTCCGGCAAAATCACTTTGGTGAGCTTGCTGCATAACATGAATGCACCTGCCGCTAATTCGGTCACGGGCAATCCATTATACATATCCGGAACTATGGCTACTGTCACAGTGTTACGCAATGTAGGTTTAATGGCAACCTTGTATGAGCTGTTACCGTCCGCATCGGTCATGAGTGTAAAATTGTAGTTATCTGCGGAATTATATGTTTCCGCTTGAGCCGGTTGAGCGTTTCCGCTTAAGTTCACGGTAATAGCTAATGCAATAATTGCCGCTATAACCGTTAGCACTAAGACGAATGTGCTTCTTTTGTTGGTTATGGTTTTCATAAAAGACCTCCTTTTATCTCCTTACTTATAAATAGCGATTTTTAATCTGTTTTTTTCACCGAAAAATATAATTTTTTTAATTTATTCTATTTTTTCAAAAACAGCAGTCAGTATATAAGTATTACTCTCGTCGAAGATGTTCAAGTCGCTGAGATTAATAAACTTAGACCACGGATTATTTGTCGTGCCGTCCGACCAGCCTACAAATCTATATCCGTCATGAGCTACGGCATTGACATAATCGGTCCGCTCATACATTTTCACTTGAATAGTTATAATATTCTTTACGTCCTCAGCGCCTGCCACTTGCAAGCTTCCGCCCTCGCTTGCAACTATCTTTATCGTATAAACAATCGGCTCGAATATTGCCGTTACGGTAAAGTCCGCCGTTATATTCCTATCCTTGCGCTTTGCCGTAGTTACTCCGTCCGACCAACGCACAAATCTATAACCCTTATACGGCTCTGCTTCGACTGCAAGAGCGTCCCAGCCGTATACAACTTCTTGACGCGAATAGTCGCCGCCGAAAAAACTACCCTCGTCGGCAAAAATCACATATCCCATTCCGCCATGTTCGTCTCTGTTTACCTCATAAACTACATTTGCAACGTCCCCTTTCCAAAACTCGTAAGGAATTCCTACTAACTTATCGTCTTTTTCTATTCCACATAGATAATATAGTCTGTCTGCGTCAAGAGTACCAATACCATATATAACATGCGCATCAATAGCGGCGTCATGATAGCTATATGATTTTATTCTCATCTCTATCGTATGCGCTATCTCATGGCTAAAAGTTTCTATACCTTCCATCCAAAATTTTTTACCTTGTCCATCTAATATATCCGTCAATTTATATACATCTAAGATAGTACCAAATATAAAAGGATCTAAAAATACGTTACACTCACCGAAATTTGCCCCACCACTGTCATCTTGGAAAAGATATGCTTCATCAGAAGTTGGATCATCTCCGCAGAAACCAAACACGGATACCACCGTATCATATCCGCTCATCATTTCTTGTATTTCCGGTATTGCAGACGGAAATAAGGTCGTATGCATCGGCGAAACTTCAATATTCGATTGACGCAAATGCTCGTTAGTTATTGTCTGCGTAGTGTAATACTCGTCTATCCGGAAATCCACAAGTCCGTCGCACATTTCGTTCATTGTCCGCTCTAACAGCTTTGTACTCTCTTCGCAAAACCGCCTTTGTAATTCCGTCATCCTAAAATCTATGTCGTGGTATATTCCGTATCGGTCATATAACCGTGCCTGTATTTTCGTTACATACACAATGAGTATCTTAAACGGAAAAGTTTCTTCCGCCGTCCATTTAGCCCTTATATCCTGCTTCCTGCCCAATTTGTCCTGTATTACTTCGTCTATTACAAAATCATCGTCTATAAGTAAATTACCGTTCTCATCCGCTATCTTTTGCTCGCCGTAATACCAGCCGCCGAATATGAAATGCTCTTTTTCGGGCACGGGCAATTTTACGCCGTCTAACGCGTCGTATGTCAACGTCATCTTTTGTTTGGTTATCTCACTGTCCAACGTCTTTCTGTAATTCAGTTCGTATTCTCTTGCTATAGGCTCAAACTTCGCGGTGACTTGCATGCTTTCGCTTACTTCCGTTTCTTTGCGCGTCGCTTCCGTTAATCCGTCCGACCATTGTACAAACTTATAACCTTTGTCGGGCACTGCCGTTACGGTAGCGCTATCGTTTTGGTACGATACTTTTTGTTCTGTTTCTCCGTCTATGCTGCCGTGTCCGCTTACTATGTATTTTACGGTATATTCTTCTTTCCTGAATATAGCCGACACTTCTATATTCGACGTGACGTTTTTATCCTGTCTTGTAGCGGTCGTTACGCCGTCGCTCCATTTAACGAACACATATCCTTTATTCGGCACTGCCGTTACTTGCTCTGCGTCTGTGTTGGGCGCTACGCTTTGGCTTGTTTTTCCGTCGATATATCCGTCGATTACAGTAGCTCTATATGTTATATAACACTCTACTCGTACAAATATCGCTTGGACTCGTATATCTGCGGTAACGTTTTTATCCTGTCTTGTCGCGGTAGTTACGCCGTCGCTCCATTTTTCAAATGCAAAACCCTTGTTTGGGCATGCTGTTATTTCTTTTATATCGTCGCCCGAATTTACTTCAAACCACGCGCTTTTTTCTTGGTGCCCCTGCTCATTTATGTAGTACACATATCCGCCGTCGGCAGAAGTATACGACGCCGTGTACGTCGGTTTTTCTTCCGAGCACGCAAAAAGCAATATGCTCGAACATATTGTCGCTATTATCACTATTATATAAGCAAAGAGTTTTTTCATGGCTTGTTCTCCTTACTTATAAATAGCGATTTTCTGTTTGTTTTTTCCACCGAAAAATAAAAATTTTTTACAGCATTTCTTTTACTATATCTAAAATAGCATCTTCGGTCATCGGCTCATACAATAGTATATTATAATTATATCCGTTGTATTCAAAATAAGCACGGGCAAGGGATACTTCGTATCCCCAATATACTCTCGTGTTATTGCACACATAATTTTGGACTAAACCTTCCCTATTCGAATCGAGCCAATCTACACTATTATCCCGAGCTATAACCGCAAGAGCCACGTGGTCTCCCGTTTCGCCATGGTATAAATCCTCTCTGATATATATAATATTGTTTTCGTTATCCGGCAAAAAATATTTTTCAGTCAAACAATCGTCGGCTACGTCGTACCAATCTATATATAATATGTTCTTATCTGTCTGCTCGACATATTCTTTTAAGGTGCAACCCAAATCATCGTGCAATAATTCCGACGCAACATAATTATATCTGCCACCGCTCGGTTGCGAAGTAGTGCCACTTAGCGTTATAGGCAATATAATCGCAAGACAAACAGCGCAAATCCCAAGCGCGCCGAACACAACGGTTTTGGCATTAAAAACCCGCCGCATACTCTTTGTCTGTGCTTGTTCTTGTTGCGGTATATCGACGCGACTATGCAGCTGCGCGCGCATCTCCTTTTTTCTATCGGAATTAATGCTCTCGATAGCGTTGTCTATTCTTTTATCTTTCATGAAGATCTCCTAACTTATATTAACTACATATGCGTAGTTCAAGCTGTGCGGATTCACCTTGTAGTATGCCGTTCCATACCCATCTAATCCGGTCGAAACAAACAGATACCTATCCGTTCTAAACAGCGAACCACCCTTATAATATTTAATCTCTTTATATCCGCTTGCAACCATAATATGTAAATCGGATATTGTAGTACTGTTGATGCTGTCTTGCGTAGGATTTTCGGTTATATTATAAACATCCACCGCTCGAGATAATAGTGCGATTACTTTATTATTGTCAATCGCCGATTTGCATGCCGAATAATCTATGCTTGTGCCGTTTACTACATTTTGAAATCCGACTGAATATCCATTGCTGTTTATGTATTGTTTAAGCCCATACACAAAATCACTTTCGCTCACTCCGACATCGTTGACGTTAGTACGCATTAGGCTGTATAACTCGTTCATTACGCTCGGAACATAAACCTTATCCTGCGCCCTGTATTTTCCGTTTGCAGGAAAATAGGATTGCCAGTCGGGTATCATGTTTGAATAATACTTGTCATAGTATGCCACGATTTCCGATCCTGCTACCGCGCCGCATGCATTCAACATGCCGCTTAATGCCTTATATTGCGGTGCACTGTTTAATTTCATATCAGTTTCTTTTTGATCAAAAGCAATAATTTCGGTTGCATACGGCGACAAAGCGACGATATCCGCATATCTGTCTTCGGCAGAAATTGCATACTCGGGCGTCCACGCACCGAGCATACCAACACTTAAAACAACCAACATTGAAATTATTAAGTTTTTGATTCTTTTCATAGTTAATCTCCTTGTACTAATAAATAGTGGAATCATCGGCGTTTTTTCACCTAAATCAAAAACTTTTTCAGCTTTTTCACTATTATTTGTTTACGTTTATGTATTGTCGATATACTCAAGTTTAAGGCATCCGCAATCTCATTCAGTGTTCTTCGCTCGAAATAATACAAAAATACTATCTTCTTATTTATATCATCCATATCTGATACCGCTTCATATAATTCAATGGTTTTGTACATTTGATTTAGTTCGATTAAATATTTTTCATCATCCGGAATAGGCTGTTCGTATTTTTGTATTTCTTTTTCTTCCGCATTGAGGTTATATATTATCCGATTTATAATCGTAAACATCCAGCCCATTCCGTCCTTGTCGGCATCAAACGATCCAATATATCTAATCACATTCTCATACATTGACATTACCGCATCTTCGGCTTTTGATTTATTCCACACCTTAACTAACGCATATCCATAAAAATGGTTAAATGTCTTTGTAAACAAATCATCCATTTTTTCCTTATCGCCATGCTTTATGCTATACAGTATTTTCGTAATAGTTTTATTATAATTTTTCCGGTTGTTTTTCATTACTTAATTATACACGAAAATATTTATTATGTCAAATTACCGCAAAGTAAAACAATTCGATTTTAAGTTATTGAAATTCAATGTTAAGCTCGAACAAGGTAATGAACCGCCGCTTAATATACGCTGTTTTTGAACAACAGTATGAATAATCTTTCTTGACAATTTAATATATTAGTGCTATATTATTTGTGAGCCGTTGCGTCAGCACCCCCACGGCTTACCAGACGCTATTAGTCCGTTCTGGATATGGGTAAACGAAATAATGCATAAGGGGGTATTGCCTATGAATAATTTATACCTTATTTTGATAATGTTTGCTATTATCGCAATTACAGTAAACTATTTAACAAGTATAAAACTAACCATGTTTTCTGTAAAATTCAATAAGTTTTATACCAATATTTATACCAACTGATTTTTAACCACAGAATTGCCGTGATTTTAGCTTGTTTTTAGACACTTTTGTGGGTATCTGTTATTATATTTCTTCCCCATCGGGGGAAAGCGAATATTATTAATCTCTATTGTCCTACGTAGCAGCCGAAGGCTATTCCGAGCGTTTTCTAACCTGCCGAGGAATCTCATCCTTATTCTTAATTCTGCATTTAAAAACACCCTCAATCGCTTGAGAGTGTTTTTTTGTTGTTACATGTCGGAATCGGTGGGAACACCGTTAGATCCGTTGGGTGCGCCGGGATTGAGCCCGATTGCGCCGGGATTGGGAGCAGCGCCGCCGCCACCGAGCATCAGATTAGGATCGTTCTGAACGCTCATAGTCGGAGGCAGATAACCGTAGGACTGATAAGGCATTGCGCCCATTGCGCCGGCGTTGAGCCGCATCATTTGCTCTTCCAATTCCATTTCGGAAATAAGTATCGCTTCCAACTCCTCGCGTTTGCGCTTACGACGTTTGGCGAGCAAGATAATCAAGATAATGAGCGCGATAAGAACCAAAATGCCTATGCCGATTCCCCACCAAATAAGCGGGTATTCCTCGTAGCTTATAGTCACCTTGTTCCAGAACGACGGCTCGGGACGGTCAATGTTTTTTACCTTAAACGTCGCCTTGGTCGTTTCGCCCGTACTGTCCATAACACCTACAGTGAAGTCGCACTCGCCGCGGCAGTTGAATGTTACGTACAGAAGCGTTCCGTCCTCGCTGACGCGCACCGAACAAATCGTGGGCGAAGATACCGATATCGCTTTAGGATCGAACGTGAGCTTGTCACCGTTTGCAAGGTCTACGTCGCTGAACAGCATAGACGGTGTGAGTGTGACCGTGCCATTGTTATCCAAACCGTAATCCCTATTGGCGGTCTGGAACAAATAGCCATCTTCGGTGTGGTTCTTAAAGTCGGGCAAAAGCTGCGGCGCGGTGTTCTTGCCGATAATCGCGTTGAACGACATTGTTACAGACTTAACTTCGGGATCATTCAATCCGGACTTATTCTTGAACGTTACGTTGAACTTGACCTGATCGGACTCCTTGTCGCTGACGAACATCCAATCGTCACCGTCCTTGTAAATGCGTACGCCGGACGCTGTAACATCGGTAATAACATAGTCTGCACCGGGGTTAAACTCTTTTGCTTCCTGTGAGGGATCGGTTATGTCGTACGTATCTTTGAGAGTACTGAACAGCTTTTCGACATCTATCTTTGTGGGCAGGCTGCGAGTAGCTTCTATATCGTTGAGCTTGGTCTCTACAATGTCATACCCGACAACAAAGGTGACGCGGAATTCGATAACGGCATAATCGTACGGAGTGCCGTCGTCGCTGTCTATAATGTCCGCTACCATGATGCTTACAGCCTGATCGCCGTAATAACCCTTTTTGTACGTGAACGAGCACTTGGTATTATCCTTCTCGTCAATCGCCATATCAACAAGCCCTGTCGAGCCGTTGCTATTGGTAGCATGAATGTTATCCTTGGACGCGTCCTCGTTGTACAATGCCGACAAACCGACTATCCTAACCTTGTCGCCGTTTATATCGGTAATATAGTCGTCAATGTCGATTTCAATGGGCGTGCCGTCCTTTGTATCCGAACCGGTCATGACAAACGGCTTGCTTTCCACGTTCTTTCTGGTCGGAGCGGCGTTGAGAATGTGTATGCGTACCGTTACGGTAAATCCGTTGTTTGTGTTAGCGGCGTCACCGCTCTTGTCGATGATGCGCATGGTTGCCGTTGCGTCGTTGATTAGACGGTTTGTAGTGTGCGCCTTGATGCTGAAGCCGACAAAGTGGAACTCGTTATCGGGCATCATATCGTTGCCGAATATAGGTGTTACCGTAGCAACAGGACCGGTTACAAGCGACGAAGTTACACTGACAGGCTTATCGTACATCAGGTACGTAGACGATGTGTCGCTGTCCCTGCCGACCAAGCGCATAGAATCCGTATCTGCGCTCATTCTGGTGTAGTCGGGATCGGAAATATACGATTTGTCCCTACTTACAAAATAGAACGGAGCAAGGTCCTTGGACGGCGAAACATACGCGTCAATGTAGTACAAACGGTCGGTCTCCGCATCAGCAGAAAGCACATAGTACCCGTTGGTTGTGTCGGGCACAACATCGCCGCCGATCTTGGATTTGTCAATATCGATATTGGAGTTTTGAATTGTTATTTCCACTTTAGTCGATACAGTCTTTCCGCCGCGATCTTTGCAGAACAACGTTATAGGCAGCGGCACTTCGGCGAGGAATTTGCCGTCATCGTCAGTAAGATCGACGCGTCTGTTGATTGTGATCTTGACCGAGTATGCAGGCATGCCGTTTGCTTCCTTGTCGGAGTTGTTAATAGCAATATCTACGGCACGCGGTTTATTGATGGAGTCGTTTGCCTTCCAGTCCAGATCGCCCGCTACCGCAAGCGCCTTATTATAGTCAGGCGTTTCGTTTGCGGCGGAAATAAATCCATCGTATGTTACAACGTCGTTAAGATCGGAATCGGTGAACAACGAGCCGAACGGGTCATCCTTGTCGAACATCTTGAATATGACGCTGTCGCCTACCGCACCCTTGAACTTTTTGGCATTCTCGTCGGTGTTTTCTATCGGCGCGGAATCGAGCACGTTCACGTAGAAGAAGTCGCCGCAGACGTTGCTGACGCCTTGCGTATAAACCGTGCGATTAGATACCTTGCGGATCTGAACGTACAGCGGTATATCTACGCCGATGTTTGCGGAAATAGGTCTGAACCTTAACGACACGCCGTCGTCGCCGATGTCGAACATGAAGTAGCGTTGCAAGAAGAGTATTAGCGAGCGGTTGACGCTTGTCATGGACAGACCGTTTGCAAACGATCCGCCGATAAGGTATTTGTCCATATCGCTGCCCGTGCTCTTTAACGCAAGCACCTTGGTGTTTACGGTATTCGGAGCAAGGTCAAACAAAGCCGAAATCTCGTCGAGCTCGAGAGCCTTAAACTCGCTTGCGCTCTCGCCCACGTTTGCCATAAAGGCATAAATGCGCAGCTCGTAATTGAGATTTGCCTTGCTGAGCACCACATCGGGATCGTTCATCGGCTTTGCGCTCTTGTCGGTCTGGTCGACCGAAACTGTGGGCATACCCGTGTAAGTAAGGAATTGGAAAGTGCTGTCGACATTCTTGATTTTGCCGAGCTCTTCATCATCCGTAGGAAGATCCACGCTAAGTCCGCTGTAATCGTCAAACGACTTGACAAATACAGAAGGTACAGCATTCTTGTTAAACTTCTGCTGAGTAATGGCGGTATTCGTCATTTGCGCGTCGTTAGTAATGGACGAGTACAGCGTATTAATGCGGATTGTGATTGGAATAGCGTTCTCGAAAACGTTATTGCCGTCGTCACGCACGTAGAAGCTGATTTCATCCACATCGCTATTCGGATTGTAAGTCTTGCATTCAATCGTGAACGAAGAATAATCGGAAGCTACTTCAACGGTAAAATAATCGTTGGAATAAGTATAGTCCTTCTTGGTCATAGAACCGCTGAGCAGCATGATGTTGTAGTCGTCGTTTCTGTCTTCCGCATACAACAATTTCTTATCATCGTCATCTGGATCGTAAGCAATCTCGTAAATAGGTATGCAAACCTTACCGTACGCTCTTACCCTTGCGCCGCTATTCAGCGTTACGTCCTTGTACGTTCCAATCGACATTTCCGAATTGTTTTTGTCGGTTACATTGTCGGATATCATGTATAACTGGTAAACGCCTTTTTCCAAGACCTCAGTGCCTTGCTCAATGCGTTTTACAAAGTTAAGCGCAGGGTTGAGCTTGTGAGCGGTGTCGCCTTCTTCGATTGCACGGGGTGCAGAGCTCTCTACCGTCACGTACATTGTAAACGTTGTAAGCGCGCCATCAGAATCCACAACGGTGAATGTGATGGGCATGTTTTTGCAAACCGATTTGGCTTTGATAACTACAGACAACGGGTAACTATCTGCCATATTCGGAATATCATTGCGCTCAAGTCTGATTTTGTCGTACTGAACAGCGGTTTCAAAACAATAGCTGTTGTAATACGACACATCGTATATACGCAAGCCCCAAGGCATATCGTCATCAGCCAGAGCAACATATCCGAGATGAAGATTGCTGCCGCCTATTTCCTTATAGCTTCGCAGCTTGTATTTGTTGCTTTCCAAAGCAGCTTCGGTGAGGTCGGCAAACTTAGTACCCTTAGCTTGGTCGCCTATCGATCTGAGCAACGAGGTTTCGGTAATTCCTTCGTTGTTGTTTTGGATAGCATTGTACGTTTTGGAGTTTTTAGCCGGCGTCGTGGGTGTGGTATATGCCTCCGAATCGGCATTGGTTTCAGACGATCCGACAAACCTGTTGTAAGGTGTGGTCAGAACCGTAAAGCTGTCTCCCACCTGCATACTTAGATTTTCGGCGGCTTGACTTGCCAATGCACGAATGGTAGGCGCTTGGTTTACGACCTCTATGTTAACCTCAAGCGGAAGTGTAGAATTGCCGTCACTATCCGTGAACGAGAGTTTAAATGTAAAGTTATTCTGAAGTCCGTATGTTGTCGGATTATTCGGACCTGTGCCATCAACTTTATACGTAGTACGACGGTTGACTAAGAAATTAATGGCGTTGCCTTCCGGAATCGCGTACTGCTCCAGCTTGCCGTTGCCATTGCTGTCAGAGTCGCTGCTATGGTAAGCCATGTACATAATTACGTCCGGCAAATAGGTTGTGTCTACTCCTGTATAATTAGGATTAGAGGAATAACCTGCCAAACCGTTGCGGAGGTCACGGTTGTCGTTGGCGATTAGTGTTGGATCGGTCGAGTAGTTTTGAATATTTCCTACACTGTCAAACGGAGAAATCAAATACGTGCCGCTTTCCAGCTTGAACATGTTGTCCAATTGGTCGGACGTCATTTTGCCGAGATTTTCTGCCGTCATATGTGCGTAGTCGGTATCGCCCTTGAGCTCGTTATAATCGGCCTCCCAGAAAATATTATTACTGCTGTTTCTAAGCAAGCTGCCGCCGACTATTGCGCGCGAAATATATAGCGTATACGGCTGATCGATTCCGAGCGATACGTCAAGCTTTTTGCCCGGGCGTATAACCTCGCCATTTTCGTTTTTGATATCATCAAGGTTATCGGAAAGTCTTGCTCTTGTGCCCGCAATTGCTATGCGGATTTCCAGCGCGACATACGACGCTACACCGAATCCGTCGCCGTGATCGTCGTAGATAAGAACTTTAAGCGGATAATAGCCGCCCTTGGAGACATTGGTAGTATCGATGAGTCTAAGACCACGCAGCTTGTAGTAATCTTCAACTTCGGTAGAAAGGAGTCCCTTCAACATGTCGCTGTTGATTATGGTCTTAGCCTTAGGAGTAATTGACAATCTTGTGCCGTCCGCGGACAAACCTACGGAGAAATAATTATCAAAGCCGTCCGTATTGCCGACTGCATAAACGCCGCCGTTTGGTCTGTAGCTCCCGTTGCTGTATTCTTCACCGCTGAGTCCGGTATCGCTATTATAATTAAAGTAATTTCTAATGGACGCTTGCGCTTGCTGAACGCTGGAATTGTTCACCTGTTGTTCGGTTGAAACATTGGTAAACACGTCCGTAGCGCTGCGCTCCATAACTCTGGTGTAACCGGAAAGGCTGTTAAGTTTTCTTATAGAATTAAACGAGAACTTAGCTTGGTCGGAACGGTCCTGATCTATTGTCCTATCTGTTTTGTAAACAACGTCGTTGTCTGCAAAAGTTATAACATTCCTGCTGCCGCTAGGCACGGTATTGCCGCGCGACAAGGCAATGTACTGCGTGCCTGAATCAATATTGAGATCCAACATATTGGTGTAGTATCCGGCTGTTGCGTCATATCTGACGCTATTGTCGGCACTACCGCCCTCAACCAGCGTAAGCGGGCTGTTGCCTATTTCCAGCTTGAACGTGACTTCGGCGGTATTCTGATTATTTGTACCGTAGTTAGCTTTGGTCTTGCCATCGGTATACGTACACTGAACGACTTTGATGGTAATAGTCAACGAAGACGCCTGTGCGCGAGTATTGTTCTTTTTGATTTTAAGCCCAAACAAATGCTCTTGCAAGCCGTATACTCTGTTTTCCGTATCGACCTTACCCTGGTCGGCAAGGTACATTATACGACCGTTTTCGCCAACAATATTCGCAGGATAACCTTTGCCCGTGGAATCGTCAACAAACGGGAATGTCTTTTGTGACGTAGAATCGTAAGTGGGCACGGATAAGCAGCGGTTAAAATACGGGCTCTGGTCATAATTATCCATATCCTTGCCGCTGTCGCCGTTCGGGTTTGTGACCAAATCATAGCCGGTAATGTAGACATACGGGTTGTCATCTGCTCCCGACCATACTCCGCCGAAGCTGTCCCTAATGGTGACTGCCGTCTTGTAGCCGTCAACACGGTCATACGGGATAGCGCCATTGGCATTTGTACCTACGTCGTAAGATACATACGAGTTAGGATTATAGGAAATTACGCCGTCGTCTGAAACAGCTACAAGCGACTTATTCAGCGCAAAATAGCTCATGGGGATATATGTGTACTTATCGCTGTCCGCAGAAACTTGTATTGTATCCGAGAACCTGAACGCGCTTTCCGTGATCGTACTGCTTTCGACCCCGTCGATTGTTACCGGGTATGTATAGCCATTAGCCGCACCGGCGCTGCTGTAGGTCACGCCTGAGTGGACACCGGCCAGAGTACCGTCTTTAGCGCCTTTAGCTCGCGTCTTAAACGGGACGCCTGTGCCGCTCGTTGTAATTTGACTACCGTCATGATACAAAGACGGCATAGCCTCGGTGTACTCGGAATCGCCCGTACCGTCGTATGTAGGAACATACACTTTATTTCCGTCTACTGCATCGGTAACGGTATAATAGCCGTTGAACTGATTGTAATACGTGTACGCGACAATGCCTATATCGTTGATAAACATGTCGTAGTAGTACAATACGTTTCCGGTTACCGCAACTTTAAGCGCCGTACCGACCGCTGTACCTGCCTTGTATGCGGTATCTTCACCTGCGGTATCGCCGCCGTGTTTGGCGTCGTCGCGCAAAGATATACGCAAGTTAATGTACTTATCGGCATCGGAAGCGCCCTTGGGCTTTACCACAATCGCCCAGTTGGTTGCAGTCCACCTGCCTTTGTCGTCAAAGAACTTGCTTAAGACATCCAAAGTTCCGCTCGTCTTTAACGTCGACGCAGACCAAGCATTATAGGATGAAACATTTCCGTTTTGATCTTTTACTTCTTCAAAGTAAATAATATCCGGCTTGTTCTCTCCTGTCGTTTCTACCTTGTCGCTCAAATCGCTGCCGACAGTGTAATTGCTCCCTTCTCGTATAGCAAGACGAACGGCAACGGCGTCGCCATCGCTCGCCCATTTTTCGGCAATACTCAATTGCGGCACTGCATTTCTGTATGCTGTCAATATTGCGCCGCTGTCCGTCAAGTTTGCGACTTTAGCGTTAACGTATTTGGGATCGGCAGTTGTGAGCGGCGTGGTTGCAGGCGACAAAACAGCGCCTTGAAATGCGTCGGTATCGCTGACCAAATATTTGATTTGACTGGACC
>JAIEFT010000024.1 GCA_029066805.1 Clostridiales bacterium | reverse complement strand
TTAACGAGTATAACTATACCGAACAGTGTGACGAGTATCGGGCGTGGTGCATTCCTCGATTGCCGCAGCTTACCGAGTATATCTATACCGAACAGTGTAACGAGTATCGGTGATTGGGCATTTCAGCTTTGCACTAGCTTAACGAGTATTCGGTTCAACGGAACTAAAGCGCAGTGGAACGCTATTAAAAAGGGTAGTAATTGGGATCACTCTTGCCGGATCTACGAAATAAAATGCACCGACGGAGACCTGTCAAACACCTGATCGCGGAACAAACAAATTAAACCGTCTTTCGCTGCATGCGCGAGGCGGTTTTTTTTTGCAAAAAATTTTATTTTTTTGTCGTAAACGTATATAAAATGTTTGACATATATGCGTGTTTACTATATAATGCATTCGGTTTACTAAATGTAAACAAAAAGTTTAAATAAACCAAACTTAATTTTTGTTAGAGGCTTAACTTGAATAACGACACTTCAGCAGTAACTATAGGCTCAAAGCTACGCGATTTGCGACTTAAAAACGGGCTTACGCAAGAGGAGCTTGCCGATCGTGCCGAGCTTAGCAAGGGCTTTATAAGTCAGCTCGAAAACGACTTGACTTCGCCGTCGATCGCAACGCTGATTGACATACTTACGCTGCTCGGTTCTAATCTTTCGTCGTTTTTTGCCGACTACGACGATTCGCAGTTGGTATTTACACCCGACGATTACTTTGAAAAAAAGACCGATACAACTACCGTGCATTGGATTGTGCCGACTGCGCAAAAGAACGCCATGGAGCCTATTATCACCGTGCTTAATAAGGGCGCGGCGACGGACGAGGACTTTCCGCACGAGGGCGAGGAGTTTGGGTACGTGCTGCAAGGCAGGGTAAAGGTTATTGTAGGCGACCGCACGGCGGAAGCTGCGGAAGGCGATTCGTTCTACTTTACGGCGGACAAAAAGCACTATATAGTTAATGTCTATGACGGCGTAAGCCGCGTATTGTGGGTGTCTACACCACCGACTTTTTAATTAAGAATTAAGAATGCAGAATTCAGAAATATTGATTCGGCTTGTCGGTTCGTGTAAAACAGTGTCGCAAAAAATTCATATTATAACCTTATTCATAATTCATAATTCTGAATTCTGAATTAAATCCGGAGGATACATTATGGCTACGGTCACGCGAGAAAAGTTCGATAACATTATCGAGATTAAAAATGTAACAAAGGTTTTCGACGGTATTACCGCCGTTGACAACGTCAGCCTTTCGGTTCGCCGCGGAGAGTTTGTTACTTTGCTCGGCCCGTCGGGCTGCGGCAAAACCACGCTGCTGCGAATGATAGCGGGCTTTGAGATGCCTACGTCCGGCACTATTCTTTTGGAAAAGCAGGACGTAACGACCGTGCCGCCGCACCTTCGCCCCATAAACACAGTGTTCCAAAAGTACGCGCTTTTTCCGCACCTCAACGTGTTTAAGAACATCGCGTTCGGGCTAAAGCTGAAAAAGATTCCGACCGGGGAGTTTGACAAAAAGGGCAGACCGATTTTCCGCAAGTTCACCAAGGACGAGATTGCGGAAAAGGTCGAGCGCGTGCTTAAGCTGGTCAACCTCGAAGCATACGGCTACCGCGAAATAACGGGCTTGTCCGGCGGACAGCAACAGCGCGTGGCGATTGCCAGAGCCATTGTTTGCGAGCCTAAAGTCTTGCTTTTGGACGAGCCGCTCGGCGCGCTCGACCTTAAGATGCGCAAGGAAATGCAGTCCGAGCTTGCCGCCATGCACAGGAACATCGGCATAACGTTTATTTACGTAACGCACGACCAGGAAGAAGCGCTCACAATGTCGGACAAAGTTGTAGTAATGACCGACGGCGCGGTTCAGCAGTACGGTACGCCCAAAAAGATTTACGACGAGCCGGCAAACGCGTTTGTCGCCGACTTTATAGGCGAGAGTAACATTCTGTCGGGCGTAATGAAAAACGACTTTCTTGTCGAGTTTTGCGGCACGCAGTTTAAGTGCTTGGACAAGGGCTTTGACAAGGACGAACAGGTCGACCTTGTCGTTCGTCCCGAGGACATTGCAATCAGCGCCAAGAAAGGCGCGCTAAAGGGCGAGGTCGTTTCCACCGTGTTTAAGGGCACATATTACGAAATGGAAATCGTAGCCGGCGACTATCAGTTCACCGTGCAAAACACCACGGAATATGTTGCGGGCAGCAAGGTGTGGCTGACTATCGAGCCCGACGGCATACACATAATGAAAAAGCTCAAAACCGTTAACGCATTTGACGGCGAGGTCACGTCCGAAACGACCGTGGAGTTCTGCGGCGGCGAGTTCGAGTTCGATAACAAAGATAACTTCGAGCGCGGCGACGAAGTGCGCGTGAGCGTGCCGTTCGACAAGATAGAGCTCACCGACGATGAGGACGACGGCGTAATCGGCGCAAACGTAACGCAAACGCTGTACAAGGGCAGCTACTATCAAGTTCAGGTGTATACCGACGACGACCAGGATTTCCTTATCGACACGGTGGACGAGTGGGATATAGGCGACCGCGTGGGTATAAAAATCAATCCTAACGATATTACAGTCACGCGCAAAAAGAACGATGTCGCAAGCGACGGAGAAGGCGGAGATGCCAATGCCAAAGCAACCGAAGAGGAGGGCGAAGCAGATGGAGAATAATCCCGCAGTTGCCACACCCGCGCCCGCGCCGCAAAAAAAGCGCAAAATTCGCGGTATCAAGCGTTCGGCGTTTGCTTTGCCGTACCTCGCGCTCAGCGTTGTGTTCGTAATAGTTCCGCTGTTTATAATGCTGTACTATGCTTTTACGGACGGCGCGACGGGCGGGCTTACGGGCGTTAATTTCGTGCACTTTTTCAGCCGCCCCAACATAATGGCGGTAATGGGCAAGTCGTTTCTTATAGCGTTGCTTACCACCGTTATTTGCCTTTTGCTCGCGTACCCGCTTGCGCTTGCGTTATCGTCGTCGGCGCTGAATAAAAAGTTTATAATAGTCATGCTGTTCGTTCTGCCCATGTGGATCAACTCGCTGCTCAGGACTTATGCCGTCAAGATTGTGCTGTACATGCTCAGTGTGTCAAACGCGTGGGTGGCGGTTACGATCGGCATGGTGTACGACTTTTTCCCGTTCATGCTACTGCCGCTGTACTCGGTGGTGTCGGGCATGGATAAGTCTTTAATAGAAGCGTCGCAGGATTTGGGCGCGTCGCCGCTTAAAACTCTTGTCAAGGTGCGCATTCCGCTCTCTCTGCCCGGCATAATATCGGGCGTACTTATGGTGTTTATGCCCACTGTGTCTACGTTTGCGATATCAGACGTTTTGGGCGACACTTCTACGTATATGTTCGGTAACATCATCAACCAGTGGTTTGCCAACAGCGGCGGCTGGAATATCGGCTCGGCGTACTCGTTTATTCTGCTTATACTGATAGCCGCGACCGTACTGCTTGCCAACAAGCTTACCAAGGGCAAGACCGAAGTAGGAGGTGTGCTGTGAGTAAAAACGTTAAGAACGGGCTCATTTGGGCGTTTGTCGGCGTTATGCTCGCCGTCATGTATATTCCGATTATAATTCTTATAATCTACTCGTTTACGGGCGCAAAGGCGCTGGGCGTGTGGAGCGGGTTTTCGTTCGAGCTGTACGCGGATTTGTTCACCAACGAGAGCATTATGAGCGCGTTTAAGAACTCGCTGGTGCTCGCGCTTGTGTCGTCGCTGCTGTCTACATTGCTCGGCACGACCGCGGCGGTCGGGATTTTTTACATGCGCAAGTGGCGCAAGCCTGCCGCCAACTTTATAGCCAATATCACAATGGAAAACGCCGAAATCGTTACCGGCGTAACGTTTATGATGTTCTTTTTGGTGCTGCGCATTCCGTACGGCTGGACGACGCTTATAATAGCGCACACTATGATTACAACGCCGTACGTTATACTTTCGGTCACGCCCAAGCTCAGTCAGCTCAATCCCAATCTGTACGAAGCGGGGCTTGATCTCGGCGCGTCGCCGATCAGGTCTATGTTCACCGTTATTGTGCCGCAGCTCATTCCCGGCATGCTAAGCGGGTTCGTCATGGCGTTTGCGCTTTCGCTCGACGACTTTATAGTCAGCAAGTTCGTCAACGGCAGTGTGGAAACCATCCCCGTATATCTGTACAATGCGCTTGCCAAGCGCGGCGCAGACCCGACGCTGAGGGCGCTTTCGTCCATACTGTTCGTTGCTGTGCTGGCTGTGCTGATTGCATTGAATGTTGTTGCCGCAAAGCGTCGAAACAGAAACATAGTTAAGTAGGTGCATGATGAAAAAACAAATTATGGGAATATTCATGGCGGCGGTTATGGCAACTTCGGGCGCAGCGGCGCTTACCGGGTGCTCGCCGCGAGACGAAGTGCTCAAAATATACAACTGGGGCGACTACATTGACGAGAGCCTTATAGAAGAATTCGAAAGCTGGTATCAAGAAAAAACGGGCAACGCCATATCCGTGCAGTACGACACGTTTGATACCAACGAGGATATGATAATGCGCATAGAGGTGTTAAAGTCTGACTACGACCTCGTTTGTCCGTCCGACTATATGGCGGAGCGCATGATAAACAGCGGACTGGCGCAAAAGATCGACAAGGACGTCATCGACATCACCGAGGAAGACTTTTTGGTGGACGGGCTTGCCGAAATGGTTCAGCCGTTCGACCCGCAAAACGACTACTATGTTCCGTATGTGTGGGGCACGTTCGGCATAATGTACGACACAAACTACATCAAGGCGGGCTCGGAGGACATGAAGTCGTGGTCGGCTATGTGGTCGCCTAAGTACAGTAAGCACATACTTATGAAAGACAGTGTGCGCGACGCGTATTCGGTTGCGCAGATCTACGCAAACACCGACAAGCTTTCCGATCTTTCAAACGGCTTTACCGACTACAACGACGAATACAGAGCCGAGCTTATATCTTACTTTACGGACACGTCGGACGCGCTTATAAGGGCGGCGCGCGACTCGCTTGTCAAGCAGAAAAGCATGCTGTACAAGTACGAGGTTGACGACGGCAAAAACGACATGCTCGCAGGCACGACGCAAGCGCACCTTGGACTGTTCTGGTCGTGCGACAGCGGACTGATCATGCAGGAGGACGGCGGCGACCACTTCTACTACGAAGTGCCTAAAGAGGGTAGCAACGTATGGGTGGACGGCTGGATAATCCCCAAGTACGCCGGAAATTACAAAGCCGCTAACTACTTTTTGCAGTTCATCAGCCTGTACGACGACGACTACGATTACGCCATGACCAACTTCGATTACATGGGCACGTCCATGGCGGTAAAAGCGGTTATGGACGACGCCAAAGCCGCGCTCATCGAGGACGAGGACGGATTCTTCGAAGACAAGGAAGACTGGTTCAAAAAAATGTATATCGACATGATGTTTCCGTCCGAGCAGGTGCTGTCCCGCTGCGGCGTAATGCGCGATTTCGGCAAGAAATGGAGCACGGAACTGGACAGTATGTGGATCGACGTCAAAACGCTCTAAGCGCGTATGCATCGTGCAATAGTTCGTCAGCCTTCGCGCGGTACTCGGTCATTTAGGTGGTTCTAAACTCCCATCGTCCCGCGCTCGGACTTCCTGCTCTTGCCCGCGCCTACGCACTCAAAGATACGTTCTAAATAAGCTGAACTTAACAACCATGAAAATTTTTTACGATGCGATAGTGATAGGAGCGGGGCACGCAGGGATAGAGGCGGCGCTTGCGCTAAGTAAGACGGGAGGGGTAAAGACTCTCGTTCTTTCCATTACGCCCGACAACGTCGGGTACATGGCGTGCAATCCGTCGATAGGCGGTACGGGTAAGGGACATTTAGTCCGCGAGCTTGACGCGCTGGGCGGGTTTATGGGCATTGCAGCCGACGCGTGCGCTACGCAGATCCGTATGCTCAATTCGGCAAAAGGTCTTGCCGTGCGCTCGCTTCGCGCGCAGGAAGATAAGTACAAATATCACGCGTTCACAAAACGCGCACTGGAAGCAGCGGACAATCTTTCGCTCCGCCAGGACGAGGTCAAAAGCATTACGGCAGGCGGCAAGGATTTTACGGTCGAGTGTGTAACGGGTAGCGTTTACTCATGCCGTGCGGTTGTAGTCGCCACCGGCGTGTATATGGACAGCACGATCATATGCGGCAGCTCGGTGCAAAAACGCGGACCGGTTTGCTTTTCGCGCAGCGATTATTTGGCAACGTCGCTGGGCGCTTTGGGGTTCAAGCTTAGGCGGTTCAAAACAGGTACGCCCGCGCGGCTACTCGGCAAGTCAATAGACTTTTCACGGCTGGAGATTCAAGAGGGTGATACTGTCCCGTACACCTTTTCAGCAATGACTAAAAAGCAACCGAAAAACACGACGGTATGCTACCTCGGCTACACCAACGAGGTAACGCACGAAATTATTCGCGGGGCATTGGATAGCTCGCCGCGCAAGCTCGGGCTGATTACCGGCACGGGCGCGCGCTACTGTCCGTCGATAGAGGACAAGATCGTGCGGTTTGCGGACAAGCCGCGGCACACGTTCTTTTTAGAGCCGGAGGGCGCGGGCACGGACGAGTGGTATATCCAAGGAATATCCACGTCGCTTTCTCCCGACGTTCAGCGCGACATGTACAGGTCTATCGCGGGACTGGAAAACGTTCAAATCGTTCGCGACGCCTACGCCATAGAATACGAGTGCATAGACGCGCGCGAGCTGTATCCGACGTTGATGTCAAAACGCATAGACGGACTGTTTTTTGCGGGACAGGTCAACGGTACTAGCGGCTACGAGGAAGCGGCGGCGCAAGGTCTGCTTGCGGGAATCAATGCCTCGGCGTATATACGCGGTATAGAGCCGCTCGTTCTTGATAGAACAAACAGCTATATCGGCGTAATGGCGGACGACCTAGTAACAGTCGGCAGCGACGAGCCGTACCGCATGCTCACGGGCAGGGCGGAGTGTCGGTTGAGCCTCAGACAAGACAATGCCGACTTAAGACTTACCGAGCTTGCAGTTAAGTACGGCACGATTTCACCGGAAAGAATGCGGCAGCTTAAGCGCAAAAAATCACAAATAGAAAAGTGCAACAGTCTACTGAATACGCGGCTTGACGACGATGCGGTGGGGCGACTGTTCGAGGCGGCGTGCGAGGAGAATCCGAGCCGCGCCATGACTGTTGCGGACGTGCTAAAACGCCCCAACATAACGCTTGACGTGTTTGAAAAACATTTCGACGTGCTAAAAGGCATTATGCCCGCCGCAAAATTGGAGGTGTATGCGCGGCTTCGCTACGACAGCTATCTGAGGCGGCAGCAAGCCGAACTGCAAGAAAAATCGCGGCTGGAAAACATGCGCTTGTCTTGCGATATCGATTATTCGGCGGTGGACGGTTTGCGGCTGGAAGCGCGGGAAAAGCTAAACACGATCAAGCCTTTGTCAATAGGTCAAGCCTCGCGCATTCCCGGCGTTACTCCCGCAGACGTTTGGGTGCTTATAGGGAAATTCAGAATTCAGAATGAAGAATGAGGGTTGCATAATTACGGATTCCGGATTAGCCGAGAGTCCGTTTATTTAAAATACTTTACATTTGAAGCATAATGCTGTATAATACGGCTATGGAAAAAATTGCAGGTACAAAGCCGTTATTTCGGGATAAAAAAAGGCGCGTGTGGGAAGTGGACTTTCTGCGCGGTATAGCTGTGCTTGCTATGTGCTTCGACCACTTCATGTTTGACTGTTCGCATCCGTGGTCGTTTTTTTCTAATTTCTTTCAAGTGGAAAATGCGTTTGCCGATAAGCTTTACACCTTTGCGCGGTGGTATTGGGATTCGTCGTACGATTATATAAACGGATTCAGGTTTTGGGGACATGTGTTTTTCATATTTTTGTTTCTGTTCATCGTCGGAGTTAGCTGCGCGTTTTCGCGTGACAATGCTCGGCGCGGCGCATTGTGCGGCGTTGCCGCGTTCTTATTTACGGGGATATCCTTTGTGTGTAAAGCGCTGGGGTTTATGCAAAGGGGCATTATTTTCGGCATTCTGGACTGCATTGCCATGTGCATTCTTATTGTTACCGCATTGGACAATCTGACCAAGTGGAACAAATACGTCAACACATACGCACCGCTCGTAGCGGGAATTATCGTACTTGCTTTTGCCATATCCGAAAAGGCGTGGTTTCCTGTGCCGCGTGACAGCGAGTTTACCGACGCGAACTTTTTGGGCTACATATTCGGCACGCACGCGTTCGGCGACGATTGGTTCGGGCTTTTCCCTTACATCGGTTTTGTGTTTTTGGGGATGTACTGGGGCAAGTCGGCGTACGCGACGCGCGCGTCACTACTACCCAAGCTTGACGGCAAGTGGAACAGACCGATAGCGTTTGTCGGCAGGCACGCGCTTATTACATACTTTGTTCATCAGGTGCTTATTGCCGGCATTATTATTGTGGTGGGGCTGTGTCTCGGATACAGCTTATAGTGAGGTGTTATCATGCATATGTACAATACAATCAAAAACTATTATAAAAAGGATTTATCGTCGCCTGCACTGCTGTATATGGGTAAAACGTTTACCTACGCGCAGCTTTTCGACGAGATCGATATTGCGGCAAGAAAGCTCTCTGCGTACGTAAAGGCGGGCGACGTGGCTACTGTGTGCATGCCCAACACGCCCGAGTGTGTGTTTTGCTTTTATGCGCTCAACCGCATAGGCGCGATCGTGCACATGGTACATCCGCTCGCACCGCTCAACCAGATAAAGAAATTCATGAAGGCTGCAAAGTCCAAGCTGCTCGTCACGCTTTCCATAAACTTAAGCAAGTACGCGCCGCTGACTAAAGAGTATCCTATAATTTCCGTACACCCCGCGCGCACGCTTGGAGCGATCAAGCGCAAGTTGTTCGACGTGAAGGTCAAGCCGTACAAGGGCGATATGACCGGCATAACAGACTACGACAAAGTGCCGATTGGTGATATGCCGCCAGAACCCGACCGCGACGGCGAAAGCGCGGGCGTATACCTAAACAGCGGCGGCACGGGCGGCGAGCCCAAAATTATCGAGCTGTCGGACGACGCGGTAAACAATCTGGGCAACCGCGGACTGGAAGCGTTGGGACTGCCCGAGGGGCGCGGCATGTACATGCTTGCGGTCGTGCCTATGTCGCACGGCTACGGGCTTACCATGGGCGTGCACACCACGCTGACTTACGGCGCGGTCAGCGTGCTCATGCCCAAGTTTGACGCCAAGCTCACCGTCAAGCTTATTAAAAAGAACAAAATGCACTTTTTGGTGGGTGTGCCCAATCTGTACCGCGCGCTGCTCAAACAAAAGGGATTTAACGGCAAGGCGCTCCGAAATATTTATATAGGCTACGTCGGCGGTGATTGCGTTCCGCAATCGCTTTTGGACGAGTTTAACGACAGAATGAAAGGTGCGGGCGCAAGCTGTCGGCTGTTCGAGGGTTACGGTTTGACCGAAACCACCAACGTGTGCGTAGTAAACAATTACGACCACAACAGGCGCGGAAGCTTGGGTAGGCCGTTTATAGGACTGACCGCGGCTATTTGCGAACCCAAAACGGACAAGCTTTTGCCTGTCGGAGAAAAGGGCGAAATACTGATTGCCGGCGATACGCTCATGCTCGGGTATTTAAACAATCCCAAAGACACCGCCGCCGCGTTTGTCACGATTGACGGCGTAAAGTACGTGCGTACCGGCGATTACGGATATATGGACAAAGACGGATATCTGTACTTTGTGCAACGGTTGAAAAGAATAATAATCATCTCCGGCATAAACGTCTTTCCGCGCGATATAGAAGCTTCGGCAATGGAGCTGCCCGGCGTTACGGGCGCTTGCGCGGTGGAGTACAAGGACAACGGAAAAACCAAAATCGCGCTGTATCTTACCGGCACTCCGGTCTCGGAGCAGACAGTCAGGGATAAGATAACGACCGATCTTTCGCACTACGCAATGCCGACGATTGTCGAGTTTATAGACAAAATACCGCTCACACCCATTATGAAGGCGGATACATTAGCACTTTCCGCTCGTGCTAACGCGACCGTGGCGGGGGAGACCGAATAATGCGACTTATGTTTTTGGGTACGGCGGCTGCCGAGGGTGTTCCTGCCGTGTTTTGTAACTGCCCAACCTGCCGCAATGCCAAAATCAAACGCGGCAAGGATGTACGCACGCGCAGTCAGATACTGATCGACGACGATACTCTGTTTGACTTTCCCATGGATACGTACATGCATATGCTGCGGTACAATCTCGATTTGTCAAAGGTGCGACGCGTATTGATTACGCACAGTCACATGGACCATTGCTACCCGCAGGAGTTTTGTATGCGCGGCGGTCCGTTTGCAAAGAATATGACGGTGGATAAGGTCGCGGTTTTCGGCAACAGCAAGGTGTGCGAAATCTTCAGAAACGACACCGCGCGCGAAATCCGTCCCGCTGTTGAGCAGGGTATTGAACTGAAAATACTGCACCCTTACGACGAGGTGACCTCGGGCGACATGCGCATAATCGCACTGCCTGCGTCTCATACGATCGGAGAGGAGTGTTTGGTGTACTATCTGGAGCGAAACGGCACGGGCGTATTGCTGCTCAACGATACGGGCGTTCTGGATAGCGAAGTGTATTCAAGGCTTAACAGCATGCGCGTTAACGTAAGGGCGGTTGCGCTCGATTGCACGTACGGTGCGATACGTCACGGCGCAGGGCGGCACATGGGATTGTACGATATAGTAGACCAAAAGTCGCTCATGACGCAAACGGGAGTGATTAAAAGCGACACCGTCGTTATCGCGACGCATTTGTCGCATAACACCGATCTCGACTACGACGGAATATCCGCGCTTGCGGCGCAGTATGATATTGTCGTAGCATATGACGGTATGGCGACGGAAATTTAAATCGGAATTCAAAATTCGGAATTATAAATTACAAATAAGGATGAGACTCTTCGGCGGGAAAGAAACGGCTCGGAGTGACAAAACAGCGATTGTGCAACCGCATGAAATTTATTTTGTCGCCCGAGCAAAGTCGAGGGATCTCATCCTTTTTCTTCCAAAAGAAGTGGGAAAAATTTTTGAAAAGGTATTGATTGTTATTTGTAAGTGTGTTATAATTGCACAAGAGCTAATTTAATATGGAGGAAATGATGGCAGAAAGAAAAAAGACTTCGCCGACTCAAACGGAACAAGAACGTCTTGAGTTTGCCGAAACACTGAGGCGCGCCGCCGAGCTGTTGGAGAAGGCGTCCGCACAGCAGGCAGAGGAAGCGCCGGCAAAAAAAGCGCCGGCAAAAAAGCCCGCAGCTAAGAAGTCAACAACAAAGAGCGCTTCGGCTTCTAAGTCGTCGGCAAAAAAAACTACGACCAAAAAGCCTGCAACCAAGACAGCGCCCAAAAAAGCGGAAGCTCCCGCAGCGGAAGCCGCTGAGCAACCCGTAGCGGAAGAGCCTGTTGTTCAACCCGAGCAGGAGCAGCTCGCGCCCGTAGCGGAAGAGCCTGTCCCGACCGTTGTGGAGGAAGCGCAAAAAGCCGAACAGTCCGCTTCCGAGCCCGTAGTCGAGCAAAAAGCCGAACAGCCCGCTCCCGAGCCCGTAGTCGAGCAAAAAGCCGAACAGCCCGCTCCCGAGCCCGTAGTCGAGCAAAAAGTTGAGCAGCCTGCCGCAACGCAAGATGGCAAAAAGACCGGTTCGTTTAAGAGCAAGTCCAAGGCGTTTATAGACAATAAGGGCAAGTTCCCGCTGTTCATAGTTGCAAACTCGCTGTTGTTCCTGAGCTTTATATTCCTTTTGATAGGCGCGTTTAGTATTTCCACGGTTTACGGAAAATCCATATACGGAAATATGTTCACATACTACGACAACGGCACGGCTATCAAAGCGCATTGGTATGCTACTGCCGGTGCGTGGGCTAACGGCGGTTATGTCATGATTGGCATATTAATGACGTTAGCTTGCCTTGTTCCTCTTGCTCTTGTTATAAAGAACGTAATTTGCTTGATTATTAAAAATGATAAAAACGTGCATATGTTCGACGCAGTAGTCACGTTTGCATTTCTTATCGCTTATCTCGGCGTTGTTAATATGTACGGCGCAAACATGACGTGGGCGCACATCCTTGTGCTTGTCATGTCGATAATCCTGCTGGCTTACACTATTTTCGTCATTCTGATCGAAAACAGCGAAGGAGCATTCCCGTTCTTCTCTATAGCAAACCTTGTAATGGTTACGCTGTGCATGTTCCTTTTGACTTCCAATAAAATTTACGCATCGGCGGGCTGGTACGCAGCGCATGCCGCAGCGTACTCCGGCAGCGGCGGCTTCGCGTTTGTCATGCTGCTTGTCGGGCTTGCCGCGCTCGTCTTGATTGCTATAATGCAGGTCAAAAAGCTTCCGGGCAAAATAGCGTGGTTGTTCGAATTCCTTGTTCCCGCGGTAGCCGGCGTGTGTGCGCTGATTGCGCTCATTCTGTTTGCAAGCGGAAAGCCTACGGGACTTAGCCTGGGCGGTGGGTTCATATTCGGCGCGGTACTCACAATGCTGTTTGCCGTAGCGGACATAGTGTTTGCGCTTGTCCCGCAGCTGCACAAGTATAACGTTAAAGTTACCGACAGAATGAGCGTTGCTCAGCCTGCGCCTGCCGCAGCGCAATCCGGAGCGACTGACAACACCGCTCCCGTTGAAAATGCTCAGAATGAAAAAACATCGGCGGAAAGCGTGCCTGTAGAAAATAAACCTACGGAAGCGCCCGCCGAAAACGGCGAAAAAATTTATTGCCCCGGCTGCGGCGCGGAAAACGTCTCGGATGCCATGTACTGCATGAAATGCGGACGTAAGCTTAAATAAATAATAGTCGCAAATATAAACGCCGTCCCGAGAAATGGGCGGCGTTTTTGCTTGAGCAAAACGCTTGACAAGCGTGCGCGCCGGGGTATATACTTAGGCTGTCTGAACCGAAAGCGCGCTGACGGCAAAGACGGCAATAGATGTCATTTCTTTCGGCATAGCCGTTTTTTGCGCTCTTTCGATTTGGTCGGGGAGTGCATTTTATTATGGAAGACGATTACAGAATAGCATTGATTGGCATAATAGTATCGGACGGCGAGGCGGTGGAAATTGTCAATGCCGTTCTTCACGAGTACGCCGCTTACATAGTCGGACGCATGGGATTGCCTATGCGCGAACGTAAGGTAAATGCAATCACCGTCGTGCTTGACGCGCCGCAAAATGCAGTAAATGCCCTTACGGGCAAGCTCGGCAAGGTGGACGGCGTAAGCGCCAAAGCCTTGTTCAGATAACTTATGAAAAAAAATCTTTAAGGAGTAAAGATATATGAAAAAAATTGTTTCTTTTGTTTGTGCTGCCGTTGTGTCGTGCGCCGCTATGCTTCCGCTTACCGCATGCGGCAGCGGAGACGATAGCGAAAAGACCATTCATGTGTATATGCCGGACGGTGCGCCGGCTATTGCGCTTGCTTCGCTTATGGACAGCGGCTACAGCGGTTTTGACTTTACCGTCGTGCCGTCGGAGGAAATCGGCGGCGTGGTAAGCAACGGAACTGCGGATATGGCGATAATGCCTATAGACGCCGCTGCCAAACTGTACAACGGCAAAACCGATATTGTAATGCTGTCGGTCAACACGCACGGCAACCTTTATATGGTCGGAAAAACCGAAAATATCACGTTAGGCGATCTTAAGGGTCAAAGGTTGGGCGTAATAGGACAGGGAAGTGTTCCGGACAACACGCTGCGCATTCTGCTTAACTATGAGCAAATGGAATATCAGGTATCCGAAAACGCTGTTTCGGGCAAGGTTGCGCTGACGTATGCGCCCGCGCCTACGTTAATGCCGTTGCTCAAGCAAGGCAAGCTGGATTACATCCTGCTCGGCGAGCCTGCCGTGACCAATGCAATGACCGCAACAGGCGGAAAGATAGCAATGGATATGCAGGAGCAATGGACTATCGCGTTTGGCGGAAATTTCCCGCAAGCGTGCTTAGTTGCCAAAGGCTCTTTAATAGACGAGCGCAAAGCCGACGTCAATAAGTTTTTGGCTGCGGTAAAGGAAAGCGACGGTTGGGCGGAGCAAAATCCGGACAAGGCGTTAAAAGCCGTGGAAGACAACATGAAAAGCGGCAACCAGACAACGCTCAAAGCGCTCAGTGCGGAAATTATCAAGCGCTGCAATATAAGCGCAGTATCGTCGGAGGATAGCCGCGAACAGTGCGATAAGTACTTCCAAAGATTAAGCACGCTGCGCGCCGACGCGCTCGGCACGCCTGTACTTGCCAAAGTGCCCGATCTCGATTTTTATTATCAGCCGTGAATAAACTAAAACGCACCATAGTATTCAATCTGCTGTACATTATCGTTGCCGTCGCGCTCATTTTGGGCGCGTGGGGGGTAATATCCGCAGCGGTAAATTCGCAATTCGTAGCGCCGTCACTCGGCGCTACTTTTGCTGCGTTCGGCGACGTGTTCAAAAACGAAAATTTTTGGTACGGACTTATCGGCACGCTCACTCGCTCGGTAGTAGGCTTTGCGGCGTCGGTCGCACTGTTTTTTGTCACATTCTTTCTTGCGACTGCGTTTGACGGCTTTAAAAGAGTAATAGAGCCGATAATCGGCGCGGCGCGCTCTTTGCCTGCCGTGGCGGTCACGCTTATTCTCATGCTCGCAGTAGGCGGAAATATTACGCCAGTCGTGCTCGGCGTGCTCGTCATTTATCCCATTATGTATTCGTCGGCGGTGGCGCGCACAGCTACGCTCCCGCAAGAGCTAAAGGAAATTTGTCTGCTGTGCGGCGGCGGTCGGTTTACGATTTTCAAGTCGGTGTATCTGCCGTGTCTTGCGGGCGGTTTGCCGGAAAGCCTTGCCACGACTTTTTCGTACAACATAAAAGCGGTGATAGGCGCGGAAATCCTCGCGCAGACGGCGAACAGCTTGGGCATGCTGATGAAGCTGAGTCAAGTGTATTTACAGCCCGCAATGCTCGTCGCGTTTGTGATAATAGCCGTTGTCATATCGGTCGTGCTGGAAGCGATTATAAGGGTAGCGCTGAGAGTCGCACTAAGGCGGTTTGTCGATTAATACTATGTCGTAGCATACTTGACAAATAAAAATTATATGATATACTAAATAGTATGCAGGACAAAGAAAAGAAAACTACGACGCCTAAAACCGCGTCGCCCAAAACAAAAACGGTCGAGCCTAAGACTACAACGCCCAAGACGACATCGCCTAAAACGACGTCGCCCAAGACTGCTGTGCCCAAGACCACTGCGCCTGTAACGGCAACGCCCAAGACGACATCGCCTAAAACGGCAGTACCTAAAACGACAATGCCCAAGACGACAGCTCCGGTTACTACGTCGCCTAAGACGACTGTACCCAAGACGACAGCGCCAAAAACTACAGCGCCCAAGACGGCGTCGCCCAAGACGACAGCGCCGGTGACTACTGTGCCCAAAACAACTGTACCCAAGACTACAGCGCCCAAAACGAAAGCTCCGTCCACCGACGAGCCGTTAGTTATGGCTGCCCCCGAGGAGTACATGGAGCTTGAGCTTGCGGCAACCGTGGACACTGCGGTACAAAACGATAAAAAGCCGAGCAAAAAGACCGAGCAGCGCATAATAACCAAGGACGCGGAATACGACCGTATGTCCGGATATTCGCGCGTCGGGGCGACGATCGACCCGTCGGTCATTGACAATTCGGTGTTTGACGACGACGTTACAGACGAGCCTGTCACATCATATCATTACAAATCGATGACGATAGATCATACTTTGCTCAGTCGCGACGCGGCGGATTCTCGGCGTAAGTCGGGCAAGCGACGCAGACAAAAGACCGTCGATCTTTCGGTCGCGGATAGATACGACCCCGATCCCGAGCAAGGGCTTTCAAACGAGGTAGTCGAGACCCGTATCGAACAGGGGTATGACAACTTTGTAAAAAAGAAAACAGGCAAGAGCTATCTGTCCATCTTTATTTCCAACATATTTACATTCTTTAACATACTGACGTTTATTGTAGCGGCGGCGCTGTTAATTGTCGGCGCGGGCGCTACTCAGTTGTTCTTTATAGTAATTATCACCGCAAACGTCGTGATCGGTATTTTTCAGGAAATACGATCCAAGATAAAAATAGACAAGCTGTCACTTGTGTCCGCGCCGAGCGCTGTGGTCATTCGCGACGGCGAGCGTTGCGTGATCCCCACGGCGGACGTTGTGCTTGACGACATTATCTGCTTCGAAATGGGCAAGCAGATTTGCACCGACTCTATTGTAGTAAAGGGCGAGTGCGAGGTAAACGAGTCAATGCTGACCGGCGAGAGCGAGCCCGTAAAGAAGCGGGTGGGCGACGTGCTGTACAGCGGTTCGTTTATAAGCAGCGGGTCTGTCGTAGCTCGCGTCGATAAGGTGGGTGCGGCAAATTATGTGGAAACGCTCACGTCGCACGCCAAAAAGTACAGAAAGCCCAAGAGCGAGCTAATGGCGTCCATCAAGCTTATTATTAAGGTTCTGTCGCCGTTTATTATAGCTATCGGCGCGCTCACGGTATGGATAGCCTACCGCGACGTCGTACCGTCGGGCAGTACCGCTACGTATGCCGACTGGAACAGAATAGTTACGGGCGCGGCGGGTTCGATAATCGGTATGATACCTTCGGGTATGTTCTTGCTCACGTCGCTTGCGCTTGCCGCGTCGGTTATACGCCTTGCGCGCAAACAGACGCTTGTTCAGGATTTGTACTGTATAGAAATGCTCGCGCGCGTGGACGTGCTGTGCCTTGACAAGACGGGCACTATCACCGACGGGTCGATGGAAGTAAACAATGTGATCGAGATTAAAGGGTTCGAGAGCGATTATTCGCTTGCCGAAATAATAGGTTCGATGCTTACCGCTACCGGTGATAATAATCAGACGGCGCTCGCGCTCGCCAACAAATTCGGGTACAGCAAAAAGCTCAATCCCAAGGCGGTTTTGCCGTTCTCGTCACAGCGCAAGCTGTCCGCAGTGTCGTTTGAGGGCGAGGGTACGTATATGCTTGGCGCGCCCGAGTTTGTGCTTAAGGATATGGGCGTGCGCATAGAGCGGCTGATCAACGAAAATGCCTCCAACGGTTTCCGCGTAATGGTGCTTGCGCATTCGCCGGCGGATATAGTGGGCGAAAAACTCCCCGCCGTGCGCAGACCGGTGTGCTTGCTTGTAATAGAGGATCATATTCGCGAGGACGCGATAGAAACAATTCGCTGGTTCAAGGAGAATAACGTCGCAGTCAAGGTCATTTCCGGCGACAACCCCATGACCGTGTCAGAGGTTGCAAGGCGCGTCGGTGTGGAAAACGCCGAAATGTACGTGTCGCTCGAGGGCTTCTCCGACCAAGACGTAATAGAGGCGGCAAACAAGTACACTGTGTTCGGCAGGGTTACGCCCGAGCAAAAACGCCTGCTCATCTGCTCGATCAAGTCCAAGAACCACACGGTCGCAATGACGGGCGACGGCGTAAACGACATACTCGCTATGCGCGAGGCGGACTGCTCGGTAGCAATGGCGTCGGGCGCGGAAGCTGCGCGCAACGTCAGCCACTTGGTGCTACTCAACAACGACTTCACGTCCATGCCAGACGTCGTTATGGAGGGTAGGCGCGTTGTCAATAATATTCAGGCGTCGTCGGCGATGTTCCTGATGAAAACATTCATGTCGATTGTGCTGTCAATAGTGTTTTTGGCAATGCAAAAGACGTACCCGCTTGCCACCAACAATTTGATGGCTCTTGAGGTTTGTATTATCGGCATACCGTCGTTCTTCCTCGCGCTTCAAGGCAACAAAAACATTATTCGCGGCAAGTTCCTATCCAACGTTACGGCACGCGCCGTGCCGGGCGGGGTGGCGTTGGTGCTCGGCGTTATGGCAATGTACATTTACAACATGTTCTTCAACCTGCCTATGACAAGCGCGGATAAGTATCCGCCGACGCTTATATCCATGATGGTCATTGCAATCACGTGCGTCGGTATGATGGTTCTGTTCAAGCAGTGCGAGCCGTTCAATACGTTCCGCACGGTGCTAATGATAAGCGATGTAGCTTTGACGGCAGCATTTATTTACGTAATGCCCGACATAGGTATTGTGGGGCTCGATTTCACGCAGGTGTGCTTTGTTGCAACGGTCGTGCTGGCAAGCTACTTTATTGTGACGATCCTCACAAAAATACTAAGCGCAATCAAAATAAAGTAAATTAGTTTTTCAAGGAAGATAAGACAGCAAAGGAGGGAATGCTTTACACACGTTTTCACATGCCGAATACAGATATTGCGTGATTTGCACATATATGTTTGGTATAATGAAAATACGGATGTTCAATCCCAATAGGAACACCCGTGACCGCAAACAATATACGACGGAGGGCATAGTCTTAAATGGCAAAATTTCTTATAGCGGACGATGAACAGGGTATTCGTCAAGTAATAAAGGAATATTGCGAGTTCGAGGGCTACGAAACGGAGTTCGCTGCCGACGGCATGGACGCTGTCAAAAAAGCGCGCGAAACCGACTTTGACATGATCATTATGGACGCGATGATGCCCAAGCTTGACGGGTTTTCTGCGACCAAAGAGATTCGCAAAACCAAGAACACGCCTATAATCATGCTTTCCGCACGTGTAGAAGAGTACGACAAGCTGCACGGGTTCGAGATGGGCGTGGACGATTATGTCACCAAGCCCTTCAGCCCGAAAGAGCTTATGGCGCGCGCGGCGGCAATCATGCGCAGAGGCGCTATGAGCGAGGACAAAATGACCTCGGGCGACCTTACGATTGACTTTGCGGGCTGTGCTGTGTTCATTGCGGGTAAGCGCGTACCCATGACGCCCAAGGAATGCGAGCTGATGTTCCTGCTCGCGCGGTACAACGGCAAAGCGTTTACACGTCAGGAGCTGCTCGACAAGATTTGGGGCTTCGACTATTACGGCGACGACCGTACCGTTGATACGCATATCAAGATGCTGCGCAAGTCGTTGGGGGAGAACCACCGCGACAAGATAGTTACAGTGCGCGGCATGGGGTATAAGGCGATATTATAATTCAGAATTAAGAATGCAGAATTATGGCGGCGTTCGCCGCATTAAGGATGAGATTCTTCACTTCGTTCAGGATGACAAGAAAATTATTTGTCCTACGAAGCAAGGCGAAGCTTTATTCCGAGCAACGCGAGGAATCTCATCCTTTTTAAATTTTTTAAACAAATTTATGTCGTAACATTGACAAGCGTGTAGATATCTGTTATTATAGTCGGTAGAGCTCATGAAAAGGGCAAATTCAACACAATAGGAGAAAGCCAATATGGAAATGATCTACGGCGTAAAAGACAGACCGAAAACCGGTCGGTTGATTTTGTTTGCGCTACAACAACTCCTTGCAATCCTTGCTGCAACTATTGCAGTCCCTATGATTGTAGACAACGGCATGCAGACTTCTGCGGCGCTTTTCGGTGCGGGCGTCGGTACAATAGTGTACTTACTGTTCACTAAGTTTAAAAGCCCCGTGTTCTTAGGCAGCTCGTTTGCCTTTATCGGCTCAATGCTTGCGGCGTTCGGCGGTGCGGCAACTGCGTCGCTCGGCTATTTGGGAATTATTCTCGGCGCTATATTTGCGGGGCTTGTGTATGTTCTGATTGCAGTGATTGTTAAGTTTGTCGGAACAAAATGGATAGACAAGCTTATGCCTGCGGTTGTTATCGGACCTACGGTCGCCATCATCGGTCTTTCGCTTTCGGGCAATGCCGTCAAGGATTTGGTTAGCAGCGGATTTTACGGCTATGCTCAAAACCTCGGAAACGGCTACATAATGGACACAACTGCGTGGTTGTGCTTGATTTGCGGTCTTGTAACGCTGGGCGTTACTGTTGCTTGTTCGGTATACGGAAAAAAGATGATGAAGATGATACCGTTCATTATCGGTATACTTGCGGGCTACGCGCTTGCCGCTATCTTCACCGCTTTCAGTTATATCGAAGGCGCGGAAGCTATGCGCATAATCAACTTTGAAACTTTTGGTACGCTTGGACAGGCTTCTGCGTGGTATCCCGACTTTACGTTCTTGACGGCGTTCAATGCGCATGGCGGCGGTTACGGCAACGCAAATATCGGTGCGTATATAGGCACTGTCGCAGTTGCGTACATTCCGGTTGCGTTCGTCGTGTTTGCGGAACACCTTGCCGACCACAAAAACATCTCGTCCATTATCGAGCAAGATCTTCTTAAAGATCCCGGACTTCACCGCACGCTTTTAGGCGACGGTGTCGGCTCGATGGTCGGCGCATTCTTTGGTGGTTGCCCCAACACCACTTACGGCGAATCGGTAGGTTGCGTGGCAATTTCGCGCAACGCTTCGGTAATAACGATTTTTGTAACGGCGTGCATGGCGATCCTTGCCGCATTCCTCGCGCCGTTCACTCTGTTCCTTGCCAGCATTCCTAAGTGCGTAATGGGCGGCGTATGTATCGCGCTTTACGGCTTTATCGCAGTATCCGGTCTTAAGATGATACAAAAAGTCGACCTTAATGAAAACCGCAATCTGTTCACGGTCTGCATCATCCTTATCGCGGGTGTAGGCGGCATGGTGCTCAGCATTGGTAAGGTCACTCTCACCGCGGTTGCGTGTGCGCTTATACTCGGCATTGTTACAAACCTTCTTGTCAACCTCGGCGACAAAAAAGCCGACAATGCGGAAATCGCACAGCCCGAAGCGCAGGCGGAAACTCCCGACACTGTAGCACAGCCCGAAGCGCAAGCGGAGCAAGAAGCCGCTGCAACTAAAGACGGCGAGTAAAATTATGAAAACAGCTGAGAATATGATGAAACAATTCGACAACGTAACAATATTAAATCACCCGCTCATCAACCACAAGATAGCTATGCTGCGCTCGGTTGACACCAAGACGAAAGACTTTCGCGAGCTTGTAGAAGAGATAACAATGTTGCTCACTTACGAGGCGTTCAAGGACGTGCCCACGCATGAAGTGGAAATAACCACGCCGCTCACCAAGTGCAAACAGCAAATGGTAAACGAAAACTCGATAGCGGTTGTGCCTGTGCTGCGTGCAGGGCTCGGCATGGTCGCCGGCGTGCATACGCTGTTCCCGACGGCTAAGGTAGGGCATATAGGCATGTATCGCGACGAGGAGACATTAGAGCCGCAGGAATACTACTGCAAGCTTCCGCAAGGCATACAAAACATGCGGGCAATAGTGCTCGATCCCATGCTTGCGACGGGCGGCAGCGCGGCGGCGGCGATCGATCTACTCAAGCGCAAGGGCTGCAAGGAGATTCGCCAGATGTCGATCATAGCCGCGCCCGAGGGTGTTGAAAAGCTCGCCACGGCTCATCCCGACGTAAAGATTTTCGTAGCTGTGCTCGACCAAAAGCTCAACGAAAACGGATACATCTTGCCCGGACTCGGCGACGCAGGCGACCGCCTTTTCGGCACGAAATAAACAATAATAAAGCAACAAAAAAATCCCGTTCTAATTCGGGATTTTTTTGTGCAATTAAATTATTTGTCATTCAGAGCGAGCGCATATGCGCGCAGCGAAGAATCTCATCCTTAATTACGGATCAAATAAACTACCAGTCCTCTTTGATGTAACGCGACGGTTGTTTTACGTCGTCGTAAAACTCGTCGTACAATTCCTTGGCGGACTTTTTTCGTTGAGGAAAGTCTTCTTGTTCAAACGCGTCCTCGTCGGCGTTTTCGGATAATCGCATAAGTTCCAAGTTTGTCATAACGATATTATATCACCGCATGTAAAATTAAGCAAGTATTAACGTTAATATTCAAACAATATTAAAAAAATCGGCTATAGAAATATTATAATGTGTATTGACATGCAAAATAATAAGTGGTATAATAAACATAATTATGGAGAACGAAGTGCAACAGAACGAATCGGGGGATGTTGTTCAACAACAGCGGCCTAAAAAAAAGCGTAGCAAAGTTGCGCGCGGCTTTGGCATTTTCGGCGTGATCTTATTGGTTATTATCCTAATTGCGCTGACTGTTAACGCGTTGCTTTCTATGTTCATGGAGGACTACTATACAACGTTCGGAGAATATCGGTTGTTCTCGATAGTGTCCGATTCCATGGAACCCGCAATCCCCAAGGGAAGTATGATTGTCGGGACAAAACCCAAGGACGTGTCGGAAATCAAGGTGAGCTCGTCCGAGGACGCCAAGGACGGAACGGTTATCACGTTCAAAGCAAAAAACGTGAACGGCGAGAGTATCCTTTTGACGCACCGCGTCATTGGCAAATCAACGGACGCCGACGGCAGAACAATCTTCACCACGCGCGGCGACAACGCCGGCGGCGCGGATTCTATCCGTCCGGCGTGGGAGGACGTTGTAGGCATATACACAGGCAAAAAAGTCGGGTTTTTCGGCGCGCTGTTCGGATTCTTTGCGTCGGCGCTCGGCGCGAGCGTGCTCATATTTGTGTTGTTTATAGTAGTAGTTGCCTGGCTGACTATATACTATATAAACAAAACAGAAGCGAGAAAAGCGCTCGAGAACGCCGCGCTCAAGAAGAGCTCGGAAGCGCTTAGTACCGTCAATCTCAGATATGACAATATTAACGAAATCACTGCGGTTTTGGACGTGCTCGGCATGGTCACGGAAGAACCGAAGAGCAGTGCGGAAAGCAAAATGATTGCGGAACGGCTAAACGAGTTTATCCGCGCAACCACATTTGAATTGCCGCAGACTCCCGAAACGGCCGCTATATTAGACAGCTTGCCTGCGCCCGACACCCCGGGCTCGCTTGCGGCAGCGCTGTCCGCCGGCGCAACGCTCAGGCAGGCCGAGGACGGGCAGACTTTGATACTCACCACGCTTTCGGGCGGGAAGAATATAATTCTCACGCCGGTGAATACTCCCGACGGTATAATACTGTGTCAACAGGGCGTCAGGATAAAAACCGACATCGCGCCGAACATAGAGGAAATAGGTTTAACGAGCATGCCGGCAGCCCCCGAATTCTTCGAGGGTCAGCCGCTCGAGAAGAACGTGGAATACCCCGAGCTTCCTCAGCCCGGCGTAACGCTCGGACCGGAAGCATTGCTTAGCAACGAGCAGGCTCAAGCCGTGTCGCGCCAAATCCCGACGGTGGCGGAGCTTCCTTCGCCGCAGTACGAGGAGCAAACGGCGGCATTGCCGAGCGCGGCGAGTGCGCAACCCGAAGTCGAGCAACAGCCCGGACAAGAAAAACAGAAAAAACAAGAAAAACAGGAAAAGCCGTCGCAGGGTCAAACCAAAAAGACGCGCAAGCCGCTTACCGAAGAGCAAAAGGAAGCGCGGCGCAGAAAGCGCGAGGAAAAAAAGACTCAAGATATGTCGCGTGAGGCATACTTAAAGTACCGTGAAGTTACGGCAGAGCGCGAGCTCAAGCGTGCGGCAAGACTGCGCGAATTGCTTGTGGAAGCCTCGCCGCTCACGCCTGAAGAACAGCTTAAAGTAGCGGAACACAAATCGCAGAATCCGCCTAAAAAGCGCGCAAGTAAGCCGCTCACGCCCGAGCAGAAAGCAAAGCGTAAGGCGGCGGCGGAGCGCAGAAAGCAGGCTCAAGAGGACTTTTTGAATACGCTCACGCCGGAGGATAGAGAACTGTACTTGACGGAGCGCAAGCTCGCCAAATCCCGTGAAAAATCTATTCGCAATCTTAAGCGCATCGAAGCCGACCGCAAGCTGCTTGACAAACTCGATTAGCAATAACAAAAATCCGCCGCATGGCGGATTTTTGTTATGTTCAATTTTTTGTTATTGCGGCTTGCAATTTTGTATGTTATGTGATATACTTAGCATGTATAATTGTTGTATTATGCACTTTTGTGTCAAATGGGGACTGAACATGGCGTACAGCGCGATTTCAATTGTTTGCATCTTAATCATGTTGGCGATAGTGGTATATTTGATTGTCAAGTTTTTAAGGTGCAACAGATCGGGAAAAATCGAATTCATCAAGAACTTCAAAAAGGGCAAGTGCGCCATAATTTACGTTGTGGCCGTTCCGCTGTACATTATGGCGGCATTGTACGCAAACAAGAGCATTTTGTACGCTATATTCTATTCGATTTCCACAGCGGTTCAGTTGGTAGTAGTCAAGTTTGACGTGTCGCCCGCGCTTATATCCGACAATGTATTTTTTGCCGTTGCGCTGTACGTGTGTTTGACGCTTGTCGTGCTTAATGCGATAATGATAACGGCGTCTGTTTTGCACCAGTGGATTTGGAAGAATCACCGCTTGTTTTGGTTTTCGCGCAAAAAGGAAAATAAGTGTATAATAGTCGGCAATACCGACAGGGGAATAGCAGTGTACCGCTCCTGCAATCAGCCCAAGCTGATAATAGATTGCATGAGCGCCTCGGAACGTGAAAAGCTGTATATACAAGGAACTACATATCATTCTTGCGTGCGCGAAGAAAGATTGTTTGATTGGCTAGATAAGGAACTGAAAAGCCAAGTTAAACGTCTTTCCAAGCACGGCAAAAAAGCTGTTGTTATCATGAACGGCGACGATGACGAAGTCAACCTCAGGCGTTGCGGAATGCTATTGAAAATCATTGATACAATGGGTGACGACGTAGCTACGGGCGTTGAGATTTATGCGTTTGGCAACCGTGAATACGAGGACATTTACGGCAAGTACGAGGATATGTCAAAGGGTTGTCTGCATTACGTTAACGAGTATCGGCAGATAGCGATTGATTTTATCGATAGATATCCGTTCACCGAATATATGGACGAAACGCACATTGACTATACTACGGGACTATTGCGCCCGCAGACCGAAATCAATGTTGCGCTAATTGGTTTCGGACGAACAAATCAGCAGATATTTTTGTCATCGGTGGAGAATAACAGGTTTTTGTCAACAGACAAAAACGGGCGCGTTGCCGAAAAACAAGTGCGATATCATGTGTTTGATAAATCGCACGAAGATATGTACAAAAGCCTTAACAGCAACTACTTTAGATATCGTCATGAATTTCTTGCCGAAGGCAGCGCCGTAGACGCGAGCGACTATCTTCCGCTCCCGCCCGTTCCGTCGCTTGATGATTATTACAACGTCGATATCAACGATACCGACTTTTTCCGCAGCTTGGAAAACGCGTTAAGCTTTAAGTCGCAGACCGTTAACTATGTAATAGTTTCAATCGGCGCAGACTATGCGGGCATAGACGTTGCCAACAAAATTACGGCGCGGCTAAAAGAGCGTGACGCGCGCAACACGCATGTGTTTGTTCGCATAAGAGACGATAAGATTTTAGACAGTAGTAATATTTTTCTCTATGATGATATGTGCACGCCATTCGGCGCAAACAAGGCTGTTGCGTACAACTATTCCAATATCATTCGGGAAAAGTTTGCTGAAATGGCTATTATGCGTAATTTTGTTTACGATATCGAGCATGATATGAAGCACTCGCGCGTCACTGCCGAGGAAGTGCAAACGTCGCGGCACAAGTGGTACGTGAAGCTGACATCTATTGAACGCGACTCTAATATGTACGCGTGTCTCGGATTGCGGCAAAAACTGCATTTGATGGGCTTAGATTACTGCGCGGCAGGCGACGACAAAACAGGGCTGTCGGAGGATGAGTATTTTTCGCGTTACGCAAAGAATGACATGCCTGATTTTGTTCTGGACAACAACGGGCAGAAGGTAGCCGTGCGCTATCCAATCGAATACAAGCCGTCGCTCAGGGCGAACCTTGCCATACAGGAACACTGTCGTTGGAACGCGTTCATGTTTGCAAAAGGGTTCATGCCGGCGAGTAAGGATAGTATTCTTAACGAGGTCGACGGCGGCGGCAAACACACCAACGGAAAAAATATTGCCAAGCGTCGTCACGGGTGCTTGACTACGTTTGTCGGCTTGATAGATTTTCGTAAAATGATAGCTAAGCGCGACGGCGTGGTCGAAGCGGACCGCGATGTAATCAAATACGACTACCAGCTTTTAGACAGCGCTTGGTGGTTGCTCAACAATAACGGATATAAGATATTCGAGCGCAGGGGATAGTATGGCAAAATTGGAACAGTTATGCGAAAAGTTTTTCGACTATAATATAGCTTGCGATTCATCGGATATTGATTGCTTTGTCGCGGCAGTACGGCGTTTTTGCGGCAGCGGCAAAAAGGACGACGCTTTTTCCGTCTATTATTGTTTTTGCGAGATGTTCAAGATATTCGGTGCGTTTGACTCAATGAATAATTTGCTCGAGTTTTTGTCCGATCACGAGTATCATTCGGGCGAGCGTCTTTACACGAACCTCGACCACTATTCGCATTCAGTGTACGAGTTTGTGCTCGGGCTTGCTATTTACGCCAATGACGGAAATTTTCGTCAAACGTTTTTGGATTTTTACAAATCCGACTGTGCGACCGATACTTGCTTTTTGCGGTGGTGGGGGCTTGCGGCGCTGTTCCACGATATTGGTTATCCGTTCCAGCTCGCGCACGAGCAAATCAAAACATATGCGCAAGGCATGTGGGGAGATGCCGTAAACGTCCCGCACGTAGCTTACGAGGGAATGGACTTGCTGCTGAACATCGGCGACGACGTAAAAAAACAAGGCTCGGTCTTTAATGCCGATACGGTAGGCGACGTTTTATCGCGCGGCATAAATTTGAGGTTGGGTTATCCGCTGCCCGTTATAACAGAGCTTATATCCACGCGCTACGCACATCAAGACAGATATATGGATCACGGTTACTTCAGCGCACTGTTGCTGTTTAACCGTCTTGCGGCGGCGCATGCGGATTTTTCCGGACCTATAATCGACGTGCTCACGGCGATCGCTTTACATAATAATCTTAACAGTCAAAGCATAAAAGGTGCGTTAAACATAGATATAGCTATTCCCGCAGTCAGACACCCGCTTGCGTATTTGCTTGTGCTGTGCGACGAATTGCAGGACTGGGATAGGACGGCGTTCGGGTACGTAAGCAAAAAAGACCCGCTTGCACGTACGGTAGATATGTCTGTCGCCGACGGCAGAATCGACATGTGTTATGTGTTCGACTGCTTTAGCGTTGCGTCATTCGAGGAGCGTAGCGTAGACGGCAAAACTGCGGTTGTGCAAGTAGAACGCCAAAATGCAAACTACAAAAAAATCGCGAGCGGAGATTTTGTCAAAAACATAAGCGGGTTGGTAAAAGGCGATATCGTTTTGTCTGTCACCGCGCGCGAGCAGCCTTCCGTTAAAAAATCGTCCGCCTTGCAGTCGTCGGATAGACTTGTTAATCTGTGCGACTTTTCGCGTGCAATACACAAGAGCTATCAATGCGAATACGGCGGTCCGGATTTCGACGATATTTCGCTCGAGTTCCGTCTGTCAAATATCGAGCAGGCAAAGTCCTACGCTCGCAAACTCGACTTGATAAACTGCTTTTACAGCGAGCGCGAGTTGAGCTGTCCGTTAGTCAGTGAGTTTACGCCGGACGAGCTTGAGGCTTTGGCTCGGGAGGAACATGTACGCTGGGTTAGGGAAAAGCTGCAAGCCGGTTGGAAGTACGGCACGGATTATAGCTCCAAGTCCGAGCGCGACAAAAAGAAGATTCACCGCGATATAGTGCCGTACGATTTGCTGCCGAGCTCCGAGCGAAAAAAGGATGAGCTCATGATCAACAACATAATACCTTTTTTATACTGCTACGGACACGGCGTGCGCATATATCGCTCGCAAGGCGGTAAGCCGACGCTGAATATTGCGGGCACGGGACACCGCTCGGTAAGCTCGAGTATCCCCGAACTTAAAGAAAAGATCAAGGACATTCTGCGCAGATATCAAACCGATTACAGAGTGGTTGTGTGCACCAATTACGCGTTCGGCTCGGATCAGATAATTGCCGAATGTGCAACCGAGCTCGGCATAACTACAACGGCGGTTATTCCGCTCCCTTACGAAGATTACATTCAATCTATAAAAGCGGACGCAAGAGAGAGCGGATACGGCTTTACCGAAGCCGACGAAAACAGAATGCGAAATCTTTTGGCGCAAGCTGTATCTTGCACGGTCGTAGATGACGAAAAGTATACGTACACGCAAGCAACCAAACATATCATCGACAACTGCCAAATGCTGATAGCGCTGTGGGACGGCGTGGAAACGCCGCTAAGCGACGGATACGGCAACCCGATCAATCAGGGCGGTACATATTACGGCATAAGCTACGCCAAGTCGATCGGACTAAAAGACGAACAAATCCATGTTATAGGAATAAAGAGGTAGAAAAAAGTATGAAGTCTATTTTGATCAGTCACAGCAACATAGAGCCTGATAGGACAATATCATTGGAGCTTTATCACTATCTGTCATCGCGCAAAATCGATTGTTGGATAGACGCGCTTTTAAAGGTGGGAGATTGGGCGGAACAAATCGGTAAGGTTATGAAAACAGCGCCGATTGTCATATTTGTAGCGAGCAAGAATTCCATGATGACGGAGACGGCGGACGAGGTATTGGGCGAAGTAGAATACTACCATGTTCACAGAAAGGAAGGTAAAATCATTATCCCGTTCGTGCTGGATATGCAGTACTATCTTAATCCCGACGACAGAGCATACAAAGCGTTATACCGTTTTGGCGCTAACAGGCTTGAGGGAGTATTTATGGAAAAGTACGACACTCGCGACGCCGCGTTTGAAAGATTGGTGCAGCTTCTTCCGCATTGGGTGAGCAAGCTCGAAAACAATCCGGATCACTTTATTTACGAGCGTGGCGACGAGGCTCTTGTGCGGTATGAGGGCAGCGATAGCTGCGTCACCGTTCCGCCGTATGTTAACGAAATAGAGAGCGAGGCGTTTATGAATAACGAGTCACTGATTAACGTAATTATCCCGCCGTCTGTAGAAAAGATAGGGTTTCGCGCGTTTTTCGGCTGTTCCAATCTGGTGACGGTGGACGGCATGGACGGCTTGACCGAGATAGAGGCGACGGCGTTCGATTCGAGCGGTATTGAGTCCGCCGTTAAAAATGGTACGTACAATGGCATAGCGTTTGGGTGGGCTGTCAAAGGCGACACGCTCGATATTCCGAGCAGTACGCGCATAATCGCAAACGAGGCGTTTCGCTATTGCGGCGCAAAGGAAATCAACTTTCCGCAGGGGCTGACGCACATAGGCAAGGTCGCATTTGCGGACAGCATACTCATGGAAAAACTACGCATTCCCGCGTCGGTCAAAGCAATCGGGCGCAACGCGTTTCGCGGGTGCAGAAAACTGAAGTCGGTGGTGTTTGAGGGCGAGATACCTTTGGGCGCTGAGGACGCTTTTGAAAATCTACAAAAACTGATTAGCACGGAGGAATAATAATGGCAAACAGTAACGTGAATATGGATCTATCCCGCTATTTGGATAGCTTGGTTGCGGGTATCGACGTTTCGGAAAATACGGAATGGGAAAACGAGACACGCGTCGTTTCCACCAACGTGTGCAACGCGTTGTCCGCGCAGATGCGGGAACTGCGCGATATGTGCGACACGCGCTTTCTAGACTATTGCAGTTGCGTCAAGTCGCTGCTTGCCGTATACAACTTCGGCAACCTCGCCACAGTGGACGAGCTCACTGCCGCTAACGAGCGTCAGAGCGAAATCGACAAGTGCCGCAAAAAGACCGAAAACGACAAAAAACTGATGCTGAGCGGCGTGCGCAAGATAATCGAGCATCTCGAAAATATAGGCGCGGATATCACGCCGTATCTCAGTGCGGACGACTGTATGCAGATTTTCGGCAACAGCGACAATACGCATATAGATTCGCCTGTAACGCTGTCCGCGGCTACTGCAATGACTACGCTGGTTTACTTCCGTCGGTTGTGCAACCGCAAAGGCTTGTACGCCGATTCGGAGCTTGGCGATACCCATGAGCGGATCGCCAAGACCGTCGCGCAAATCATGTATCAGTTTGCAACATACGCGCTTGCAAACGGGTATTCCGGTTGGGGCTTTACGCTCGATCCCGCGCAGTCTACCGCGGTCACGCTAAACGATACTTACGCCGTAGTCGACGCGATAAGCCGATTCGACGACGCGTTCAATCAGGACGACAAAATCAAGCGCGACGAGCCTTTCATGAACCGCGTCATCGAGTACGGCAAGGAGCTCGGCTTTGAAGGCGACGTGGTCGATTGCTGTATTACCGGTACTTTCCGCACGGCGTACAACACATACTCGCGCGATAAGGATAAGGTTTACGGCAAGAGCGTGTTCTACACCGACGTCATCCGCGTCGATCGCAACACGGTGTATTCGTTTAATCCGATATCCATCGATCAAATCGCAAGCAGCAACAGATCGTCCGCGCTGTTTAATCCGCTGTATATAGCCATGATAACCATGTACGGTTACAACGAGAAGGAGCTTGTTATTCGTAGGTTCATGGATGACGACAAGCTCGCCAAACAGTATTTTGAAAAGTACGAGCTCAATAATAAGAAGGACGACGAGCAAGCGAAAAACGAGCAGCCCGAGGATCAGACCGAGGAGCAGGACGAAGAAAAAAGCGAGGAAAAGAGCGAGAAGAAAATGCTTATTTCCGAGTATGCCGAAACGCTCGGTTGGTTTTCCGAGTATGCCGAAACGCTTGATGAGTTTAAGGATAATACAGTTAAGGAAGTCTTTACAAAGCTTGCCGAAATGCTTACGTGCTCGCACGACCCTATGTCGAATAATTACAATGACAGCGATTTGTGGAAGCGTTACTACAACATTGCGCGCGTATTCCAGAAGTATTTGGAAACGCAGCTGGACGGCGAGCTTATGAAGATTGCCGAGTATCGCGACTACCTTAACGCTACAAAAGACGCTATCGACCAGGTTCAGGTTGCGTACCGCAAGTTTGACGACAGCCAGCGCTTGGGCATTGTAGATACAGACTACGTAATGTTCTCCTCGCTCGACATAAAATCCGACCCCGTTAATATTTCCAAGCTGAACAAAGCGAATATATCGGTCAACTATCTCCGTCCGATGCTGCTTTCGGCAAAGATCATGATAGTTAAAGCGCTGACAAAATACCCGCAGGCGGATATGGAAACTCTGTACAATGCGATCAAGGAATCCAAGTACCGCAAAAAAGTGAGCAAAACGCGAAGCGGCAGCGACGACTACTTGTGGCTGTGGAACGAGGATTCGATCGACATGAATTCGACGTCGCGACACTGCGAAGCGATTATGTACGATTACTTCGACTATTTCGAGCGTTACGAGCTCAGCTACAAGGCACTCAATAATCTTAAAAAATATTATTCCAAGCTTATAGATAAAGATAGCGTCAAGCCGGACGGCTCGCTCGACATGGATAAACTGCTTGCCGCCAAAGGCATGAACGACTTTAAACGCGTAGTGCTCAATCTCACGCGCAAAAATGTGGACGAGGTTCAGCTTGTCTACACACAAAAGCTCAGGGACAAGGACAATGATATAATCAAGCTCAAGGCGGCGCAGGAGCAAGACCGAGCCGAACATGAGAATGCTTTGAACGATCTGAAGGAAGAGTACGAACGCTTGCTCGAAGAGGAGCGCGCCAAGCACCGTGCCGAGCTAAGCGAGCGGCAGACAAGCTACGATATAGGCAACACCGTGCGCGGTTGGATAAGAGAGGAAGCCGACCGTCATTTGCAGGACATGCTCACGTACATGATACTCAACAATATCAACGGTTATCAGGAAGCGGACGACGATTTTCGCGTGGGCAAAATGATGTACGGCAGAAACTTTGACGAGCTTGCCGACGGAAAGTTCGACCTCGCGCACGTGCTTGCGCAAAAGATCATGGCTGCTTATAAGCAGGACAAGACCGCCGCGGAGGAGCAGTTCGGCAGCGGGTTCAAGTCGGCGCGCAAGATGCAGGCGTTGTTTGAGGGCGCGCTTGACGACACGCTAAAGTCGTCAAAGGTGGAAAATATTATGATGGATAACAACAAATCGCTCGGCGACAAAAACGACGATATCAGGACTACATTTGCCAGGGCAATGTACAAAAAGCGTTTGAATGCCGATGAAAATAACGATGGGGAATAAAGGAGAAAAACCATGAAAGTAATTTCGTTCAATTCGTACAAGGGCGGCTCATGCCGCACAACCACATGCTACAACACTCTGCCGTACTTGGCAAAAGCTTTGGGCGCAACGTCTCAAGAGCCTATACTTGTCTACGACATAGACCTGGACAGCATGGGGCTTACCAACATGTTCCATAAGGGCGGCGATTCCCAAAAGGAGCTTCCGTACTCCGCCAAGCATTTGTTTGTGGAGGACGACGAGGGCATCAACCAAAATGCTTTCCGCAAGCTCGACAGTGTGGAGACCGGAGAAGAGTACTTTAAGCACTACGAAAAGGTCGGCAACGACTTAGGCTTAGAGGACGACGGGAGCGTGCTGTTTTTGGGCGCGGACAAAAACTCCAGCACGATATCGGACGACGACTACGTCAAGTACGCCGAGTCTTCGCCGATCCAGCGATTTATTACAAAGACCTTTCCCGAAATGCAGCCTGCGCCCAAGGCGGTTGTGTTCGACTGTGCGTCGGGCGTTCAGGGCACTACGCTTACGGCGTTACGGCTTACCAATTGCGCGGTAATGTGCATGCGCCCTACGTATCAATCGCGCGTAGGCACAAGCGACTATCTTACGCGCAAAATTCCGCTCGAAATAAACAGGCGCAAAACCAATCGGAAGCGCGAGATCATACTATTGCCCACGGCGGTCGCACAGATAAACATGCCCGAGAGCGAGCCCGATTACGAAAAGGCGGTCAACAAGCTAAACGACATGCGCCAAAAGGCAATAGAGCTGATACGCAGGGATATTATCGACAAGTACAAAACATTGGGCAAACACGTGGACTTAGGATACGAGCTAAACACGGTGATGTTTGAGGACAGGGACGATCCCGTGGTCGGTATTCCCGAAATCGAGCGTTTCAAGTGGGAGGAAACGCTGCTGTATAAGATGAAGGACGAAGAAAAAATCGAACAGGAACGGCAGCTGGAAAAGCGTTACGAAAAGCTTGCCGCACTGTTAGCGAGGTAAAATAATGTTAAACGTAAAAAAAGCGGACGGCAAGCAGGTGGATTTTAGTAACATAGAGGACCTTGCGCAGCTGTTTTTGGAAATGGTGCCCGACCGAGTAATGCGGTCACTGCTGTTTGACACACGGCTTGACAGAGAGGTCACGGCGGAAAGCGTCGATTTGGGCGGGTACGAAATAATCAAGACAATGAAGCGCATTATTAATGTCGCATACATAATAGTGCTTACAAGATGGAAGCAGTTAAACGACAATAAGGAATGGGGCGAAGCGGGGGACGTCAAGTACTTCGAGAACTCGCGGTTTACCAAGCTGTTCCAGAGCGCATTGTCGGGCGAGGACATAACGCTCGACCTTCAGATTTTCTCTCTATTGGAATTGTGGGTGGATCTAAAGGAAGCGCGCGGAATGGTATGCAACGAGTTCAGCATGATTTTCGATTCTATGCTGACGGGCAACAGCATCGGCGTGGTGCTACAGTCCGCGCGCGACGCGGTAAAGAACGCTACGTTCAAGCGCGGCGGCGATCAGGGCAAGTTTACGCAGCTGTATTGCAACGAGCTATGCTACCAGCTGCTTCGCGCGTTCATGGTGTTTGGCGGGGCGACCGTGTCGTATCCCGAGGACAACAGAACGGGCGACGACCGGGATTTTGCAATATCGTACAAAAGGACGTTCACTCAAAGCATAGTGCTCTATCCCAACACGGTATTTTCGTCAGGCAAATTCATAGCGTCCGAGGAGCAGATTTTGCTACTTAACGGCAAGACCGAAGTGTCTGCGCCGCGTCGGCTTACGCTGTACATGCGCACCGAAACCTCGGCGTTTGACGGCAAGTACCAAAACCGCTACAGCTCGATAGACGGCGAGCGTCAAACATTCCTCCAAACCGATATAATCAAGGAAACGCCAAAGAGCGAAAGCTACATGCGCGATATACACGAGACGCGCAAGTTCCTATCGTTCAGCTACAAAAACATTCGCGAGTTTGCCATGATACTCAACGATTCGATTAAGGAAGAGCAGGCAAAGCGTCGCGAGCTGTTTAAGTTCTGTCAGGATCACTATCCCAAGATCGTCGCCGACATAAAGAGCTATGACGCGCCAAATATATACTGGGACAACATAATCACGCTAATGCTGCTGGAGATGGGCGTGAGCGATTTTTTGGAGCGCATACTTTGCGAAGAGCAGTTGTTTAGCAAGGTGCTGGATAACATAGCTTGGCGGTATAAGGGTAGGAACGCATTGTCCGACCTTCACAAGGAATACCGTGAAAGCATCGACAGGATAGCAATGAAAAAGAACCGCAGCAATTCCATATCGCTTAAGCAGGAAGTACATCTGCGCGTCAAGATAGTGCTTAAGGCGATGAACTTCAACACCGAGGACGACGACAACCGCAATGCGTTTTTGGACAGCCTGTCGTACAAGTACGGCAATATTCTTACGTGTATCGAGCAGCTGACAAAAAACGAGAAGTTTTCTGTCATGACTTCGAGCGCCAACGATCTGCAAAAGATATTTTCCGACATATTCATGTTTTTACAGATCTTCTACACAGGTCTGGATAGCTATGCGGAAAAGCAAATAGAGCTTAACGAAAGCTTCTCTGCCGAGCTGTCGGGTACTTCCGACCGCACATTGAGCGAGGGGAATGCGGACGACGCGGAAAAAGCGCGCAAGAAGCGTTTGAAAATTCGTCACTTATGCTTTGACGCATTCGAGCAAGCGGCAAAAGCCAAGCTGAACGAAATAAAAGACCAATCGCTCACGCAGCTGTTTGACGGATTTTGTGAGATGTGCGAAAGCTACAACACATTCTCGGCGGACGGTGAGTTCAGCATAAGCGAACAAGCGAAGAGGCTCAAGCATATTATAACGCGCAACTATATTTGCGATGCGAAAAAGCTACGGCGTTTTGCGACGGTCGTCACGCAATCCGGCGAGGAGACCACGATATTCGAAGTGCTCGGCAATCTTCAAAAGTATCAGCCCGATCCTCAGTTCAACGAATGGCTCACGTATCTAAAGGACGTGTTTATGTTCCTTATATATAACGAGGACTATAATAAACCCGGGCTGTGGCGTTCGGACGAGGCTATCAAGGACAAGGATTGCGATCCCATTTATCCGTACATCGTCACGTACTATAAAGAGAACATCGATCGCGACAATGTTAAAAAATGCGCGTATCGAGTTCCGCTTCCCATTGCGGGCGTGGAAAACGAGGGATATATCGTTACATTGCTTACCGACGAGGAATATATGCCCACCACGTACTATTGCATTCCGCTCAGGTACGGTTCTAGCGACAGTTGGTGGATAAATCCTTTCCTCATTCCCAAAAAGGTGATCAAAAAAATCGGCTATCCCGAGCCTAAAAACAAACAGTAAAAGAGGACAAGCATGATACATTTTATGCTGGACGGCTACGGCGGCAGCGAGAACCGTTTGGACGATCTTCGCACCGTCAACGCCGTACTGAACGACATAGTGACGCAGCTCGGCACGGAGGCGGTAATGCCGCCGTTTCTGCTTCCGTACTACTACGCCAAGGACGGCGAGGACGATGGGATCAGCGCATTTGTAATTTTGCGCGGCGGGCATATAACGCTACACACATTTCCGCGCCGCGGTTGTGTGTTTGCGGATTTGCTGTACGACGGTTATGCCGATGAGGATAAGTTTATCGAGCTGCTTAGAACATATTTCAAGTTCGAGCAAAAAAAATCGCTGTGCACCGAGCGTCGTTATGCCGACACTACTATTGACGCGGACAGAATATGGAACGGCGACGACGAGGGCGATTTCGGTCCGCACATGATAGCGAGGGTGGAGAATGTCGATACAAGCTTCGAGCAAATATTCGACATGCTGGACGAGCTTCCGCAGCAAATAAACATGCTGCCTATAAGCCGCCCGTATGTACTCAAGTCGCGCAAGGCGTCGCCCGAATACATATCGGGCGTTGTGCTGATAGCGCAGAGCCATATCGCGTTTCACTACAGCATAAGCGAAAGAACGCTGTACTGTGACGCGTTCAGTTGTTCGTTCTATAAGAGCGAGCAGTTTGTGCGATATCTCGAACAAAAGTTCGCTTCGTTTGAACATATGACGCTTATACGCGGTAGTAAGCACGAAAAAAAGATAAACAGCAGACAGGCGCGGATAAAGGATTTTTCACGTTGGGCGGTCAATTCGTCGTCGCCCAAAGGAGATTAACAATGACATGTAAAGATTTGGCAACGCTCAAAGCAGGGCTGTTGTGCTACGGAATAAACGTGGATAAGGAAGTGGGCGAACGCCTGTTACAGTCCAGACCGTACTTTTACGACAAAGGGTTTGTGCACGCCATCAATGCCAACATTCTCGGCAGCAACGTGTGCTTCAGTGTAGCGGAGCAGTTCAGTCGCGTTTCGCCGTATCACCTCCGTGACAAGAACGGTGTGTTTTTCGTGGAGGACGAGGACAGCGATATAAGCGTCCCGATCTCGCTGTTTGACGATTTGCCGCGCACAGGCACTGTTATTGACGAGCTTGCGCGTCCGCACTCCAACCATGTAATATCGTTGTGGCCTTCGCTTGTGTGCTGCTACGACAAGCCCGGCAAAAAATGCAAGTTTTGCAGTATCGAAACAACACCGACGCAGACAATAGTCCCGGCAGAACAGGTAGTGGCGGGGTTGAAGGCTTTGTTTGAGCTTACCGATAGGTACAGCGTCAATTTGGGCGGCGGCACATATCACGATCCCGATTGGATGGCAGGGTATCTATTGGAGCTTGTTCGCGGGATAAGGACGTTCACTCAAACGCCGATATCGCTGGAGCTTGCGCCGCCGAGCGACTTGAGCTTGATCACCAAGCTTAAGGAAGCGGGCGCGTCGTCGCTCATCATGAATTTGGAGGTCGCAAATTCGGAGCTTCGCAAAGAGGTGTGCCCCGGCAAATCGGCAATATCGTACGACCGCTATTATGAATGCTATCGCCACGGCGTAAAAGAGTTCGGCAGGGGCAGGATCTCATGCGTGCTGATTGCAGGTATACAGCCCAAGGAAGATATAGTATGCGAATGCGAAAAACTGACCGACGTGGGCGTAATTCCTACTATAATTCCGTTTAAAGCGATGGATAACTGCATGTTCCGCGACCGCCAAAACTGTAATCGAGAGGAGTTGTTATGGATAAGCGCGTGCGTGAGCGCAATACTTGCACGCAAGGGCTTGTCGCCGGAAATGCAGGAAGGCTGTACCAAGTGCGGCGGTTGCTCGCTTGAGACTAATTCGTTCGAGGGCGATTAATGCTGATAGACAGCTACGCAGCGGAATACGCAAGAGATCAAGTCGGCGGAAAAGGCTACGGCTTATTTCGGCTTGTCGGGCACGGGTTTAACGTGCCCGATTTTTTTGTGATAGCGTCGGGCACGGATATTACTTCGGCGGAGTTTCAAGCCGAGCTCAACGCAAAAGCCGACGCGCTGGATACCGAGCTGTTTTCGGTGCGCTCGAGCGGCGCAATGGAGGACGGCGACAACGCGAGCTTTGCGGGTCAGTATCTAACCGAACTGAACGTGGAAAAAACCGAACTGATGTCCGCCGTAAAACGCGTATTTGCGTCGGCGCACGGTTGTGGCGCGGCCGAGTATTCGCAGCACTTCGGCGCGCACGGGTGCGGCATGGCGATAGTCGTGCAAAAGCAGATAGACGGCGTTCAATCGGGCGTAATGTTTTCCACGTCGCCGCAGGATCGCGCAAAGGTTTTGATCGAGCGCGTCGGCGGCTTGGGCGAAACGCTTGTAAGCGGCAAGACCGTGCCGCAGACTCTGAGTATAGCCAAGACCGAAATATCGTCCGACGGATATATTAACGAATTGATTGCCGCGGCGGCTGTATTGGAAAAGGCGGAAGGCGGACCTGTCGACGTTGAATGGACGTTCGACGGCGAACGTCTGTGGTTTTTACAGCTCCGCCGTCAAACCGTGCTGTCCGACGCAGTGCCGGAGTTTGACGGCAAACCGCGCGAGCTGTATGTGTACCGCGACTTCACGGTGTTTAACCACTCGGTACAGGCGATAGCGGCGCAAAAAGACGTACAGGAAAAGCTGTTTGGGTTTTCCACGCCGATATACGACGGACTGTGGGTGTGCGGTCGAGAATTCTATTCGGATGAGAATACCGAATACGCAAACGCGCTGTGGGCGCAGCTTGACGGTACGGGCTTTTTCGCAAGCTTCCTGCATAACATAGAGCAGGTCGTGCGCACAACCAAGCGCAGAACGGCGGCGGTAAAGCATAAAGATTTTTCGGCGCTTACGCGCAAACAGCTGCAAGCGGCGTACAAGCGCGAGCTTAATGCCTATATTGCGAGCTATGTTCCTATGATGATGCGCCCCGACGACTATCTGTACGCAAGATTGGTCGAAACATCGGGTGCGGCGCGGGCTCGGGAGCTTGTCGGCGCGGTGAGCGCGGTGTTGCCGCCTACGTACTACTCGGGCGAGCGTAGCTGCTTTTTGCGTGCGGTTGCCAGCGGGCACGGAAAGGCAAAGGATAGATATATCGATAGATACGAGTGGAAGAACAACCCGCTTGGCAAGACGCTTACTCCCGTGACAAGCGCGGAGTTTGAAGCCCGCGCAAAAGACATGGACGGCGAGAGGGCAACGGCATTGCTGAAGACCGCCGCAAACGACAGAAAAAAGCAATCGGCTGCGGCGTGGGCGGTTATCAAAACTGCTGTAGCCGAAGAAAAAAGATTGGTTGAGCTTATACGCAGCTTTACGTACTATCGTACTCGTACGGCGGAAAACAGCGACCGATATTTTTATTATATACGCACGACGCTGATAAAAGAGATAGCGCGGCGTGCGCGGTTGGACGACGGTACGATCATGCTCCACCGTGCGGACGAAATAGAGCAAGTTATAGCAAGCGGCAAGGCCGCTATCGGCGGAACGGAGATCATCAAGCGCAAAAACGGCGAGGCGATAATTTTCGAGCAAGGGGAGAGCAAAACGTATTACGGCGCGTGCGCGTACGGCTTGCTCAAACAGCTGTTGCCCAAAGCGGATAATGCGTGCGGCGCGATTTTCGGCGAAATCGCTTGTGCCGGCGAGGTTAAATCGGCAAGGGTAAAGGTAGTAAATAGCTTTGCGGACGCCGCGGATATGGAACAGGGCTGTATACTTGTCGCTACCATGACCACTCCCGACTTGACAATGGCGTTGGAAAAAGCCGTTGGTATAATCACCGATGAGGGCGGTATAACCTGCCATGCCGCGATTATAGCGAGAGAGTACGCCGTGCCGTGCTTGGTCGGAACAATGACGGCAACACAAGTGTTGAGAGACGGTATGATCGTTCATCTCGACTGCATAAACGGTTGTTTTACAATCATAGAATAGCTTACCGCTTATATTTAGGCAAAATTTTCCGTGCGGGTATTGACATTGTATATATGTTTGGTATATAATATCAGTGCTTGCTAATATAGTGGGAGTTAATAGAGGGAAAATGCAACGTGTCGGTCGTATGAGGTTTTTCATTATTGCGACGATTGCGTGCGCGATACTGTTTTGTATCGCGGCTTTTTCCGTATCTTGGGCAGATTGGAACGCGGGCGGCGACGCTACCGCCGAGGTTGACGGTAAAGTCGGACTGTTCTATGTGGAATATCCGCAGTATGCGGTGAGCGGCGGAGCAACCGTCCCCGTGCTTGACGCCGATAAATATTACCTGCAAGTCCCTCAGCATGATAATACCGACGTGTCCGATTATTATGTTATGGCGGAAAATGAAGAAAAAAGAAACACGAACAATCCCGAAAAAACAGTCAAATATGTGCCACTGTATACCGGCGATACTTTTAATGTTTATCAAGGTGCGACAAAGCTCGGTATTCCCAAGGACAACGGCAGCGTACATTTGGTTACTTTTACCAAACCGAACGGCTCTACACAACAAGATAACATTCCGGGAACATATACCGTAAACGCCGACGGCTATTACAATTTTTATTTTGATTATAAGTATGATCCGTGGAATATGATGCGCGTTGAGTATGCGGGCGAGCTCAATACGGACGACCCGGGCGACAATACGGGGGATGCAGATCCTTTCGATACCACGGGATATAGCAATCCCATAACAATTAACTTTACCGACTGCAAGGCTACGTTTTATTTTAAGGCAGGCGCTGATTCCGGCACATATAGCTACATTGCGGATTTGTGTATGCATATTTGGAGCGGTTCGACCACCTATTTAAACAACACGAAAATTAGTTCGGTTACCGGCCCTGTCGTGGTAAACGCAAAAAAGAATGATACCAGTTTCCAGCTGAATTTTAATCGGGATTGGAATACTCAATCGACAGGGACTTCATTCGTTAATTTTGCTAAGGAAGATGTTAACTGCATAACCGTTCATTCAGAACCGAATACGTTGCCCGTTTGGGACAAGGGCGGCGCAGGCAGCGGTATAATTACCACTATAGTCGCCGCCGTTCCGACTATAACGGGCGCGTCCTCGTTTACGACCGAAAAAAACGGCGTAGCTAAGATCCGTCACGCTACGATGCACGGCGAATACGACAGCGGTAAGGGCGGCTACGTGTATCGCAATTATGTTTGCGTATCACGCCAAAATTCCGCGGAAACCATCAACGACAACACTATAGCGTTTATAGAATTCGGGTTGTACGGTACGGACGGTCAGTCGGCGCTGCCCGATGACTCCAAGAATACCGAGTTAGTCGGTTTTACCTTAACCCGTGCCAATACGGACAGTACAGGCGTGCCCACAAGCGGGGTTGCCGAAACTTCGCCGCGCATATATAACTACGACCCTAACAAAGCGGGCGGCGTCAAGCTTGGCGATATCGGTCCGGGATTTTGGCACGACGACGAAAATATCAGCGGCGACATAATCGATCCCGATAAACATATGGTCGAGCACTTTGACGACGGAATGTACAGCGTGCTGTTCTTTGGCGACAATGCCCAGCAGTATTTTGCGTTGGACGTGGAAATCGTCACAAAAGAGCGAGTCCCCGACTTTGCGCTTGTTGTAAATGCCAGCAATGCAAACCGTTGGCAGCGTTACGAGGACGGATTCGGTCAACCTTTTGGCTTCTATATGGGCGGATACATTAACGAGGTTTGGACATGGGATCCGCGAATAACGACCAAGTTTAACGAAACGGTTGTCGTGGAATACGAATATAATAGGGTTAAATATAACGACGGCAACGGCGATTACTACGTCAAATATCCCACAACCCCGATAGACGTTACGCTTACCGTCAACCTTACCAAGGGCTCTATTGTCAAAGCATATATGCTTGGCGCAAGCGGCTATCGTTGGGACGGCACAGGCGACGGTCCGACGGGCTTGGACGGATACGACGACGGCGAAAAAACGACGGTAGGGCGTATTGCGTACTTGTTGCCGGAAACTATTATCATGCCCGACGGTTTGGACTTCGGCTACTATACCGGGCAGATACAGACATCGGCGAACGTTAATATATCCGACTGCAACTTCGTTATTCCGGAAACCGGCGAGTATACATTTCGCTATGTCGGCACAGTCCGTCAGCGCAAAAACGAAACCGAAGGCGTGACCGAACAGGTAGATGTAACCACGGGCAGGCTGGGCATAAACCAAATCGGCGATAACTGGAAGGGTATATCCAACGCCAACTTCGTCGTCGAAAAATTGTACGTCACTACGGCGGCGAGAAGCGGCAGTTATACAGTAACGTTCGATCTTAACGGCGGAACATGGAACGGCAGCACCACGATAGAATCGCAAACGGTGGCATTTGGCAACAGTGCGACCGATCCTACCACAGAGATCATACCGTCCAATGGCGATAAAACTTTTATCGGATGGTATACCTCGGATAACAGGCTGTACAACTTCTCGTCGGTCGTCACGTCCGACGTAGCTTTGCATGCAAAGTGGGCGGACGCAGCCGTTACTTACACTATTAATTATGTGTTGAACGGCGGCGCTAATGACGAAAGCAATCCTACAGAGTATCTTATCGCAAACGGCAATGTTGTGCTCAAAGCGCCTACTCCGCCTACGGGTAAACAGTTCAACGGTTGGTTGTTGGGCGGCGAAGACGGCGACTTGATAACGCAAATCACCCCCGGTACTGTTGATAGAATTACAGGTAATACGATCACGCTCTGGGCGAGCTTTGCGGATATCCAAAGCTATACCGTAACGTTTGACGGCAACGGCGGTGCGGTCAACGGAGTGATAACTATGCAAACGGACGCCGCAGGCAAGCTCGCGTCAATCACCGGCGTTACGGCGACAAGAGACCTGTATAGGTTTGTCGGGTGGTTTGATACGCCCGATACAACGGGCGGTACTCCGATCACGTCGAGTTATGTGTTCGACGATGACGCTACGGTATACGCTCGTTGGCAAGCCGAAAAAGCGCGTATAGTGCTTTATGCGGATGCCTGGACGGGAGACGGGGACACATACCATATTTACTCTTATAACGGCTCTAATACCGCTATAACCGGCGATTGGAATTCTCGCGCGCAAATGACATATAAGGATGGCTATTACTTTATAGACGTTACGGTTATACCTACCGATATTATATTTACAAAGGATACCGTTAGCGGTGGCAATATAACCGAAAAATCCCGTTGCACTGTTAAGGTCGATAATGACTTGAAACTCGGGGAAACGGTAGAATACATAGGCAGCTCCTCCAACATGTTTGGAATAAAGTTCAACGACGGATATATATTTGTCGACGGTTCGGCGTGGATCGGCACAGACAGACCGGAGTATATTTCGATTAACGGCGGAACAATAAAATCTATCGATTGGTTTGGATTTATCGAAGTCGATATGAGCTTGAGCGATATGACAAGCATGAACCTTGGAAAATCCGACAACGGCGCTTCAATAACTAATTCGTGGACGCAAAACCAATCTACCGGCACGGTAACGTCGGGAAAGATATATACCATTTCTTGGGGCGACGGGTTCAACTTAAAGACTTAGTACTCACATTATGTCGGGCGAGCAGACGGTAAACAACCGCGGCAGTACATTAATTATTTTATAAATAGCAACAATTTTTGCATATTGTATTGACAAAATCTACTAATAGCAGTACAATATTGCTATACAGTTGCGTACTTGCAACAGTTTATTCGTCCCGACGTTATTGTCGGAACAACATAAAAACAAAAAATATGTTTCTTAAAGGAGAAAACAAATCATGAAAAAGAGAACAAAAATACTCATCACGGCAGCCGCTGTCGCGGCAGTAGTAGGCGTAAGCGCCGTCTCGTTCGCGTATTGGTCTGGAAGTACAAAAACTTCTGTAACCGTTACAGGCACGACGGGAGTTATCAACACTCTAGGCGATTTGACTGTAACGCCCAAGGAAGGTACTTATAATACAGAGGATAACGCTATAGTAATGAATGCGCTGTATCCGGTCGATCAAACGACGGGTAACGGGTTGCCTACCGGCGGTTTGACATATTGGGAGTTTACGCTCAGTACGGCTCAAGGTACGGGCGACCAAACTGTTTCATATAAATTGGCGGGCTCTCTTACAAAAGATGGAGGTATCGGCTCTGCTAAATTGTACTGGACAACTTCCGACCCTACTGCCGAAGACTTTGATGCGGAAAATGACGGCACGCTTGTTTCAGCTGATGCCGATGATCTTACAAACGTAGAAAACGGCGGTACGGTGTATGTATACATGACTGCCAATGCTACCGACGCTATGGAGGCTTCGATTAGCTTGACATTCTCGCAACATTAATATAATCTTATATTGCCAATAGGCATAGCATAATTGTATTTTATCATTCCGATAGCAGGGTATTCGGATGGTTAAAATAATAATTCTTGAAAGGAGAATTCAAAACATGAAAAAGAAAGTTAAAGCTCTTATCATTGCGGCAGCTGTCGTTGCTATCGCCGGTATCGGTGCAATCTCGTTCGCAAAATGGTCGGGCACTGGATACAATGAGGTTACAAGTCAAGGTCCATTGGGCGATGTTACGCTTGTCGGATTCAACGCGGACACCGCTGCTGCTTGGACAGGTAAACTTGTTCCGATGGATCAGCCTGTAAATACAATAAAAGATGGCGGTACGACCGTCACGTCTATCATTCTGCCCAGCCTTACCGCTGTTAAAGACCAAACAATTACCGTTACAGCAGCATTGCCCGAGGACTTTACGCCAACAACGGGCAAATCCACGAAGTTGTATGTTGTGGCACAAGCTAGCGGGGATGCTCCTGATGCTTCCGAAATTGCAGTGGCGGCCAACGAAATAGACAGCGATGGTGTTGTTGTGCTTACTGTTCCCGCAGCAGGAGTGACCAATACGGCTTATACGCTTTATTTCGCTCTTGATTCGGATGATACTGCGGCGATGAATCAAACCTATAGTATCACGGTAACGCTCTCGCCGGCGGCATAACACCTTACATATTCAAAATCACAATAGAATAAAATGCTTGTTTGCGCCGATGGGCGAAACAGCGTAAAACAGCGACCCCTGCGTGCGCAAAACAATCATCAAGCCGACCGCTCTTATCAGCGGTCGGCTTGCTTTTGTCTGTCGTTTTTATGTCGATAAATTATATTTTTAATTATTCGTATTTCCTTGATTTTCTTTTGTGATTGTGATAAACTTATATGCGGTAGAATTTATACGACGCAAAGTACGGAAAGAATGGAGCGGTTTGGCGATACCAAAAGAAATCCGTAAATCGATCTGTGATCGTGGCGTATCATGCGTTAAATTGTAAATTGGCAATGCCGTTATATAAGCTTAAGCGGCATAGCGAGGTATATATGGGACTTATTTCTTTTATTACAGGCAGTGATAACCGCCGTAACGTAAAGCGGCTCTCTGCTAAGGCAGAGCAGGTGCTTGCGCTCGAGAACAAGTTTGCCGCCATGTCGGACGACGAATTGCGCGGTATGACAGAGCAATTCAAAAAGCGGTATTCCGAGAATTTCGAGACGCTTGACGACCTTTTGCCGGAGGCATTTGCGGTCGTGCGCGAGGCGAGTATGCGCGTGCTCCACATGAAGCACTTTAAAGTGCAAATCATGGGCGGTATAGCGCTCCACCAAGGGCGCATAGCCGAGATGCGTACAGGCGAGGGTAAAACGCTTGTCGCAACGCTCCCCGCGTATCTCAACGCGCTTACGGGCAAGGGCGTGCATATTGTAACGGTCAACGACTATCTTGCACGCTACGCCGCGGAGCTTGTCGGCAAGGTTCACCGTTTCCTCGGGCTTACCGTCGGCGTTGCGGTTTCGGGCATGCGCCCGGATGAGAAGCGCGCCGCATACAACTGCGACATCACTTACGGCACAAACAACGAGTTCGGCTTTGACTATTTGCGCGACAACATGGTCGTGCGTAAGTCTGACATGGTTCAGCGCGATCTTTCGTTTGCCATAATAGACGAGGTCGACTCCATTCTTATCGACGAGGCGCGCACGCCGCTTATCATATCCGGTCGCGGCGGAAAGAGCAGCGAGATGTACAGCCGTGCCAATCGTTTTGCGCGTCGGCTCGTCAAGGACGAGGACTTTGAGGTCGATGAGAAAAAGCGCGCTATCAACCTTACCGAGCACGGTATCGAGCGTGCGGAAACGTACTTCGACGTCGAGAACCTCGCGGACATCGAAAACACCGAGCTTTACCATTACATTAACAATGCGCTTAAAGCAAACTTTATCATGCATCGCGACCAGGACTACATTGTCAGCGACGGCGAGGTCGTAATAGTAGACGAGTTTACCGGTCGTCTCATGGTAGGGCGGCGGTACAACGACGGCTTGCACCAGGCAATCGAGGCGAAGGAGAATGTGCGCATTCAGTCCGAAAACAAAACGCTTGCGACAATAACTTTCCAGAACTATTTCCGTCTTTACGACAAGCTTTCTGGCATGACGGGTACGGCCAAGACCGAGGAGAACGAGTTCCGCTCGATTTACAAGCTTGACGTTGTTACAATCCCCACAAACGTGCCCAGTCAGCGCGTGGACGAGAACGACCTTTTGTTCATCAACGCCGACGGCAAGATGCGCGCTATTGTTGCGGACATCAAGGAGTGCTACGACCGCGGACAGCCCGTGCTTGTAGGTACTACCAATGTTGAAAAGAGCGAGGCGCTCAGCAAGATCCTTAGGCGCGAAAAAGTGCCGCACAACGTGCTAAACGCCAAAAACCATGCCAAGGAGGCATTTATTGTAGCGCAGGCGGGCAGACTGCACCAAGTGACTATCGCCACCAACATGGCGGGTCGTGGTACTGACATAATGCTCGGCGGCAATGCCGAGTTCATGGCTAAGGAACGCATGCTTAAAGACGGTTATGCCGAGGAAGATATCGACGCCGCGGCGTCCGTGTTCCCCGCGCAAAACGAGATTATAGAAAAGGCGCGCGAGCTGTACAAGGGCTATATCGAGGAGTACAAAACCGAAATCGCCGCCGAAAAGGAAAAGGTTATTGCTGTAGGCGGACTTCGCATTATCGGTACGGAACGGCATGAGTCGCGGCGTATAGATAACCAGCTGCGCGGTCGTGCCGGACGTCAGGGCGATATAGGCTCGTCAATATTCTATCTTTCCGCCGACGACGACGTTTTGCGGCTTTGGGGCGACAAGCTTAAAAGGGTCATGTCAATGTTCAAGGTGGACGAGGACACGCCGCTCGAAGCAAAAATCCTTACCAAGCAGATAGAAAACGCACAACGCAATATCGAGGGTCGCAACTTCTCCATTCGTAAGAACGTTCTCGAGTACGACAACGTAATGAATACACAGCGCGAAATCATGTACGCCGAGCGCGGCAAGGTTCTTAAGGGCATGCCCATGCGCGACGAAATTCTAAAGATCATGCGCGAGCGCACCGACATGGTTATTGACGCCAACACCGATCCCAAGGTCGACTACGACGAATGGGACGCCGAGTCGCTCAACAAGGATATAGAGCGCAAGTTCTTGCCCGAGACCCCCGAGTTCTTCACCGAGGACAAGCTGAAAAACTACACGCTCGACGAGCTTAAGGACATGCTGTACGACGGTGTTGCCGCAGCGTATCAAGCCAAAATCGACGACGCTACCGAGCACAACGTAGATTTTGAGGAAATCGAGCGATACGTAATGCTTCGCGTGGTCGACCAGAAATGGATGGATCATATCGATAATATGGACGCGCTACGCAGCGGCATAGGCTTAAAGGCTTACGGACACCAAGACCCCGTTATCGCATATCAGCAGGAAGGCTTTGAGATGTTCGACGAGATGATAAGCAACATTCACGAGGACGTAATTGTAATGCTAATGCACGCGAATGTAGAGTACCCGCCCGCGCCGCCTAAGCAGGAAACCGTGCTTGTGGAAAACCACGGCGACGGCGAACGCCACGCAGACGAGCCCGTCGTTACGCCCAAGACCAAGCAGGTGGGCAGAAACGACCTGTGTCCGTGCGGAAGCGGCAAAAAGTACAAAAACTGCTGCGGCAAGGACGAACAATAATCAAGAATGCAAAATTAAGAATGCAGAATTAGGCGGCTAAAGCCGCATTAAGGATGAGATGCTTCGACTGCGCTCAGTATGACAAAAGCAATTTACTTTTTTGTCATTCCGAGCATTTTTTGCCCGCCGAGCAATCTCATCCTTTTATAATGTGATACTTGACTTTTGCAAAAGGCTTGACTTGAAAGGCGTTTGCGGATATAATAAATAATATAAATGGATATTGAGGAATGCAAATCTAAAATACTCGGCGCAAAAAGCATGGCGGAGGACGCTTATGCGGCGGTATCGCCCGACAAGCTAAAAGAGCGACGGGCGTATCTTGCCGAGCGCCAGAACGACCCTGCGCTGTACTCGGATTCAAAACAGGCGCAGGCGGTCAACAGCGAAGCTAAGTACATCGATAACACGCTCGCCAAGTTCGGCAAGCTGTTTTCTACCGCCGAGGATTTGCTCGGCATGGCGGAACTGCTTGAGATTGAAGCCGATCCCGAGCTTTTGAAAGAGCTGTTTGCGGAGACCGACGCGTTTTGCGCCGCGGCGGAGGAAGCGCAGATTTCGGCGCTATTAAAAGGCGAGTACGACAAGTCCAACGCCATACTCTCGCTGCACGCAGGCGCGGGCGGTACAGAGGCGCAGGACTGGGTTTCCATGCTGTTCCGCATGTACAAAATGTATTGCGACAAGGCGGGTTACGGCTTGGACGTTATAGACAGGCTGGACGGCGACGAGGCGGGCATAAAGAGCATTACGTTTATTGCGCGCGGCATCAACGCTTACGGCTATCTTAAGGCGGAGATGGGCGTACACAGGCTTGTGCGTATTTCGCCGTTTGACGCCAACGCGCGGCGGCACACGTCGTTTGCAAGTCTCGAGGTCATGCCCGAAATCAGGGACGACGTTACGGTCACTATCAATCCCGACGATATTCGAGTGGACACATACCGCAGCAGCGGCGCGGGCGGACAGCACATAAACAAGACCGATTCCGCTATTCGCATTACTCACTTCCCGACGGGCATTGTAGTAACGTGCCAAAACGAGCGAAGCCAGACGCAAAACCGCGAGATGGCTATGACAATGCTCAAGAGTAAGCTTGTAGAACTGAAAGAGCGCGAGGCGGCGGAGAAAGCCGCCAGCCTGAAAGGTGTGCTCAAAAAAATAGAATGGGGCAGTCAGATTCGCTCGTATGTTTTCCAGCCGTACACGCTTGTCAAGGACCACCGCACCGAGTATGAAACTTCGGACGTTCAGGCGGTAATGGACGGAAACATAGAAGGGTTCATTTTGGACTACCTTAAAAAAGCGAACTGATATGAAAGATAAAAACACTGTGATTTTGGGAATAGAATCGTCGTGCGACGAAACATCGGTTGCTGTTTTGTGCGGCAACGAATTATTGAGTAACGTTATCTCGTCGCAGATAGAAATTCACCGCAGGTTTGGCGGCGTAGTTCCGGAGATAGCATCGCGCAATCATTTGACGGCTATTCTGCCCGTCATCGACGAAGCGCTTACCAAAGCCGGCGTAAGCATGGACGAAATAGACTACATTGCCGTCACGTACGGCGCCGGGCTTGTGGGCGCGCTGCTCGTAGGCGTTTCGGCGGCTAAGGCGCTAAGTTACGCGCTTGAGCGTCCGCTGTATGCGGTTAACCACATCGAGGCGCACATCGCCGCCAATTACATCTCCACGCCCGACCTTAAACCGCCGTTCCTGGCGGTGGTGGCGAGCGGTGGGCACACCGGCGTGTGCAGAGTGGACGGTATAAACAAGTTTACCATGCTGGCTTCAACCACAGACGACGCAATAGGCGAGGCATTTGACAAGGTGGCGCGCGCAGTCGGGTTGCCGTATCCCGGCGGTCCGGAAATAGACAAGCGCGCAAAGCTCGGCACGCCGAGCATCAAGTTTGTCGAGCGCAAGCACAAAGCCGAGCTGAGTTATTCGGGACTGAAAACGGCGGTGATAAACTACTTGCACACCGCAGAGCAGCGTGGACAAGCTATCGCTATAGAGGACGTGTGCGCGTCGTTCCAACAAACTGCTGTGGATATGCTCGTTGACGTTGCCGTAAATACCGTTAAGAAGTCGGGCATAAAAACGGTTGTTGCGGCGGGCGGCGTGTCTGCCAATTCGTATCTTCGTGCCAAGCTCAAGTCGGAGTGCGAGGCGCTCGGTTGCGAGGTTTACTTTCCGCCCATGTCGCTGTGCACGGACAACGCGGCAATGGTCGCAATGCGTGCCAAGCACATGATAGAGGGCGGTTTGCCCGCGGCAGGCTTGGACTTGAACGCCAAGAGCTATCTTAAAATTTAGGGGGTTATTCTATGCGAAAGAAGAACGGACTAATCGATTCCGATAAGGTGCTTGTGACCGTCGCGTTGTGGATAGCGTGTATTGTAATATTCGCAACGGCATTGACGTTGCCTATGCTGCCGGATAAGGTAACTATTTTTTACCGCCCGACGGAGTCCAATCTGCCTGACTATTACAGTAAGTATAACAACATCTTATTGATATTGATGTCGATTATTCCTGTGTCGATAATACTTTTGACGGCGTTTTTCAAGCGTCGCAGCAGACTGCAAAACAACTTTATTTCGATTATGCTGTTCAGCATAATGCTGTCGTTGTTGATAAGCAGCGTTATTATATTCGGCATAACCGAACAGTTCGACTCGAGCAGCTCTGTGCAAAAAATAAACTTTAACGCGCTTGCCGCAACGGTCGTTTTGTTTGTGCTTTCCCTGATGTCCGCGATAGTGCCGACAATAGCGCATGCGCCGGCGATTACCGACAAATGTGCAAACGGTGCGGGGTACAAATGGCGCGTTCTGCGCGCAATGTCTAAATACTGGAACGTCGGAGCATACGGGTTCTTGCTCGGCGCAATCGTGTGCGTGTTTATCGAAGGCGTGTTCTGTTATATCCCGATGATTGTTTGCGTTGTGGCATATGTTGCGTTCGTGCTTGTAATAAGCAATAAAGAGCATAAAGTGTAATCGAATAGAAGCAGTAAAAAACGGATGCCGTCAGTCGGCATCCGTTTTATTGTTTGTTGTCAGTTGAGATACGCCACGCCCATGGTTGAGATACGCTCGCCGACTTCGGCTATGTCGTTAATGCTTTCCTTCATGCCGCTGTTAAGCCAGTAGGTGAGCAGTCCCAAAAATCCGTTTGACACGAATATGTAGTAGTAGTCGATTTTTGCGGCGGGGCATTGCGGAAAGAGCCTACTCATAATTGAAACGACCATTGTTCTGCCTGCCTTGAGTGCGCGCGCCACAAAATCGGACGAGCGTTGGGAATTAAGCAGCATGCGGCATACGCCTACATTGCGCGCCACAAACTCGAAAAATGTTATGTAAAAGCTTTTTTCGGGTAAGCCGTTTATGTCCAACGGCGAGCGCGACATCCACTGCGCAAACTCCGATTCCAATTGCGATTGGATCTCCGCAAGCACGTCCTGCACCGAATTGTAATGGTAGTAGAACGTGGCGCGGTTTACTCCCGCGCGCTTGCACAGCTCGGTTGCGGTTATGTCGTCAATCGGGGATGATTGCAGCATTTCGGTCAGACACTGTTTAATTTTATCGGTGTTTTTCTTTTTTGAATCTGGCATGGCTCACCTTGATCCGGTCTTAAACTATCTTTAATATTATACACCTTTTTAAACAGCATGTCAAACTATTTAACTAAAACAACCGCGGTCTGCCGCCGCCGACTTTGGATAGAAATTTCATAGCTTCTTCGCAGATTTCGCTTTCGCAAACCGATTGGGCATTGCCCGTTTCGGTCAGAAATTCGTTCATTGCGTCAATCGTGCTTTCGTCAAGCACGCCGCTCGCGGGCGACTTGTACAGCTTGGCGATAAGCTTATTTTGAATGTACTGCACGTTGCTGTGCTTAGACCCGAGCGGCAGTGTGCGCGGCGTTACAAAAAATAAGTCGCGAATAAACTCTTCGGTTATCCCGTCGTTTTCCGCATAACCATTGTTTATGGCAAAGGTTTTGACGGCAATACTCGTGCTTTTGCCGTACACGCCGTCAATGTCTACCGTATAGCCGTGTGCACACAGTGCGGCTTGAAGCAGTTTTATCTTTTTTCCGCGTTTGCCCATATTCATGCTAATTAGCTCGAGATAGGGGGATAGCGACGGCGGAATGTATGGCATACCCATACATTCACATATGCCCATAGTTACATATTCGACTATGTTGCGTATGTAGTCGGGGTCGTGCATCAGTTTAGCTTCGTCAAAGTCTGTAAGATATCCCATTTCCACTATTACGGCGGGACACGCCGCGCCGCCAAACGTGTGCAGGCTTTCCGCTGTTCCGCATTTTTTTGCGTTGTCTATTTTGGCGCAAATATCTTCGGCGAGCTCGCGCGACATATTGCCGTGCCGTCCTGCCGAATATCTAACCGTCCCGCCGCATACATTGTTAAAGCTCTTCCTCGAACCGAACGCGCTTGCCGACATCACTACAATGCAGTCCGCTTGAGCGCGGTTTGACTGATAAATAAGCTCCTGCGCGTCGGTCACAAGCGCGCGTCTATCCGACACGTCAAATCCGCACCGCAAGAGCGCAATCTCAAGCAGCAGCCGCGAGAATAAGGTTACCTCTCCGCCGTCCAGCTTTCTCCCCACAAACGGCATGGGCGGAGTGAGTCCCACGTCCGCGCCGCCGACCGTAACGATCAAATCTTTCATACGTTTACCTCTTTTTCTGTATATGCTTATACAACCGTCACTGTGACAGCTATAAATCATAGTGATTCAGTAGGAATTTGCTTGACATAATATATAGACGGTGGTAGAATATTAAATATATGAAGAGAATTTTTGACATTACTGGTATGACGTGCGCGGCGTGCGCGGCGCATGTGGAGAAGGCGGTGGGCAAGCTCAACGTTAACAGCGTGGAGGTCAGTCTGCTTCTTAATAGAATGACGGTGGACAGCGAGCTTGACGACGGCGAGATCATTGCCGCTGTGGAAAGCGTCGGTTACGGCGCAAGCGTTGCCGGAGATAGGGGAGACTCAAGTACAAAAAGCGGCACGGTATCGTCCTCGGCAAAAGCGCACGACTACAGCAAAACGTTACTCATGAGGCTTGTGTGGTCGCTTGTTTTTTTGATACCTTTGATGTATTTTTCCATGGGGCATATGGTTGGAGTCCCGATGGGCGCGTTAGACCCGCACAAGAGTCCTGCGTCGTTCGCGCTCATTCAGCTTGTGCTTACGACGCCCGTACTTATAATTAACGGCAAATTTTTTGTGAGCGGGGTCAAGTCCGTTCTTCACAAGTCGGCAAACATGGATACGCTTGTGTCGCTGGGCAGCGGCGCGTCGTATATTTACGGAATAGTTTTACTGTTCGTTATAAACGGGCAGGTCGTTTCGGGTAATGTTCACGCAGGCGCGGAAACGGCAATGGGTTTGTTTTTCGAGTCTGCCGCCATGATACTTGCGCTGGTCACGCTCGGCAAGTTTTTGGAAGCCAAGTCAAAGGGCAAGACGCGCTCGGAGGTAGATAAACTTTTGCGTTTGCGTCCGCAGACCGCGACTGTCGTACGTGACGGCGTTGAGCAAACAATCGCAATAGACGACATAGTTGTTGGCGATATCGTAATAGTCATGCCGGGCGAATATATCCCGTGCGACGGCGTAATCACTGCCGGCTCGACCACTCTGGATAAATCTGCTATCACGGGCGAATCCATGCCGGAGGAAGCGACTGTGGGCGCAAAAGCTACGTCCGCCGTGCTCAACATTACCGGCAGAGTGGAAATACGCGCGCAATCGGTGGGCAGCGACACGACGCTCAGCAAAATAATCGAGCTGATAGAAAACGCGGGCGGCTCTAAAGCGCCCATACAGAAGATAGCGGACAAAGTATCGGCGGTTTTTGTGCCGACGGTGTGCATACTTGCGCTTGTTACGCTTGCAGTGTGGCTGATAGTCGGAACTGTCGCGCAGGCGCTTACCATGGCAATATCGGTACTTGTAATATCGTGTCCGTGCGCGCTCGGACTTGCTACGCCAGTAGCGGTTATGGCGGGAACGGGGCGATCGGCGGCATACGGCGTGCTCGTAAAGAACGCCGAAGTTTTGCAGAGCATAGAGAGTGTGGAGATCTTCGCACTGGACAAGACGGCTACGATCACCGAGGGCAAGCCGCGCGTTATCGCCGTTAAGGCGTACGGCGAGCTCGATGGAAATATCGACAGAGCGCTATGTATTGCTGCGGCGCTCGAGCGCACGTCCACGCACCCGCTTGCAAACGCTATAATCGAGGCGGCGAACGAAAAAGGTGCGGAGCAAGCAATAGCCGTCGACAGCACTTACAAAATCGGTTACGGTATGGTGGGTAATGTGGACGGCGTCGAATATGCGCTTGGCGGCGCGCGGCTGATGCACGAGTTTGGCGTGCAGGTTACGGAAGACGACGGCGCGAGCACCGTGTACCTGTGCAAGCGCGGAGTTCTTTTGGGCGCAATAACGGTAGAGGACGAAATCAGACCGTCAAGCCGTCAGGCGATAGAGCAGCTTAAAAGCATTGGCGCACGCGTGGTAATGATAACGGGCGACGGAAAGGCGCAGGCAAAGCGCATAGCGAGCAAGGCGGGCATAACAGAGGTCTACTGTAACGTTCTGCCCGAGGGTAAGCTGGACATTGTGGAAAAGCTTAAAACGCAGGGCAGGACGGCAATGGTGGGCGACGGCATAAACGACGCGCCGGCGCTGAAGGCGGCGGACGTTGGAATAGCGATTGGCTCGGGCACGGACGTCGCAATCGAGGCGGCGGACGTTGTGCTTGTCAAATCCGACCTCGGCGACGTGCCGCGCGCAATGGCGGTTTCGCACATGACGCTGCGCAACATCAAGCAAAATCTGTTTTGGGCGTTTATATACAACGTGCTGGGCATACCTCTTGCCGCGGGCGTGCTGTACGGCGTCGGCATAACGCTCAATCCCATGATAGCCGCGGCGGCAATGGCGTTTTCGTCCATATTTGTGGTGTGCAATGCGCTAAGGCTGACGGTAATGAAGTTTGACGACAGCCGTACCAAGACCAAGCTTAAAAAGATAAAGCACAAAAATCACGACAATACAAGCGAATTGATAATAAATGACGAAAGTCACGGAGGTAATATGAAAACAATTCTCAAAGTTGAAGGCATGAGCTGCGGACATTGCTCGGGCAGAGTACAAAAGGCGCTCCTTGCCGTAGAGGGCGTAACCAAGGCGGAGGTCGATTTAGCAAGCGGTTTTGCCACGGTAGAGGGCGAGTTCGACGTAACAAGCGCTATTGCCGCTGTGCAAAATGCCGGATACGACTGCAAAGCGTAATCCGCAATAGGTAAGACAGTCGGACATACTTGTCGGTGCAAATATTAAAATCGCATTAGAAAAGCAGCTGTCGCCATTTTTGTCATTGACAAAACCGGCATTCGAGTAGTATAATTACTGTATCATTAATCAGTGAATTACTGTGCGGAGTAAGTATGGCGAAAAGAGTTGCTGTTCCCGATGAAGAAACCGTCGAAGAAAACGGCGGAATAAAAGCGAAGAAAAAGCGCAATTGCTGCTGCACATGCTGCCTGATTGTGCTTATTGTCGTGCTTGTAATCTTTTTGGCGGCGTTTGTCGCGGGCTGGATTTTGGGCGACAAGTACACCAAAAAGCTTTTCGGATTGTCAATGGCGGACACGATGGGCGTTGTCAACGATTTGTACTGGACGGATGACGACGACGTTGTCACGCGCCCGTTCAATCAAAAGGATCTAAACGGGTTCTATTCGGAAATCAAACGCAACATTTTGCTAAAGGACGAAGTAGAAGTAGACTTTGACACGGCGCTCAACGCCGCTATAGACAAGTACCTCGAAAGCGGCGAAAGCGTCGGCGATAAAACTTCGGCAAAAGCGCTCAATGTCGGTGACGGCGACAAGAAGGAGAGCGACTCGGACATAACCGACATTCTTGTCAACATGATAGCCGACGTGCTTGACCGCGACAATATAGATATCGAAAGGCTCAACAGGTATGACGCAAACAATCCCGCCTCGGACGAATACATATTCAACCTAAACGACAAACAGCTTGCGGCGTTTGTAAATTCCGTGCTTAAAAGAGCGCTCAAAAACGCGAGCAAGCTGGATAGTGTGAAAGAAATATCGGACATAGTCAGACTGGACACGGTTGTCGCGCTCAAGCAAATTCGCTTTACCGCGCGATCCGCAAAAAACGAGAACGGTGTAGACGAAGTTAAAGCGTCGTCCGCCGAAATCACCGTGTGGTTGGGCTTGCAGGAGGCTGCCAATCAAGCTATCAAAAAGTTCATGGCGGACCTCGGACAGAGCTGGGCAGGCGGCATAGTCGGCTGGCTGGGCAATGTTATTCTGCCTGAAAACATATATTTGACGGTGTCCGTGCCGCTCATAGGCGACAACAAGGCGTCGCTTACCATAAATGACATGGACGCGGAGGAACGCGCGCGCGCCAATAAGCTGATAAACGGCATAATCAAGCTGATGACGGACGACGAGGACGCGCTCACGCTTGACGATGTTATAGACAACTTTATAAAGGATATCAAGCCCATGCTTGAGCAAGCCACCGACAGAATGGACTTTACAAACGCAAACGGCGGCACAATCAAAATGGACTTGTTGGATTCGGTCGCTAAATTGGCAAGCGAGGGAATGGCGGAAGGCACACAGCTGACCAAAGCCGATTTCCTGTACGTGCTTCAGGCTTTGTTTTCCGACCGGACCGAGCAATTGAACAAGCTTCGTCCTTTCCGTTACGACAATTGGTACATGGTAGACGGTAAGATCGTGTACATGCCGAGCGGCGGCAAAAAAGAGGACAAAATCGACTACGAGCAAGAGTTTATTAAAGAGATCGGCAATAAGTACGCCATAAACTTTGACGATGGTACGACGCTCACGAACGTGCTGGAAATGTTAGGCATATCGCTTGACGGCTCAAACAACAGCGCCGATTCCAAGGATTTGCTGGGCAGAGTGGACGGCGACAAGTTTAACGCATTGCTCGACAGAAATATCGGCGACATCAAGCTGACCGTTACCGACAGAATGTTGGGCGCGGCGCTATCCAAGCAAATGCAAAAGATAGTTAAGGGCAATGCCGATATGGACGGGCTGGAAATGCAGCTTGACGCATTGACGTTTGTAAAAAAAGCGGGCGATGATAGCGCGGATCACCTTTACGCTCTGCTTGCCGTGGAGGCCAAAATCGGCGGTATGCTCGATTCGATGGGCGGAGACGGCGACAAGCTTATGACCAAGCTGGCCACGGGGCTGATGCCCGAGAGCATACTTTTGACTATGACGGTGGATATAACGCGCGACAGAAGCGTAACGCGCGACAAGGCGGAGTTTATAATCAATTCGTGCGCCAATACAGACCGCGTGCTCGAAACGCTCGAAAAGCTTGTGCCCGACTTTAAGCTAACCGACATATCCGACAAAGTCAGCGACACGCTCAACGACATGCTCGACCAAATGGACGGCAAAGTGAATATAGAGCTCGTTCCTCACACGTTCGTGTACGACGAGGACAAAAACGGTTGGCTGGGCAACAGCGGCGCGCTTGTAATGCCGGATATTTTTACGGTTGTGACCGACATGGTGCTTGTTAAGGACGGAAAGAGCGTTGTCACTCCCGAACAGCTCAAGAACGTTATTCGCGACCTAAATAACCCTGCCGAAATCGAGGCTAACAACCCCGACGACGGCTGCGAAGCGTTTATCGAAGACGTGTTTGACAAGTACTATCTGCAAGAACCTGCCGACAAGATTACCGATTTTGACGGGCTCACAAAATACATGAATAGCGAATTCAAAACGGATAATCTGCGCGTACACGGCAATGACGGGCTTGCGCACGATGCGCGCGCAATGGACGACCTCCGTCCCGTAATGTCGAGCGACGAGCTTTTTGCGCTGCTCAAGAACAAGATTAAGGACAACGGTACTACCAAATCGTACAGCATACTCAATGCCGAAGTGGGCGACAACACGCTCAAGATCATGGTTTCAGTCGGGCTCAAAGACCTGCTCGACGGCGCGGGGGAGGTACGCAGTCTGATCAAAGCCGACGTGCTGTATACAACCGCGACGTTCCATACAAGTAAAGCCGATATAATCACTGTCGGCGGAAAAACCGGCTATGCAGTCGATTTCGACATCAATATCAAAAAGAACGATTCGTCCACCGAAATGGACGAAGATACGCTAAAAGCCATGTTGGACATAGTTCGATTCTTCTCGCCCGAGTTTGATATAGAAAAGCAGTTACAAGAGTTCGGCGTAATACTGTACGAGCAAATGAACAAGCTTAACGACAGTCTTGGCGGCAGCGCCGAACGCACTCTGTTCACGTTCACAAACGAGGGATTGCGGCTTACAGACTTTTACACCTTCCTTGCTTTGAATATGGAGCCCGAGCTTTTGGATGACGGGTACACCAACGAGGACATCAGAAAAACGGTGCAGGGCTTGTACGAATACGACTCTTCCGCGCCTAATGACAACAACTTCAAGGCGAGCGAAATAATGTTCAATCTGCCGTCAGACAAGGGTGGCAGGCGTTGGACTCAGGACGAAGTCAAGGGCAACCTATTAACGGGCGAGCTCGGGCTGTACGGCAATACGCATGTGGACGTAGACTTTAACGGCTTCCTCAAACAGGGCGTGGAAACCATGGCAAGCGACGGCGAAGTCAATGTTGAGCAGACAATGATTTTGGCTAAGGGCGACAACCGCGCCAATGTTCAAGCCGTGCGCGATTGGCTCAACTCCAGGCTCACTCTCGGCGAAGACGAGGACGTGGATACAAGCTTCGACTACATGGCGATAACATTCTCTATGAATATGACGAACTATGTCGGCGACGAAAAAGCGGACGGTAGCAACGACGCCGAGTCGCTGTTCCCCGAAAAAATTTACGCGACCGTTGTGTACAAGTACGACGCGGACGCGGCGGCGGGCGATCGGTTCACCGTTGTAGGCGGAATAAGCGACGTAGCGCCCGTGCTCGTGTTCAACAATATGGACGGAACTCAGTACGAGATAATGGTGCGGCTTATGAACGCCAATCCCGGCGACGTGGAAACGGGCGCGACCGACGAGGGCAAGGTCAACATGAAGTCCATCGCCAAGCGCGGCGCGGACGTCCTAAACGGTATGTCGCATTATGAGTATAACGGGCTTACTGCCGAAACAGTAATCAGCTTCTCGGCGACGGTAGCCGGTGAGAGCGGTATGGGTAAGATTTACATAAGCATGCCTACTATCAACAGTCAACCGAGTGCAGGAGTATAGAGTATGCGGTATAACAGAATAATAATGTTTTGCGATTACGGTCTGGACGACGCGATAGCTACATTGCACATACTTAAAAATGCGGATATGTTCGCAAAGATAGACATTGTGCCGATAGGCGGAAACGTCAGCGTGCACACGGCATACAGAAACGCGCACACACTGTTGCACTACGCCAAAGCCGACAAAACGAAAGTGCGTATTATCGACACTAGGGAAATCGAACAGTACGAGGCGGATATTCCCGATATCCACGGCGAGGACGGGATAGGTGACGTACTCAAACCCGAAAAATCGGACTTGGAAGTAGTGAGTTTTGCGGACTACAAAGCGGAAATAGAAAGGAACGCCGATCCCGCGCACGACTGCGTGCTGTCGGTCGGACCGTGCACCGTGCCGAATATGCTTGGCTATGTTCCGTTCTGTACCGTGCTGATGGGCGGAACGGTAGGCGAACAGCCCAATTACGGCGAGTACGAGTTCAACGAGGCGTGCGACGTCAAGGCGTTCGGTGCGTTTGCGTACAAGGCAGCGGCGGTTGCCACGCTTGACACATGCCACGACAAGGGTTTCGGGTTCGATACGTTTACTATGAATGACCCGCTTGCCGACAGCCTTATTAATAAGTATAGAGAAATGTGTAACAGTAGGGACGCGTTCGTCACCGTGTACGACTACGTAGCCGCGCTCGCCGTAACCAATCCGGAACTGTTTGACGTAACCAGAATTAAACGCCCCGACGGCGTGGAGTTTAATCAGCTAAAGCTGAAGAAGTAACATGCCCCCAATCTGGGGAAAGTACTCGCATGGGGATAGATGGGCGCGGAAAATAAGCTTTCCCCCGAGGGGGAAGGCAAATGGTTGCATTCTGCATTACATAAATTCCCCATAATTCGGCACAATAGAACAAGGGGCTATATAATGTGCAAAAAATTGTAGCGCAAAAGTATACAAAGTGCATAAAAAATCTACAAAAAATTTTTAAAACCCTATTGACAAAGGTATAAGATAATGGTAAAATTAACCATAGCAATAGAAAAATTCATTTTGGAGGAAAATTATGAAGAAATTGCTAGCAACTTTATTAGCGACTTCGATGGCGCTTACGGCTATGGGCGGTCTTGTTGCCTGCGGTAATGATGAGCCTACGCCCGTTCCCGCAACCGACATCACGCTGAACAGAACGACCATGACGCTCAAACCGGACATGTCGAAAGGCATTATTGCCGAGCTTGCGCCCGCTAATTCGAATACCAAGGTCACTTGGACTTCCAGCGATCCCAAAATCGCGTCGGTCAACGAAGGCTACGTCCAGGCATGGGATAGCGGCACTGTTACAATCACTGCCGAGGCAGACGGACATAAGGCTACTTGCACGGTCACGGTCGGCGATTGGCAGCAGTACTATATTGTCGGCGACGGCGGAAAAGGCTCGGTTGTATTAGACGGTGAATCCTATGCGCTTGCTTGGGACGGTGATGCTGCGGCGGAGAATAAAGAAGCCGGCAGAAAGCTTCAGCAGGACGATAACGACAAGCACAAATGGACGGCGACGCTCGATTTGCAAGAGGGCGCTGCTTTCAAGATCACGAGATTTGACGGCGGTTGGGATCCGGCAATCGGCTCCAGCGACGCAGAAGGTGCGGAAAATACAACGATCACAGCTGAAGGCACTACTCTCAATTTCGTAGACAAGAATAACGCACCCAACATTAATGTTGAGGACGAAGGAAGATATGAAATCATCGTTATGATGAAAGTCGGCGGTGGTGTTGAGTCGGTCTCTTACAAGCGCGTGGGCGATATTCCTGCGTAAGCTTTCTTAATCATAAAAAATACCTGGAGGAATTTATGAAGAAATTACTTGCTACATTATTAGCGTCTGCTATGGCGCTTACGACAGTCGCCGGTCTTACCGCTTGCGGTGAAGATAAGCCTACGCTTACTGTTTGGGCGCCCGCAGCTGCTAAAAAAGCCTATGAGGCTCGTGTGGCCGACTGGAAAAAGGACAACGAGCAGTACAAAGACTGGACAGTCAAGTTTGAAAACAAGGCGGAAGGCGAGGCGGAAACCGACCTCGGTATTGACCCTACAAAAGGCGCTGATATTTTCTTTATGGAAGCCGGTCAGATCGCCACTATGGAGAGTAAAGCGTATCTGCAAAAGCTTACGACCGAGTATTCGGATTTAATAAAAGCTCGCGACAGTGAAGCGACATACAAACCGGTTGAACGCGACGGCAGAATGCTTGCGTTCCCTTGTACGTCGGATAACGGATACTTCCTGTATTACGACAAGGAGTTCTTCGACGCGGATGATGTAAAGACGCTCGATGGAATGCTTGCTAAAATGGAAGGAAAAACGGTAACTGTCGACGGTGCGGAAACCCCTGTCAAAATAATGTTCGAATACGACAACGGTTACTATGAGGTGTCCTGGTTCTTCGGCACGGGCTGCATGGCAGACTGGCAGGACGAAGACCAAACGATTTACAAGACCGACGTATCTACAAGCGAAGCCGGTCGCGCAGCTGCCAGAGCTTCCATCAAGTACCTCGGCGGCTATAAGGACAACTTCCAGAACGGCGGTACGGGCGCAATGCTTACCGGCTTTGCCAACAAATCTGTTGTTGCGGCTTTCTCGGGTACATGGGGCGCACAGGGCGATGACACGGGCAGCTTGACCGACGCGCTCAAAAAGGCAAACAGAATAGGTAAGGACGAAAACGGTGAGGACGAAAAGTACACCAAAGTAATCGGCGCGACCAAGCTCCCGACATTCAAAACCACTCTTGACAACGGCGAAGAAAAAGAATATCAAATGGGTTCGTTTGTCGGCGGCAAGTACTGCGGCATAAACCGTTACAAGAACAATGTCGAGACTATTACTGCGGCCATGTCGCTTGCAAACTACTTCTGCGACCAAGCCGGTCAGGAAGCTCGTTTCGACGCAACAGAAGCCGGTCCGTCCAACCTTAATGTTGCAGCTATGCAAAAGGTAAAGGACAATGTTCTCGTTTCGGCGCTTAACCAACAGAACGCAGCCGGCGGCTATGCTCAGCTCAGCCAGAACGGTCTTTGGGACGCTATGAAGGCGTTCGGTGAGGGCTGCTGGAAGGGTGAAATCACTGCGAGCAATATGCAGTCTAAGCTTAACGATCTTGCCAAAGCTATGGCTAAGGGCGCATCCAAGCTTCTCGGCGATAACAATGTCGAAATTTCGTTGAGCTAATATACGGCTTAAGTTAATTATAAGTTCAGTCGATTGAAGTACTGCCGAGCCGATTTTTCTCGGCTCGGCAGATTTCTTTTGAAAAAATTATCACTTATTATGGGGAGATGTTTTTATGGATAATGCAAATATTGAATCCTGGAAACAGTATAACCGCCCCTGGTATTTGAGATTTATCTATGCCGTAGGCAACTACTTTAAAGGCGTCGGTATAATGCTTTGGGGCGTTATAAAGTCGATTCCGTTTAAAATTTGGGCATTGATCTTAGCGATAGGGAATTGCTGCAAGGGCTTGTGGTTTAGATTTAAGAACGGCGATTGGCGCACTAAAATCTCATATTTGATAATGGGATTCGGGTGCTTTTCGCGCGGAAAAAACCAAATACTAAAAGGCGTGTTATGGTTTGCCGTAGAGGCTGTTTTCATACTGTATATGCTATTCTTCGGTGCGTCAAATCTTTGGATGATGGGTTCGCTCGGCGATGTGCCCGACGTGGAAGCTGAAATCGGCATTATTTTGGGCGACAACTCGCTTAAGATCCTGTTATTCTCGGTCCTTACGATTTTTATCATCATATTCTTCGTGTATATGTGGATCAAGAATACGAAGGTGGCGTTTGATACTCAAAAAAGGGTAGAAGCGGGCAAAGCGCTTTCTACGCCCAAGCAACAGCTCAGCTATGCGCTCAACGACGGCTACCACGTAACCGTTTTGGCGCTGCCTATCATAGGCATACTTGTTATTACAATATTGCCGTTGGTTTGCAACATACTCATTGCTTTTACCAACTACGACGATTGGCACAGACCGCCTACGGCGTTGTTCAAGTGGGTAGGTTTTGAAACATTCGGCACAGTGTTCGGCAAAGCTTACGGCTCGATTTTGTGGAGCGTACTAGGTTGGACGCTTATTTGGGCAGTATTCGCCACGTTCACCAACTTCTTCTTTGGCATGTTCTTGGCGATGATGATAAACAAAAAGTCGATCAAGCTAAAGGCTGTTTGGCGTATAGCGTTTGTCACTGTTATAGCCGTGCCGGACTTTGTTTCGCTTATGCTTATGAGTCAGTTCTTCAGCTACAGCAGTAATGTTACAATGACCGGCGCATTCAACATGATTTTAAAAAAGATGTTCAACAATCCGCAGATCAACATCAACTGGTTCGGAGAAACGGCATACGACGGACTGTTGCCACGTGCAATGGTAATCATAATAAACATGTGGCGCGGCATGCCGTTTACTATGCTGGCTACATCGGGTATTTTGATGAACATTCCCGAAGAGCTGTACGAGTCAAGCCGTATCGACGGTGCAGGCCCGGTGCGTAGATTTATTTCTATCACATTCCCGTATATTATGTTCGTTATGGGTCCTCAGCTCATCACGACGTTTACGGGCAACATCAACAACTTCAACGTTATATACCTGTTGACGGGCGGTGGTCCGGACAACAACATCAACGGAACGATAATAGGTAAGACAGACCTTCTCGTAACGTGGTTGTATTCGTTGACGCTTGAAACACAGCATCCCGAATATAACATCGGATCGGTTATAGGTTTGTTCACATTCCTTATTTCGTCGTTCTTCGCGCTTATCGTGTTCAACAGCTCCAAATCGGTCAAACAGGAGGATACGTTCCAATGATAGGATTGAGATCAAAACGTATAATTACCGATTCAATCATATATATCGTACTATTGGTTATGATATTTTTATGGTTGTTCCCTTTGGTTTGGATGATTCTCCGTGCATTCGATACAGCGCCCGGTACGATGTCGTCAAGCATCTTCCCGCAAGGCTATACGGGGGATAACTTTAAAGCGTTGTTCCCTGGTGGAGTGAGCAACTACGATTCGTATCCGTATCTTCAATGGTTCTTCAATACCTTGCTTGTCGCGGTAATATCGTGTACTATATGCACACTGTTCATACTGATGGTGTCTTACGCGCTGTCCAGGCTTCGCTTTAAGGCGCGTAAAAAGCTCATGAACATAGCGCTCATTCTCGGCTTGTTCCCCGGCTTCCTATCGATGTTTGCTTTGTATTACATTTTCAGCTTGCTGGAGCTTACAGACAACCTTATCGGATTGGCGCTTGCTTACTCGCTTGCTTCGGGCACGGGATACTATATCGTGAAAGGCTTTTTCGATACTGTGCCTGTGGCTATAGACGAGGCGGCGCGAATCGACGGCGCGTCGCGCAACAGGATTTTCTGGCAGATGATTATTCCGCTCAGCAAACCGATAATAATTTACACCATACTCACTACCTTTATCGGTCCTTGGTGTGACTATATTATGGCGAGCGTTTTCATCAAGGATTCTAACAAGATGACCATTGCTGTCGGTATTCGCAGCTGGATCAACTCGCTCGAAACGCAGCAGAAGTACTTCACGCGGTTCTGTGCGGGCGGCGTCGTTATTTCGATACCGATCGTTGCGCTGTACATGGTAATGCAAAAGTTCTATGTTGCCGGCATCACCGGCGGCGCGGCAAAAGGCTAAAAGATGTCACTCAAAACAGCATACGGGTGCGCCTGTATGCTGTTTTGCAGTGATATAAGAATGTAGAATGAAAGAATGATATTCTTCATATGCTATAAAAAATTTCGGAGGAAAATATGACAAGGAAAACAAGAGTCAGACTGAACAACGTAAAGACGTTTGCTATACTTATGTTTACGGCAGTCTTTTCATTGCTCGCTATTCCGTTTGGCGCGTTAAGATCGCTCCGCACGGCAACTGCCGAAGTAGAAACGGCAACGGACATTAACGGCGCTCAGCCGCCTGTGCAAACAAGCGCCGATGAGGGTGATACTTACGAGCTTACATTCAACTACTACAGCAAAGATTCGGCTTCAAACTCAAAGCTGTATGACGGTTGGACGCTGTGGGCATGGGCTGACGGTGTTGATGGCAATTCGTATGCCTTTACCGCAAAAGAAATCGACGGTAAAGCGTGGATAACCTCCACCGTTACCCTTAATATTGCACCCAAAGGCGACAAGATTTTCGGCGTAATCGCAAGAAAGGGCGCTACTTGGGACGACGGAAAAGTAATCAATGTCGATTCCTGGGTTACGCGCGAGTATTTTACTTACGACGAGGACGCAAAGAAGTATGTAGGAGAGGTCTTTATGGCAGATACGGAAACAGAGGTCTACAAAAACGCGCAAGACGCAATAGACCACAAGGTGATCCGCAAGGTAACAAACGCTACGTTCACTAACTTCAAAACGGTTACGCTCGAGCTTAACATAGCAGCCGAAGATACGTCGGTGTTCAATCTTAAAAAGAACGGCGAGACTATCAAAACGGCGTCGGTTGCAAACAAAGGCTTTAAAAAGGGCGACAAAAAAATCACGTTCGATCTCGGCGATTCGTTCGTAGTCGATTTCGGCGCAACTTACACTGTGTTTGACGAACCCACCGTTGCGTTCGACGAAGAGACGCATTTCCCTAAGCGCGACGTAACGATAGGCGGCTTATACACCACCGAAGAGTTCGGCGAGAAGTATAACTACAACGGCGTACTCGGTGCACAGTACACCGCGCAAAAGACCACGTTTACCGTTTGGTCGCCGTACGCTTCGAGCATGAGCGTAAAGGTTTACGAAAAGGGCGATGCAAGCGAGGAGGGCGACGCAGTCCTTCACGACGTTGCCATGACGAGCGGAGAAAAGGGAGTGTGGACCGCTCAAATCGAGGACGATCTTAAGGGCAAGTACTACACTTATGTTGTGAGCAACGGCTCTTCCTCTAATGAAATCGTCGATCCGTATGCAAGAAGTGCGGGCAGAAACGGCGTGCGCGGAATGATACTCGATCTTAAGTCCACCAATCCCGAGGGTTGGGATACGCAAAAGAATCCCGAACTCAAGTCGTATTCGGAAGCAGTAATTTACGAGGCGCACTTGCGTGACTTGACCATTCACGAAAGCTCCGGCGTTTCTGCGGCAAACCGTGGCAAGTTCCTCGGACTTACCGAAACAGGTACAAAAAACAGCAAGGGGCAATCGACCGCGCTCGACTACCTGAAGGAGCTTGGCGTAACGCAGGTCCACTTCCAGCCGCTTTTCGACTTTGCATCGGTCAACGAGGATTTCGAGGTTGCTACATTCGACCGTACCATCACGCAGGAAAACGGATCTGTTAAGGGCGAGTTCAATTGGGGCTATGACCCGCTTAACTACAATATGCCCGAAGGCTCGTACTCGTCCAATCCCGCCGACGGCTATACGCGCGTCAACGAGATGAAGCAGATGATCATGGCGCTTCACAACGCCGGTATTCAGGTGGTTATGGACGTCGTTTACAACCATGTTTCCGGCGCTGCCGACTCCAATTTCGAAGCGCTCATGCCCGGTTACTACTTCCGCATGAACAGCGACGGCACATACGTAAACGCTTCCGGCTGCGGCAACGTTACCGCTTCCGAGCGTTATATGTTCCGCAAGTTCATGATCGATTCGGTCAAGTATTGGACTGAAGAATACAAGATCGACGGATTCCGCTTCGACCTTATGGGTTGTCACGATTGGAAAACCATGAACGAAATCTACGAAGAGGTTGCCAAGCTCAATCCCGACGTCATCATTTACGGCGAGGGCTGGAACGGCGGTACAGACACTCTTGCAGAGAGCGATTCCGCCAAAATGGCTAATGCCAAAAAGATGCCGAACATTGCGTTTTTCAACGACACAATCCGCGACGGTCTTAAGGGCAGCGTTTTTGCCGATGAGGGCTACCTCTCGAGCGTAGGCTTCGTTTCCGGCAAGAAGAACGAGGGTTCGTCTGTCTATAACGGCGCGCGCGGTGGCGGCAAAACTTTCTCCGCGCCCACGCAGAGCGTTAACTATGTTGCAAGCCACGACAACAGTTTGCTTTGGGATAGGCTCAAGACCTCTGTAAACGACACCGACGACAACATCAAGGCTATGTATCGCATGGCTGCGGTCAGCGTGTTGACAAGCCAGGGCATTGCGTTTATGCCCGCGGGCGAGGAAATGCTGCGCAGCAAAAAAATCGATACGACCAAGGTTCAAATCACCGGCAAGGCAGGTGACTGGAGAGATGCCATGTTCGACGGACGTCCGTACAACTATCTGTCCGACTCAACATACTTCTTCTCCGACAACTCGTACAGATCGCTCGACCACGTTAACGCAATCAATTGGGAGCTTCTCGATACCAACAAGGATATGGTTGCTTTCTACAAGGCGTTGATTCAAATTAAGCGCAATCTGCCGCAATTCCGACTCACCACGTCGGAGCAGATTACGGAAAATGTCACGCTCTGCGATCCCAAAACCACAGACGGTATGGCGTTCTATGCGGTAAAAGATCCCAACAGTAACAGCTATGCTGTGCTTATGTTCAACAACCAGACCGAAGCTAAGGAATTTGACGTTCCTAACGGAACTTACAAGGTTCTTGTCAACGGCGCCAATGCTACCGCCGATCTTGCTAACCCGCTTAGCAACTTCGACGGCGATAAGTTCGAAGTCGGCGCTCGCTCTGCGGTCTTGATGATAGCCGAGCTTGACTCGGACGCTATTGCCGCATGGAAAAAAACGGTTAATCCGGCATCCACGCCCACTCCTACGCCGGGCGACAATACCGGCGATAAGACCGAGGGCAACAACGATGACGATTCAAATCTCGGGCTTGCGCTCGGACTTGGCATCGGCATTCCCGCAGCCGTGCTTGTTGCGGGCGGCGTCGCGTTCGGCATGATGTACGGCAAGAAAAAGAAGGGCAAGGGCGGAAACTCCGATAATGGCGAAATTCCCGAAACCGAATCGGATGATCAACCCGAACAACCCAAAACGGAAGAAAATTCCGCAGAAGAAACTCCCGAACAACCCGAAGAATAATCAATAGGGAACACAAAGAGGGTGGCAAGCAATTGTCACTCTCTTTTTTGTTTGAGTAGTATTTGGCTTACTTGCAATAATCTTCGGTTGCTGCGTATGGCAAAAATGCGACGATGATAAATCGGGTGTGCTTCCGCAGCTTGCTGAGGAAGTGCGCGAAGCGCACGGACTCCCGGGGTGGGTAAAACAGCCCCAGGGGACAACACCCATTTTATTTTTAAAATTTTTTTAAAATAACGCATTATTTTGTTTGACATATTTGACAAGGTATGATAAACTTAGAAAATGCCTTAGTGTCCCGTTTTGGGCGTAGGGCGTAATAAACAGTAAAGAGAGCGTCGATTGGCAATCAGAGTTCTTCACTAAAAGACTTTTTTGCGGTGCAGGTGTTTACCCGCCCGCTTTTGTGCGCTATTTTTACTAATGACATTGTTCCCATACGCGGGATACACCAACTTATTAAATAACCTTTTTAGGAGTTTGTATGGCTGAAAGAAAAATTTCCAAGGTTAAATACGGCAATACCGAGCGTATGAGCTTCGCTCAGATCCACGAAGTTATCGATATGCCGGATTTGGTCGAAGTGCAAAAGAAGTCCTACAACGATTTTATCGACAACGGCATTCGTGATGTTTTGCGCGATTTTTCGCCCATCACCGATTATTCCGGCCGCGTCGAATTGTTCTTTGAGGATTACTCACTCGGTTATCGCG
>JAIEFT010000023.1 GCA_029066805.1 Clostridiales bacterium | reverse complement strand
ATTATCCACCTTGGCGCGACCAGTTGTTACGTGACCGACAATGCCGAGCTCATTCAGATTTACGATGCGCTCAACGTTGTAAAAAGTAAAATGCTTACCGTAATGGACAAGCTTCGCGCATTTGCATTAAAGTACAAGGATTTGCCCACGCTTGGGTATACACATTTACAGCCCGCTCAGCTCACAACGGTTGGCAAGCGCGCAACACTGTGGTTGTACGATTTGTACCTCGACTTTAACGACCTTACGGCATTTATGCAAAACTACAAGCTTCGCGGCGTTAAGGGTACTACAGGCACTCAAGCCAGCTTTTTGTCGCTGTTCGGCGGCGATGGCGAAAAAGTCAAGGCTCTTGAAAAGAAGGTTATAGAAAAACTTGGCTTCTACAATGTTTTTGCTGTCAGCGGTCAAACGTATACACGCAAATTCGACTATTCTGTTGTGTCGTTGCTTTCTCAAATCGCACAAAGCGCATACAAGTTTGCAAACGATATCCGCATAATGCAGTCGTTTAAGGAAGTGGAAGAACCGTTTGAAAAGACCCAAATCGGCTCATCGGCTATGGCGTATAAGCGCAATCCCATGCGCAGCGAACGCATTTGCGCACTCGCGCGCTTTGTAGAGAGCATGCCGTTTAACGAAGCTGTTACATGCTCAACCCAGTGGTTTGAACGCACGCTCGACGACAGCGCAAACAAACGTTTGACAATCCCGCAGGCGTTCCTCGCGCTTGACGGGGTGCTTAATATATATATTAATATAACCGATAATATGGTGGTTTATCCCAAAGTTATAGAGAGCAGAATAAACGCCGAGCTGCCGTTTATGGCTACAGAGGAAATTCTTATGGAATGCGTGCTCGCGGGAGGAGACAGACAGGAGCTGCACGAGGCGATCAGGCAACATTCTATGGAGAGTGCAAAGGCGGTTAAGGAGCGCGGGGAAAAGAACGACCTTATCGAACGCATTAAGGGCGACCCTAAATTTGCCGCTATCAAGGACAAAATCGACAGCATTCTCAAGCCTATCAACTTTGTAGGCAGAGCGCCGCAGCAAGTGGTTGACTTCTTAACCGAGTACATCGATCCGCTGTTCAAAGCAGAGAAGTATGTGCCGTATCAACCGGATATTAAGGTGTAGAATTTGATACAATAACAAAAGGTAGAGATAAGTCTCTACCTTAATTTATTTTGGATAAATTCAAAATAATTTTTTGATCTTACCCGGTCTTTGTTATCTTTGTACCATTTGTACGCGCGCTTCAATCCGATGTCGAGCGGTAACTGCGTTGGAACGAGCTTGTTTTGCAGTGTTGTGTCAAGTATGTAAGCATAGTCGTAAAAAGGGAAGTAGTTTCTTTGTTCTATATCATCCGATACGCATATAAATTTCGGTGTTTTACCTACTGCGGAATAACATAGCTCAACCCATTGCTTTATCGTAATCGGGGCGATTCCAACGTTGAATATATGATTTTGCGGTTGAGCGCTAAGCACGGTTTTTATAAACTCGCACAAATCAGCTACGTGATAAAATTGTAGCGGCATTGATCCGTCTTTCGGCATGTAGAACGGCGCGTCTTTTTCCGCGCAGTCAAACACAAAAGCTTCGCGGTAAACATTGTTGTACTCGCCATATAAATATGGCGGTCTGATTATATAGGCATTGGGAACTCTTTTTATCAGCGCATTTTCGGCAGCTATCTTGTTTGTGCCGTAATCACCCCAAAACTTATTTTTGCCGGTTGTGTCGCTTTCTTTAAACGGCAAATCAAGCGTTTCGGGATAGACCGCGCTCGAGCTAATCATGACGTAATTATCAAAGCCGGAAAGACTATCGAGTAAATTATTTATGTCCTGTGCGGTGTATGCGGTAACGTCTATAACAGCGTCGAAATGTATATCGAGCTTTTTGTCTATAGCCGCACGGTCGCATACTATCGGCGTAACATTGGGAAGTTGCGGCTTTGTATTGCGGTTAAGCACGTATACTTCATGCCCGTTATCCGCAAAGTGTTTTGCAATGTATTTGCTTACAAATACCGTTCCGCCCGTAACTAAAATTTTCATACTCGGCTCCTTTAAATGCTTTTCAAAAGCTGTTTCCTTACGTTATATATCACAAAAGCCGATTATAGTCAACAATAATTATAAACAATAATAACATTGGAAATATGTCTTTTATGTGAGATAATATTAAATACTTGCGTATGTTGTTTTTTAGTGATATAATACTAAAAATTTAATATAAGGAGTTAAATTATGCTAAAAGATTTGGGAGTTAAGCCTTATACTTTTCCTATGCCCGTGCTCATGATTTCTACATATAACGAGGACGGCAGCGTGGACGTTATGAACATGGCGTGGGGCGGAGTATGCGCCGAAAACATGGTTGCGCTGAATATAGACGAGGACCATAAAACTTCGGAAAACATTAAGCGCACGGGTGCGTTCACTCTGAGCATTGCCGATGTCGACCACATAGAGGCGGCAGACTTTTTCGGTATTGCAACCGGCAACAAGATGAACGATAAGTTTGAGCGTTCCGGATTGCATGCAAAAAAGAGTACGCGAGTAAATGCGCCGATAGTAGAAGAGTTTCCGCTAACGCTGGAATGTAAGGTTGTCGAATGTCAGAATACTGTTTACGGATTTCGTGTGCTTGGCGAAATACTCAACGTGCTTGCGAACGAAAATGTTCTTGACGAAAAGGGAAGAGTCATTCCCGAAAAGCTGAATGCCTTTGTTTTCGACCAATTCCAAAGCGGTTATTATGCCATTGGCGAAAAGATCGGGCAGGCTTGGAAATCGGGCGCAAAGCTCATGAAGAAATAATGAATAAAGTAAGAATAACTGTATTAAAAACCACGCTCGATAGTGAGCTTGCCGCCGAGTACGGCGCGGAAGGTTTAACCGCTTGCCCGATGATGAAAGCAGGACAAGTGTTTTATGCCGACTACGCAAAACCCGAAGGAATGTGCGACGAAGCGTGGAAAGCGATATATCAGTATGTGTTTGCGCTCGCGCACGGAGCGGGTAACGACGTGTTCTATTACGGTGATTGGATAAAAACGCCGGGTGTAGCTATATGCAGTTGCAACGACGGATTGCGCCCTGTTATATTCAAGCTTGAAGCGACTGATATCAAGTCCGAGATAAACTATACGCCTGTACGTTAACCGAGGGAGCTATGGCTATTACAATTATTATTTACTATAGCGGAGAGGGTGTAAACGCAAAAAGTTTGCCGAGGAAATGATTGCAAGCGGGATAGTGGACGATATACGTGCCGAAAATGGAAATATCAGATACGAATACTTTTTCCCTTTGGAAGACCCTCAAGCGGTGCTTTTAATCGATAGTTGGCAAGACCAATCTTCGCTTGATAAGCATCATGCTTCGCCAATGATGGCGAAAATTACCGAGCTTCGCAACAAATACGATTTGCATATGAAAGTGGAGCGTTATATTTCCGATATGGACGCACCGCCGACTGATAAAAAGTTTATACGAGAATAGGTCGTTCAATGATAGGTAAACGACAAGGCAGGTAGAGCCAAAACTTTACCTGCCTTATTTTTATTTAATTTTAATCAGTTCTTCAATATTACCCGACTGAATGTACTTAATTTTAGGTAATATTTCTTCGGAAGGCAAATCCCACCACTTTAAATTTAACAGTTGTTCTATAATGTCATTTGAAAATCGTTTACGGATAGGCTTTGCCGGAACACCGCCGACAATCGTATAAGGCGGAACATCCTTAGTTACAACTGCGCGTGTTCCTATGATTGCGCCGTCGCCAATCGTCACTCCTGCCATAATGACGGCTTCGTAACCTATCCATACGTCGTTACCAACTACAATATCTCCCTTGTTATCCCACGCTTTATCTGCCCAAATGCCATGTTCCCATTCTTCATAGAAAATCGGAAAGGGGTATGTTGAAAGTGACCGCATTGTATGATTTGCGCTATTAAACAAAAACCGTGCGCCGCAAGCAATCGAACAGAACTTACCGATTATCAGCTTATCATGGTTAATAGGGTAATGATAAAGAACATTGTTCTTTTCAAAGTCTTTGGGATCGTTGACAAAATCGTTGTAGAATGTAAAATCTCCCACTACGATATTCGGGTTGGTAATAACGTTTTTCAGATATACAATCTGTTTGTCCTCGCTACGAGGATATATTTTTTTGATATCCGGAATAGCCATATAGTCATCTCCTTATAAATTTATTTTTTAAAGACTATTCCGGTTAATACAATGCAAAGTTTCATTTTGAAACACTCCGTTTATAAGTTGACTTCATTATAGCAGAATTTATTTACAATGTAAACTGCTCACGTGCACTCGGGTTCAAATCCGGTCATAAAAAATGGACTACCGCTTACGCGATAGTCCATTTGGTGCCGCTGACCGGACTTGAACCGGTACGGGCTTTCACCCGAGGGATTTTAAGTCCCTTGCGTCTGCCTATTCCACCACAGCGGCAGGGAATTATCATTAGTTAACGAAAAACGCACAGACCGTAGTCCGTGCGTTTTTGGAGGCACCACCCGGATTTGAACCGGGGGTTAGGGCTTTGCAGGCCCCTGCCTTACCGCTTGGCTATGGTGCCGTACTGTATTATATGCAAGTGGTGGGAACAATAGGACTCGAACCTATGACCCTCTGCTTGTAAGGCAGATGCTCTCCCAACTGAGCTATGCTCCCAAAGCCTTAATATAATATCAAATCCAAAAGGAAAAATCAACCTTTTTAATGCAATTTATCAAAATTTTTTATACTTTTTTGGCTCGGACAAATTATTAAATTCGTTTTGCGTGCGTAAAACGCACTTAGGATTCATACAATACCTATTGTGGCGTGGTAGCAATCTCGGTTTCGGGACGCTGTTACGACAAGGAGAGGTATGTATCAAATTACTATCAGCGTTGACTATAATAGAGCGGATTGGTTGTATTCTGTTGACGATGTTATTAAGAATAAATTGCAAAGTTGTTTTGCCGTGTCCGCTTTGCGTACCTCGGGTAGACGGCTGTACTGTTCGTTCGGATGCGAAGCGGCGTCCGGCGCACAAATGAGGGAAACCATAAAAGAAGGATTGGTTGAAATGTTTGGCGTGGTCGGCAAGTACGACTTTATCAAACGCAACCTTTCCTTAGGACTTTCCAAAACTAATTTCGATTTGCTCATTCATACGCTTGTTGCGTTCGATAGGGAAAACGAGCACAAGCTTTTGAACAAAATAATCCGCGTCGAGGACAACATGACGCTTGACGGTATTTTTAATTTCAAGCTGTGCGAGCTGAAAGAGCGTTGGATAGAAATTTGCAACCTTACGCGCAATAACGGTGCGTATCTCTACGACGATGAAACGTATATTGAGCTTTTGCGCTTTCTGATCAGTGCTGTTAATCCCAAAGTGAACAAGCTTACCGTTAGAGAAGAGAACGGCGGATACAATCTTTCCGGCTCGCTTAAAAACTCTGTTATTAATATCGGCGCTCAAACTGCCGCCGAGCTCATGTACTATCTTATCGACCTTGCACCGTTAGAGCTTGTAATTGACGGAGGAATTTCAAATCGCGAGCTGTCAAAAAGGTTAGTGGGCATATTCGACGCAAAAACGCTTAGCACAGTAAAGAATCAGACAAAAAAATAAGTAAAAAATATGAATAAGACTTGATATTTGATTGATTTATCTTTTGCGCTGTGATATAATGTCACTGATAAATATTGCGTTACAGAACGAATTTTATATTTGTCAAGGAGAGTAAGTTATGGTATCGTTTTCTTTGTTAAACGCCATTGACCCCACAACCATTGTCTTTATTGTGTTGTTGGCATTGCTCATTGTCGCGTTGCTTGTCGTGCCCATGTTCACCAACAAAAAGCGCGCAAAACAGACAGATGAGCTTCATCGTTCGCTTCAGCCCGGCGATCTCGTCAAAACCATAGGCGGCATTATCGGCACTATTGTTGAAATTCGCCAAATCTCGTCTGTGGATAAAGAGATGGTTATCGAAACCGGTGTCGGCGACAACAAGACCACCATGGTTTTTGATATTCAAGCTTTGTATCAGGTTATGAGCCGCAGCAGTACCATTGTGCCCGCTAAGGATGAACCCGAAACAACCGAACCCGAGCCCGAGCAAAATAAC
>JAIEFT010000022.1 GCA_029066805.1 Clostridiales bacterium | reverse complement strand
AGGTTCGCGCAACGTTGCGTACGCGGCGGCGCATGACAACTACACGCTTTGGGATCAAATCCGCGGCGCAAAGCACGGCGACGAAAGCGCATTGTTCTACGACGACCCCGTAGCGGACGACGTAAAGCGGTGCAAGCTTGTCGCCTCGGTGTACATGATGAGCCCGGGCATGAGCTTTATACTCGCAGGCGACGAAATGGGCAGAACCAAGTACGGCAACGAAGACTCGTACAACTCGCCGCCAAAGCTCAACCAAATAGTATGGTCGCGCCAAGCCGATTTTGCCGACTTACATGGTTATTTCAAACAACTGATAGCTTTGCGCAGACAGTACTCGGCGCAGCTGTTCTCTTACAGCAAGTCAACCGACGCTTCGTACTGCTGGGGTAACTTCGGCGGCAACGAGGACAACGCCACGGGTAAAATAACGTTTACCCGCACGCAAAACGGCGCAACGCTTGCCCTTACGCTCGAACCGTCCAAGGTTACGCAAGGCGGAGTTTGCGGCACGGTCAGAATAGGCAACACGACGTTGACCATAAGGTAAGGCGAGGCGCTGATTTTCAATCGATCATAAATTACCCCGCTTAGTGAGACTTGCGATAGGTAATCGCAAGTCCCACTATCACGGGGTAATTTTGTTGCGGAGCGGGCGTTTTGTCAAAACCTTTGCCTAAAAGGTTGCAAAAGCTTTTTCGGTGTGGTAAACTATTATGGGTGTGTCTATCGGGAGTTGATCGCCCGTACGGCGCGCGGCCGCAGCATTATCTTGATCTGCGGTTTTGTGCCCTTGTGGAGTTTTTTATGGAAAAGACAGAAGAACAGCCTACAATATTGTTTGGTAAGTCCAAGTGGATTTGGTCGCCCGACGCTGCCAAAAAGAATTCTAACGTGATCATGCGCCGTACATTCTCGTTCGGGCAAAACAAGCCGCCAGCTCGCGCGTTTTGCCGTGCCGCGTGCGATTCGCACTACTATCTGTTTGTCAACGGCAACGCGGTTGTGTGGAACGGCGGGCTCAACCGCAGTAACGGTCGAGCTTATTACGACGAGTTCGATATCGGTTCGTACCTTACCAAAGGCGACAATATTATTGTCGTGTTCTGCCAGTACTACGGCAACGACGGGCGCGATCTTGTTTGCTCGCCGCGCGCCGGATTTATATTCGAATGCAACGACCTGGAAATCTACAGCGACGGCAGCTTTATGGTGTACGAGAACGAGGCGTTCCGCACGCCGCGCACTACAAACTGCTGTTACGCAGGATGGAACGTCAACTACGATGCCGCGCACGAAGGTCCTATACAGAACGTGTACGACCCCGCATATAACATTACGCAGTTCAAGCCCGCAACGGTGCTTGCAAGCTATCCGGACGACGTTATGGGCAACGTGACGCTTCGCCCTGTTCCGTTGGACAAGTTTTCCGCTCAGCCGATAATCGTCAAACCCAAAAAGATTACCGATCAGTTCGACGGGGACACGTATATTATCAATCTGCCGCGCGAGATGCGCGTCACGCCGTACATGGAAGTGGCGGGTAACGGTCAGGAAGTGATCACCATTACCACCGACCGCACCGAGGTAATGGGCTGTTTCGGCGACGAGGTCAGCACGTACAAGGCGCATTCGGTAACGTACACGACCAAACCCACGCTAAACATTTACGAGGGTATGCTGCCCATGATGGGAAGCGTGCTGTACTTTACTATGCCGCGCTCCGTTAAAGTGGTCAAGCTTGGCTACCGCGAGCTCGGGTTTAACACAATGCCCACATGCACGTTCACGTCGGACGGTGACAAGCTTGACGCGCTGTTCGGCAAGGCGGTCAACACGCTGTATCTGAGCATGGGCTCGACCATAATGGATACGCCCGAGCGCGAGCGCACTATGTGGCTGGGCGATGCATCCATCGCGTCGCGCGCGCTGCTGCTTACTTACTACGACGCTATGCCGCTTGTAAAGAAAGTGTTGGACGACATTATGGAATACTCGCAGGATAACATTCTGTATTCGTGTGTGCCGGGCAACGTGCCGGTGGACATTCCGTCGCACGGGCTGATTGCGCTAAGCGATTACGGTATTTTCGGCGCATACCGCAACTATACCACGGATATCGAGTTTTTCCGCCTTAACTACGAAAAACTGTGCGACTACCTTATGCAATGGGAGATGACCGAGCACGGCGTTGCCTTGCGCGACGGCACTCGCCGTTGGTACGACAATCTGTACAACGTGGACGAAGTATTGCTCGAGAACGCGCTGTATTACAATGCGTGCGCGTTCATGAAGGAGCTCGGCTCGGTTGTGGGCAACAACGACTACGAGGAAGAGTTTGACGACCGCATGGTCAACATTGCCGAATTTATAGAAAGCACATGGGACGGACTGGGCTACACCACTCGCGAGGACTGCTACGACGATCGCGCCAATGCCTTTGTCGTGCTTACGGGGCTTGTGCCGGACGATCGCAGGTCGGCGGTTGCAAGATTGCTGTCCGCCACGGTCAACGCCTCGCCGTACCTTGAATGGGCGGTACTCTCCGCGCTTACCGCATTGGATAGGAGAGACGCGGCGCGACTTAGGTTTGATACGCGCTATTCGTGCGCCGCGACAGACGGCAAGACTACGCTTGGCGAGGACTTCAACGGCTACGGCACGCAGTGCCAAAGCTACCAATCCGCGGTTATATTCGAGGCGATAGAGCTGTTCGGCGGCGTTTCGGTCAAGGACGGCGCGAGCAAGATACGGATCACGCCCGACTTTACGGCGATCAAGGACTTCCGCACCGAGCTAAAGCTCGCCGTCGGCACGCTGGAAGTGCGGTACAAATATTCTCCGACCAAGGCGGATATAATCATCGACAACAGAACTACCGCCAAGGTCGAGCTCGATATCGCACCCGAGCGTATCGGCAGACCTGTCGAGCGCCGCACGATCGTGCTCAACAAGGGCAAGAACAAGTTTAGTGTGTAGAGCGTTTGCGAATAAGCTCGTAAGGAAATAATTTTTAAGCCACAATGAAACAAAAAATTCTTCTGACCTATGTCGAATCGGGATTTGGACACATCTCCTCGATGGACAGCATATACGACGCGCTTATCGACAGGTACAGCGACGTTTATGATATACAGAAAAGCTTTATCCTCACCGAGGACGGCTTTCCTAATCTTGTCAGAATGAACAAGTTTTTGATCAAGCAGGTGCAAAACACCAACAAGATCCCGTACTTCGGTAGATTGATATTTCCGATTATCGCGCTATTGGGCGGACATAAGCTGTTAAGGTTTTTCCACCGCCAAATGGCGCATAAGTCGTTCAAGCAGGGTCTGGAGGCGTTAAAGCTGCGCAAGCCGAACATTATAATATCCAACCATTACTTTACCGACCTTTTGGCGGTGGAGTACAAGCGGCGCATCGATCCGGACGTGGTAGTCATCAACTACAACCCCGATCCGACGCTGCATACCTTTTGGGATAGGCGCGACGGCATATTCATTGTGGATAATCCGCTCGCATACGCCAAAGCGGAAAAGTACAAGTTCAAAAAGGAGAATTTGAGGCTTGTTACGCCGTGCGTGCGCAAGTGCGTGGAGAATAACGCGTTAACGCGCGAGCAGCTTAGGGACAAGTTCGGGCTGCCGCAGGACAAGTTTACCGTAGTCATAGCCGACGGCGGCTACATGCTTGGCAGAGGTCCTAAGTTTGCCAAATCGCTGATCAAGAGCGGCCTGCCCATTACGTTGTGCGTTATAGCCGGGAACAACAAAAAGAAGTACGACTACTTCAGGGCAATCGAACAGGGCACGGGCAGGCTAAAGGTTTCGTCCGGCATGACGTTTAGAACTTACGAGTTTTTGGAAAACGCCTACGAGCTGTACGGTGCGGCGGACGTGTTTTTGACTAAGGGCGGACCAAACGCCGTGCTTGACAGCATATATATGCACACGCCCGTCATGATCAACTATTGCCCGCACGTGATAGAGGCGGGGACTGTCAAGGTGTTCATCGGCATGCATGGCTGTGGCGAAACGGTGTATCGCAGGAGCAAATCGATCAAGCGCATACGCGCATTTCTCAAGGACAAGTCTGCGCTCATGCAGTACGAGGAGAACATAGACAAGCTCATCGCCGACGGCAACGGCATAAGCGCGGTTGCCGATATTGTGGATGAAGAGGCGCAAAAGCAGCGGCTTGTGTACGAGGCGCGCGGTATAGTTATCGGCAGCGATGACGACGACGGCGCTCATTTGCTTACAGACGCGGCGGACGGCGTGAATGACGGCGACGTCGATATCGATATTAAGATAACCGAAGACAAAGATTCGCCGAAAGTCGAGGGCGACATTCTGCGATGAATACCGAAAAATACTTACAGATGTTTGAGGCGCTTGCCGCGAACGGGGAAATCCCGCGCGAGCTGTACGACAGCCTTGTCGCCAAAATCCGAGAGCGCGGCAAGATGACCAAAAACATATACGACTACTACCTGACCGAGCTGGAAAAGCGCAGACTATTCGACGTGGACGGCGCGCCGTTCGACACGGAAAGAAGCGCCAAGACCGACGGTACATACGTGTATAAGCGTACAAAAAACCCATTCTGGCATATCTCACATTGGTTTTGGAGTACGACTTTCAAGCTGATAGGTTTTTTCGGCGGCGCGGTCGTGTTCGGCGTTTGGCACGTCAAGGGCAGAAAAAAGCTCAAAAAGCTGGGCGCGTGCATAACCACATCCAATCATGTCGGATACCTGGACGCCGTGCTTTCACTGCGCGCTACGGGTATGCAAAGCAGATACATAGTGGCTGCACCGCACAACTGCAAGGACACCGTCGGCGGAAAAATCCTTTGTGCGGCGGGCGAAGTTCCGCTTCCTATCAACTTTAAAGGCATGCGCCCGTTTAACGAAATGCTGGAGTACGTTGCGGAAAAACAGTCGGCAAAGATACACTTCTACGCCGAAAAAAGTATGTGGATAGGCTATAAAAAACCGCGTCCGCACAAGGACGGCGCATACTACTACGCGGACAAGCTCAATCTTCCCGTCGTGCCCATGCTGTACTGCTTTAAAGAGCCGAAAGGACTACGGAAGCTGCTGCACCTTCCCAAGGCGGTGATCAAGATAGGCGAACCCATTTACGTTAATACCGAGCTGCCCACAGCAAAGCGCAAAGCCGATCTGGCACAGCGCGCTTATGCCGCAACTGTAGCATTATACGAGGAGTTTTACGGCGTGCCGCTCGAATATCTCGACCCCGAGGAAACGAACGGAGCGGCGGATAACTAAACTTATTTACAACGATAATTCAACTGAAAAGGACTTATGATAAATATGGCAAAGACGATAGCTATAGCCAATCAAAAAGGCGGAGTGGGCAAAACCACCACGTGTGTTAACCTTGCGGCATACTTCGCCGCGTTCGGCAAAAAGGTGCTGATCATCGATAACGATCCGCAGGGCAATGCGTCGAGCGGGCTGGGCATAGAAAAGCACAAGGTGAAAAACTCGGTGTACAGCCTTATAATAGGCGATTGTACCGCCGAGGACGCGCTATTGCATACAGGCGTGGAAAACTTGGATATAATCCCGTCCAACATAGACCTTGCGGGCGCGGAAGCCGAGCTTGTCAGCCTTGACAAGCGTGAAAGCTCGCTCAAGCGCGCGATTGCGCCCATAAAGAACAATTACGACTATATCTTTATAGACTGCCCGCCGTTTATAGGTCTACTCACGCTTAACGCGCTGACCGCTGCAAACAGCATACTCATTCCCATGCAGGGCGAATACTTCGCGCTCGAGGGCTTGAGTCAGCTTATGAACACGATCAAGCTCGCCAAAAAGATACTCAATCCGTCGCTCGAAATAGAGGGCGTTGTGGTAACAATGTTCAACTCGCGCACCAACCTTGTCAACTCGGTCGCGGAGGAAATTACCCACTACTTCGGCAAAAAAGCGTTTGCAACGCGCATACCTAGAAGCGTGCGCCTTGCCGAAGCTCCGTCGTTCGGCATGCCGATCAGCCAGTTCGACCCGACGTCCGCGGGCGGCATAGCGTACAAGAACCTGGCGGAAGAAGTGCTAAACCGCAATCGCGACGTATACGTGCCGATCAAGAATTTGTCCGCACTCAAAAAGAAGGTACAGTAGATAATTCGGAATTAAAAATTGGGAATTCAGGATTAAATCGACATGAAATTACCCGACAATATAAAAGGCGCTATATTCGATTTGGACGGAACGCTTTTAGATTCCATGTGGATCTGGGCGGATATAGACAAGCGGTTTTTAAGTAGGCGCGGAATAGAAGTGCCGCCCGATTACATGGGAAAAGTAGGCGCAATGTCGTACCGTCAAGCCGCAGAGTACACGATAGCGCGGTTCGGATTAAGCGACACGCCCGAGGACTTAATGACCGAGTGGTCGGAAATGGCAGTCGGCTTGTATGCGACCGAGCTCAAGCTCAAGCCTAAAACGGAAAAAATATTAAATGCGCTTAAGGGTAAAAGCGTAAAGCTTGCGGTGTGCACGTCGGCTACGCCGGAGATGTGCTTGCCGGCGCTAAAAAACAACGGCGTCGAAAAATTTTTCGACGCCGTTGTTACTACATTGGAAATAGGCAAGGGCAAGGAGTTTCCCGACGTGTACCTTGCTGCCGCCGAGCGGTTAAATCTACCGCCCGCCGAGTGCGCGGTGTTTGAGGATACGCTGCGCGCGGTTACGACTGCAAAAAGCGCGGGGTTTTACACGGTAGGAGTGCGCGACAAATTTTCCGCTGCCGACGAGCGGGAGATAAAATGCACAGCGGACGATTTTGTGTGTTTTGAATAATAATGCAAAATTTAAATAAGGTTGAGATACGTCGCTTCGCTCGGTATGACAAAACATGCTTTTATCGGTTAACCATGTTTTGTCACTCTGAGCCAACGGCGAAGAGTCCCATCCTTTTCAACTCTAAATTCTAAATTCTTAATTCTTAATTTTGCAAAAGGCTTGATATTTGCCTTTGAATGGTGTATAATCTTAGTTGTGAGAAAATTCCAATATCACAATACACCATTAGGAGATATTTATGGATATAAAGATGATTGACGCGTACCACCACGGGGATTTATTTGACGCTTACAAATATATGGGCTGTCATTTCGATCCCAAGACGGGCACGGCCGTATTTCGCGTTTGGTCCACGCGCGCCACATCTATTGCCGTAATCGGCGACTTCAACAATTGGGATAACAATGCGCATCGCATGACCAAGATTACCGAGTCGGGCATCTGGGAAGTCACCGTCAGCGGCGTCAAGCTGTACGACAACTATAAATTCTATATAGAGAACGGCTTCTCTTATCCTATATATAAGTGCGATCCGTACGCCTTTCACCGCGAAACGTTTGAGGGCACAAACGCCAAGGTCGTAGATATAGACAACTTTAAATGGACGGACGGCGAGTACCTCAAGAACAAGAAAAACCCGTACTCCGCGCCCATGTCCGTGTACGAGGCGCACATCGCGTCCTGGCGCAGGTACGCCGACGGCAACACGTTCAGCTACCGCAAGTTCGCCGACGAGATGAGCGAGTACCTTAAGGAAACCGGCTACACCCACCTCGAGCTTATGGGCATTGCGGAATACCCGTTCGACGGGTCGTGGGGTTATCAGGTTACGGGCTACTTCGCGCCCACGTCGCGCTACGGCACGCCGGAGGACTTTGCGTACCTTGTAGACAAAATGCATTCCTGCGGCATTGCGGTCATTCTCGACTGGGTGCCCGGGCACTTCCCCAAAAACGGCGACGGACTTTACGAGTTTGACGGCGGTCCGCTGTACGAGCATTCCGATCCGCTCCGCATGGAACACAAGGAGTGGGGCACGCGCTGCTTTGACTACGGCAGGAACGAGGTGAGAAACTTCCTCATCTCCAATGCGTTCTACTGGCTGGACAAGTACCACATCGACGGCTTGCGCGTGGACGCGGTGGCAAGTATGCTGTATCTCGATTACGGCAGATACGAATGGCGTCCCAACATCTACGGCGGCAACGAGAACCTCGAGGCGGTCGACTTCCTCAGAAGACTCAATACGGCGGTGTTTGCTAAGTACCCGAACGCACTCATGATAGCCGAAGAATCCACCGCCTGGGGCGGCGTTTCGCGCCCTGTCGATATGGGCGGTCTCGGGTTCAACTTCAAGTGGAACATGGGCTGGATGAACGATACATTGTCGTACATCAAGGTCGACCCTGTTTTCCGCAAGTACCATCACAACACGATAACATTCTCCATGATATACGCGTTCACCGAAAACTTCATCCTGCCCATTTCGCACGACGAGGTGGTGTACGGCAAGGGTTCGCTTATAAACAAAATGCCCGGCGACTACGACATGAAGTTCGCGGGCGTCAGAAACTTCCTCACGTATATGTGGTCGCACCCCGGCAAAAAGCTTCTGTTCATGGGCGCGGAGCTCGGTCAGTTCAACGAGTGGAACTTCTCCAAAGAACTCGATTGGAACATTCTCGACTATCCCGCGCACAAGGACCTGCAAAAGTTTGTGTCCGTGCTAAACGGCATTTACAAAAACTATCCCGCCATGCACGAAATCGACTACGACTGGAGAGGCTTCGAGTGGCTTGTCGCCGACGATTATCAACAGAACATTCTTGTGTACGAGCGCCGCGACAGCGACGAGAACCGCATGATAGCGATTATCAACTTCTCGCCCGTGCCGCATGACGGCTACCGCTTCGGCGCGCACGCAGGCGAATACACAGAGCTACTTCGCACCGAGATATTCAAGTGGAATCAGTCGGGCGACGTGTACAAGACCGACGATATAGCCAGCCACGGCAAGGATCAGTCGCTATCCATAGACGTTCCTCCCATGGGCGGCATACTTCTGTACTGCCCGAGCGGCAAGAAAAAAGCGGAATCCGCAAAGCCTAAAGCAGAGCCCAAAGCGGAAGTAAAATCAGCGGAAGCGGCGTCGGCAAAGCCCGCCGCAAAGAAGGAAGTCGCAAAAACGGCGGAGAAAAAGCCTGCGGCTAAAAAGGCGACTGCGGACAAGGAAGTCGCAAAATCGGCAAAGAAAGCGCCTGCAAAAAAAACGACAAAATAATCAATTAAATTTGCGGGCAGGTTTGTAAAATAATTTAAAATACGTCGCCCGATATGTTACAATAAGACAAAACGGATATTCACTTGCTTTCACGCCTTTGCATATATAAGTCCGTTAAACATCCGGTTTGATAAAAGGAGAAAACAATCAATATGGCAAAAGCAAAAATTCACAGCGTTCTGTTTATCACGACGGAAGCCGAGCCGTTCGCATCCACGGGCGGCATGGGCGAGGTGTGTTCAAGTCTTCCTCGCGCGCTAAACAAGACAAAAAAGACGGACGCGCGCGTAATGATGCCGCTGTACGAGGACGTGGCATACAGGTTTAAGGACAGCATGACCTTTGTGTGCAACATTACCGTCGGGCTTGCCTGGCGCAATCAGTACTGCGGACTCTTCCGCATGGAATACGAGGGCGTTGTCTATTACTTTGTCGACAACGAGTACTACTTTAAGCGCGGCAATCTTTACGGCTACTACGACGACGCGGAGCGGTTTGCGTTCTTCTCGCGCGCCGCGCTGGAGCTTTTGCCGTACCTCGACTTCAAGCCGGAGATCTTACAGTCCAACGACCACCTTACCGCGCTTGTGCCGGTGTACTATCAATTAGAGTACAAGAACCGTGAGGGCTACGGACGTATCAAGAACGTTTTTACCATTCACAACATAAATTATCAGGGAATATATCCGCTTGTGATTGCGGGCGACGTGTTCGGCATTGCCGACGAGAATGTTCCGCTTGTCGAGTACAACGGCAAAATCAATCTTGCTAAAGCCGCCATCGTCACTTGCGATAAAATCACGACCATGTCCCCGCAGTATGCGCGCGAGATCAGACTGCCCGAATACGCGGGCGGGCTGGACGGTGTGCTGATCGAAAACCGCGAAAAGATCGTAGGCATACTCAACGGAATCGACGTTGACGAGTTCGACCCAGCGACCAGCAAATCGCTGTTCGTCAACTACGACGCGAACAACCTGAGCGCGAAAAAGAAAAACAAGATCGAGCTTCAGCGCATGCTGTCGCTGCCCGAGGACGAGAACGTTCCCATGGTGTGCATGATAGGACACATGGTTGCGTACAAGGGCTACGATCTGCTTCGCAAGTCCATCAACGCCGACAATGCGGGAAAGAACCTGCTCGACACCAACATGCAGCTTATAATTTTGGGCAAGGGCGATGCGGACATAGAGGGATACCTTTCGTACATTCAAAACATGTACAGCCCCAGAGTGCGCGCGCTTGTTACCTACAACAAGGATTTGTCACGCAAGGTGCTTGCGGCTGCGGATATATGCCTTATCCCGTCGCGCACAGAGCCGTGCGGTCTTACTCAAATGTACGCGTGTCGGTTCGGCGCTGTTCCCGTAGTGCGCGCCACGGGCGGACTTATCGATTCCATTGTCGATTGCGGCAAGGGCGATACAGGCAACGGCTTCGTGTTTGAGGAATACGACTCGGACATTATGGATCAAACAATTTACCGTGCGCTCGACATGTACAACAACGACAAGGCGGCGTGGACGGCTCTGGTCAAGCGCGCAATGGCATGCGATTTCTCTTGGGGTAAAGCGGCGCTCGAGTATAACGTGCTTTACCGCGTGCTCGCGGCATAGCGCAAAGAAAGACGGAAAAACGCTTGACATTTTTCGCGCGCATAATTTACAATTGACGTTGTGGCTCGCTGCCTAAGTTTGTGCGACAATCATGTTCGCGTCACTTAATCGGCGTGTCCGTGGCGCAAAATGCGCCCATAACATACTTTACAAAAACATTTTTTCGGAAACGGAGGATATATGAACAAGACAACTAATGAAGTGCAGGAGCTTATACTCGATAAGTTAGCCCGCTACTTTGCTATCACGCCCGAACTTGCCAATGAAGACCAAATGTACAAGGCAATTTCCTTGGTCGTGCGCGACCTTTTGCTTCAGAAAAAGCAGGAGAACAACGCGCGTATTGCGGAAGGCAAGTACAAGCGCGTATATTATATCTGTATGGAATTTCTTATCGGCAGGTCGCTTAAGAACAATCTGTTCAATTTAGGACTTACCGAACAGTTCGACAAATGTCTAAAAAAGATGAATTTCTCGCTCGACAGCATTTTAGAGAGAGAGTCCGACGCGGGACTGGGCAACGGCGGTCTTGGGCGGCTTGCGTCCTGCTTTATGGACAGCCTTGCCACCATGAACTATCCCGCAATGGGCTTTACCATTCGCTATCAGTACGGCTTGTTCCGCCAGCGCATTGTAGATAACCAGCAGGTCGAGCTGCCCGATATGTGGCTGCCCAGCGGCGAGGTGTGGATGATGCCGCGCTCCGATAAACGCTTTACCGTCAATTTCGGCGGCAGAGTAGAGGAGTACGAGCAGGACGGCAGAATGCACGTCCGCTATGTGGACGGAGAGAGCGTAGACGCACTCGCCAACGACGTTATGATTTCGGGCTACGGCGACAACGCGGGCGTGAGCGTACTCAGGCTTTGGACGGCTACATCGTCTACGCAGTTCGATATGCACTCGTTCTCGCAGGGCGATTACGAAAAGGCTATGCAGCGCGAAAACGAAGCCGAGCTCATTTCCAAAGTTTTGTACCCGTCGGACGACCATTCGCAGGGCAAACAGCTCAGACTCCAGCAAGAATACTTCCTCGTTTCCGCATCGTTACAAAGCATTATTAAAGACCACCTGCGTCTTTATAAGAGCGTCAAAAACCTGCCCGACAAGGCGGTTATTCATGCCAACGATACCCATCCCGCGCTCGCCATTCCCGAGCTTATGCGCTTGCTTATGGACGAACACGGCTATTCGTGGGACGATGCGTGGGATATAACCACACGCACGGTCAACTACACAAACCACACCGTCATGGCGGAAGCTTTGGAAAAATGGGACGAAAATACATTCCGCCTTGTGCTTCCGCGTATCTATGCCATCACTTGCGAAATAAACCGCAGATTTGTTGCGGCAATGGAAGAAAAGCAGGTCGAAGGCAGAAAGATCGACGCAATGCGTATTATCAATAATAACCAAGTCAAAATGGCAAACCTGTGCGTGATCGGTTCGCAAAAGATTAACGGCGTGTCCGCTCTGCACAGCGAGATTATTAAGGACACCATTTTCAGCGAGTTCAGCGAGGTCTATCCCGACAGGTTCACCAACGTAACCAACGGTATTACTCACCGTCGCTGGCTCATTCAGTCCAATCCGCGCCTGTCCGCGCTGATCACAGAGCTTATCGGACCGGACTTCTACACCAAGCCCGAAACGCTCAGCGGTCTTGCTAAGTTCACGCGCGATAAGGCGGTGCTCGATAAGATCGGTCAGATCAAGCAGGCGAACAAAAGGGACTACGCGGACTATGTCAAAAAGACTACCGGTTTTGTGCTCAATCCCGAATCAAGGTTCGATACGCAAATCAAACGCCTTCACGAGTACAAGCGCCAGCTACTCAACGTACTCAAGATCGTTCATTATTACCTCGAGCTTTTAGACGATCCGGGTAAGGACGTTGCGCCGCAGACGTTTATATTCGGCGCGAAGGCGGCGGGTAGCTATATGCACGCAAAGCGCATAATCCAGCTTATCAACTGCTTGTCTCAGGAAATTCAAAAGAACCCCAAAATCAAGCAGAAGCTCGACGTTATGTTCGTCGAAAACTACAACGTCACGCAGGCGGAACACCTTATACCCGCGTCCGAAGTCAGCGAACAGATTTCGCTTGCAGGCAAGGAAGCGTCGGGCACGTCCAACATGAAGTTCATGATAAACGGCGCTGTCACGCTGGGCACTCTCGACGGCGCAAACGTTGAGATAGGCGAGCGCGTGGGCGACGACAACATATTCATCTTCGGCTTGAAGACGGAAGAGGTTGAACGCGCATGGCGCGCAGGTTATAACTCGTCTACCATCTATACGCACAACAACGATATCAAGCGCGTAGTAGACAGGCTTCGCGTCGGCTTTGACGGGGAGAGCTTCTCCGACATAGCCGATTACCTCATCGCCGGCTGCTACCAAGTCGCAGATCCGTATATGTGCTTGCTCGACTTCGACGATTACATCGCCGCGGCGACAAGAATGGGCGAAGCGTATGCCGATAAAGCCAAGTGGAACAAAATGGCGCTTGTCAATATCGCTCAGGCAGGTATTTTCTCGTCCGACCGCTCCATATACGACTACGCCAAAAACATCTGGAATCTCAAAAAGGTCAAACGCCCGCAGTAACCGCTGAATAAGTTCGTGCGACAATCTAGCCGCGTCACTTAATCAGGTGTCTAAATTAGTTAAACTTTCCGACAATGATGCCGCCGCACGAGATAAATGTACGGCGGCGTTGTCAAAAAGGAGTAATATTATGAGTAAAACCGTAGACTTTTTCCCAAATTGCAGTAGTAGCAAGTCGCCTACGGGCGCGGCTACCGTCGGTGAGCCGATCAGCCTTACGCTCAAGTTCACACGCCCGCAAAATCCGTCGGAGGTCTATCTCGTATTGACTAAGCAGAACGAGGACGCCGTTAGGTATCCTATGAACTTTGTCAAGGACGAGGACGGTGAGTATACGTATGCGATCACCGTCAAGGTCACTACGCCGGGATTATACTACTACCACTTCGATATACAAAACGAGGAGCAGTGCTACCGCGTGGGCAGCGACGTTGATTTGCGCGCGCTGCTCGGCAAGGGCAGCGATTGGCAGCTAACCGTCACATCGGACAGCTACGCGCCCACCGCGCTCGACGGCGGAGTTATGTACGAGATAATGCCGGATAGGTTCTTCATTGGCGGCGAGCGTAACAAGACTAAGAACTACGCTATATATCGCGAAGACTGGGACGGCGTGCCCGAATACAGACCTAATGCGGATGGAAAGATCGAAAACGTCGATTTCTTCGGCGGCAACCTCAAGGGCATAACGAAAAAGCTTACATATTTGAAAAACTTGGGCGTCACATGCATATATCTTATGCCTATATTCGAGGCGCATTCCAATCATAAGTACGACCCCGGCAACTATATGCGCGTAGATAGCGACTTCGGTACTATCGACGACCTTAAGGACTTGATAAAAAAAGCCGACAAGCGCGGCATAAAGATTATTCTCGACGGCGTGTTCTCGCACACCGGCGACGACAGTATTTACTTCAACAAGTACGGCAACTACGAAAGTAACGGTGCGTACGGTTCGGTCAAATCCCCGTACTACAATTGGTACAGGTTCAAACAGTGGAACAACGATTATGAGTGCCGAGATAATATCGACATCATGCCCGCGACCAATGATAACGACGCTATGTTCGACGAGTTCATAACCGGACAGGAGGGTGTCGTCAGATACTGGACGAGAATGGGCGTTGCAGGCTGGAGGCTGGACGTTTGCGAACAGCTCTCGGATGCGTTTATCGAGCATTGCGTAGGCGCGGCTAAAAAGGAGAATAACGACGCCGTGGTGTACGGCGAGGTCTTCATGGACGCGTCTAACTTGCGTTACGGTTACGGATCTCGCAGCGTGATCACCGATGGAAAACTGGACAGCGTAACAAACTATCCGTTCAAGGAAGATATACTCAATTTCGTAAGATGCGGCGACAGCGCCAGACTCAACAACACCGTGGCGGTCATTGTAAATAACTATCCCAAGCATGCCGTGGATTGCTTGATGAACGTGCTCGGCAATCACGATACGGCAAGACTTTTGACCGTGCTCGGCGATAACGGCGAGGTCTATAGCAAGGACGACAAGGCGAAAGCGACGGTCAAAAACCGCGATGAGGCGGTTAAGCTTGTCAAGCTCGCTTCGGCATTGCAGTATACTCTGCCCGGCGTGCCGTGCGTGTATTACGGCGACGAAGCAGGCATGGAAGGGTTTGAAGACCCGTTCAACAGAAAGTGCTATCCGTGGGGCAATGCCGATAAGGAATTGATTAGGTGGTACAAAAAGCTCGGCGCGGTAAGAACGAACGAAAGAGAAGTGTTTGCGCACGGCAGATACTGCGGAATCGATACAAATAACGGCGTGATGTTCTTCAAGAGAAAAGCGGGCGACGACATTGTGTACGTGGTTGTCAACAACTCCGGCAGTACGTACATTCCCGAGCTTCCGCAAGGCGAGTATACCGATTTGATCACGTATAAGCCGTTTAACGGCAAGGTCGCGGATAAGGGCGTCGCTATTGTTAAGTTGACCGCAAAAACCAACTTCCCCGTAAAACCCGAAAAGAAGAAAAAATAATTAATTGAACGATAACGCCGTCGGCTATTTTGCCGACGGCGTTTTGCTTTATGTGGCGGAAAAACTATCGGCATAAAGTTGACACGCAAATATACAAGTGATATAATTTAGGTAGAGTCAACGGAGAATAACAATTTATGAAAAAATTCTTGACAAAGCTTATATTATCGGCAGCTTGCGTAACGGCTTTGGCGACCTGCCTTGTCGGTTGCGGCGATGATTTATCCGTGCCGAACGGTGGCAACGGCGGCGATACGACCGCAAATGCCGCTCAAGCGATGCCTACGCTTCGGTTCGATTCGAAATACTATGCTGGGCTTAGCGACGCCCCGATTGAAGAGCGTAGTTACTATATTTTCAGCGAGAACGGAACAGGCAAGTATTATTGCTATTATTATTATCAGTATAAGAATGAAACTCCGCAGATTGATGATTATACGATAGATTTTAAGTATGTTTACTCAAACGCGAACAAAACGCAGGTTACGTGTTTTTACGATAAAGTGACCTATGGCGCAAAGGATAACCAAAAGGACGTGTCTACAAGCTGGTGGAGAACACTCAATGTGTCGGAAAACGTTTTACTTTCGGAGAGTCAGTACGGTTACACTCTTGTCGGTATAAATGAGGACTACTTAGACCAAATCCCCAATTTCGCGGAATAATCGACGCACGTAGCACAGCTGTCAGTGTCGGGTGACGATAATGCCAGACAACACCATAACACAAGTAAATATTAATCCGCACCCGTAGCTCAGCTGGATAGAGTATCAGATTCCGATTCTGAGGGTCGCAAGTTCGAATCTTGTCGGGTGTACCACTCTAAGCCTAAATTGAACTATAATCAAGTTTAGTTTAGGCTTTTTGCTTGCGCCGCGTAGCGGCGCACTTGTTATATATCAAGCACCCGCCATAGTGCCAAAGTAATATTTTGCGTATAGTATACGCTTGAAAAAAATTTAATTATGTGATATAATATCAAAATCAATTTGATATGGGCAATTGTCAATTAAATGGAGTATTAAATGACAGAAACAACTCGAAGAATATTAAATCTAATGCACGACCGTCAAATGAACGCATACCAATTAGAAACAATCGTAGGATTGCCTAATGCGACAATACAGTCTTGGGTAAAGGGCAAAAAACGCAAGGACGGAACTATTTATGAAACAAATCCGTCAGCCGATTCAATAACTGCCCTTGCCCGCTTTTTTAATGTGTCAGCTGACTACTTGCTTTGCTTGACGGACGAGCCTACATCACTCAAAACAGCAAATACATCAAATTGTTGTATGTCTACTTTATCAACCGTATTTTCAGAGCTTTTGCAAGATGAGCGATTTGTAAATTTTGTAAAATTATATAAAGTGTTACCGACCGAGTATTGTGCGGAAGTTTATGGATATATTCGTGGTGTTGCAACAAAACTTGGATTTGATATTAAACAAATTTTGGGGTGAGAAGTATGGAATTAAATTTTGGTTGTGGCGTGAAAACGACATTTGAGAATTCTGGAAATATACTTATATCTGGTACAACAGGAAGCGGAAAAACATATTTATTGCAACGTCTAATATCGAGTATGCCCAAAAGTGGCATTTGTATTGTAAATCCTAAAAGAAATGATTATGCAGGATATACGACATTTGCAGATATACCAGAAGTCTATGATGGTGAGATAGTTATCATAGATGGATTTGAGTGCTTGTTGCCGCCTCACAAAAGCAATGATAGTGCAATTTATGATTTGTATAATATTGCACGAAGAAATATTCGCATAATTTTAGCTACACAATATATGAAACAGTCATTGTTTGATAAAATAGATGTATTATTCCCGACGAAGATTTGTATGCACGTTAGCGATTCGCAACACGCAAAACAAATTTTAGGCAAAAAAATATGTGTGCCCGAATATGAAGCAATTATTCGGATTAAAAATTCAAGCGAGATAATTCATATTGACACAAGAAAATTCTAATTCAAACATAATAGTCTAATAATGGAGTTAAAAGAATGGAATACTTAAAAAGCGATAAACAATCAAACGATAAGAGAATGGAAATTATCATCGACTCAATAAAGAAAGCCGCAGAAGCTGTCCATATTGCAGGAGCTGCTTGTAAAAAAAGCGATACGGCATATAAAGCCCTTACATTGTCTAATAAAAAAGAAATGTGGGACATACTACAATTGTATTTGAGAGAGTATAAAGATTTTATAAATAAAATGACGGTGTTTACGGGTTATTATATATACAATGTGGACAGAAATTTTTATGAACAATGCAGTATTGATGATATACGAAAGCAAATTGAGAATGTAATAGGTTTTATTTATGCAAAAGAGGCATTAACAAGCGTGGCAAAAGAAAATTTCAAACAGTGTTTGAAAAAAATATTAAAAGCAACTAAATTATTTACTGATAAAGAGCTGGCGATATTATAAAATAAAACTAACATATATTTCGTTCAATTTACGTTCAGTATGGTGTACCAATAGAAATGCCACTGCATTGCGGTGGCATTTCTATTGGTATACTTGCAAATGGAGTAGCGTGCCGTAGATAGGCAATGCGAATAGTAAACAACAAAAAGACTTGAAAATAATAGAAACAGTTAAGTCATTCGGCACGCAGTTCGCTAACCGCTTGCGCGTAGCGCAAAGGTCGCCCGCGGTTTTCGCGGGCAATCTTGTCGTTTGCGCTATGCTTGCAAAACGGCAAGCGTAGCGGCGCACTTGTTATATATCTTGCACCCGCCATAGTACCATTTAAATTGGCTCGATTTATTATCTATAATATAATCAAAAAAACGCCGGCGGATTTTATGATATGGCTTCCATATTTTTATAAGCTGTAAAACTTATCGTATTAGCGCAAAATAAAGCAAAATTAGTTGAGATTTTTTTACGTTAACGTGATATAATATATGTACACTTATGAGGTAAGCGTTGAAGGAACAAATCGAAGCCGTCCAGCGAATGCAGGACTACATAAAGGCGCATTTATCGGAGAATATAACGCTCGACGATTTAGCAAAAGTCGCTATGTTTTCGCCGTGGTACGCGAGGCGCATATTTGTTTCGCTGTTGGGCGTAACGCCGTCGGACTATATTCGGCGGCTGAGGCTAAGCAACTCGGCGCTTAGATTGCGCGACGAGAAGGTGACGGTGTTGGACGTAGCATTAGATTTGGGGTTCGGCAGTGCGTACGGATACACTCGCGCTTTTGCGCGCGAGTTCGGGTGCAATCCGAAGCAGTATGCCATAAGCCCGCAACCCATAACGCTTTTTAATCCTTACGATATTAAGTGTAACAAAACACTGACAGGAGATTTTATGGATATTTACAAGACATGCCCTACGCTGCAAAACGACAGATATATTTTGCGTTTGGTGGACGACGGGGATGCTGACGATTTATTAAAGGTTTACAGCGATATAAAAGCCGTTCCGTTTTTTAACAGCGATAATTGCCACGGTGACGATTTTCATTACACCACACCCGAGCGTATGCGCGACGCATTGGTTTTCTGGAAGGACGCTTATAAAAACGGCTGGTTTGTGCGATTTGCTATTATTGATAAAGCAACAAATGAAGTTATAGGCACAATAGAAGAGTTTCGTCGTGACGAAAAAGACTTTTTTACAAACTGTGGGCTACTTAGGCTCGATTTGCGTAGCGATTATGAAAAGGCGTCTGAAATTCAAAGCATACTATCAATAATAGCGATGCCTTCGTTTGATTTGTTCGGCTGCGCAATAGTAGCAACAAAGGCAATCATGTCCGCTACGGAGCGTATTACGGCATTGATTGCGTTAGGCTTTACTAAGTCTGAAGAGCCGCTTATCGGTCATGACGGAACAAAGTATTACGACTATTATGTATTGAATAAATAATTTGTAAGGACTGCTTTCGTGTCAATTTACGTTCGTCGCGGTGTATCACTCTAAGCCTAAATTGAACTTCAATCAAGTTTGATTTAGGTTTTTTGAGTGCGCCGCGCAGCGGCGCGCTTGTTATATATCAAGCGCCCGCCATAGTGCCATTTGTATTTTTCGCTTGCAATTATGGTGTTGATATGTTATAATTTTTACGATAAGCAATATTTTAGAGGCGTAAATGAAAAAACATACTACACTTTTAGCGTTTTTAATATTATGCATTTCAGTATTGTCTGCTTGTGCTACGCTGACATATAAATATGAACATTTTGAATTGAGCTTTTCCGAACCCGATTCGGAAATTGTTTATTCTCTTTCGGGAAAGGAATTTACTATAGGAGAGAACAAATTATACATAAGCGACCAGTATTCGGATAAAGAAAAGCAAGCGATAGTATCTTTTGCAGAAGTGGCTTTCAGTAAGCTGGCGCCCGATATACCGTTGATATATATTATAGGTAAGGGGTTTTCAAGCCGTGCTGAAAACGAAAGAGGTCGTATTTATCTCGGTACAAACGATACTACGGTATTTTTACATACTACATTGCAATCGCTTGGCAGTGGGGCATTAAATTACGGCTTGTTATGGGGCGTGAGTGAACGCTTATGCGCTGAAATAAACGGCAAAGCTCTTGAAACGGAAGATAAGAAAGTTGTATCGTTGTTAACCGAAAAGCCGTATCTTCTTGATATGGAAGCGCCGCTCTTTTTTTCTAATTTCTCTGACAAGGAAACTGTAAAAAATGCGAAAACAGTAGCTGTTTCATTTGTAAATTGGCTATATGATGAAGGAATCGATATAGAGAGTTTATTTGAAAATAATCTGCTTGCTGTTGGTGAAGAAATTTCAGGAACGGCATTTAAAGATTTTAATAATCTTTTTACCGATTTAAAAAACAGATATCTCAAAGCACTTGGGATTTTGCAAACGATTGCACCCGCGCAGTATTCAATTCGTTATATACCTTTTACGGTTGCCACCCCATTATTGATAGAAACGGATTGGGGCGTTTGGCATATAAAAAAAGATTACGATAATCCTTATAAAGTTGGTTTTTCTAGTGGTATTAGTGAGCTTAGTATCGAATGGTCTGATTTTTCTTATCCATCGCAAAAAAAACTTTTTGAGCAGATGTCCGTCACGGTAGATAACATTCTCGGAGCGTTTGATTATACTTTTGAAAATCTGCAACCCAAATATCAATACTTCGTTGACGAGGACGTATACTATGTAGATAAGGTAGGCGGTTACACTGACTATATTAACCATCGCATATATCTCTCTAATCTGATAGAGTTTGCACACGAGTTTACACACGCCGTTGAGCATGTTTCCGGTTATTTTTTGAATGGCGATTACTATGTTTATCGGTGGCTGAGCGAAGGCGTTGCAGAATATACGGCATATACCTATTCGTTAGAATACCGTAAGTTTGGTTATGCCGGAATACAAGAAGATATTATTTATTCGGTGGAACATGGATTTGATTTTGAGCATATCTACCAACAAGCGCAACAAACCGTAAATGACGATATACACGCATGGAAAGATGCGGAAGCATATTGGTCGGTAAAAGAAGGATACCATTTAAAGAACGACGATAATACAACATATTATTTTCGTCATTCCTCTTTCGTATATTATTTGGTAGATAAGTTTGGTTGGGATAACGCAGTCAAAGTATTCAAACAACCGAGTTTGTTTACAAATGTGTTTGGACAGAGCCAATATAATCTTTGGCGTGAATGGGGAGAAGATTTATTTGCTCGTTTTGAAGACGTTGCCCCCAAAGATTTATTAAGCGTTGTAGGACGGTAAATTTCAATTTAGCGTAGAATATTCGTTTTAGATTGAGTACATTCTATTACTATTTAGATGATCCATTAAGTTCAATTTATGTTCAATGTGGTATACCAAGCCCCCACGAAAGTGGGGGTTTTACTATTCCAGCAAATGGAGTAGTGTGCCGTAGAATAGAATAAACAAATCAATGCATACAAAAAGAAAGCGCAATATAATCAAGAGTTAATGTTCTTCGGCGCGTAGTCCGCGCACAATCTTGTTGGGTGTACCAAGGCAGTGAATCTATAAGTAGTTTGCTTATTGACCGACTTTTTGCATTTTTTGGGCGGTCATTTTTTATTGCAAAAACCACAAATTATTATTTGTGCTACAAACTCCTAACGCAATTGTGCAGAAACTCTCGACTGGTCGGAATTAACTGTTTGGCATGTCGAAATGCTGGAATTAGGACGCATTTCATTTACAAAAAGCCAGATATATGTTATAATAGAAAATATTATGGAGATTAAATAAAAGCATATGAAAAAGCTGCTTAAATTCATAGATTTATTTGCCGGCATGGGCGGTACAAGAATTGGTTTTGAGCAAGCAGCATCCGAGTTGGGGTTCAAAACCCAATGTGTACTTACTTCCGAAATAAAACCGTCCGCAATCCAAGCCTTAAATGCGAATTTTAATCAGGAAATCATACGTGGAGATATACGGGATATTGATGCGGCGACAATTCCTGACTTTGATATCCTACTTGGCGGATTCCCTTGTCAGGCGTTCAGTACGGCAGGGAAAGGTCATGGTTTTTTAGATACACGCGGCACACTATTTTTTGAGATAGAAAGAATTTTGCGAGAAAAACAACCATATGGTTTTATTTTAGAAAATGTGGAAGGACTAATATTACATGATCGTGAAAAGACTGCCGATCCGATTGGGCGGACATTAACGACGATTCTTCGTAAATTAAATGGGCTTGGATATAGTGTCACATGGAGATTATTGGATTCGCAGAAATTTGGCGTTGCGCAATCAAGATTGAGAGTATATATAGTTGGCACATTAAAAACTAAAGTCTATATGGACGATTTCCCCGAAAAGACTAAGTTATTTGGGGAGATTATTGAACACGGAAAACCATGCATAGAAAGTCACTTTACCAAATGTTTGTTGCGCCATTATCGGCCACAAGAGTTATATGGAAAATCTATTAAGGACAAACGCGGTGGGGATAACAATATCCATAGTTGGACTATAGGTCTTAAAGGGGAGATTACGTCAGAACAAACCCAATTGATCGAAAAGCTCTTCAAGGAAAGAAGAAAGCATCATTGGGCAGATGAAATAGGGATAGAATGGATGGATGGGATGCCACTGACGGCAGAGCAAATTTCCACATTCTTTAAAAGCGATAACTTAAAAGAAATATTAGATGATTTGGTCAATAAGGGATATCTAGTATTGGAACATCCTAAGAAATTAGTGCAAAAAGAGATTAACGGCGGCTATATAGAAGAAAGAGTACAAGATACTACTAAGCCAAAAGGATATAATATAGTTGCGGGCAAATTAAGCTTTGAGTTTAGCAAAATACTCGATAATAATGCGGTTGCGCCCACATTGGTCGCAATGGATGTGGCAAAACTTGGCGTAGTGGACGGCGATGGAATACGGCGACTTACGCTACGTGAGGGGCTGCGTTTATTCGGATATCCTGACAGTTATAACCTATCAATGTTTGAAAATAATAATGTTGGGTTAGCAAAAGCATTCGACTTGCTGGGGAACACAGTTGTTGTTCCTGTTATTAAAGCCGTCGCTACTCGACTTTTAGAGTGCTACATAAAAGATAACTAATTATAGTAATAAATCACATTAGTCGGCTCGACGGTAATTTTATTCTTTACAAAGGAGATATACATATGGAAAAAACAGCACAAGAAATTTTCACACTACTGAAATCAACAGTTATCAATCAGGTGGGTAGGATTGTTTTTAGTTTGGGCGATACAACAGTCACAATGAAAACAACAGATACTGTAGGAAATAGTTTACAAAGCTGGTTGCAACAATGGTTTCTCGATAATGATATCTATGAGAGCGAACCGACCAATACACAAGAATTCCCTGATTTTTATTTGTCGGAATCAAATCCTAAAGATAATATGTTGGAGGTAAAAGCTTTCAATTATAATGCATCGCCGGCATTTGATATAGCAAATTATGAATCATATGTTTCATCCGTGGCGGAAAAACCGTATAGGCTTAATGCCGATTATCTTATATTTGGATATACAATGGCTGATGGCGATATTACCATAAAAAAATTATGGCTGAAAAAGATATGGGAAATTGCAGGGAGAGGCAAACGCTATCCATTAAATACGCAAGTAAAAAGGAATGTTATATACAACATTCGCCCTAGCTCTTCTTTTAAGAACGGGCTTCCTTCAGTTTTTTCCTCTAAAGAAGATTTTTTGAAAGCAGTGTATGAAACTCAAAAAATGTATCGTGGTGAAAATAATGCGAATGATTGGCTGGAGAAATTAAAGACGAATTTCCGAAACTATTATCATACTACTTTAGAAATTTAAGCCTATCAAATTTTGGTTACATCGCAAAGCCTGTGAATTTTCGCGGAAATATTATTTGATGATTTAACAAATATGGGGATTGTTTACAAAAACGGCGCAGGCAGGAAGAGGTGAACAATGACGTGTACGTTTGATAAAAATGGAATGTAACACGATTACTCGTCGACTGGTTAGCTTTTTGAAAAATTAGATTTTGTACATTGAACGTAAATTCCCCACGAAAGTGGGGGTTTTATTATTCATGCAAATTAGGCAGTGTGTTGCGTCCTCGCGAGCAATCTTGTGGGCGACGAGTTATTGCTTGTTTTTATAACGTACTATTAAATATAATTCCGATAAAATAGTTGACTAATCAACCAAATCGGTTGACAATGCGCTTGGTATAATATATACTGGGTTAGTTGACTAATCAACTAAAAGGTGATTATGGAAGATTTATTCGTTGATTTTACGGTTTCCATTCTGGCGCTGAACAAGCTGGTGCAGAAGATCAAGACTTTCGAGATAGAGAAGTTTGGGTTAAAGCCGATTCATGTTATGTGTCTTTACTATCTATATAAAAACCCGCAAGGGCTTACGGCTAAAGCGCTTGTTGAGCTGACGCTGGAAGATAAGGCGGCGATTTCGCGTGCGCTTAAAATTATGCAGGATAACGGTTATGCCGAATATGACGCTAACGGCCGCAACGCCGTTATAGTATTGACAGACAGAGGTAAAGAAATTGCCTCTGATATTTCCGAAAGGGCGGACAAAGCCGTTGCGGCGGGCAGCGTGGATTTTACCGCGGACGAAAGAATATTCTTTTACAAATCGCTTGGGACGATAGTCGAAAATCTAAAAACCTATTATAAGGACCTGGTAAAAAATAATGATTAAAATTATAGTGGACTCGGCTTCCGACGTGGAAAAAAACGAGGCGGAAGAATTGGGCATATCTTTGATTCCGTTGAAGGTGCGTTTCGGCGACGAGGAGTATTCGGACGGCATAGACTTATCTCACAGGGAATTTTTTGAAAAGCTGATAGAAAGCGCCGAACTGCCGCAAACAAGCCAGATCAACGAATACAGCTGGGAGGAAAGCTTTAAGCAGCTGACCGCAGACGGCAGCGACGTAATAGCTATTACTATTTCCTCTAAGCTGTCGGGCACATATTCCGGCGCGGTGAAAGCGGCAAAAAAGTTTGCGGGCAAGGTTCATGTAGTGGACAGCATCGAAGCGAGCATAGGCGAGAGAATATTGCTGCAATACGCTTTACGGCTGGTACGGGAAGGCAAGTCCGCTGCCGACATAGCAAAGGAGCTTGACGTAAAAAAGAGCAAAATTCAATTGCTTGCAGTGTTGGATACTTTAAAGTATCTGCGTAAAGGCGGGCGTATTTCGTCCGTTGCGGCGATAGCGGGCGAAATACTTTCCATAAAACCCGTTATTTCCGTTGTTAAAGGTGAAATTAAATTATTGGGCAAGGCGATGGGGTCAAAAAAGAGCAACAATCTATTAAATCAGCTTGTTGAAAAATGCGGAGGCATTGACTTTGATATGCCGTACGCGCTTGCGTATTCGGGTTTATCGGACGACTATTTGCAAAAGTATCTTAAAGACAGCGAACATCTTTGGAAGGGCAAAACGGAATATATACCTTCGTATATCATAGGCAGTACGATAGGCACGCACGTAGGACCGAATGCAATAGCGGTTGCATTCTTTGCAAAGTAAAATATGAAGATAGGAATACCGAGAGCGCTTTTATATTATAAGCATCATAAATTTTGGACGACGTTTTTCGACGAGATAGGCATTGATTATATTGTCAGCCCCGAAACCGACAAGCAAGTCGTTACAAACGGTTCAAATCTTGCGATCGACGAAGCCTGTCTGCCGTCTAAGCTTATGCTCGGACATATCGAGTGGCTTATAGGCAAGTGCGATTACATATTCGTGCCGCGGCAAAAGTACTGGATGAAGTATGAGATGTGCACTAAATTTTGGGCTCTGCCCGATATTGTGAACACGACGTTTCGCGACAGAAACGTCAAGCTTTTGTATTACGATATTTACGACAGAAAGGTTTATCGCGAACGCAAGGCGGTTTTTAAAATGGGCAAATTCCTTGGCGTCAAGCGTTCGCAAATCAAATATGCGTATATAATGGCTAAGCAGGCGCAGATGAACTTTGATATGCTTCGCGAGCAAAAGCAAAACGCCGTGCTCGAAAGCTCAAACAAGACAAAAATTCTTATTGTTGCGCACTCGTATTGCGTAGGAGATAAATACATAGGCGAGCCGATAATTAACGCCGTCAAAGCGATGGGCTGCGAGCCGATAATCGCGGATTACGTAGACGAGCGGGAATGCGTTCGCGCATCGCTCGACGTGTCAATAACAATGCAGTGGCCGTACAACCGTCATCTTGTTGGCGCGGTAGAGCTGATGAAGGATAAGGTTGACGGTATAATATTGGTAACGGCGTTTCCGTGCGGCACGGACAGTATGATGGACGAGCTGCTTATACGTAAGTACACCGAAAAGCCGATGATCGCCTTGACGGTAGACGCACAGTTCGGCACTGCCGGTATGGAAACGCGTTTAGAGAGTTTTGTTGATATTATCGAGCTGAAAAAGCAAGCAGAGCAACAACAGAGTTACGACTGACGGAGGGGCTTATGAATCACAAGGATAGGATCGTTTGTTTCCCGCACATAGGGAACTATGCATATGCATTTAGGTATATTCTCGAAAAAGGGTTTGAGGTAAATTATCTCATTCCTCCGCCGATAACCAAAAAAACGCTCGAGCTGGGCAGCAAGTACAGTCCCGATTACGTCTGTGCGCCGTTTAAGTACTGCTTAGGCACGTATCTAGAGGTTTTGGAGCTGGGCGCAAACTGTCTTTTGCAGATTTACGGCGAATGCCGACTGAATTATTACGGCGAGCTTCAAAAACAGATATTGCAAGACATGGGCTATGAATTCGAGTTCTTTAACATGTCGGAAATAAAGTGGACTTCACCCAAGTCCATAATGGAGCATTTTAAAATAATCAATCCCGACGTATCGATCGTAAAGGTGGTTGCGGCGCTACCTGTGGCGTCCAAAATAGTGCAGGCGCTTGATAAGTTTGAGGACTTTATTCGCCGCAACGTCGGGTTTGAGGTAAACGACGGCGAGTTTGACAGAACGTATAACGAGTTCTTGTCAAAGCTTGCCTCCGCGCCCGACGGCAAAGCGGTAAAGCGGCTTATCAAGGAGTATTGGAACGCGTTAAACGCCATCAAGGTGGACAAGCCCGAGGAAACGATAAAGGTAGGATTTGTGGGCGATTACTATACCGTACAAGAACCGTTTTCCAATCATTTTATGGAAAAGGAGCTCGCCAAGTTCGGTATGGAGGTTTACAGAAAAATGAATTTTTCGTGCACGCTTATTCATAACGAAAACAAGCGCAAGCGCGATTATGCCAAAAGCTACGTCAAGTTCGATATAGGCGCGACGGCAAACAGCACGATAGCGGAAGCAATCGAGTTTGCTCGGTCGGGCTGCGACGGCGTTATACAGGTCAAGTCGTTCGGGTGTATGCCGGAAAACGACGCAATGCCCATTTTGCAGCGTGTGAGCGAGGATTTGAATATTCCTATTCTACATTTCAGCTTCGACTCGCAAACGAGCGAAACGGGCGTAAAAACGCGGCTCGAAGCGTTTTATGATATGATAGAAGTCAGAAAGCTCAGCGAAAGGAGTAAGGCGGTATGAAAGCGTATTTAGGTATAGACATAGGCTCTATTTCCACCAAGGGCGTCGTAATCGACGGCGATAATAATATCCTCGCAAAGGAATATCTGTGGACGGAAGGCGATCCTACCGGCGCGGTTAAAAAACTGCTGAAAGCCTTGGAAAGTCAATTGGTCGGAAAAGACGCAGATATTGTTTCTGTGGGAACGACGGGAAGCGCCAGAAAGCTGATCGGCGTTATGACGGGCGCTTGCGTGGTTAAAAACGAAATAACGGCGCACGCAATCGGCACTACTACTATCCATCCCGAAGTAAACACTATTTTCGAAATAGGCGGGCAGGATTCCAAAATCATTATCATCGAAAACGGCTTTGTAGTCGATTATGCGATGAACACGCTGTGCGCGGCAGGCACGGGATCGTTTTTGTCTAGTCAGGCGCATAGGCTGGGCGTGTCGGTCGAGGATTTCGGCGAGCTTGCGCTGACTTCCAAAAAGCCTACGAATATTGCCGCCAGGTGCACGGTTTTTGCCGAAAGCGACCTCGTGCACAAGGCGCAGATCGGGCATAAAAAAGAGGACATAATCGCAGGCTTGTGCAAGGCGGTCGTTACAAACTACCTTAACAATATAGGCAAGGGCAAAAAGATAAAAGCGCCCATAGTTTTTCAGGGCGGCGTCAGCAAAAACGTGGGCGTGAAGCGCGCGTTTGAGGACGCGGTCGGCAGCGAGGTTATCGTTGACGAGAACGGACACCTTATGGGTGCGTTCGGCGTTGCTGTGCTGGCGCGAAGGAGCGGAAAAGAAAAACCGTTCTCATTCGAAACTGCGGACATAGAATTTAAAACGCGCGGCTTTGAGTGCGGCAAGTGTGCCAATCATTGCGAAATCATCTGCGTTTACAAAGAGGACGAGCTTATCGATTCGTGGGGAAACAAGTGCGATAACGGCGCGGTAAAATCCAAAAATCGGGTTTAAAGAATATTTTCGGACAAGCTATACAGCCCCCGCGGAAGCGGGGGTTTTGTTATGCCGACACAGAAAGATGTAAACTATTGACAATACTAATTAAATATGGCATAATAAATACAAAGTGTTGTTTTTTGTGCACATACTAAAAACGGCGGTTCGGAGCTGACAGGGAGATGCCTATGCGAAACATGTCAAAATATAAAAACAAATCTCATAACGGATACGGCGCATGTCAAACACGCTCGCTGTTTTCCGTAGTGAAAGCGCGCTTTATTATGTGCGCGATAATAGTTTTTGCGCTTATAGCGTGCTTGATTTTAGGATTGTCCGAACCCGCAACGGCATTCGCAGAAGAAACGCAGTCCAATAACCGCACGGTTAAGGCGGGCATTTTCGGCTTTGAAGGCTACCACATGAAGGACGAGGACGGCAAGCTTACGGGATACGGCATTGAATTTTTAAACCTCGTTTCCGAATATTCGCATCTCAATTTCGAGTACACCGGATATGACAAAACGTGGGACGATATGCTCGATATGTTGGCACGCGGCGAGATTGACATTGTGACTTCTGCCAGTTGGACTCAGGAAAGGGAGGATAAGTTTGATTTTTCACTTCCTATCGGCAGAAAAAATACCATTTTGTCCATACGCGCCGATGAAACGCGGTACAGCAGCGGAGACTACAGCACATATAACAATATGAAAGTAGGCCTGATAGAGAACAACACTCAAAACGACATCTTAAAAGAGTTCTCTAAGAAAAAGGGATTTAAATATGAGGAAGTTTATCGCAGCAATGCCGACGAGCTTGCAATCGCTTTGCGAAACGGCGAGATCGACGCGATAATTTCCAGTGACCTCAGAAAGACGACGGACGACGAAAAGACGCTGGATATTATCGGAAACGACGACTTTTACGCTATTGTTCAAGACGGCGACCCGAAGGGGCTGCTCAGAGAAATCAATTACGCTATCAGGCAGATGGATATAAACGAGGGCGATTGGCAAAACGTGTTGTTTTATCAGTACTACGGTCCGAGTTATTCATCTGCATTGTCATTTACCGAACGTGAAAAGGAATATATCCGTCAGGTGGTTTCGGGCGCAAAGACAATCACTGTTACGGCGTTTGGCAACAGAAAGCCCTATTCCTATACGGAGAACGGCGAGCTAAAAGGCATTATGCCTGATTACTTTGCCGAGGTAATGAAAATCGTCGCCGCAGAGATGGGGGTTGACGCTATCGACTATACGATCAAAGCCCCGATCGACAATGCGGATTACAACAGTCTTGCCCAAAGCGGAGTAAATATCGTGCTTGACAGCAAGGGCGACAACGCAATCAAGGAAGATGTGATCGTAAGCGGCTTCAACACAGTCAGCTATTTGACTGCGCGAATGGCGAGAGTAACGCGAATGGACCACGTCGGCGGGATCAAAAAGGTTGCCGTATCCGAATCGCAAGGTAAAAATCTTATCGAAAACGCCCTAAAGGGATACGACGTAAAATCGTATTCCACAGGCGAGCAAGCGCTGCAAGCCGTGCTCGATAACGAGGCGGACGTCGCTTATGTATACTCATATACCGCGCAGTATTTTATAAATCACGGGCATACGGATTCGCTGTATTACAGTTCGGTCAACGGTATGGTTACGCCTATCAGCATGCGCATAAGCGAAAACACCGATCACGAATTGGTGACGATACTGAACAAATGCATTAAGCGTATTTCCGACGATACGCTCAATCAATTGGCGTCGAAGTACACGTCCTACGCTGCCGGCAACGTCAGCTTTTGGCAGTATTTGGAGCAGCATCCCGGAATAATAATTGCGGTCGTAGTTGTACTTGCGCTGATAGTATTCGTTATTGTTGCGATGTACTTGCGCGGACGGTGGAACAAAAAGCTGTTGCAAACAACGGAAAAGACAAACAAGAAGATGGCCGAACAGCTTGCCATTGTGGAAGCGCTCAGCCGCGAATATACCAATGTCTATGCCGTCAACGAGGCGCAAGCCACTGCTCGGATAATCAAGCTGGAGGGCTATGTAACCGAGGGGCTGAACAAGGAATCTGTGGAGGAGTACGACTATAACTCCATTCTCGACAAGTATATCCCCGTTCGCGTTCATCCCGAAGATCGGCAAGAGCTGACAGAGGCGCTCGCGCTGGATGTTGTAAAAGAAAAGCTGAAAGAAAGTGACGAATATACCGGCAGCTACCGCATACTGGACAGAGGCGAAATACATCATTTTCAGTTTACATATTTAAAGATTGCGGATGACGATAGCGGTCGCGGCGGCTTTATCCTTGCGGGATTCCGCAACATTGATGACGTTATTCGCAAGGAACAGGAGCAGAAGAACGTCCTGTCGGAGGCGCTGGCTCAGGCTCAATACGCCAACAAGGCAAAGACCACATTCCTTAACAACATGTCTCATGATATCCGCACGCCCATGAACGCCATTATCGGGTTTACGTCGTTAGCGGTGACGCATATCGACAACAAGCAGCAGATACGCGATTATCTTAGCAAGATAATGGTGTCGGGCAACCATTTGCTCAGTCTTATAAACGACGTGTTGGATATGAGCCGAATCGAGAGCGGCAAGGTCAAGATCGAGGAGAAAGAGGCAAGCCTGCCCGAGATTATGCACGACCTAAAAACCATTGTTCAGGCCGACGTCAAGTCCAAGCAGCTGGAATTCTACATCGATACATTAGACGTGACAAACGAGACTATAATCTGCGATAAGCTGCGTTTGAACCAAGTGCTGCTCAATCTTTTGAGCAATGCAATGAAGTATAATAAGCCCGGCGGTATGGTAAGCGTAAGGGTTATCCAAACTGCCGAAGCGTCGGATGGCTATGCAACCTATCAGTTTAACGTCAAAGACACCGGCATCGGCATGAGCAAGGAATTCCTAAAGCACGTTTTTGAACCATTCGAGCGTGAGCAGACCTCCACGGTGAGCGGCATACAGGGTACGGGTCTCGGACTTGCCATAACCAAAAACATCGTGGATATGATGAACGGCACGATCACGGTAGAAAGCGAGGTAGGAAAGGGATCGGAGTTTATTGTGACCTTCCGTTTCCGAGTCGCCGACACTCCTGTCGAATCGCAGCGGCTGGAGCAGCTTGAAAACTTGAGGGCGCTCGTGGTTGACGACGACGTCAATACCTGCGTCAGCGTCAGCAAAATGCTCTCCGCCATAGGCATGCGCCCCGACTGGACAACGCTTGGGCATGAGGCGATAGTCCGCACCGAGTTTGCAATCGAGCAAAACGAGCCCTACAGTGCGTATATAATCGACTGGCTAATGCCGGACATGAACGGCATTGAGCTTGTGCGCCGTATCCGCAAAAAGATAGGCGATATGACTCCGGTAATCATACTTACAGCCTACGATTGGTCGGACATCGAGCAGGAAGCGAAGGAGGCCGGCGTGACGGCGTTCTGCTCCAAACCGCTGTTCCTTTCCGAGCTTCGCAGTATTCTTGCCGCACCGTACATGGAGCAGAAAAGCAAGGACGTAGTAGACGAGCCCGAGGAGCTGCGCTTTGACGGAAAGAAGATATTGCTTGTCGAAGATAATGAGCTTAACCAAGAGATTGCGCAGACCATTTTGGAGACTGCCGGTTTTGTAATCGATACGGCGGACGACGGAAGCGTGGCAGTGGAGATGATGAAGGAAAAGCCGGCAGGCACGTACGATTTGATACTTATGGACGTTCAAATGCCTATTATGAACGGCTATGAGGCGACAAGAGCGATTCGCGCATTGGACGACCCCAAAAAGGCGGCTATTCCGATTGTTGCAATGACTGCCAATGCTTTTGATGAGGATAGGAAGGAAGCAATGGAGTCCGGCATGAACGGATATGCGGCTAAACCGATAGATATAGACAAACTTATGAAGACGTTGGACGATATTTTAAAGTAAAAGCGAATGCAGCAATAAAAATCCGAACATGACTAAACGGCATGTTCGGATTTATCTTATGTATGAAAAGTTTACGGAAAATATATTTTCACTTGATTTACATAAAAGTATTTGATATAATCATATTGTCGAATATTTTGGAATTTTGTAGATAGTGTAGTTTGAGCGACGGAGGGCGGCGTTCGTGGGCGTAAACTTAAATAACGGATTTTGGAAAGCTCGGCTTTCCGGCAGCGAACGCGGCGATTACGAGCGTTTGCGCGCCGGTTTTTCTAGCAGACAAATTTTCGGTATAAGCGGGCTCGTAACAACCGACGTAGCAGCACTCGGACGAATATGTGTAGCGGCGCTGAACGACGATCCCGGTCTTTACGGCGTTTTTGTGGGCAGAGCGCAAATATCGGTCGGCGCTAACGGCAGGGCAACCGTCACTCCGCAGTATATATCCTGCAACGACAAGCGGTTTAACGCGGCGGTCGAAAAAATCTTACAGTCTGCAAATAATCTAAGTACCGATTACGAAAAGACGTTGTTTGTAAAGGACTTTTTAGGCGACTACGTATTGTACGATTCCGACTGCGTAAAGCAGGCAGGCGAGCTTTTGCAAGGCAAGCGCAAGCGGCTTGACGCCCCGGAGTCGTTTACGGCGTACGGCGCTATAGTTAACCGCAAAGCGACGTGCGACGGCATTGCCAAAGCCGCATGCTATCTGTTGCGGCGGTTGGGCGTGCAGTGCGTGGTTACAAACGGCAAGCGGCGAGGCAGCGGCGATCCGCATTCTTGGAATATCGTGAGCATCGGCGATGCGTGCTATCACCTTGACGTCACAAGCGATTTGGTGCGCAAGGAATACTACTTCGAGCGCACGTACCATTATTTTTTGACCACCGACGCGGAAATGTACGAATACTTTACGCCCGACGATGACGGCGGGATAAAGTGCGATTCCGCGTCCGACAGCTACTACTCGCACAACGGCTTGCGGTTTACTCGAATAGAAGCGTTGCGTCGGTATGTTCTTGACGGCGCGTACGGTAGTACGCTCGCGGTACAGTACACAGGCGATGCCACCGATAAGTACGTAAAGGAGTTGTTGACCGCCGCGGCGGTGCGCAACGCCACAGCCGACGACACATACGCTATTCATCCGTTTGCGGGCGGCAAATATTTTGTGCTTATCAAGAATAAATTCGACGTTCCGAAACGGCGGACAAAAGGAGGAATATAACATGGCAATGTGGAATAAAAAAGCGCCCAAATGGCAGCGCGACTTTGACGAATATCTAGACATATACAGCACTTTTTTGGTGCAGGGTTATGTAAACGACCTACAGCCGTTGCCCGAATCGTACAAGCACGACTGGGGTAAAGACGAAAGCGGCGCAATAGTCCCGAACAATAACGCGCTCAAGCTGGTCGATATATCGGAGTGGTTCAACGCCGTGTATTCCGACGCGAAGCGCGGCGAGCTCGGCATGAACGTGACCGATAACGAAGAAAAATATTGCGTGATCGGCTACGACCCGACTAAGGCGGCAAGCAAGCGGTTTGACTTTTTTGCGGACATTGATTGTGCCGACAGCGCGCAAAACGGGGATGATGGGCAAAACGGGCAGGATGACAGCCCGAAAAATCCGTTTACCGATACCGACCCCGCCAAAGCCGCGTTTTTCGATTTGCTCAATGACGAGCATACGGAGAATACGCTTGTAGCAGGACACAATGCGGGCGGGATTTCGCTTGACCTTGCTCGCATGCATCATGCCGTTTCGGGCGGGCTGAAAAACGATGTGCCGTATATGTTTGTAATATCTGCGTCGCGGTTGAGCATGACGCCGGGCAATGTAGGCAGCGACGACGAGCAGCTCAGGTTTGCGGTCATGTTTGCAATTTCAAATCTTTTGGATACGGCAAAGGGCGGCGAGCGCAACAAGAACAAACTGGTCATAGTAGCCAACAAGATAAATGACGTTCCGGCATGGGTGGAAAACGAACAGTACAACCACACGATCAAAAAGCTGTACGTGGCAAAGCCCGGCAGGGACGACCGCGACATGTATTTTGAAACCGCGTTTTTACGCCGGCGCAAGATAAAGGATAGGTTTGAAAAGCACGTTAAGGATTACTGTGAGCGTACGGGCGGCTCTACCGACAGGCGAAAGGAAGATATCGCTTTGGAGTTTGCGGGGCGTACGGACGGATTTTCCATGCGCGAGCTTGAGCACCTTAAGCGTTTTGCGGACGGGGAAGACAGCCTGTTCGACTTTGACAGCGTGGGACTTTCCGTTTCGCGGTTTAAGGCGGGCACGAGCGACAATCCGTGGACTGCACCGGAAATCAAGGATTCCATACGCGATTTAAAGGAATTCTGCGGCAGGACAATAAAGGGTCAGGACAGGATTTTGGACGAAGCGCAAAACATTATGGCGCTTGCTGTAACCGAGGTCAACCGCTCGTTCACGCCCGACGCGCCGCGCGCCGTACTGTTTTTGGCAGGACCTACCGGCACGGGTAAGACCGAGCTTGCCAAACAGCTCACACGGCTTGTGTTTAAAAACCCTGACAGAATGAAGCGGTTTGATATGTCCGAGTTCCGTCAGGACCATTCGGACGCGCGATTGTTCGGTGCTCCTCCCGGATACGTCGGATTCGAGGCGGGCGGCGAGCTCACCGAGTACGTCAAGCAAAACCCGTTTTCGCTTGTGCTGTTTGACGAGATAGAAAAGGCGTGCGGCTCGATTATGGATAAGTTCCTTCAGATATTGAGCGACGGCAGGCTAACCGACGGTCAGGGCGAAACGGTCGACTTTAGCAATACAATAATCATCATGACCTCTAATGCGGGCATAAAAGACCCGCGCGACGGCTCGCCGATGTTTACGGTAAGCGACGACGACAAAATGACAACCGTCAACATCGACCGCATGCGCGACGAGGAAAACGCATATCTCGAGCGTATAGGCGCGGGCGACGATACCGACTATACCAACCTTGTATTCAAAAAGTGCGATAGCAATCCCGACGGCGTGGATTATATCGCGCTTGACAACGAGCTTAAAGGGATTTTGTACGACAATCTTAAAATACATTTTCGGTCGGTGCTACACCGCCCCGAGCTTTTCGGACGTATCAAGGAGTCTATAATTTGTTACAACTACATAGCGGCTGACGCGGCGCGCGACATCGCCTTGCAATACATAGACAAGGTCAATGCCGACGTGGAAAAGCGCACCGGTATGAAAATATTTATGGAAAAGAGCGACGTAGGCAAAAAGCCTGACGGGCAGGCACACAAGATTCCGTTTGACGAAGTAAAAAACAAAATAGTGCGCGAGTGCGTAAGCTGCAATGTGCGCGAATACGGTGCGCGCGGCGTTATAGAGCACGTAAAAACGGCGTACGCAGGCACGCTGTCCACATTCCTTTTGACGCATGACGTGCGCGGCAAAAACGTAAAAGCCAAGCTCGACGACGACGGCAACGTCGTGTGGGAGGAGCAAAATTAATGTCGGCAACGCCCGAAAAAGAAATAGATCTTAAACATGCGTTCAAAAACACGCTCGAAGCCGATGTAAAGCAGTACGGCGATTATCTTACGTTGGGCAAGGTGTTTGAAGCTATCGGTGAGGGTAGAGCCGCTGCCGAGTGCTATTCCGCGTTTATCAAAAACGTGCTTGATCACGAAAAAAAGAAGGACGGAATAGACCGAGCGGGCATTGCCGCGCTGTACGGCATGACCGCGGACAACACCACGCTGAACAGCTTTTCAGGTCCGGTGGAGTTTGTGCTCGGCGCGTACTATCTGAGCTATTTGCATTTGACGTTTGTAACCGATATAGTAAGAAGCAAAATTCGCCGCGAAAAGCACCCGCCCAAAAAGCTCCCCACTCGTCCGTTCCCGCCTGCGGCGGAATTTCTCAACTGGATCAAAAATCCGTACGGGAATAGGGGCTTGCAGGCCATAGCCGCATTCGAGCGCAATGTGAAAGAGCTTGCGCTTAAAAGCGGCGACATGTTTGTTTCCAATATCGACGCCAAGGATCTGTTCACAAAATGGCGCACGGCGTTTACCGATTCCGTGCCGTTTGATAAAAATGCGGATTTTATTTTTGCATTATGAGCGACGTGATTAAAGTTAAATGTATCGACTGCGGTCGGGAAATAGAATATGACGGGCGGATGATCGCATGTCCGCACTGTTATATGGAATTCGAAAGCGACGAGATTTCCGAATGGAAAAAACAGCTCGCCGCATTTTCGCGCGCAAAAACCGTCGACAATGCAGTAGCCGATGAACATCCGTCGCCGCAATCGCCTCCGCCCGCGCAGCAGGGCGCGGCAGGTGCGAACAGCAGACGCATGATGCCCAAATCCATGCCGAGTATGATGCCTAAAAGTGTGTCCGCAACTATGACGAGAAGCGTTGCGGGTTCGGCAGCACAGTCGCATGCGCCGTCGGCAATAGCATACGAGTGGCGCGGCGAGCGGTTTAATGCGGGACAAGAGAAAGACGCGTTCAAGTTTATTCTTCGCAAAGGGCTGATAGCAGAGGTTATAGACGTGAACGGCGGCGTAACCGAAACGGCGCGGCGGCTGCTGTCCGCAATGGGGAAGAGCGTACCTAATCTGTCTATGCTTTCGCGCGAGCGCAAGTTTTTTAGGATATTGTACAGGACGGTTTTCGCGAGCGACGACCTGCCGTTGCATGTTAACGACGCTCGAATCGGCTTGCCCATGGCTAATAATCGCGCGCAGCTTTTGCAAAGAATAGAGGCCAACTCGTATGCGGGCGCAACGTTCGATTTATTCGGTAAGCGTACGTCCTTTGCGGAGCTTGCACGCAGCGGAGCGCTGTGCGAGTATCTCGGGCTCGACGACGAAGGTCGGGAAGCCTTGTGTAAGCGTTTTGAGCAAGACGGGTAGAGGGTGAGCTTTGACGATTTTTACTGGTGCGTAGAGC
>JAIEFT010000021.1 GCA_029066805.1 Clostridiales bacterium | reverse complement strand
AAAAAACCATTAAGGAGTTTCAAAAGTGGCAAGAATAGCAGGTATTGATTTGCCCAAGGAAAAACGTATCGAGATAGGACTTACCTATATTTACGGTATCGGTCGTCCTACGGCAAACAAAATTCTTAAAGCGACGGGCATCAGCCCCGACGTTCGTGTAAAAGACTTGACCGGCGATCAGGAAAACGCGCTCCGTACTTATATCGACAAAAATATCAAGACGGAAGGCGATCTTCACCGCGAGGTCGAACTTAACATCAAGCGCCTTAAAGATATAGGTTGCTACCGCGGCGTGCGGCATCGTAAAAACTTGCCTGTTCGCGGTCAAAACACCAAGCAGAACGCGCGCACTCGCAAGGGTCCTAAGCGCACTGTTTCTCGCAGCAAGAAGAAGGAGAGATAACGCATGGCAGTCAAGAAAACCGCTACCAAAAAGAAGGTAACGAAGAATATCGACAAAGGTTGCGTGCACATTCACGCGTCGTTCAACAACACGATTGTTACTGTCACCGACGAGCAAGGCAACGCGATTGCAGCATGCTCGGCGGGCGCACTCAAATTCCGTGGCTCGCGTAAGTCCACTCCGTACGCCGCACAGATGGCTGCTGAGGAAGCGGCTAAGCGCGCAATGGAGCACGGCTTGCGTTCGGTCAAGGTGTTCGTAAAAGGTCCGGGCTCGGGCAGAGAATCGGCTATCCGCGCTATGGAAGTAGTAGGCTTGCAGGTGACCGAAATCAACGACGTGTCGCCTATCCCGCACAACGGTTGCAGACCGCCCAAGCGTAGAAGAGTATAAGGAGAGTAGCATAAACTATGGCAAGAAATATTTGTGCAGATTGCAGACAGTGCCGCCGCGAAGGACAAAAGCTGTTCCTAAAGGGCGAACGCTGTGTATCTAAAAAATGCGCTATGGAGCGCCGTCCCGTTCCCCCGGGCATGCACGCAATGGCTCGCCGCAAAAACAGTGAGTACAATATGCAGCTCCGCGAAAAGCAAAAGGTAAAACGCGCTTACGGCGTGCTCGAAAAGCAGTTCCGCGAATACTACGAAAAGGGTGTTGCGCAAAAAGGCGTAACCGGCGAGAACATGCTTGCTATGCTCGAGAAGCGTTTGGATAACGTTGTGTACCGCATGGGCATCGGCGCGTCGCGCAAGATGTCGCGTCAGATTGTCAACCATGGGCACATCCTTGTCAACGGCAAGCGCGTGGATATTCCGTCCTACCAAGTCAAGCTGGGCGACGAGATCACGATCAAGGAGACCAGCCGTGACAACGCGCTCTTCAAAGAACTGCGCGGCGCAAAAATCGTTATGCCCAAGTGGGTCACGTTCGACACCGAAAACTTCGTCGGCAAAATCGTAGACAATCCCAAGCGCGACGACATAGATCTCAATATCAACGAGCAGCTCATCGTCGAGTTGTATTCCAAGTAATAAGGAGTATCAGGACATGATGGAAATCGAAATGCCGAGAATTTCTATGGAAGAAACCGACAGCTACCGCACCGGCAAGTTTGTCGTAGAACCGCTCGACCGCGGCTACGGACACACGCTCGGTAACGCGCTCCGCAGAGTGCTGCTGTCCAATCTTCCCGGCGCGGCTGTCATTGGCATAATGATAGAAGGCGTCGACCACGAATTCTCGACCGTAAAGGGCGTTAAGGAGGACGTGACCGAAATCATCCTCAACCTTAAATCGCTCAACTTAAAGGCTAACTATACCGACAAAACGCTCGTCAAGGAATTGCATATCCAAAAGACGACGCCCGGCGCAGTTACCGCCGCGGATATAGACGTCGATCCGGAAATTGACATTCTCAACCCCGACCTGTATCTTTGTACGCTCGACGAGGGCGCAAAGCTGGACGTAACGCTGTACGTAGGCAAGGGCAGAGGCTATGTCGTTGCGGACGAGCTTAAAGATCCGTCACGTCCAATCGGATATATCCCGATTGACGCCATATTTACGCCTGTCAAGTTTGCGTCGTACTCGGTAGAGCCCACGCGCGTAGGTCAGTCCATGGACTACGACAAGCTCACGCTCAACGTAAAGACCGACGGCTCGCTTTCCGCCAAGGACGTACTCAGCCTTGCCGCCAAAGCGCTCGAGGACCACGTAAAGCTGTTTGTCGCGCTGTCCGACACGATATCCGGCATGGATATTCTTGTTTCGCGCTCGGAAGACCGTCAGGCAAAAGTATTGGAAATGAACATCGAGGAAATGGATCTTTCGGTGCGCAGCTACAACTGCTTGAAGCGCGCCGGCATCCACACCGTTGCCGACCTCACGCGCAAGACCGAGGAGGACATGCTCAAAGTCCGCAACCTTGGCAGAAAGTCTTTGGACGAGGTTATCGCCAAACTGCGCGGACTTGGATTAGACCTCAAAGCATCTGAGGACTAAGCCTTAGACAACACTGAAATAGGAGATTAAATCACTATGGAACAGAGAAAACTTTCCCGTCCTACCGACCAGCGCGCCGCGCTTTTGCGCAACCAGGTTACGGCGCTGTTGTGGAACGAAAAAATAACCACCACTTACGCACGTGCAAAAGAGGTTTCGCGCCTTGCCGATAAGATCATTCAGCTTGCTGTCGATACCGTGCTTGACGTCAAAAAGGAAGTCAAGCAGACTGTTGACAAAAAGGGCAAGCCGGTAAATGTCGAAGTAATCCTCGACGGCGAAAAGCGCCTTGCCGCTCGTCGCAAGATCATGGCTATGGTGTACGATCCGCCCGAAGTAAAACAGCCGGGCGAGACAGGTCCTGCGTTCCGTGCGCGCACCGAAGATATTCAGCATCCGCTGATCGAAAAGATCTTCAATATCTATGCGATTCGCTATTCTCAGCGCAATCACGACAACAACTCGTCGGGCGGTTATACCCGTGTGCTTAAATTAGGCGCACGCCGCGGCGACGGCGCGGAAGAAGCGCTTATCGAGTTGGTGTAATCACAACAATATCGCAAAACAAATCAAGTCCCGAGTAAGTATCGGGACTTTTTTGTGTCGTAAAAATATAATTGCGGCTTGCTATATTGCAATAAAAAAGAGCCAAAACGTTTTCGGTGCGATACGGGTACAATTCCCGAAAGTCCTAGGAACGTTTGACTATAATGTTATTAGACGCCGTTATGACGAATCTGTCAGCACTTTTAAAAATAATTTTCACATAAAAACTCCCCCATTAAAAAGTGAGGAGGGGAGTTTTAGTGTCGCAACCAAGGAACGGCATGTTAAAATTATACATGAATTTTTGTAAAAAATCTTGACTTACGAGGATTACTCGTATAAAATATATTTACTTTTATTAGCTTAGTTCCGCTTGTCATCCCGAACAGTTGTGGCTTGAGCGAGTGAATCGGCTGGCTCTGAGGGATCTCGTTTGAAAAGCTGTTTAGAATAGAAAAGTTAATCGTCATCCAATATTTTACGCGCTTTACAAATCAGTATTCTGTTTGAAGGAGGGGACGATTTACATAACGCATTAATAATTATTTTCAAGCGAGATGCCTCGGAGAAAGCATTATAACAGCAAAAAACTACTACTGCTCGGCATGACAAAAGAAGAAAAGCCGAGACGCCATCCCCATTCCCTGTGTGTGTGGGGGGGGGGTGATCGCATGCAGTGGATAACCTGCGGTTGCTTCGTAAGAGAGACTCGCAAAAGACTTGCTAAAAATTTTAAAAAAATCCACTAACATTTTGGCATTTTCAAACGTCTATATAGTAGAGGTACAGAATGAAAAGACCAGAGAGCGTAAAGATACCCGAAAAGAACAAAAGGGCAAATCGTTAGGAGTATTGTGCATTAGTGAGGAGCTTGTTCGTGTGTACATTGTAGGGTATAAAGAAAGATAAATTTCAATTTATCGCGCAAACAAGACGCAAATCGACGAAACCGAAACACGCAAAAAGGGCGCAAAACGCGCCCTTTTTGTCGTTTGGAGCTGCTAACCGGATTCGAACCGGTGACCTCGTCCTTACCAAGGACGTGCTCTACCTGCTGAGCCATAGCAGCGCATTGTAGGATGTATCACAAGCTTGAATATTATACTATATTGCTTTTGCGTTGTCAATCTTTTTTGCAAAGATTTTAGTGGTTGTTATTTACGTGCTGCTTTATCAGCTCGAAGATTTGGTCGTCGATTACGTGTTCTATACGGCAGGCGTTGGTTTCGGCCAGCTCTTCGCTCGCGCCGAGCTCTACGAAAAACTCGGTTAGTATATTATGCCGCTCGTAAATACCGTTCGCTTTTTTTTCACCCTTTTCGGTGAAGTCGATAAACCCGTCGTCGCCCACCTTGATGTAGCCACGGTCTTGCAGCAGGCTTACGCCGCGCGACACGCTGGACTTGGCATAGCCTAATTTTTCGGCAATGTCTATAGAGCGAACAGCCGGACGTTCGCCTTTGAGCACGAGTATGGTTTCCAAATACATTTCTTCGGATTCGTGGTCTTTCATGAAGCACCTATTGTACAATGCGGAATTATTAATAAGGATGAGATCCTTCGCTTCGCTCGGGATGACAAATGCAACAGGACAAAAGCGTGTGGCGGTGCGCTCGCTTTTATAATTTAATTTTACCATTTTTTTATTGTAATGTAAAGCGGTTTTTAGAATTAAGAATAACATACTTAAATTTGCCCTTGCAAGCAAGCAAATTTACTCCTCGAATAAGATTGACTTTTGGACGGACGTACTGTATAATGTAAAATAGAAAAGATATGTACAGGAGAAACTTATGAAAATCGAATGTAATGGCAATGATTTATGCGACGCGGTCGCAAAGGTTATTAAAGCAGTACCTGCTCGCTCGACCAATCCCATTCTTGAGGGCATACGATTGGTTGCCGAGGACGGCACGCTCACGCTTACCGCGACCGATCTTGAACTTTCGATCGAGCACATGATCCGCGCAAGCATTATAGAAGCGGGTGAGGCGGTTGTGCCCGGCAAGCTGTTCGGCGATTTCGTCAAAAAGCTTACGTCGCAGAACATTGTACTTACGGCTACTTCGTCGCGGCTCAAAATCGACTACGAGCGCAGCGAGGGCGAGTTCGGCTGCTATCCCGCCGAACAGTTTCCGGAGGTCAATCGCATAGAGGACACGCAGCATTTTGAACTGAAGAGCTCCGACCTGAAAGACCTTGTTAACAAAGTTGCATTCTCCGTGTGCACGGACGATTCGCACCCTACGCTTAAGGGCGTTTTGCTCGAGATAGCCGAGGGCAGCGTTGTTGCGGTTACTACCGACGGTTACCGTCTTGCCAAATGCGTCAAGCCGCTTGTAGCGACCACTGCGTCCACAAGCATAACGGTGCCCGTGCGTGCGGTGATGGAAATATCGCGGCTTTTGCCCGACAACGACGATTCTGTCAAGCTGTACCTGCACAAGAACTATCTTATGGCGCAGATTGACGCTACCACGATCACGACGCGACTTATTGACGGCACATTCGTCAACTACCGCCAAATCATTCCTCAGCACTTCGACACGCAGGTGTACATTCCCAAAGCGTTCTTCGAGGACGCTATCGACCGCGCGGTGCTTATGGCGCGTTCGGAAAAGAACAACAACCTTGTACGCTTTGACATTTCGCAGACAAACATGACGGTCAGCTCGCACAGCGAGGCGGGCAACGTCGAGGAGAACATTCCCGTCAATACCGACGGCACTGACCTTGCAATATCGTTTAACGCGCGGTACTTTACCGAGTTTTTGCACTGCATGACCTGTGAAACGGTTGTGCTCAACCTGACTAACTCAACCTCTGTGTGTGTGGTTTCGCCTGTAGGCGACAGCGAGGACTACATCTATTTGGTTCTGCCCGTGCGCAGTATTTAATCCTGCTTTATCGACATTTTAGGAGTTTTTATGAAAACCGACATCAACATAATACTTAATAAACTCACCGCATACGCGATAGACAATCTTTTGCTCGACCCGCTCGACCAGACTTACACGCTCAACAGATTGGCTACCGTGTGCGGACTTGCCGAGCCCAAGCTCGACTATGACGCAGACTACGGCGACGCAACTATCGGCGCATTGCTCGATGAGCTTGCCGCAGCGCTTCCGCAGGTTGATAAAGCGGCAATAACGGACATTCTGTTCCCCATGCCGCGCACCATAAATTACTATCTCGACAGTAAGCTCGCGCGCGGCGCAGACAAAGCGTTTGACTTTTTGTTCGACCTTTATGCGCACGGATATAACGCGGTATCGGTTGCTCCCGCCGTAGGCGAGAACGGATACCTTTGCTACTGCGCGGGCGGTGTAACTCCCACTGCTCAAGCGGCGCTCAGCGTGGGCGGCGAGCAGCTTGCGTACACGCCGATTGCGGTAGGCAATCACGTGGCGACGCTCCAAAACCCCGATATCCTTTCCGACGATATTGTAAAAAGGCTTGCGGCGTACGTAACCGACTTTGGCGGAGTTATAGCCGCGCGTATCGGCGAGGGTGCGGACTACATGTGCTGTGCGACCGCGGCAATAAGCGGAGCAAAAGCGAAAAAGCAGGTAGCGGACGGCGCGGTCAAGGTCACGCTTTTGGACTATCCTGTTCCCGCGCTCAGCTTTAACGGCATTGCCAAAAATTCCGTTCAGCGCGAGGTGGTAAAGGTAATAAAAGCCGCCGCCGAACAGAACATTGCCTGCGTAGTCGCGGCGGACAATAAAAACGGCGTTACGTACTATGTGGTGTTCGCGGGTGAGCTCAAGCAAAACGAGTTTATTATCGGAAACAACGCGCTTGCCGCATGCGGAGTGGTTTGTACTAAGAATTGCACACCGCTCATGTCGGTGCTCGAAAAAGGCACGGCGCTTTCCACCGACTTAAGTGAGTTTAAACCGATATATGACAAGATAGGCGGGGTCAAGCACGGCGCTAAAGCCGCGAATGCGCTTGGCGAAGCTCTTGTCGGTATGTATCTGCCGCTTTTGACGGCTGCGGCGTCCGCTACGGAAGAGCAGGCGACAGGCTTGGCATCGACCAATTAGAACTAACCTATGACCGAAAAGGAACTTGCACATTTAAAAGAACGCGTTGACATGGACGACCCGATCGCCATGTATGTTTACGCACAAGCGATCCGCGCGACGGACGAGGCGGAGGCGAACAAGTATATCGTGCTTGCCGCCCAGCTCGGCAATCCCGAAGCGTCGGAAGTTATGGGCGATAAGTTTCACGCGCTCGGCGATATGGAACGCGCCAGGCACTACTACAAGACAGGCGCAAAGGGCGGATTGATGGACTGCGCCGTTAAGCTTGCCATCATCAACCTCGACGAGGACGAGCACACTGCCATGCGCGAGCTGGAAGAGCTTGCCGAAAGCGGGGTCAAGTCCGCATGCGCCGCGCTTGCCGCGTACTACAAATCCAAAGGCAATCGCAAAGAATATAATTTTTGGAAGTCGCTCGCAAAGTGAAAAATCCGCACGATCAATCCGAATACGTAAAGCTGGACGAGCCCGAAAAAATGAGCGCGGACGGTGCGGCGGAAAACGCCGAGCAAGCGCCTGCGGACGATAACGCCCAAACGCCAAAAAACGAAAAGAAAAAAAAGGCGAAGTATTCGGGCGCGTATTATTACGTGGATAAGGACGAGCAGCATTTGGCGACAATGTCGTTTGCGCGGACAACGCTTACGATAATAGCGCTTTTACTGCAATTAGTGGTGTTGCTTTTCCCTCAAGCTGGTACGGCATACGTCAGCGACAACGTAGCTTCCTTAGGGCTGTTTTATGTGCTGTTTGTAATATTCGGCGTGGGTTGTGTGTGGATCTGGTTAATGATAATGAACATAGTCAGATACAAGATCCAAAAGCGTATTGTGGCTGAGCACGCGCCTAAAAACGGGTTCAAGAACAGAGCGTACTTCGGACAAGAATTGTTTATGGCTTCTATGGCGATCATGGCGGCATTCGAATTGTCGTTTGTGTGCTTCAAGTTCGACGGGTGGGGGCTGGGCGCATTCTTTGTGTGCTTGGCGTCGCTCGGCGCGGCGGTGGCGGCAAGGGAAATAACGCACAGAACATTAAAGGACGCGGAGCTTATATCCGCGCCGACGGAACAATAAAATTTTTTGACGGAGGCGTTTATGATCGGAAGCATTGTTAAAGTAACTATAGACCGACCGCTTGGGAGTAGGCATCCAAACCACGACGACATAATTTATCCTATTAACTACGGATATATAGAGGGAATAATAGCGCCCGACGGTGAGGAACAAGACGCCTATGTTTTGGGAGTGGATACTGCCGTTAAAGAATTCACGGGAAAAATAATTGCAATTATCCACCGTTATAATGATGTAGAAGAAAAATGGGTTGTAGCTCCCGTCGGAACAGATTTCAGCGACGAAGAAATAGCAAAGCAAGTACATTTTCAAGAACAATATTTTGATTATGTTATCAAGCGATAAAATCTAATCCGTTTTGTGGCTGAATTGATAAAGAATAGCCCACTATGCTTCACCTGCGAAGATAGTGGGCTTTATGTTTGTATTTGTTTGCGAAATTCCTCTATGTAAAAAATTATTTTAGTAGATATTATTTTTATCCGATATTCTTTAGCATTTGCATTGTGTCGAGCAATGGCAGCTTGTTGGCGGGAAGCTCGGATAGGCGAGCGAGCGTGCGGTAAATTTGTTCCTGCGTTTTGCCCGCCATGATCGCATCGGTGTAGTAGTGAATGTAGTCGACAAAATCCTCGTCGTCCGTGCCGCGTTCGAGCGAGAAGTAAATGTGGAAAAACGTGTTCAGATAGAAGTCGTTGTTTATGTCGCGCACAAACAGCTTTGCCACCTCTTCGTACGTCCCGTCGAGCTTGGCGCAAAGCGTTATGTCCTCGCCGATAGCGATGGTGCTGTAGTCGATTTCGCGCAACCACTTCATAAGGCTGACAAACAGTCCGGTATAGTTATCCTCGCTCATGACGATATTGCGCTCGGGCGCGGAGGTCACGTTATCTATTTTATCCTTAAGCGTCTTAAGCAAAGACTCGCCGCCCATGTCTTTGGTGTACGACGACGCGGTGGTAAGGTATTCCACAATGGCGTCGGTGTACTCGGTAATGCCCACCGATATGCCTGTGTTGGCTTTGACTATGGATGTGAACATCTCGTTAAGTCCAAGCGCAAGCATGTTTTTAAGCTGTTCCTCCTGATTTACAATGGCGTTGCCGGATAGGCGGTTGAAAATCAGGTTTAGCTGGTGGTCAATTCCGGATAAGCTTTCGTGCGTGTAGTGGAGCATTTCTTTCATCAGGTTGTCAAACTGATTGAGCCGATTGTTCTTGTAAATCAGCTTGTGCTCGATTTCCGACCAAAAGCTGTTGACCAGCGATTTTATTTGAAGCTCGAAGTTGTAATTTTCGCTTGCGTACGTCACGTTGCCGTCGATACGGTAAATGGCGTAGCCGTTCTTTTGGTATTCGGGCTGGGGCGTGCCCAGCTTGAGCTTTATAGCTTTTTTGCCATCGGGGCAGAACATGCCGTCGCCGAGGTCGACGCAAAACACTTCGCGCAATATATCAAACAGATAAGCCTCGTCCTTGAAGAACCGACATTCGATTTTTACGCCGATTATGTCATGCATTTCGTAGACAAGCCGTTCGGGCGAGGTGTCGCGGTAAAGGTTGTTGCGCAGGATTTTTTCTTTCAGGCTGTCGCGCGTTTTTATGCGCGAGGTAACGCCGATTGTCGCGTCGATATCCCCGAACTTTGCGGTCAGATATTCGGTGAGCTTGTCCGCGGCGTGCGTAAACTTGACAAGATTTTCGTCGAGTACGGCTGCGGCGCGTTCTATGTAATCAAATATTTCGAGTTTAGACATCAATCCACCTTATTTAATTTATGAACTATGAATTCGGAATTATGGAAAATATTTTAACCAATGGAAGTGGTAGCCGTTCAAGCTTTTAGGATTAAAAAAACCTATCTCTTTTTGAGAATGAGCTTTAATCCCTTGAAGAAATGCCCGTTCGCCATTTCCACTATGCCCATAGCGCGGGAGAGCGGAAGGTCGCCGTCCGACATGGCGCTTACGGCGTACAGCGGTGTGAACATGCCGAAAGCAATAAACGCTTTGCGGTCTGTCGAACCCGCTGCGCCTGCGGACTTGGCACGGCGCATAACAAAGTGTTTTACCAGCTTGCCTATAAACGTGTTTTTTATGTCGTCCACACAACAGTCGAGCGTAAAGTCTCCGCGGCTCGTTCGCTCGGCGGGAGCGATCGGCGCGCCGTACAGTGCGGCAAACTGCTCGTCGGTTATGTCGGCGCGGGAATTATTTAGGTACTGCTCGCCAACGGTATGTCCGAAGAAATTGCCGTTCACCTTGACAGAGATCTGCTTTTTTATGTCGGTGGCGGAGGCCGCCGCGATTATCTTGTATTCGCCGTCGCAAACGTCAAACGTGCGGGCGTTTACGTTGAAAAACTCGAACGCACTTTTGGCTAGCCGTATCGTAGCGGTCGTCGAGGTTTGACCTTCGATGAAAACCTTGGCGTAGCCGGCGAGTTGTTTTTTTGCGCACATTATGCGTCCGGTGCGGTCGGATATATAGATTTGAACTGTCTCGTACGCGTCGCGCACCGAATTATTGGTCAGAGTAACCGTCACGTCAAACGCACCGTCGTCGTAACGCTTGACGTGCATGTCGTCGTAACTAATATCGCAGAACGACAATCCGTGCCCGAACGGGAACAGTACGCGTTTTTCGGTCGCGTCGTAATAGCGGTAGCCTACATAAATGCTTTCGCGGTACTGCGATAGAATGCCGCCGAAGTCAGAACCGAAATCTTCGGTGGCTTCGGGGAAGGTTTCGGCAAGCCGCCCGCACGGATTGATCCTGCCGTACAGTGCGTCCACTGCCGCGAGCGCGCCGCATTCGCCGTTAAGCCCTGCGTACAGCGCTGCGTGAACACGGTTGATCCAGGGCATGAGCACAGGACCTGCCGAACACAGCACGACTGCGACCTTGCGCCCGGCGGCGGTCAGCTCGTTTATCAGCTTGTCTTGGCTTGCGGGGAGGGACAGCGTTTCGCGGTCTATGCCCTCGGTGGGCGCGGGCTGTCCTACGTACACTATTACCGCGTCGTACCCTTCGGTTGCGGCTACTGCGTCGTCATCTTCGTTTATATAATTAATGTCGATCGCGCGCTGAGTGAACGCCGCGCGCGGGGATATGCTTTTTACAGCGGTTACGTGCGAGCTTCCGCCGCCCTGAATGGGCGCGGTGTCGAATAGTTCGCCGCAAACAGCGACTTTCATGTCCTTGGTGAGCGGGAGAAAGCCGGCGTCGTTTTTCAAAAGCACAAGGCTTGCGGCGGCGGCATTGTATGCTACTCGTTCGTGCATGTCGGCGTCTATGTCGCCGTACGGCTCGAGATACGTGTCGTCAACCATTCGCAGTATTCGGCTGAGCGCGTCGTCGATTTCGGCTTCGGTTATCTCGCCGCTTTTGCTCGCTTCGTCCAGTTGGGTGAAGTACCTATCGTCCGAGCAGGGCATGGCAAGATCGAGCCCTGCCTTGAGCGACTTTGCGCGGTCGTGCACAGCGCCCCAGTCGGAAACGGTAACGCCGTTATACTTCCACTCGTCGCGTAGGATTTTCTTTAACAGATATTCGCTCTCCGAGCAGTAATTTCCGTTGAGCTTATTGTATGCGCACATGACCGCGGTGGGCGAAGCGGCAAGCGCCAGTCGAAACGGGCGCAGATAGATTTCGCGAAGCGCGCGCTCGTCTACTACGGAGTCCGAATACATTCGCATTCCTTCCTGACTGTTTGCGGCAAAATGTTTGATGCACGCGCCCACGCCCGTGGACTGAACGCCCGCAACATACGCCTTGCCAAGCTCGCCCGCGAGAAGCGGGTCTTCGGAAAAATATTCAAAGTTGCGCCCGCCGAGCGGATTGCGTTTTATGTTAAGCCCGGGCGCGAGCAGAATATTCACGCCCATAGCGGTAGCTTCTCTGCCGATAGCCGCACCCACGCTGTAGCACAGCGCGGCGTCCCAGCTGCAAGCGAGCATGCCGGGCGTTGGATAGCACGTGGCGGGTATTGCAACGTTTGTGCCCGCTCCGCCCGTCATGCGCAGTCCGCAAGGTCCGTCCGACATGCGCACGCGCGGAAGTTCGCCCGTGGCAAAAGTATGCCACATGCCGTCGCCAGACAGCATGCGCAGTTTTTCCTCACGCGTAAGATACGCCAAAGTCTTTTGTATATCCAGTCTTTCAGCTTCCATCACGGACAGTATAACATGGAAAACAGATTAAGTCAAGGAGGTTAATAAATTCCATGCCCCGCAGCGAATGAATAGCGCGTTACTCCGCGCATGCGATGTTAAGCTCGATTTTTATGTCGCGGCAAGTGATTGTGAGATACCCGAGCGCACCCTCGGTAAGCAGCATGTGCGCTTCGTAGCCGTCCTCGGTTTTGTACAGCTCCTCGTACAGCCAAGTGCAGTGCGCGTCGTATTCCACCTCGTCGTATTTTACTTTGCGGTGCTCAAACTTTAGATTGTCGTCGCGCTCGGCAACATTTCCGCCCACAAAAGTGACTCGCGCGTAAGGCGTTTCGTCTTCAAACGGCACGCAGTCTACTTTGATTGTCATAATAAGGTCGTCGCCGATTTTTTTGAGCGACACAATTTCTCCGTCGTGGAATCCGAATTGTTGCATGATCCTTTCGGGGATTTTTTCGGCTTGTTTGGCAAGCGCTTTTTTCGCTTCGCGCTCTATCTTGTTAAATTCGCAACGGTTGCGCTTTTGCTCGACTTTAAGTCGGTCGTAAACGCTTTTGGGCAGATACCCGAGCGCGATGAGGCGGATGTCGACTTTGTCCTTGACCCAATCGGGAAAGTTAGAGTAGCCGTATTTGAGCCCGCCCTCGTACATGCGCTTGAACATTTCTACAGTTCCCGACGTGTCAAACGGCGGGCGAGAATCGAACTCTTGCTTTGCGCGGCGATATTCCTCTTCGTAGTTGCGCTTGACCTCGTCCATGGACTTCGGAGTGACAAGCTTTTCGCCGTCGAACATGGCAAAATCCTCCACGTCCAAGTCGTCAAAGTTGATTTCCGTCCTGCTCGGCGGCTCGTTGTATGCTAAGCGGTCGTGCTTAATGCTCGCGGCGAGCTTGCGCTTATACAACGCCTCGATCTCAGCGTCGGTGTAATCCTTGTCTGCAACTGAACGCATGCACAGTGTGTAGTGCAGTTGTTGCATTAGGTTGTACCACTCTTTTGTAAAGTATTTCATTTTAGGATAATTCCTGCTGCTTTTGATTTTTTATTACTTTCTATCACCTTTAAGTGGTGTTTCCTTGTCGGTCAAGCCTCTGTGATTTTGACAGTAAAAAAGATAGTCTATGTACGATTTGTCGTAGGGGATGAAGGTCTTTTCATCGAGCATCGATTTTATCTGTTCGGCAGTCAGCCATTTGACCTCGGCAACCTCTTCGGCCTGCAGAACCACGGTTTTTTCGTCCACGTCAATGGTTATGCAGTAAATATCGTCAAAGCCGTAGTTGAAGTGCACGGTAAGCGACGGCGTTATGTCGTCGGGAAGGTTTAGACCTAATTCCTCGCGCACTTCGCGAATCGCGCCTTGTGCGGAAGTTTCGCCGCTGTCCACGCATCCGCCGCACGAAATATCCCACATATCGGGATATACCTTTTTGGTTTTCACGCGGCGTTGGCACAGCATTTTGCCGTCGCTCGAAAATATGCAAACATGCACGACCAGGCGATACGCCCCACGCGGCTGAGCTCCGCCGCGCTCCATGGTCGTGCCAAGCGGTCTGCGGTTTACGTCGTATAAATCAAATAGTTCCATATATCACCCCTCCAAATGGTTTTTTTGTCTTATTTGAGCGCTTAGTATGATAGCATATCTTTTACTTTCGTGTCAAGCTCCACGCCGAGGAAGCGCGCAAGCCGAGCGAGCTCTGCTGTTATCAGGTCGATATCGGCGGCGGTCGGCGAGTAGTCTTGCTCCCACCAAATGTTTTTGATCGTGAGCTTCTCGTTTGGCTTATACTGCGCGGGTTCGAGCCGTCCCACAAAACGATTGCCTATTACGATCGGCAAAACGTAATATCCGAATTTGCGCTTTGCCGCGGGAACGTATACCTCCCACGAATAATCAAAGCCGAATATATTTTTTGTCAGCTTCCTGTCCCAGATCATGTTGTCGAGCGGAGCAATCAGTATTGCGCGGTCGCGGGCGGGCGGCGGTGCGTCCAAAAGCTCACGTGCCTCGCGGCAAATGTAAAACGGCGTTTTTTCGCCATCGACGTGAACCGGGAGCAACTCGCCGCGCCGGGTAAGCTCGTTTATTATCGGAGTGCGCCCTTCGCCTTTTTCTATAAACAGCCCGAGCCACGCTCCGCCGTTTTTGTCCCATACCGCGCCGATTGCGGCAATGCGGCGCTTTACGTACCACAGCAAAAATTCATGCTCGTCCGAAAATACCGTTTGTGCGGCCAAGTCGCCTAACAGCTTTTCGGTCGTGTCATAATACTTGACCACGCCTTTTTTATCGGATACGCATATCTTGCCCGCGTTCCACAAATACTCGCAGCATACGCCCGCCACCTTTGACGGACCCCAGTTGCAGTTGTTAGTCTTTTGGGACGGGATATCGGTGACGAGTACAGGTCCGTGCTCTTGTATGTAAGCAAATGTATCGTCCATGTACGCATAGCAATCTTGTTGACGACGCCACGCCATAACGCATTCGTATTGATGCACCGACTGCTCGCGCACGTGACGGAAATGCGGAAAAAACCGCGACGGGAATATGCTCATCATCTTGTCCCAGCCGTCCACGAGTGTGCGATCCCGATATAGCGCGTTATATAGCGTTTCGCGCGTAACGTTGGCGTTGCGCGAAAACATAACAAGCTCGGCGTTGCGCCCCACAACGTTCAGCGGGTCGAATTGGACTGTCTGGATGCGGTCCATTATTCCGTCAATGGCGGTTTGTTCGCTCAAGTCAAACAGCCCGCCGAAGTGGTAGTTTATGTAAAAATTTCGCAATTGCTCTTTTGTTATCTCGATGGGAGTGTCATTCATTCTTATATTGTATCATAAAAGTTGAATAGTGGCAATGGGAACGCGGAAATTATTTATTGAAATTTTGCGGCGAATGTGATAAAATACCGAAAGGAGACAAATCATGGTTTTATTCTTGACAAGCCTATTACGCACGCATTATTACTACGACAACGGCGGAAGAGTTCCGATCGCATTTTACGACGAAAATGATATACTTTCCAATATTCGGAAAAACCTAAAGTGTACGAGTAGATTGGTTGTGGTTGCAAACGACCCAAACGATAGCGCAGACAACGACGATAAGCTCGCTACCGTTTGCGAGAGCTTTCGTTTGGCAGGGTTGAATTTTAAAGAGAAAATAATGCTCGACGCACGCAACAAACGTGAGGCGGGGGAAGTTATATCGGGCGCAGACGTCGTTATACTAAGCGGCGGCAAGTGCGTTTGCCAAGCCGAGTTTTTCGGCGAGGTAGGGCTTAAGAAAATTATAAAAAATTACGACGGGATCGTTATAGGCGTTTCGGCCGGCGCGATGAACCTTTGCAAACAAATAGCAAATTTTCCGGAGGAGCTATCCGACCTAAAAGAGCCGAGATGGTTAGAGGGCATGGGGCTTGCGGATGAAATAATCATTCCGCATTACGACGGAAAAACGGATAGCTATCAGTTTCCTTGCGAGGACTTCGATATTGCAAGAGACTATATCTTGCCCATGTCGAACGGACGCGTGTTTATAGGCTTGCCCAACGGTTCGTATATAATGATAGATAGGGACGGGCAAAAACAATACCGCGGCGACGTGTACCTAATAACAAACGGAAAAAGTACAAAGCTCAATTAACTTACGACAGCGCAAAAAGCCGCTTTGAGTAAAACTGAAAATTCCCCGCGATTTTACTTTACAAATGAATTTGGTTGTGCTAAACTATAAAACAGGTATTAAACCTAATTTGTCTTCGTCGCAAATTTGCTTCTCGAATAAACCGTTCATGGGGATATAGCTCAGTTGGTAGAGCGATGCGTTCGCAACGCATAGGTCATGGGTTCGAGTCCCACTATCTCCACCATTGTCGTCAAAGTTTGAACACCACGAAATACGAATACATTTTCGTCAACGGTGTTGCAGGTTTTGTCGCATACCAGTAAGGAAAAAGCACAAGGTATATTCCTTGTGCTTTTTCTATTGCTATCATAGTGGAAAGAACATTTTATCAACTTTATTTCTTAATTTTTAATTTGGTATGTTCATTCACATAAATTATATCTATAACTGGAATTGTTTTACTTTGTGAATACAATTCAAAGGAAATTTTGCTTATATCTCTTTTATTGCTTTTTAACAATAATTTTTCCGCCAATGTATCAATGAGATAATAAGGAACAGTATTTAATTGAACATACGAAATAACGCTACACGGTTTACTTATTGCGTTCAGTTTCTCTAAAAGCGGCGTATTCTCAATTCCATTTCTAATAGTTTCACCGCCGTAGTCTTTATATAAATTATTTAACCCCGTATCTTTTGTTGAAATATCACAACTACCAGCAAGAAACCAAATTTGCCCAATTCTATTTGCTTCTAATGGAACATTTAGAATGCAATGACTTTTTATATAATCACATTCATTCTTTGAGATATATCCGTGTAAAAGCAAATTATCAGCTCGTTCATAGCAATTTTCTTTACTTGAAGTTATCAAACCGCCATTTTTGATTTTAACAATTTCTTCATTTGTTAGTCTTGTTGCGTGATAACCTATTATCGTTAATTTCTGCAATTCGGATTTTACACATTCTTTTACATATCCTAAATCATCATAATACGGATTTGTTCTATGTAAATCTAAATAATTAACTGGCGTGCATTTTTTTGCTTTTTCACGCAAATTAGAATTATAAGTTTCAATATAGTTATAGTTTCTAATAAGCGACTTATTGCTTTCTATCAAGTCCAGCAAATTTTGATGCCACGTGCTTTTATCATTTATCAAAAATGTTTCATTGTTTAAGTATTTTGATATATCAACCATTATTCTTTCGCTCTATTTTTTGTATTTACGCCAAAAGTGTTACACGTTACGGGGTGGCGTGGTAATACTATACGCCACAGCGTGGCGGCTGTCGCCGCCACGCCTATGCCGTTCTTTTTTGCAAAAGTGTTACAGTGTTACGGGGTGGCGTATAAAGTAATACTAATAAGTAATTATCTATTGCCTTTTGCGCGATTGTGTGTCTTGCATAACATTTGACAGTTTGCAATATCTGTTGCGCCGCCTTTACTCCAAGCTGTTATATGGTCGGCGTCCATTTCGTTTAATTTCCAAATTCGCGTTTTGTTAGCGTCAGAGCCGAGAGCGCAAAGAGGACAGTTAGAAACGCTATGCGCTGTCGCGTCCGCAGTTTGCTTGCGATACACCGATTGTTTGGTTGCGTCGTCGAACACGCGAACATCAAGCAATTTGCCGTCAGTACAACCACCTAATATATACTCGAATATGCCCTTGCGGTTTTTAACATACGGGTCGGCATATAATTTCTTTACTTGATCCGCAACGGTTTGCGGATTATATGCTGTCGTATGATATTGTTCATAAAGCTCGCCCCACGGAAGACCACACATTTCTTTTTCTATGTTGCGGAATACGCTCCGTGCCCAATCTATAACCGTATTAAAATACGTTTTTAATTCCGTTATATTATCGTCGTAGCGGTGCAAACTCATATACTCGTCGATATGACCTTTACTTACCCAGTCAAAAGCAGTACGCAAATAATCTTGACGATTTACGTTGCCGGCAATAAACGCGCTCCACTTTTGAATATTCGCGTTTTGACTGTTGCTAAATTCCTCTTTTGCTTTCGTTACGAACGGACCGCTGTGGATTGCGTTGGATAATTCTTGCTCGTTGAGCGGTACGCCTGCTATATTTATAGTCCTAAACCACTCTTTGATTTCGCTTTCCGTGCCTTCGCACTCGTAAATCAAAAGTTTGGTTTGCAGTATCTTTGCTTGCAAGTCGGCGGCAAGCCCCGAAAAATAGACCTCTTTCCCGTCGATAATGATTTTGAATTTGTTTGTTAAATAACGCCCCAAACTGGTAATGCGTTGTTGACCGTCTAAAACCTCAAACTTATCGTCGGCTACTTTGGTAAAGTATATAAGTCCGAGCGGATAGCCTTTTAGCACGGAATAAATAACCGCCACGTCGCGCTTGCCGTCGGCGTATATGTAGTTACGTTGATATTCGGGCTGTATCGTGAGCTTGCCCGAAAGACCGAACAGACCTTTGCCCTCGTACTCATTATAGACAAAGCCTTTGCAGATTTCCTCTACTGTGATTTCAGTTTTGAGCGTAGTTTTCATTTGCTTATCCTCGCTTAAATCTTATAAAAATTCTTTGATAGGCAGATTGTATCATAACGCCTTGACTATTAACAAAATAATTATGCTTGCCGTCATTTTGCGCTAAATTTGCGTTCTCATTTGTCTTGACACCCGTTGCGCCTGTCTTACTGCCGTCCTGTCGAACTTCCCAAAAATCGTCATATCGTTTTGTATCGGGGACTTCATTATGACAACCTCTTTGCGTTGCACCCAAAATTACAAATTGCTCGGGGTTGTACTTATCCAAAAAGCTAATCGGCACACCCATTACACCGTCATAGTCGCTCGGTATGGCGTCCACAAAAGGCACTTCGATTGCGTCATAATTATCATACTTTCTATACCCAGTACCGCGTATTTCTTTATGCCTACTAAACGCAATATTATCTTCCATTGTCATAAGGCTTAACGGCTGGTGTCTGCGCCCGTGTTCAATAGAAGTGTACCAGCACGAATTGCCGAGCCGCGTATAGTTGCCTTTATATCCAAGCCGTTCTGCTTTTTCTTTGTCTTTCTCGGCAACTTCGTAACCCTCTGGAACACCAAACACCATATCGCTACCGTTAGCTGTTGCACCTAACCACATCTTGTTTCCCTTTATGAGCGGAAAGACTTCTTTATATGTGATTGCGTTCATATTGCCGATTATGGCAAACTGTTTGCCGCTTTCTACTATCCAAGCCAAGAACTCGCGGAACAGAGAGAACGGCGGATTTGTAATAATTATATCTGCCTCGTCGCGGTACTTCTTTACCTCATCGCTCCGAAAATCGCCGTCGCCATCTAAATATTCCCATTGCAAGTCGTCTATATCTATTCTGCCCGAATTATTTGTATCGTGCGTGAGTGTAAATATTTTGCCGTGCGAGCGTGTCTTTTTCTCGTCGAATTTCGGACTTTCCGTTTCAAAAAAAGAAAGTTGATACGGAATAAAAGTCGGTTTACTATCAGCCGCATAGCTTGTGCTTATCAATTTTTTAAGCCCAAAAAACTCGAAATTTTGTGCAAAAAATCTTGTAAAGTTGCTCCACTCGGGGTCGTCGCAAGGTAGCAATACGGTTTTCCCTCTAAATGCGTCAGGGTTGTATTCGAGGTATGCGTTTACTTCCCGTTGTATATCGTCGTATTGAGTATAAAACTCGTCGTTTTTTGCGCTTTTTGCTTTTGATAGATTTATATTCGCCATTTTGCACCTACAAACTTGTATTGTTTTTATTATAGCAAAAATAAATGTATTTTTCAAGTATATGATTACAATAAACGACTTAATTAGCAATATTGCGATAAATTCTCTTGTTCTATTTCTGCTAAAATCATTTTGGCGATTATTCGTTTTCAATAATAGTCAAATAGTTTTGTATTCGCGTGTGCTTACCGCCTTAGGGCGGGGGTATCACCGCCTCGAAAAATTGTCAAGGGCGGCTATTTATCTCCCGTTAGGCATAAAGCCGCCGACCCCTACGGGGCAAACCCTTGACAATTTTCCTTAGTCGGTATTTTTTGCTGGCTAAGGCTGGTAAGCACCCAAGCGAACACAAATTTTTAAGCCGCAGTCCGCAACGGACGGCGCAAAGGAGCAACAAATGAACAACGCAGTTATTTACGCACGTTTCAGTTCGCACTCGCAGAACGAAATGACTATCGAGGGGCAAATACGCATTTGCACCGAGTACGCCCAAAGCAGAGGGCTAAATGTTATCAAGGTTTACACCGAGAAAGCAAAGAGCGCGTCCAAAGACACGCACAAGCGCAAGTCGTTTAAGCAAATGCTACATGACGCGCAGAGCCGCACGTTTCAGAATATCATAGTTTACAAGTTTGACCGTTTCGAGCGCAACCGTTTTGAAAGCATGATGTTAAAACACCAGCTCAAAGAGCAGTACGGCGTTAAGGTTTTGTCAGCGTTAGAGCCAGTCAGCGACGACGAGGGCGGCGAACTGTACGAAATGTTTGTCGAGTGGAACGACGAGAAATACAGCCAGCGGCTATCTGTCCGCATACGCGACGGTTTAACCACGAGCGTGGAAAACGGCACGTTTACGGGCGCACGGCTTATATACGGCTACAAGCTGGTTGACACCGACCGCACGGGCAAAAAAGGTATAATACATAAAGTCGCTATCGACGAGGAGCAAGCCGAAATCGTCCGCTACATTTTCACCGAATACGCCAAAGGTACGGACAAAATCGAAATTGCCGCCGCACTCAACGCAAAAGGTTTGCGTTTTAACGGCAAGCCGTTCAAGGGGCGCACTTTTGACAAGTGGTTGAGCAACCCGAAATATACGGGCGAATTTTACTTTGGCGAAAGGCTATGCACCACAGTTTACCCCCAAATCATTGACAAGTTAATGTTTGCCGACGTGCAAAAGCGGTTAGCCCAAAACAAGATTTTGGCGGGCGCAAATTCAGCAGTCGAGCCGTATTTGCTTACGGGCAAAGCGTTTTGCGGGCATTGCGAAACGCCTATGGTTGCCGACGGTGGCACGGGCAAAAACGGCAAAAAGCATTACTATTACGCTTGCAAGCAAAAGAAAAAAGGCAAATGTGACAAGGCGCGTGAAAACAAAGACGAACTGGAAATGCGTGTTGTAAAGCAAGTGCAAGAGTTTTTAAGTAACAAGCAGAACGCCGAGAGAGCCGCCGCCGACACTATCGCCTACTATGAGAAACGCACGGGCGACGACGGAATGAAAAGCATTGAAACGCGCATCGCACAAGCCCAGCAAGAAAAACGCATTTATCGAGGCGCGAAACGCTTTGCTCCGTGCGAACATTGAAAAGAAAATGAATGAGTACGAAATACTGTTGAATGACCTACAAGGGCAAAAGTCGCAAATCGAATTAGAGCGCGGGCGCAAAGTTACCGCGAAAGACATACTGTCGTTTGTCGCAGAGCTTATCAAGGGCAACCCAGCCGACAAAGACTACCAGCGAAAAATCATTGACAATCTGGTGTTTATGGTGTATTTTTATGACGACGAACATATCAAGGTTGTTAATTATCTGAATTTAGGCGTTGATAAGTCTATCGAACGGGTACGACTGGACGAAACAAACGAGGTGCTGGAACGCTTGAAAGGTGTTCAAACTCAATCACCATTAGTCCACCATTACGGGGGTATACGCACACCCCTCTGAAAGAGAAATCGCATTTGCGGTTTCTTTTTCTTTTGTGCTGGTTTCGTCCTCGCCGCCGTCTGGGTAATCGGGGAAAATCAAATTCAAAAGCAATTCGTTTTTCTGACCGCCTTTCAAGTGGAATATGACTTTCATTTTATCGTCGTACAAAAGTACCCTATAAATAAACGTGTCGATAAGGTCTTTGCGGTTTTTGGTCTTTGAGTAGTCCAGCGTGCGGAAATGTAGCAACCACTTGCGAATGTCCGCATAGCTGTAATTGATTTGTAAAGCCTTTTCGCTGGCTATGGTGTCGTTCAACTCCTTGTTTTCGCTTTCCAGCTTTTCGATTTGCGCCAAAATCGTGTCGGCGATTTTGCCCAGCATTAACGCCTGCATTAAGTTGTTTATTGCCTTTTGATTATCCGCAACGGCACTTTCAAGCCGTTTTATCTCGCTGTCGTTCCGTTCCGCTTGTATCATTAAATAGGTTTCGGCGGCAAGCATATATATAAATTCGTCGGTCAAAACGCCGTGCGGGTTTTGCTCCGAGCCGTCGCCCGTCAAGGCGGTTACAATTTCGTCCTCAATAAACTGCTTGCGGACTGTCCGTTTGTCGCATACGCCTTTTGTCGTGCCTACTCACTTGTAATAATGGTGTATTTTGCCGCTTTTGCTCGTCGAGCTTATACCCGTCATTTTGCTTGCGCATTTGCCGCAAATCAGCTTTTCAGACAAAAGATATTCGACTTTTGCTTTGCCCCTCGACGGCGCGGCGGCATATTTCCGCAAAACCTCTTGCACCTCGTCAAACAGCTTGTCGTCGATAATGCGAGGCATACCGCCGTCTATTTCCTCGTCGTGATAAATGTACTTGCCCAAATACCGCCTATTATTGAAAAGTCTGCGAAAACTGTTCTTGTTCCACTTGCCGCCCGTCGAGGTGGCTATTCCGCGCTCGTTCATATACCGCGCTATGTCCGCATAGTTGTAGCCCGCGACAAACATTTCAAACGCCTTTCTGACGATGGGCGCGGTGTCCTCGTCAATTATGTAATTCTTTTGTTCGTCCACCTTGTAGCCGAGCGGGACTTTGCCGCCGAAAAATTTGCATTTCGAGGCGGATATAGCTATACCGCGCTTTATCTTTTGCGACAATTCCGCGCTGTAATATTCCGCCATACTTTCCAAAACGCCCTCAACCAAAATACCGCTGGCGTCGTCCGTGATATTCTCTTTTGCCGACAGCACGCGCACGCCGTTCTTTTTCAGCTTTGCTTTGTACGTTGCGCTATCATAGCGGTTACGGGCAAAGCGGTCAAGCTGGTAAACGATAACGTACTGAAAGCCTTTGCGCTTGCTGTCCTCAACCATTTGCAAAAATTCGGGGCGTTTGTCCGTCGTACCCGTCAATGCGCGGTCTATGTACTCGTGGACTATGCGCAATTCGCTCCGCTGTGCAAAAGCGTAGCACTCGGCTAATTGCCCCTCAATGGACTGCTCGTTTTGGCTGTGTGAACTGAAACGGGCGTAAATAACTGCGTTTTTCATTGTCTGCTCCTTTGCGCCGTCCGTGCGGACTGCGGCTTAAAAAATTTTGTTGTTCGCTTTGGTGCTTACCCGTCTTAACCAGCAAAAAATGCCGTCGCAGGAAAATTGTCAAGGGTTTGCGCCGTAGGCGACGGCGGCTTTATGCCCTACGGGAAATAAATAGCCGCCCTTGACAATTTTTCAAGGCGGCGTATTCCGTCCCCAGACGGTAAGCACAAGCGAACGAGAAAACAGTTATTTATTGCACATAAATATTTTTTACTATTTTTATCACTTCCTCAAACATTATTTCAAAATTAGTTTGAGAATACTTTGCAAACATAACGTCGTGGCAATATTCTTCTATAATGTGATAGGCTATTTGTGTTTTTTCTGTTAAATATGGCAAGTCTATGCCATTTGACAAAAGATACTCACAAATACATTGTATAGCGTTTCTTTCCATTTGTCGCAAGAGTAAACCCGCGTCTTGGTCTAACATACACATACTTACAAATTCTTGATGCGCCTTTTTATTATCAATGTGCGCTTTAAGACATAAAGGAATAAATTCACGCAAGATATTGTCAAAATTAAACGGTAGTTTATATTGTTTGAGTGTATCAAGTATAGGGGCAAAAGCAGTTTCAAAAAACTGTTTTAACGAATGCAATAAAATGTCTTTTTTATCTTTGAAATAATTATACACTATTCCCGTTGATACGCCTGCAATTTGGGCTATCTCGGCGGTTGTAGTGTTGTAATAGCCTTTTTCGCTAAAAACTTTTAAGCCCGCTGTGATAATCTTTTGCTTTTTTTCAATGGAAGTTCTTTTAATCGGTTGTCTGATTTCTACCATAGTAAACATATTGTACCAAAACATTTTCGATTTGTCTACTAATCTGAAATAAGTTTCAGATTACTTGACTTTATTGTTGCGATAATGTATAATCTAACTTGAAATATATTTCAGGTTGGAGAATATTTATGAGCACAAACAAAAAACTATTGATTGTGGGTATTATAGGTTCTGTTTTATGTTTTGTTGGTGATATGCTTTTAGGCTGTTATACGCCGACAAGCGGCTTTGGAAACTCCGTTATATTTCCGCCGTTTTCAGACGAATGGGCAAATTCAAGTCCGTTTAGATTTATCTTTGGTGGATTATTTGGGGTAATTGCCTTGCTATTAATGATTTGCGGTTTTTACGGCATATATCGCTTAATGTTAGCAAAAAAATGTAAATATTCAAAATTGTTTATTATCTGTGCTTTTGTTTTTGTTTCAGTCGGCACTTTATATCATTGCGTTTTTGCTATGACTGCTTATATTTACAACAAACTTTCTAGTTTACAAGTATTAGAAGCAAAGCAAATTGCGGAACAACTATTTTTTACTTTTATCGGGGTTTCAGCATTGGCTGCGGTGGCTTTTGTCGGTTTATCTGTGTATATGTTTATTGCAAGCATTACGGGCAAATTTGACAATAAAAAATGGTTGTCAATTTTTAACCCCTTATTAATAATGTTGTTGTTAATTATTTTGTCAAAATTTTTGCCTGCAAATAAAGTCGTAAATGGTGTTTTTGCTTGGGGGCAACAAAGCATAGCGTTATTTATTACGTTTATGATGTTTCTAATTTATTCTATCCGTTATAGTCATAATGAATTATCTGATAATAAAAAAGAAGGACAAGCGTTATGACCTACTACACCGTTTGCCCCGACTGCGGGTACAAATTGTTAAAAGCTGGCGACGGCTCAAACTTAGAAATCTATTGCCCGAAATGCAAGGCAAAAATGATTATTGAAATCAGGGACTGCAAAATAACTATTCAAAAATATTATCAGACAAAGTCTAACAACAGAATAAATCTTTAGCTTTAAGCGCCATAATCAAAAGCAGCAAAAAAGTAAGAAAATTTTTGAAAAACCTCTTGACACTCACATTATGGTAGGCTTTATAATAATCGCGAGCTCAAATATTCATACTTGTATGAGGTAGCACAATGCTGAAAATAGGCGATTTTTCCAAACTATCCCGCATAACAATACGTATGTTACGCCATTATGACGAGATAGACTTACTTACTCCCCAAACCGTTGACGAATGGACGGGATATAGGTATTATGACGAGGCGCAGCTTCTGACTGCAAACAAAATTCAACTGCTGAAAAATCTCGGTTTCGGGCTATCGGCTATAAAAGAAGTGCTTACGAATTTTAATGATTATACCGAAATAGAGAAATTGTTAAAAATTCGGCAAGCTGAACTTGTATCGGAAGAAGCAGAACTTCGTGAGAGGATAAGGTATATTGACAGCGCAATTAAAATTTTAAAACAGGAAGGTAGTTTTATGAATTATGTTGTAAATCTCAAAACAATACCCGAATTGTATGTTGCGAGCGTAAGGAAAGTTATTGCGAATTATATGGCAGAGGGCGAGCTTTGGTCGTTGCTTATGCCGGAAGTCGGCAAACAAAAATGTAAAGCGACAACGCCTTGTTATGCTATGTCTGTATATCACGACAAAGGATTCGTTGAAAGTAACGCCGACGTCGAGGTGCGTTTTGCCGTCGATGGCAATTATAACGATGCGGGCGAGATAAAATTCAAAAAAATTCCCGCCGTTGAGGTCGCCGCTTGCACGTTCAAAGGCGGTTACGAACAGATTACCGCCGTAAACGAGGCTATTGCTAAATGGGCAAACGAAAACGGATATGAATTCTGCGGGGCAGTTTTTTGGATATATCACAAAAGCCCTTATGAAACAAAAAATCCCGAAGATTATGTAACTGAAATTTGTTTCCCCGTAAAGAAGAAATAAGTGTTAATCAATAACGGAATTATAAGCACAAATATAAAGAACGCCTAAACGGGCGTTCTTTTTCTATAAAACAAGCGCTAATTTTTTGCCTTGAGCTCCGGCAAAGTTTTTGTGATGTTTGCACTTGATTTTTTGATATTATAATGGTAATATATAAGCATGAATCGATAGGAGTGTAATTGCGTAAAATGAACGTAATTGAGATATGCGAAAAAATAAATGTGCCGCAAGAGATGTTGCGGTTCATTTCGGAAAAGCTTGTGCCGGCGGAAGTGTTGCAATCGTTGACGGATATCGGTATGGCGCTTACCGGATATCAGCGACTTAAAGAGCTTCTCGGTAATGATGATAATGGGCTTAAGATGTTTGCATGTATGCTTAATGCCGCAACGATAACCTATGAAAAATACCGTCATTACGGCATAAGTGATAAGATATTTTTTGATACGATGTATTGTTTTACGCGATTTGCCAAAGAACACCACGCGAGCTACGGCACTTATGGTTTTGACCGCGGATGGTGGACGTATCGTCAATTGTCCTGCGTTTTATTCAAAATAGGCGAGCTCGAGTACGAATATCGCGACGACGAAAAGGTTATTCACCTGCATATCCCGTCGGGCTCTGATATCAGTATAGAAAATTGTAAAAAGTCTTTGAATGAATTTAATTCTTTTACGGCTAAATACTTCCCGGAAAAAAGTTATCCTATCGTTTGCAACTCGTGGCTATTGTCGCCGGCGTTGGATGAACTGCTTCCGCCGCAATCAAAAATTATCAGGTTCAAAAACTGTTTCGATATAGCAAGTTGGAACAAAACCGAAAATGAATTTTTGCAATGGGTGTATGGGAAAACCGACATTGAATATGACCGACTGCCCGAAAAAACAGAGCTGCAAAAAAATATGAAGAAATATCTTATTAGCGGCGGATTGATCGGCAGCGCATACGGAAGGCTTATTGATTTTATATAATCAAACATAATATTTATTTTAGATTACGGTCGCGCCACCAAGCATACGGCACGCGATAGCGTGCCTTTAAATCACTTTGCATGTGTTATAATACTTTTACGTCACTTAAAATTGCAAAAAGGAGTCGGCTATGGATAAAAAGAAAAAGGATTTTTATTTGAATCTGTTGACTCTTATAGGTATGCCTATAGTATCTATTGCGGGCGTTTTAATGATGGGTTTTTACGAATACAATACGCTGGGCACATTGGGCGCGTTTTTATTCTTCATCGGTGCGTTTGTCTTTCTGTTCCGCCTATATATAATTGCTGTTGCGCATTTCACAAATAAAAAGAAGCGGCAGAAAGAAAATATAGCGCGCTGGGAAAAAGAAAATATAATCGACGAGGCGCGACAGGAGTTTAGGCACAAAACCGATTATCCCCAAACCAATACGCTTATGCTTGTCAACGAAGGCATTGTATTCAGCGCCAAAGGTAGATACGTGTGCGAAAAGGATTTCAAGAATATCCCCGGCAATCACCTTGCATTTGAAATTACCGCCACAAAGCTTAAAATAATGCCCAAAGATTACGAAGACGTTTGCGATATCGAAGGCACCGGAGTTCTTGTTTCGGTCGGCTACCACGACGGCGAGGCTTTGGAAAAATACGCAAACGATAACGGCGTAATCTTGAAAGATACGCCGGAGAATTCGGTTGATAAGACGATAACGCTAACCTCGGATAGCGGTTACGTCGCAAATGTTTGGACGGCGGAAGGGGATGACGTCGATTATGGGTTTGTAAAAATTCTGAAATACGAGAACGATATACTAACGGTACACTTTTTGTTGAAAGTGCCTTACGGACTGTGCGACACGGTCGAGGGCGTGGTAGAACTGAAAAAGGACGCGGGCGGACAAGCGCACGACATTGATTATTTGATCGGCAGGATCAAACGCAAGCAATATAACACAATAGCGGTAAGCGACGAAGAGGTTGAGTCGATAAAGCAAGCCAATCCGTTCTTGCCCGAAAGCTATATCCAATTTTTGAGCGAGGTCGGTCGTGCCGATTTGGATTGGATAGATATAGGATTATTGAATGAGCAAGCTCCGATCTATTCTGACGGCGATCAAACAGAGAGCGCAAAAGACATCATTAAGGATTATAAAGATAGGTATGCCGATTACTATTTTATCGGTATAGACAACGACGGCACTTATTACGCCTTTTCAGGAAATCCCGACGACAAAAAGGTTTATTTCTTTTCCGAAGACGCGTCTGACGTTGGCACTTTCGAGACCTTTGAAGAATTTTTGAGCGAAATTTTGTCGGCGTAATTTATTCGATTTATCGGCATATAAACTTATTGATATATAGTTTGAAATATGTTATAATACTTATGCGAAACAGTTTTGAGGTAATTAACATGAAAACAGTTACGATTTGCGGGAGCATGCGGTTTGCAAAACAAATGCAAGATATTGAGGTTGAGCTCGAAACCAAGCGCGGATGGTGCGTTTTTCAGCCGATCGGCGACGCGAATACTGAGTTGAGCGCGGAGGATTTGAAATGCTTAGCCGCCGCGCACTATAAAAAGATCGACTTATCGGACGCCGTGTACATCGTCAACATCGGCGGCTATATAGGCAATTCGGTCACACAAGAGTTGCAGTACGCAAAGGAACACGGCAAAGAAATAATTTTCCACGAAGTCTGATACAACTTAACGCTTGAAAAAATCGTTGAGCTGTGATTAATTATTTTATGGATTGGTTTAATTATTACGGACTTGCCGTTATGGCAATCATCATGATACCTAATATCGTTTATGCCGTTAAGCATAAAGCGGCGGCGGGCGCTTATAACAATAAGGCGGTTATTGTTGCGGAACAAATCGGCAGGTACGGCTGTTTTGTGCTGATGATATTTAATATCCCGTATACATATTTTAATTTTTGGTTCGAGCATGCGCTTATAGTATATTTGTCTGTCAACGGCGCGCTGTGCCTTGCGTATCTGATTTTTTGGATAATGTGTCGGAACAGCAACGGCAAGCTGAAAGCGTTGTCGCTTTCCGTAATTCCGTCGTGCGTTTTTCTGTTCTGTGGAATAATATTAGCTAATATCCCGCTCATTGTTTTTGCGGCGCTGTTTGCCGCAACGCATATTCTGATTAGCTACAAAAATGCGGCATTAGGAGATTTGTAATATGAAAATCGAACTTTATAGATATTATTATGAAATAGCAGAGCTCTTGGATGAAATCGATGCCGGAGGCGACGAGACAAGCGCACGCAAAAAGATCGGCAAAATAATAGCGGAAAATAATTTAGATAAAACGTTTTGCGACCTTATGCAAAAATCGATCGGAGTGCGTTATGTAGTAAAAGGATTTCACGACGATGATTTGATTTATGTGAATTTGGATAAATCCGATTGCCAAATTGTCATGCAAAGCTACAAAGCCTGGCGCGGCTTTGATTGTCCGTTCAGAATTAGATTTGAAGGCGTTGTTGACTGTATTTATAAGAGTTTGACCGCATTGACCAACGAAAAATTGTATTGCCAACGCGAGGACGTCGATTTATTGCCTGACGGCAATATTGCCGTTTCATTTACGTTTAGCAATTATTCGGGGCAATATGTGCCGCGAGATGTTAGGATTATCTGCAAAGACGTCACAATCACCCCTGCGCCGGAGGTGCAAGTATGATTAAAGCTATTCTTTTCGATTTGGACGGCACGCTGTTGCCCGTCGATCAAGATGTTTTTACAAAGAAGTATTTTGATGCGCTGGCAAAGAATCACGCGCGCCGCGGCTGCGACCCCAAGCTGACGGTAGATTGCGTGTGGAAGGGTACGGTTGCCATGCTCAAGAACAAAGGCGAGGACACCAACGAGAATGTGTTCTGGCGTGTATTCGAGGCGGAGTTCGGAAAGAGCAAGGCGGAGATAAAACCGTTGTTTGATGATTTCTATGCGCACGGCTTTGACGAGACAAAGGAAACTTGCGGCTATACCGACAAGGCGAATGCGGCGGTCAAGGCGGCAAAGGCGCACGGCGTGCCTGTAGTGCTTGCGACCAATCCGATATTCCCGGTCGAGGCGCAAGCAAAGCGTGCGGAGTGGGCGGGCGTAGACCCTAACGACTTTGCGTTTATCACGTCGTATGAAAATTCGCGCTACTGCAAGCCGCGCCCCGAATACTATATAGACATAGCAAACGTGCTGAACTGCCGTCCCGAGGAATGCCTTATGATAGGCAACGACACCTCGGACGACATGACCGCCGCAAAAATCGGCATGAAAGTGTTTTTGATTACCGATTGCCTTATCAATAAAAACGGGATGGATATTTCCGCATTCCCGCACGGCGACGCGGGCGAGCTGGTCGAATTTTTAAAGGCGCTTAAATGTGATTAATAAATGATTCAATATATAAATGCAGAGTGAAAGACTCTTGGAAATTTTCGTCCGGGAGTCTTTTATTATTCTCTTGACAACGTTGACTAAATATGTTACTATTAGTAACATTGGAGGACAAAAAATGGAATACATAATATTGGGTTTACTCTTATTGCAGTCGAGGACGATTTATCAATTACGAAAGCGTATTAACGAAGGCTTGAATTTAATGTACAGCTGTAGTACAGGCAGCATACAAGCCGCCATTAAAAAACTGCTGAAAAGCGGATATATCAGAGTTGATGAAATTGTCGAAAACGGCAAGCAAAAAAAGCTGTACAGCATTACCGAAGCAGGAAAGACGCAATTTAATGCTTGGGTAAATAGCGCTATTGATAATAATGCGGGTAAAAATCCCGAGCTTGCAAAGGTTTATTTTATGGGTTTTTCCGAAAAGGATAATCGAATAAAGCTGATACAAAATCACATTCATGAACTGCAAAACGCGCTGTCGACTTTGGAAAATATATGCGAGGATGGGGAGGACATACTTGCCGATTCGCAAGAAAACGATATCTTGTTTTATCAACTTCAAACCGCAAAATACGGGCGTGATTTAATTCGATTTAATATCGATTGGTATAATAAATTATTGGAAAATATTAGAGAGAACTAAATGAACGCATTATATCTTGAAAACAGTCCTATTACGTATTACATAGACGATTCGGCAAATAACGATTGGATCGTATTTATGCATGCTGCTTTTGTCGATCATAGAATGTTTGAAAAGCAGTTCGGCTATTTTTCGGGCAAATATAATTTGCTCACCGTTGATATTATCGGGCACGGAAAATCTACGCACACGCGCAAAGGCGATAGCGTTGAAAAAATGTCTTATTGGATAGACCAAATCTTTCAAAAGCACAATATACCTGCCGCGCATTTTGTAGGTGTATCGTTAGGCTCGGTATTCATACAAGATTTTGCCAATAAGTACGAAAACAAAGTTCTATCGCTTGCGTGCTTTGGCGGATATGACGTCAATAATTTTGACCTCAAAAAGCAAAAGAGCAATTCCAAAGGTCAAATGAAAATGATGCTAAAAGCGCTTTTTTCGATAAAATGGTTTGCTAAATCCAACAAAAAAATTTCCGCATATACAAGCGAGGCGCAAGAAGAGTTTTATAATATGAATATCGAGTTCAAGAAAAAATCCTTTATGTATTTAGCCAAATTGCAAAATCTTGTTAATAAATATCCTAAAAAGCAACGGCAATATAAATTATTAGTCGGTTGCGGCGAACAAGATATCCCCATGGAAATCGAGATAGTGAACGAGTGGGCGGCATGCGAAAATTGCGATAAGGTCATATTGCCGGAAGCGGGGCATTGTGCAAATATGGATAAACCGGAAGAATTTAATATATGCTTGGAAAATTTTTTGTTGAAATGTCGGTATGAGTAATTTAAGATACTTGTCATAGGGTGCGGCAATCTGATGCAAAAACAATAAAAATTTGACAGCAATAAACACCTAAATAATATTTGTTTGCTCTTAAATCAACTTTGCTTTCTTTAATTATAAAGCCGATAATGAGCAATTTTTTACAATACTTTTTTTATGCTTTATTATATAATCCGGATAGACAGATGTTTGTCAATAAAAATAAAAAAAGGAAATAAAATTATGAATTACAAAACCTTGTTTGACAGATTTAACAAAAACGGCAAATTGCTTTCGGCAGATGCGGTCATTGACTTTAGTTCTATTTGCTGGTCAAAGCATCCTACTTTTGAAGGGGTAGAATTAAAGCATATTGTTACTTCTAAGCACACTAACGGACAATTCAGTTATCACCTTGTAAGAGTAGCGCCTAACAAAAAAATCGGCAATCATATTCACGAAAAACAATTAGAAACACACGAAGTAATTGCAGGCTGCGGCGTTTGCGTAACCGACGGTAACCGGCTTGTTTATCAATCGGGGGTGATTTCCATTTTGCCTATGGGAATACCGCACGAAGTGATTGCCGGAGATAATGGGTTATATTTATTCGCAAAATTTATTCCCGCATTATGCTAATCTATTTTATTCGGGAACGTTACGATAGCCGATTTGTAGGATAATGGCGTTAAGCCTACATATTTTTCAAACTGCTTTGTAAAGTGGCTTTGGTCGTAAAAGCCTGCGGATAAAGCCACGTCTGTTAAAGTTCTTGTACTGTTTAGCAGTCTCTGCGCCTTGCGTACACGATTTTGGATTTGAAATTGATGTGGAGTCAGTCCCACTTCCGCTTTGAAACGACGGATAAAATGATATTTACTTAAAAAAGTGGCATGCGCCATATCTTGAATGCTTGTCTTGCATTCGGGACGTAATTCCAACTGCTTTGTGAATTCCGTGACGAGCGATTCGTTAAATTCTGTCGTGGAAAATAAAGCAGCAATCGCGCTCATTTGATTTAAAACTTGTATCGAGTACTTTCGGTCTATGCTACTATTGCGGAACGCCGCCGAAAGTGCGGAAGCTATATCATTTTTGATTGATATCATAGGTGTAGAATGTACAATGTTTTTATCGATACATATTGTAAGTAATGTATAATAGTTATCCGTTGATATACTGTGCGGCTCATAGGGGTGGACGGCAAAAATTTGATTTGTTTTATAAATAGATGTCCCTTGTTTAGTAGTAAGAGAAATAGAACCGCTTAACACTATACCGATCGTTATAACGGAAACGTGATTATGCAGCGGATAAGTTATATTCGAGTTTTCACAAAGAATTATCTCTACTCGCTGTGTTGAATCGTAAAAGTATCGCACATTCCTATTCATATAACAATTATAACAGAGCTCGAAAAATAAATCAATTATTATAGTTATATCTATGATAAATGCAATCATATGCAATGCAGGACATGCGGAATTAAGGAGCAGAATGAATAATAAGGATGAGGTTGCTCGGCGCAGGTAATACTCCGAATATCCTACGGTTATTCGTAGGATGAATTTTTGCATGGAATATTTTTTGAGCAAAGTTATTTTCGCTATTGTACCTAAAACCCCTTGACAATAATAATACGATTGTGGTATCATGCAGTAAGACAAGTAAGAAAAGTAAGATTAGTAAGACAAGGAGCAATGCAATGGCTGAACAAAGCAAGTTTGTATGGACTACCACGATGACTAGCAAGGGGCAGATCGTTATCCCCAAGCAGGCGCGCGAGGTGTTTGGGTTCAAAGAGGGCGACACGCTCATTCTTTTAGGCGATACCGAGCGGGGCATTGCCATTGCCAAGTACGACGATTATCTCAAGTTTGCCGAGGCGATTTTCCAGGCGAAGGGGGGCACGGATGATAGAAATTAGAGGCATAACCAAAAAGTACGCCAAGCTCGTTGCGGTGAACGATGTGTCGTTCGACATACGCGACAACGAGTGCTTTGCTCTGCTCGGGCTGAACGGCGCGGGCAAGACCACGCTCATCAACGTTTTGTCGACGAGCATATTACCGACGGACGGTACGGCTACGGTAAACGGGTTTGACATTATTAAAGACAGCGACAGCGTGCGCAAGATCATAAACATCTCGCCGCAGGAGAGCGCCGTCGCTAAAAATCTGACCGTGCGCGAGAACTTGAATCTAATGGCGGAGCTGTACGGCATAGAAAACAAAGCCGCCAAAATCGACGAGATCATAAAAAAGTTCAATCTTGAGGAAAAGGCGGACGTGCGGTGCAAAAAGCTGAGCGGCGGACAGATGCGGCGGGTGAGCATTGCGCTTGCCATGATAACCGAGCCGCAAGTGCTTTTCCTTGATGAGCCGACGCTCGGTCTGGACGTCAAGTCGCGCAAAATATTGTGGGACATAATAGGCGAGCTAAAGAGCAAGCTGACGATACTGCTCACCACGCACTATCTGGAAGAAGTCGAGTTTTTGGCCGACCGCATAGGAATTATCAGCCGCGGAAAAATGAAGGCGATCGGCACGCGCGGCGAGATTTTGAGCATGACCGAATCAGACACGCTCGAAAACGCGTTCCTTAATTTGGCGGAGGAAGAGCAATGAAAAAGTGTTTCATTTTGGCGCAGCGCAATATAAAAGAAATGCTGCGCGAGCCGTTAAGTCTGGTTTTCTGTTTGGGTTTTCCCATGGTAATGCTGCTGCTTATGCAGTTGATATTCAAAAGCATGGAGTTTGTTCCGGATAATTTTGCAATAAAGAACTACGCGAGCGGGATTTGCGTTTTTGGGTTCACGTTTACAAGTCTGTTTGTGGCTATGCAAATATCCTCGGACAAAAACTCCTCGTTCATCAAGCGAATTAACATTGCGCCGATAAACAAGCTTACTTACTACTTGAGCTTTTTTGTGTCGGCACTGCCGATAGCCGTGGCGCAGACCGTGTTATTCTATTTGACGGCGCTTATATTCGGATTTCCGTTTGACGCCAACTTCGTGCTTAGCATTGTGTACCTTTTGCCGTCGGCGGTATTTTATGTGTGTATAGGAATGTTGATCGGCGCGCTGTGTTCCAACGATAAACAGACCGGACCGATTTCGTCGATATTCATATCGCTGACCGGGATTTTCGGTGGAGTGTTCATGCCGCTCAACGCATTCGGCGGCGGGTTCGCTACATTTGTAAACCTTTTGCCGTTCGGGCATTCGGTGCTGATAGCGAGCGAGCTTCAGACAGTCGGCGCTGGCTGTATCTATCCGCACGTGCTGTATCTGCTGTTCTATATAGTCGCGATAATCGCGATTGTGGCGGTATTGGAAAAACTGCGTAGCGCAAAAAAATAATTTAAACACGGTGTTATCGGCAAAAACTATTCAATTTATATGCTGTAGGCTATTGACTTTTTGCCGATAATGAAGTATAATTTTGCTATGGAATACTTATCTGTAGCGGAAACGGCGAATAAATGGGGTGTGTCCGAGCGGAGCGTGCGCAACTATTGCGCAATCGGAAAAATCGCAGGTGCAGTTTTGCGTGGTAAAACTTGGTACATCCCGGAAAATGCCGAAAAACCGAGCCGAGCAAACAAAAAGTGCGAAACGCCGCCCACATTATTGGAAATTCTTGCGGAGGAAAAGGCGGTAAAGCTATCCGGCGGCATTTACCATAAAGTTCAGATAGAGCTGACATACAATTCCAATCATATAGAGGGAAGCAGGCTGTCGCACGACCAGACTCGGTTTATATTCGAGACCAACACTATAGGCATTGACGGCGGCGCGGTACGCGTGGACGATATTGTTGAAACGGCAAACCATTTTAAATGCATAGATATGGTTATCGAAAACGCCCAAAAGCCTATAACCGAGGCGTTTATAAAAGAGCTGCACCGCACGCTTAAAAGCAGCACGACCGACGCGCGCAAGGATTGGTTCGCGGTGGGTGACTATAAAAAGCTTCCAAACACGGTAGTGGATATGCCGACGGCACAGCCCGAGGAAGTGTCCGAAAAAGTTAAGGCGTTGTTAAGCGATTACAATGCTAAAAAGAATAAATCGCTTGACGACATTTTGGACTTTCATTATAGGTTTGAGCGCATACATCCGTTTCAGGACGGCAACGGCAGAGTCGGCAGATTACTGCTCTTTAAGGATTGCCTAAAGTATTGCGTTGTGCCGTTTATTATCGATGAGGAGCTCAAGCTGTTTTATTACCGTGGCTTGCAAGAGTGGAACAATGAGCGCGGATATTTGCGCGATACGTGCCTTGCCGCACAAGATAAGTTCAAGCAATATCTGGAATATTTCCGAATAAAATATAATTAAAAAATTGCCGCGTAGTTTATAAATCGTGCGGCAATTTTTTGATTACAAATATTTCAATATGCTATTATCGCTTTAGCCTGTAGGCGACGTGGTCGTCCGAAATGACGATGTCAGCCGAGATCAGCTCGGATAGCAGGACTTGTATTCGCGCCGGCTTAACGCCGAGAAGCACGGCGAGGTCGGCGGGCGTTGCGCTTGCGTGGTCGGTCAGGTACTCCACGATCGCCGCTTTTTGCGTTATGTGCGCGGCGGCGGACTTGGTCGAAGCTGTGGGCGCGTCCGACTTTTCAATCGCGAGCGACAGCGTTATGCGCTCGGGCTCGAAGCTTTCCGCAATCTGCGGCGGCGGCAAGCCTAAACTTTTCCATACTGCATAAATACTCGGAATGCCGCTGCCCGAGCCTTGCCCGACGTCGATGAGGTTGAACATCTTTTTGAGCGCGGCGTTGCGCGGGTCGGACACGCCGCCGGTCCTTGCCGCCGCTATATCTATACGAAATGCGCCCGGGTTAGAAAAGGCGATTAGCCCACGCTGTTCGGCGACGACAATCCCGCCGCTGCCGCGGTAGTCGGCATTTATAATGCTGTTGGCAAGCGCCTCGCAAAGCGCCTTGTGCATGCGTGTGTTGCCATCGACGTCGGTAGCCGAAACTTTGCACAGCGCTCTCGCTACGTCGAAGTAGAAGCGATAAACGTTTTTGATATGCATGACCGCGCGTCGCGCGCGCGATACGTCTTTAAATATGAGACTATAGTGCGGGTATTTTTTGATTATTTCTTGGTGATAGCCGAACATCAATAATCCCGCGGCGGTGGGGTATAGCCGACCGTCGTCGCCGTACCCGACTGCGTCAAGCCCGAGCAAAAATTCCTCGTCCGATAGCGACAGTAGGGCGTGCCCGGGTCGGCATTTTTTCATGCGCGCGCGATAAGACAAAACGCTGTTCATATCGAGCGCGGAAATGTCGGAATTTTGCAGTACGTGCATGTCGTGGCTTTTAAGCACGGCGTCGCGTTGCATCGCTTTTACTTCTTCCGCGCTGCACCTGTAATCGCCTTCGCCGTTTCTGCGGTATGTGCCGCACGTCGGATTATTGTCGATATATACCGGTCTGTCTGTGCGTTGTGCGCGCGGAACGGTTACTACTACAATGCGCTTGCCGTCCACCGTTTCGACGGAAATGTCGCGGCGAGATAAAATGTTTACGCTCACCTTGGTCGGGTCGTTCACGGTCGCCCAAAATTCGGCGACTAACGCTTCGGGCTCGGGCAGGTCGACGGCTACAAGCGAATGGTCGGTCTGCTCCTTTACGCCGAGCAGAATAATCCCGCCAAGCGTGTTTGCAAACGCGGAGTACGTTTCCCAAACGCTGCGCGGAAACCCGCCGACGGCACGCTTCGCCTCGATGCGGTTGTTCTCGCTATAGCTTGCAAGGTTGCGTAAATCAATCATTTAATACCAAAGCGCACTCCTAACCGTTTTGTGTTGTAAGCAGTGGTTATATAAGCTTGTTCAGCTCGGTAAGCAGGGAGAAGCGCATACGGTCAAGCTCGTCTTGCGTCGGGCGAACGCTGTCGTCGTAAAACTTGTCTTTGGGATACCACCAGACCGGACCGTTGCCGTTTACGCCGTATTCGCCCAAGTCCCCAAACGCGCGCGGGAACAAATGCCAGTGCAAGTGACTGTCGCCCATGCCGAGCAGCTCGTAGTTCATCTTTTGTGCGCCAAACGCCTTGGCTGTCGCTTCGGCAACGATCGACATTTCCCGCAAAAACAGACTGCGCTCATCCATGTCCAATTGGAACAGCTCGGTCTTGTGCTGTTTGTACAAAAACAGCGAGTAACCCTTAAAGTGCTGGTGGTCGCCGATAACAACGTAGCCGGTTTGGAGCTCTTTAACGAAGTACGGATTTGTACCGTCCTTTATCATTTGAATTCTGTCGCAAATCAAGCACATGATATTTCTCCCGAAAATAGTGATAAGATAACCGCTTCCATTATATCAGCAATAGCTAGATTTTGCAAGAGATATCTTAAATTGTACAAAGCTTTTCAAAAAATTAAAAAAACTTTTAGAATAGTGGAAAAATTATTGCCGCTTTTAGTGTAGATATAAATGACATACTTTTATGTTAATTATATAATACGATATAAAAGGAGGAAACTATGTCTAAAATCGGTGATGACACAGGGACAAAGTCGGAAGAACCGTGGGGCAGCGGGACTAAAAATGTTGTTATTTGGTGTACGGAAAATTTCAAGGAATTATTTGACTATTTAACTGAAGAATATAATAAGATTGCCGGTCCTTATGTGAAATTCAATGTAGAGTATTTTTCCAACTCGATTGACTTGCATAGTAGTATACTTATGGATTCGTCGTTATCGAGACTTCCCAATATAGTATTTACGGAAGATATCGGAGCAGTATTGCGATTAATTCCCGATCTACTAATGCCGTTTGACGATTATGTGGATAGGAGTATATTCACATCGGATGGTGCAATTAGCAGCTGTTGTATAGAGGGGCAATTATACGCATTGCCGGTTGCAAGCTATATTGCGGCTTTTTATTATAATATTGATGATTTTGAGCAATGCGGAATACACAGGTTTGAAAGCCTCTCGATTGAAGAATTCATGGATTATGCAAAGAGACTAAAAGATGAGACCGGAAAATATATTATTGCATATTACGACGAGTTGGCGCGAATTTTTATGCTGTCCACAGGTCAGCTGTTTTATGACGGAAGCGGTAACCTTGTTGCCGATAATGTGCAGGAGTGGTTTGAGTTTTTAGACGCGTTGCGGGAAAGCGGCGTTATATGTTGTGACGCCAATACGATTGACGATTATATGTATCTGCTTGCAAACGGATCGGTCTGCGGCGTTATCGGCGGCTATTATTGGTGCAAGAATATAAAGCAAATTGTAGAAGACGACAAATTGGAACAATACTGGGCGGTCAGTAAAATCCCGCAACGGAGTCCGTTTGTGTACAATGTCAGCTTAAGCGACGCAGGATGCATGATTATTAAAAAAGACGATGAGGAAATATGTGAAAAATTAGTAGATTTATTAAAGTGGGCGTTCATCTCGAATTATGAATCAACGTGGAGGATGGCGTGGAACGGTTGGGTCTCTGTAACGCCCATCCCTGCCGGCAGTTTTGAGGGTTTAAACAACGGTTGTTTTGTGCAGAATGTTCCGGAGTTTTTGGCAAGCTTGCTTAAGGATATTCCGGCAATAGAATACGGTGAGTATACGCAGCAAGCAACGCAGCTTATAGAGAATTTGTCAAAAGAGGTGGTAACCGGGCAAACAACGGCGGAGGATGCATACGACACTTTTTATGGATATGCGTCAAGCGGCGGTGGAGACTATATCGGCGGCAGCGGTGGCAGTGGCGGCGGTGGCGACTTGCAACCTGTTAAACTGGAATCTATAGAAGTATCAAATCCTCCGCAAAAACTCGAGTATTTTGAGGATGAACTGTTTTCGCCGGCGGGAATGAAAGTAGTGGGGCATTATAGTAATAATACGACTCGTGTTATTAACGGATATAGCTGGTATCCTACTACTTTTAAATATATCGGGGAACAGGTCGTAACAATAGTTTACAATTATGACGGTAAAGAATATAGGACAACTCAAAAAGTTAATGTAGTCAAACGGAAGATAGTCGGAATAAGCGCCACTCCTGTATTCAACTATTATTACAAAGGAAGTACTCTTAAAAACAGCGACTTTACCGTACTGTTAGAATATAATGATGGCTCTGCAAAAAGAATCGATAATTTCGAAATAACCAATCCTAAGCTTGAATCAGCGGGCGAGTATTATGTTAACATAGAATATATTGATGACGGCAAAAAATATACATGCACGGCAAAAATAATGGTGCATGATAAATTGGTAGCTATTTATATAAAGTCCCGTCCTAATAAATTAATGTATAGCAATGGGGATAGATTTAACAATACGGGAATGATTGTAAATGCGGTATATTGGGATGGCTTTGAGGAAACGATCCCTAACGGGCAATTAATTGCTACGCCCGATATAATCAAGTTTGGAGACGGAAAGACATCTGCGATCGTCATGATTGCGTACACAGAAAACGGAGTCAAAATAGAGACAGGGTTGTCCGTTTACAAAAAAACCGGCGCGGAAATAGATGATTGCGACATGACGCAGGATTTTGGAGGCTGCGGTACGGGTTCGGTCAATATGAGTTCGGGCAGATTGACATACAGATTTACGGATTTTGCATGCTCGGACGCGACTTTCCCCATTACGATTTCACGGGTTTACGACATGGACGCCGATAATTGCGGTGCAGGTAAAGGCTGGCGGCTTAATTTGCAGCAAGAGCTTGTTGAAAAGAATGGGCAGTGGAAGTACATAGACAAAAACGGCAAAGAACATATATTCGCCGGTGGATTTTCAACCGACGACGGACGCAGTGCAATAAGAAACGAAACGCTCGGACTTGATTTGTTTAATGATCGCAATAAAATACGGCTTGTCGACCGAAATAATAATACGCTTTTATTTAAGATTATTAAGGGTGTTTATCGACTTGTTGCCGTGCATCAATATCCATCTACTCCGGATAAGCCTATCGGCGCATATTCAATGGATATCGCGTATGATGTGTCAACCGGATATATATATAATGTGGCTGCGGGTCGAGAGATAGGCGGAAAGCGGCGCACCGTACAGTTTAATTATACTAACGGTTTGCTTACCGGTCTAACATACAACTTTGCGAACAGTACGGTCGTAGCCGAATATGAGTATAGCGGCAACAACCTAATTTCGATTAAAAAGTGCAACGGGAATGTGATTATTAATTATTCCGCAATTACAAAATTTCATAAAACGGACAGCAGCTTTATCGTTGAGGACTTAAGTTCAAAAGACCGCGCGGATAATTGTAAAAGCTTGATTTACTCGTTTGATGACAACGCAAGAGTGAGTGCGATTTCGGTCGGGTACGGCGAAAGCGATAGGGAGACCACAAATGTTAATTACACGGGTATAATAAAGTCTTCCGACAAGGAAAATCCCGTAACGAACATTGTCGCGTCGTGTTACACCGAGTATAACGGAACGCTGTCCGTAACGTCGTTTAACTCTTTGTGCGCCGCCGCGTCATATTCGTATGAAAAATGCGAAGACGGCACGTATGATAAACCCAAAAAGGTGAATAGCGCCGTGTCGTGCGGGTTCGATTATATGTCTCTTGCAGACAACTATTCGGACACTTTAGATATTTTTCATGACGATTTTGAAAGCAATGCATGTAATTGGAGCGGCGGATATTTGACTACAGGCAGATGCATTAGCGGAACGAAAAGTCTTGAAAGTTATAGCAAATTGCGCAAAAGCTATACTTTTCATACAGATAAAAATGACGGGGAAACATTATACCTATCGATGTGGGCAAATTCGAGCGGGCGAATCACCGTAACCGTAAAAATAGATGGCGCTCGAGGCTCGGGCGAATTTACGCATAAGCTGGATAGCGGACTAATGAATCTGTGGCAATTTACGGCGTTTTGTCTTGGCAGAGTTTGTAATGACGAAACGATAACGATAGAGGTTGCCGGTAATGACGTATTATTTTTAGACGACGTGCGCTTGACTAAAGCTCCTTACGAAACGCCGGATGATATGCCGGAATCCGAGTATAATGCATTTGGTAATATAAAAAAGGAATATGCGTATAGCCCTGTTGACGGTAAGGTCACTTGTACTGAGTACAAGTATAACGCCGCACATCAATTAACGGAAAGAATTGTAACCGTAAACGGCGCGCCGCACAGCAGGGCAGTTTACGACTATAATAATGACGGATTACTCGTCCGCACCAAGGCGTACGGCACGGGCAATAATTACTTTGAAGAAGCTTATGCCTATACCGATTACGTACAATCAAAAACTATCGATATAAACGACAATATAACCGAATACAGCGAAGGCATGGATTGGGTGCAAACTGTAGCACGGAGTGATGAGTCCAACAGCCCGAGCGTGACTGTGAAAAACACCTACTACACAGATTCCAATGCCGTAAAGCAGGTCAGCTCAAACGAATATATCAATAAACTCACTTACAATGCGACAGGCGCGCTAACATCGGCGCAGTACGGAAATTCGCAGTCTTCCGGTAGTCAATCCCAAATATCATTTGAGTACGATAGTTTCGGAAACATGAGTAAGGCACTTATCGGTACGACAGATTTGGTCTCACTTGAATACGATTACAAGCATTTAAACAAAGTCACATACGCCAACGGCGGCAGCGTCGAATACACTTATGACAGCAAGAACAGAATAACGGCAATCAACGAAGGCGATGAATATGCCGCAGAAATATCTTATAGTGATAACGCCGATGACGCCGTTACCGTAACCGACACAAACGGATTGAAATACCAAAGCAGAACGATCAACAAGGACGGAAAGACTAGCGAGTACACCGCGAGCTTTGACGGTTACGACAGAACGATATTAAAAGTCGTAGGACTTGCCTTGAACGGCGCGGGCAATATTTCCACAACGGAAATTTACACCGACAATACGGCAACGCCGTTTGAGCGCACAAAAACCGTTGTGGATAGAAACGGACAGATTATCGAACTTAAAAGAGAATTGAACGGCGCGTCAAGCACATATGAATACGACGAGCTTTACCGCCTAAAAAGCAAAAGCACGACCCTCGCTCCCGCAAAATTCAAAACGGAATATGAATATTGTACCGGCATTGATGATAACTGGGATTATTCAAGATTACTGTCGGAAAAATTGTTTGTCAGAAACGTCCAACAAGACGAATTCCATTATTTTTACTATAAAAGCGGGAATATTTCCACTATAAATTTAAACGGTAAGTCCTATGCCGTTTTCGAATACGACAATTACGGCAGAATTATAAGTGAATCAAACAGATATTTCCAAGAATTGTACTATTATAAATATGACGTAAACGGCAATTTATTATCCAAAACGGTTTACGATATGTCGTCAAGCGCAACCGGAATAATAAGAACGCTTAAGTATGATTATTCTTCTGTTACCGACGGATGCGGGCAAAATGCGGCGTGGGGCAATCAGTTAAAGAAGTATAACGGCAAGGTCATCAAGTATGACGAGTATGGCAATCCGACAGACTACCTTGGCAAACGGATGACATGGAACGGGCGCAGGCTTGTAGATATAGACGGCACGGATATGGAATACGACTACAACGGCTTGCGCGTGCAAAAGGGCACCACGCGGTATTTTTGGCAAGGCAATAGCTTGAGAATGGAACGAGACAGCACGCGAAATCATCCGATATATTTTTACTACGACGAAAGCGGCGTGTGCGGAATTGAATGTAACGGATCGGATTATTATTTCCAAAAGAATATGCTCGGCGACGTGTGCGCGATATACAATGCGTTAGGCGAATTGGTGTGTAGGTATGTGTACGACGCCTGGGGCAATCATAAAATATACGACAAAGACGGTAACGAAATAGAAGATAATTACAATTCGGTAGGCAGCCAAAATCCCATCAGATACCGCGGATATTATTGGGATAGGGAGTTTAAGCTGTATTACCTAAAGAGCCGATATTACGACCCAGAAGTCGGCAGATTTATTTCGCCCGACAGTATAGAGTACTTAGACCCAGCAAGCATTAGCGGCATGAATTTGTACGCATACTGCGGCAATAATCCTGTAATGAATGTTGATAATGGTGGAAATAGTTGGAGTAGCTTTTGGAATGATGTAGGTAATTGGTTTCTAGATACAGGATTAAAAATATTAGCATGTACAACAAGTGTTGCAGAGATTATAGGCGGAGTTGCGCTAACAGCAGTAGGAGCAGGAACTATAGGTGGTGGATTAGTAACTGCGGGGATTACCTCATTGATTGGAGGTTTCGTAAATGAGGCAAATGGGGGCTCTTTTATTGGAGGATGGGTTGAGGGTTCTATTTCTGGCATTGTTTCATACGCTTTTAGTACGATATCTATGCCAACCGGATTATGGCATGTGGCATCTTCGTTTGGAAGTGGATTAGGCTCGTTCTTGGGCACGGCAGCAAGAACGGCAATTGATAATAAGCTTTTGGGGCGTAATGATAATGTGTGGTTTAACGCAACATTAAACGGAGAAATTGCGGCATGCTCCTCTCTATTGTTGGGCGGATTATTCCGTTTTATTGTAGGCGTGAATTATAGCGATATAGTAAATAGTACACTCACTAAGGCTATGGTGACAGCGATAGATAATTTCTATAATTGGGCAGCGAGTTTTATAGGTCGATACTTGGGGGTATAACTTTATGGATAGAAAATTAAGAACTAAAACTACATTTATCAACGATTTTTTTCGTTTAGTCCCAGTAGTTGTTGTTGGTTTTTTGCTTGCAATTTTATGGATTATAATTATTGTACAGCCGAATGTTGTAGTAATTTCATTGACCGCTATTAGTACTTGCTGTTGGCTTGTGGCATTTGTTTACTTAATTTATACAGGAAGGTTGACGAAGATAATAATTTATTCAGATAAAATTACATGGCATAGGCATTTTAAGACCAGAACTATATATCTTGACGATATTAAGATAGAAAATATAATACCTGTGCGTCACCATCAGTGGTGTATGCTTATAATAAACGATGAAAAGAATATACTTCACATGGGCCTATGTAACTCTAGGCATATGACCAGAATGATAAGAGTATTACAACCCTCTAAATTTACCGAAGTGGTTAAAGAAGAAAAGAAGAAATGCGAAGAATGGCGTTTTAATTCGTCATGGTAAATTTTAGTTTTAAATAATGACAGTACGCGCCATATGAATTTGAAATTATGTTGAATGTAAGATTTTAGCAAAGAATTACATATGGTGTAGCTAAAGGTATTGAGAATTATAGGGTTAACAATATAATGAAGTTAAGCAAATAATGATTAACACGCTTATTTATTCCGGTTCATATCTTCTCTCGAGCGTGATTTCCGGAGAAAAGCCGAATGTAAAGGATTTATTTATGGCAGCGACAGGCGGGATTCTTAATGGGATGGTTTCAGGATGGAATGATTGTGCTACAATTATAGGATCATTTTTTGCTACACTATTGTCGTACTCAGAAGAATTTTTTGAGTCCATATTTGGATAAAGTAAAAAATTAGGTTATGCAAGGAGATGTATTTTATTTTGAATATTGATACAGTTGATTTTGTTATGGGCTTATTGACAATGCTAATATTGTGTGGTGCAATGGAGGCAATTATTATTTATCAAAATCATAAAAAATGGATAAGAGAAGGGAAAACAGTAGAGTTTTTTCCTGCGTGGAAAGGCACTAATAAGCCGTTCCATTGGTTTTTGGGTTGGAGTATTGCTAAATGCATTAGTGATTTGTTCGTAATTTTCCTTTATGCATTTATTATTGTCAATATCTATGGGGTAGTATTGTTGGCATTGATACCTATAGTGTGGATGCTATTCGCATTATTCCAAATGGTTATATACGCGATAAGCGAGACCCTTGCCGTATCGATTGTACGGCGCAAAAATCCTCAACCGAATGAGGAAGCAAGCAATACGGATGTTATTGCTGACGGCGTAATTGGAAACGAAGAAGCTGATTTGACAGATGAGGAGTAAAATTTATGATAGAATTTAAAGGTGAAGTGTCCAA
>JAIEFT010000020.1 GCA_029066805.1 Clostridiales bacterium | reverse complement strand
AGCGAGAGATAACCTTCCTTAACGCCGCAATCGCTTATCATAACATTGTTCGGCTTGAACCTTTTAAGCATTTCTTTAAGCACGATTGCCGCAACGGGCAGAACGTGGATTTTTTCGGGCGCAACCTTCATTATGAGCCGCGTGCGATCGGACGACGTCATAAGCCACTTGCAGAACTGCTTGTATTTGGTATACTCAAACTCCGTGCTAAGCTTTTCCTTTTCGCAGTACTCGCTGTACGTCGCGTAAATAGCGTCGTTGATAGAGCCTACTAGCACCGCCGTAGTAAACTCGCTCTTGCCCGCAAGCTCGGCTTCGTCGGACTTTTTGCGCACGTATTTTTTGATGCGTTTGGCTTGTTCGTCGGTCGGGTAAATATCCACAACATACTTGTTGCGCAGCTTGATAGGTCCGAAGTCAAGACACACCATCTCGTCCTTGCGCTCCTTTTTGAAGTCGCACAGCTCGACGCTGCCGCCGCCTATGTCGATTAGTATTACCTTTTCGTACGCCATGTATTTGCGATTGGAAAGAAAATCGCAGTACGCTTCGGTAACACCGTCGAGATAGTTGATAACTATGCCGGTGCGCATGCGGATCTTTTCCGCAACCTCTTCTATGTTGTCGATATTCCTAAGCGCCGCAGTCGATATGCAATAGCACTCGTCCACGCCCATTGCTTTTACGGTCGAGCGCGCCGTTATCAGCGCGTCGATCAGCTTTTCTATGCCGCGACGGGAAATGGAATGCCCGTCAAAGTAATCGGCAACGGCAATGTTGGTGCGATCCTTGTATACGGCAGAGAATATCCCCGTCGCCTTATCGCCCTCGGCGACGACTATCGACACACCCGTCGAGCTTAGATCTATAACAGCGTATTTCATAAAAACTCCGTTTTTATAATTAAGAATTAAGAATGCAGAATTAAGAATTATTGTTTTGCGCCTACGGCGCTTTTATTAAGTAAGGGCGGCAAAGCCGCAGTCCTTTAATTCCGAATTCATAATTCTGAATTCTGAATTAATTTTCTATCTCCCGAAGGATACTCCGATACTTTCCGCCACCGCAATCTCCTGACAATCAACAGGCACTAGCTTGGCTTTGCCCGCTATGTCGGCGAGCGCGTTGTACGTGACCTTGCCGCCGACTAGCGCGACAGTTACGCCGAACTTGCCGTCCTTGGCAAGCTGACCCGCAAAGCTGCCGAACTCGGTGGAAAGCACACGGTCGTACGGCGACGGACTTCCGCCGCGCTGAATATGCCCGGGCACGACAACTCGCGTTTCAACCTTGGCTTTTTCCGCAATTATCTTGGCGAGCGCGTTGGTGATGGTGGTGTCGTTGCCGCGCGCCGCTGCGCGTTCCTTCTTTTTCATCTTGCTTTCGGAAATAGTCATTGCGCCTTCGGCAACGGCGATAATGCTGAACGCCTTGCCCGCATCCGCGCGCCGCTCGATAGCCTTTGCCACCTTGTCGGGCGAGAACGGAATTTCGGGCAGGAGTATTACGTCCGCGCCGCCGGCGATACCGGCGTACAGCGTGAGCCAGCCAGCCTTGTTGCCCATGATTTCGACGAGCATGGTTCTGCCGTGACTCGCCGCCGTTGTGTGTATTCTGTCAATGCACTCCGTTGCAATATCGAGCGCCGTGTGAAACCCGAACGTAACGTCCGTGCCCCAAATATCGTTGTCGATGGTTTTGGGCAGACCTATCACGTTGCAGCCCTCTGCCGAAAGCAGCGCCGCAGTCTTGTGCGTGCCCGCGCCGCCCAAAGTCAAAAGGCAGTCCAGCCCCATCTTTTTGTAGTTCTTTTTCATCAGGTCGAGCCTGGTCGTGCTGTTCTCGTCCTCGACCGTCATCAGCTTGAACGGCTGACGCGACGTGCCGAGTATCGTTCCGCCCAGCGTGAGTATGCCTGTAAAGTCTGCGGGCGACATCTTGCGGCACTCGCCGCGAATAAGTCCGCCGTAACCGTCGGCAATGCCGATAAGCTCGACGTTTTTGATATTCTCAAAAGCGTACTTGCCGAACCCGCGGATAACGGCGTTAAGTCCCGGGCAATCTCCGCCCGACGTAAGTATACCTATTCTCATACTGCCTCCAATGTTACTTGGAGTATAACACCTTTTAAAAAAACAGTCAACAAGAAAAATAAGGAATAAAAAAGGAACGCTGCTTTCGCGTTCCTTTTGGTTGATTTTTAAGACTATTAGTCTGCTGCTTCTTCGTCCGCAGGCGGTGTTTTGCCGTCTACGCAGTAGTACAAGCCGTTACTGTCTTTGAGGATGCCGTCGGAAACAATTGTCAAATCCTGAGTGCTACTGACACCGCCGACAGACACCGTTATTTTAACGGTTTTGCCGTCAACTTCATACGTGCCGGAAATCGTAACGGTCTGTCCCGCCATAGTTTGTGTCGTCGTTATTTTGCCGTCGTCGAGCTTCATGCTCATGCCCTCTTGCTTTTCGCCGTTCATGTACACATAGTATGTACCCTCTACGCCGTCGCTGCCGCAAGCTACAAGACCGAACGCGCAAACAAGCGCCATTATGACCGCTGTCATGATCACCAAAAACTTCTTTTTCATTTTGTGTTCTCCTTTAATCCAAATTTCTTGGACTTTATGATAACACTATACTAAACCAAAAAACTTGGTTTGTCAAGCACTTTACCAAATTATTTGGCAAAATATGTTTATGAAGGAAATTATCTTCGCAACAAACCTAAAGAGTTTAAGATTAAGCAAGCAGATGAAGCAGTATGAGCTTGCCAAATTGCTCAACGTTGACAAGCGCACAATAAGCGCGTGGGAGAACAAAGTATGCGAGCCCAGCCTTGCCATGCTCGCCAAGCTGTGCGAGATTTTCGATGAATCATTCGATAATATTCTTACATAATATGTAAACAAATTTTCGTTAACATATTGAAACTTGCGCCCTACATATGATATAATCTGTAAAGGCGGTAATTAAATATGGAAAATGTTTTGACAGACAAAGATAGAACGTTACTAATGTCCCACCTAAACAATACAGGGATTTTTGTCACGCTCGGGCGCAAAACGCCCAACATAATGGTGACGCACTGGGGAATGCTCGGAAAGATGTGGGGGCGCAACGTGTTTGTTCTGCCAATTCGCAGTAGCAAATATTCTTACCAGATAATTTCGCATACGCAGAGCTTTGCGCTAAACGTCCCCGCTCACGATATGCGCGCCGAAATATCGCGGTGCGATACGATTTCGGGCTTTAGCTGCAACAAGTTTCAAGAGCTGGGACTGCACCCCAAACGCGCGCGCGGCATAGAAGCGTATGTGTTAGGCGAATGCGGACTGATCGTCGAATGTAAGGTAATAGCGCAAATCCCGCCCGACACTATTACGACCTTTAATGACGTAAGCATTTCCTCTCACACCCTATTCGTCGGCGAAATAGCCGATTGCTACAAATTGAATTAAAAATTTTGCAACATAAAAGGATGAGACTCTTCGTTACACTCGGAATAGCCGACGGCTGATTCGTAGGACAAAATATATAATCTTTTGTCACTCAGAGCGAAGCGAAGAGTCTCATCCTTTTTTATAATAGCAATTTAATATTTAATTATCTTATAAAGTTGGTCATTACTTTCTTTTCGGTTTGCGGCTTACCTATGCCCGCATTCTCGCCCGCTTTTATGCACTTGAGTAGCCACGCCATATTCAAGCCGAGGTTGCGCATTGTCTGTAAGCCTTCGAGGTCCTGTTTGACCTCGTCGGGCGTTTTGCCGTGAACCATATTCCAATATGTAGATGACACCACGGGCATTTGCGCTATGGTAAGGTGCTTTGTAAGAGCGTCAAGCGACGCGGTCGTTCCCGCGCGCCGAGCAGATACGACTACCGCGCCCGGCTTGTGCCGGAAGTTGCTTCCGCCCGCGTAGAACAATCTATCCATAACGCACAGAATACGACCGTCGGGATGCGCGTAGTATACCGGCGAGCCGAACACGAATCCGTCGGCAGTAGCGGCTTTTTCTATCCACTCGTTAACGCCGTCGTCGGAGAACACGCACTTGCCCTTGCCTGCGCACCCACCGCAGCCGATACAGTCGCGCACCGGCTTGTTGCCGAGCTGAATAATTTCCGTTTCAATGCCCTCGGCGTTAAGCGTCGCCGCCACCTCGCCGAGCGCTGTAAACGTGCAACCGTTCGCCCTCGGACTTCCGTTAAACAACAATACTTTCATACTTCACCTCTCTTATGCCGTAATGGTAACACAAAATAGGCGAGCTGTCAACATTGTTTTCAACAACAACTCGAAAGCGTTTCGACAATCGCGGCTTTTAATATATCTGCGGGAACAACTTGCCCAACGCAAATTCGTAGCATATTTTTAGGCGTGAACTCGTAGTCGGACAGCTGTGCCTTGTAGTTTAATAGAGCCTCCGCCTCGACGTTGATATGGTTTTTGGACGGAATAAGGCGTACAAACTTATCTTTAACATAATAACTCGGAAGCCCGCCCCACAGTCGAGCGTTAACCGACGGCACGGCGGCAAAAATCAAATCGTTGAGCTGCGCAAACAGATCACGCAGTTCAACCGAATATTTGCCTAATTTTTCTTCAAACATATGTCCCTATACTTTCCTTACTTTACGGCTACGAACACATCCATGTACTCAACGCCGTCCACAAAGTACGAACGCTCGAAGCATTTCACCAAATTCTTTTCGTCGGGCTCGCTGCAACCGTTAGCGCCCATGTATGCGAAAAGCGTTTTGTACGCGTTGGGAATAATGCTGAAAGGCGCGACCATAGGGTTCTTGATAGTTATTGCCGCGTACTTGCAAGCGGGATTTGTCAACACCTCACTATCCTTTGGCGGCGTTATTCCGTCGGGAATTATCCATGCCGCGGTATAGCCGTGCATGTGGTGAACATTTGTCTGCTCCTGCGACACGCACGGAAAATCCCAACCGACAATATCCGGCGTTTTGTCGCCCGCCGCCTTTGCCGTGCTTCGCATACGCTCTATGGCGTCGGTCTCGGGGTCTCCGCTGATCACCGTATACTCTATGTACCTAAAGCTTTCCACTCGCTGCAACCGCAAATCGGAATATGCCTCGTCGTACGCCGTCATGTCCTCGCGAAGCAAGTTATCCAGCGACACCGAAAACAGTTCGCAAAGCTCAAGCAGCTTGTCCACTTCGGGATAAACCGCGTCAAGCTCCCATTTGGAAACCGTTTGCCGCGACACCTGCATTTTTTCGGCAAGCTCCTCTTGAGTCATTTTGTTGTACAGTTTTCTCAAAAATTGTAGGTTCTTTCCTAAGCTCATAATATTTACTCCTTTATAGGAACTGCCGCGCGCTAAGAGTTCTTATGCGTAAAGTATAGCATGGAAAAGAAGTTATTTCAACCACACAGGAATTGCTTTTTAGTCGATTTGCGCAACCTGATGTTGCGGCGCAACCGCCTAATTCATAATTCTGAATTATTTATAGTACCCGCCTTTATACGAAAACGGACGGAAGCGCGTATCATCGTATATGGCACGCGTGTCGGCAAGGTGCGCATAAGACTTTTGGTACAGCCTTAGCGCCGTGCCGTCAAACGGCAGGCGATACAAATATTTGGCGTCGGTGCTTGCGCGCTCGTAGTCCGTTCCCGAAAAGTTGCCCACACACAGGAATACATCAAACCCGTACCGCTTGAATATATCGTTCTTCGCGCTCTTCGCCTTATGCTCGCCCGCAGGATAACACAATACGCGCGTATTCCCTACTATCGGCTCTATATACTTTTGCCACGCAATGCAATCATTTTCTATCATGCTCGCCGAACAGCTGTTAAAATACTTGTGGTAATACGTGTGCGAAGCGAAACTGTAACCGAGGGCTTTTAGCTCTGCGACAAGCTTTTTGCACTCTGTCGTTTCTTCGGCTTGTTTTTGCTCCGACGCCTTGCTGTCGGGCGTGCACCTGTAGCCGAGAATGCCGTTGTAGCCGTTTACGCACAGCGTTGCGCGCGCGCCGAACGGCGAAAAGTCGGGGTGCTGTTCGATAAAGCTTTCGAGGATAGTAATGTTTTCGCGCTCGCGCGACACCTGCGGCTGTGCGTTTTTTGTGTAGTCGCAAATCTTTCCGTCGGATATTATGATCTTGTCAATACAACCACGGTTAACCGTATCGTAGGTCATATCGTCAAACGACATAACAAGCGGCTTTTTGCCGTGCGGAACTTTGACCGCGCCCGATAGTGACGCGTCGAGCGACACAAGCACATAATCGTTTTTGTACAACTCGACAAGCAAAGCCCTGAATTCCTTCGCGGTCAAATGGTCTTTATCAAAGCAATCGCGCACGGAGTTTTTTGGCGAAAACGCCTTTGCCGTGTCAAAAACAAGCTCGTGCGTAAATATATGCTCGACCTTGCCGTCGTACTCCACAAGCTCGGTTTCAGCCCACGCCCTATTTGCAAAACAAAAATTCATAATTAAACATGCCGCGATAATTGCTATTATTAACGTGACAAAAATCCGCCGCCTACTTATATCAATCTTATTATACATATTTATATCTTGCGCTGCTGCGGGATATAAATACAAAGCCGAGTCGATTTTCGGCTCGGCTTGTCATTATTTTAGAAGAAATCAGTACAATATGTTCGATTCGGCATATTCAATTGTCACATAAAAATCAGTCCACCGCGCGTTACAGCCACTACCCAAAGTCGAGTGATGACTCATGTATTTGCATACATATATCATAGACGATGAGAGAGTAAGCGTAGTCGATTGCGTTTTTACCTTTTTGCTTGTATCATTTTTGTTTATTGTGTCGCTGTACGACCAAATCAAATACGCAGAGCTCGCTATAGACTCCGAATAATAGTTCATATACGCATTTGCCGTGCTCGGACAAGTATGAAAATAATCGATCCATATATGCGAAACCGTATAATGCGCTGTGATTTTTACGTCCCTTACTCCGGCATTGTACAGGTCCGAAACGTCTATCTTGTTGGTAAGCCTTGCCGTATTGGGTTTTGTAACATCATCAAGCGTATCGCCTTCGGTCTTGGACGCAGCAATCAAGGTGTACGTCTTTTGGGCGGCTTTATAGTATTTTGCCGTGAGCTTAATGCCTTCCGACGGCATTTTGCTCGACGTATACGCGCTACTGTCCGCTTTGTACCATCCCGCAAAAATATAACCGTCGCGACTTGCTTTGGGTAACGTCACATTCGCACCCGGCGCAGCCGAAATATCGTCTATCTCATCGCCGCCGTTGGCGTCGAACACTATTTTTGCTTGCCATACCGCCGAAAGAGTTATCGAATTTTCCGGCATTTTAATCGTGCTCAATGCGTTGTATTTTTCCGAATCCAACTGCCAATACATGAATTTGTAAAGCTCACGTGTCGCTTCGGGAAGTGTGACAGTAGTATTTGCTTGCGCCACAATCGGAGCGCACTTGTTACCGCCGTTTACATCAAACTCGATTGCAGGCGACCATTCCTTTGCGTAAAGCGTAATATCGCCGTCTATGTTTTTGGTAAACGTGTCGGACAAATTGCTATTTTCGGACCACTTGAGCACCGCCATGTTGTCGTTGCGAGTATTGTAAATCAAATCCTTTACCGGCGTGTCGTAATCTACTGTAACCTTCTCGGAATTCATCGCCCCGCCGAAGTTAAGCGTAACGCTATATTTTGCCACCTCGAGTCCTATGTACAGATATATTCTGTTGTTCACGCTGTCTATATCAAAGTTGTTTTCGTTGACTTCGGATACTACAGGGATCACACCGTACTCGTCGGCTATGCGAACACCGCCGCAGTTAGGCGCGGTATACCAACCCTTAAACACCTTGTGTGCCACGGTTATGTCTGTAGGAAGTCCCGAAATTTCAGTTCCGTACGCTGCGGCAACTTGCTTTACCGCACCGGACTCTCCGGCATAATCGAGAATAACGGTATACTCGTTGACCTGCCAATGCGGATACAGCGTTATGTCCGCTTTATCTTCATATATTCCAACCGACTTTCCGTCTGCTTTTACATACTGCTTGCCACCCGTTTCTGCATTGTACAAACCCAAAAATGTGTGACCGGTCATGGCAGGAACATCCTCAAGCTCGTACTCGAAACCGTTCCTTACCGTAAGCGTGTGATCGCCCGTATTGTCGGTATATGTAACCGTGAATTCATGCCCCGTCAATTCAGGCTCAAAAAGCCCGCAGCCGATAAGCAATACGGCGCAGCACGCTATAAGCGCTATCGCCAAACAAAACACAATCGTCACATGTTTTTTCATATTATCTCCCCTGGTGTTTTATATGTTTATTGTAACACTAAGTTTAGTGTATGTCAAATAAAAACACTGACTTTAGTGTAACATATTTTTATGAATACGTTTGGCAACAATTTAAAAAATTTACGTAAGCTAAATAAAATGAATCAAAGGGAATTTGCTCAAAAAATGCACACCACTCAGCAGCGCGTCAGCGAATGGGAATGCGATAAAGTCGAGCCGTCATTATATAACATTATAAAGATAATAAAATTGCTGGGAACTTCGTTTGAAGAATTGACGGAAGGCATATCCGGTGAAACGTCAAAGGACAGCGAATAGAATTTCCATGCGCCGCAACTAAAATACCCCTCGCGCAAAGCGCGAAGGGTATTTGGTAGCGGCAACTGGATTCGAACCAGTGACCAATCGGGTATGAACCGAGTACTCTAGCCAGCTGAGCTATGCCGCCACAGCAAAGATATTATAGCAAAGATTATTTTGTTTGGCAAGAGTTTTTAACAATGTTTTTCGGAATTTTATTATACACAACCAAAAAGAATAATGTTGAGATACTTCGCTACGCTCAGTATACCTTCGGTGCTTCGCAGGACAAAAGTAATTAACATGGATTTTCAACTCTTTTGTCATTCCGAACGCAGTGAGGAATCTCATCCTTATTTTTCATTCTGCATTCTTAATTCTGAGTTAAATTAAATTCCGAAAGCCTTTTTGATTTCGTCTAGCGTAGTCAAGCCGATAAACTTTTCCACAACTACGCCGTCCTCGAACAGCACAAGCGTGGGGATACTGCTCACCTGAAAGTCCATTGCAAGGTCGTCGCATTTATCCACGTCGATTTTGACTACCTTTACGTCGGTAGTGCTCGCAAGCTCTTCCACGATCGGCGCTTGCATTCTGCACGGGCCGCACCAGCTCGCCCAAAAGTCTGCAAGCGTTTTTCCTTCGTCCGTTATTTTATTGAACTCGTCTACAGTAGGGTTTTGTATTTCCATGATTTTTACTCCTTGATTTTAGTATTCCACATGCTGTGAGAATTAATAAGGTTGAGATTCCCAATATGCGGCTTCGCCTAGATTTCTCCACTTCGTTCGCTACGCTCACTTCGGTCGAAATGATGTTGGTTGGAATTGATTTTTTTGAATAGGCTTGCCGTACTCCCATCACCCCGAGCGTAGTCGAGGGGTCTAGGCGTAGCCGTACAATTCTTAAATCTTATCCTTATTTATAATTCCGCATTCACTACATATTAGCAAGCTTTTTCGCCGCGGCGAGATAGATCTCGTAGTTTTTAAAGAGCTGGCGCACGGGGAAGTTTTCGTCGGCGCGGTGCATGTTGATATCGACACCTAACGGCGTGCAACCGAACGCGACCGCATTGGGCAATTCCCTTGCGTACGTGCCGCCGCCGACCTGTAGCGGTTGCGTCATATCGCCCGTCAAACTTCTATACACTTCGAGCAGTGCAGTAATAAGCGGCGCGTCCTCGGCGATATACAAGTTCTCGTGGTAGTCGCGCACTACAGCTTTGCAACCCGTTTTTTCCTCTAACTTTTGAGCGACATCTTCCGCAGTCACGCCGAGCGGCAGACGGAAGTCTATCAAAAGCTTAAGCGTGTCGCAGTCCAATTCGGCTTGCGACAGGCACATAGTGGTGTTGCCGCTTTTAGGGTCGTTGACATACACGCCCAGCCGCTGCGCCGCGTCGCTCGCGCAAAGATATTCGTAAATCCCGGGCAGGCATTCCGCGCCGATAGCTTCGTTACACGCCGAGAGCAGTCCCAACGTTTTCCACAGCGCGTTGTCGCCCTTGTCGGGTGTGGACGCGTGCTCCGCAGTGCCAACCGCCGTTATATCTATGTTCTTGCCGTTGTAAATCTCGTAGTCCGTCAGGCTGTTGCCGCCCTCGATTATACGCCCCGCAATCGGTTGCTTTTTGAACAGCTCGGCAGTTACCGTACCGCCGCAAAGCTCCTCTATATATTTTTGCAGAGGACTGCCCGCTACAACGCTGACAGTGGACTTGTCGGGAACGGCGTTGGCGCACTCCGCACCCGTTATTGCCGCTATATTCTTGGAAAGCTTTTCGTCGGTAAAGTTGAGTATGATATGCGCAATGCCCTTTTCGCTGTTTATCACGGGGAACTCCGAGTCGGGCACAAACGACATAGCCGGCACTTCGCCGCCGTTAGCAAGATAATATCTTATGCACGAGCTTCCGCGTTCCTCGTCCGCGCCGACAATAAGCCGCACGCGACGATTAAGCTTTGCGCCCTGGTTCTTTAGCGAACGCAGTGCATGCAGGCACACGACCACAGCGCCTTTGTCGTCGCCAACGCCTCTGCCGTAAACCTTGCCGTCCTCCTCTACCATTTTGAACGGATCGCTCGCCCAGCCGTTGCCCGCGGGTACAACGTCCAAGTGACCGAGAATGCCTATGCACTCCTCGCCCGAACCGACTTCGGCGTAAGCGCAATACCCGTCCATGAGTTCGGAGTTCAGTCCGTAAGAATGCGCTTTGTTCACAAACCACTTGAGCGCGTCAAGGCAAGCCTCGCCGTACGGTGCGCCGCCCTTAGGCTCGCTGTACACGCTTGGTATAGCCACTATCTCCGCAAGGTCGTCCAAAATTTCACGGGTCAACATTTCGTCCATAATACTGTCCTTTTTTAGTTGATTTTTGTTACTAAAAGCATTACAATTATAAAGATTATATCACGACACGATATACAAGTCAAGGAGAGAACATGGTTCGCACAAGATTTGCACCCAGCCCCACGGGGTATCTTCACATAGGCGGGCTTCGCACCGCGCTTTACGCCTACCTCTTTGCCAAAAAGAACGGCGGCAAGTTTATACTGCGTATAGAGGACACCGACCAGAACCGCGAGGTTGCCGGCGCGGTGGATATTATAATTTCCGCGCTCGACAAGGCGGGAATTCACTATGACGAAGGTCCGATCGTGGGCGGCGATTACGGTCCGTATGTTCAGTCGCAACGCAAGGAAATTTACCTTAAATACGCCAAGCAGCTACTTGAGAGCGGCGACGCGTACTGCTGCTTTTGCACCAAGGAGCGGCTTGCCGAAATGCACGAAAAAGGCGCTACCAAATACGATAAGCACTGCTTGCATTTATCCAAACAGGAAGTGCAGGAACGTATAGCGCGCGGCGAGCCGTACGTGATTCGCCAAAATATTCCCGAGAGCGGTTCGTCCACCTACCACGACGAAGTATTCGGCGACGTGACCGTTGACTTTAAGGACCTCGAGGACAATATTCTCATCAAGTCAGACGGCATGCCCACATACAACTTTGCCAACGTTATAGACGATCACCTCATGGGCATTACGCACTGCATACGCGGCGTGGAATATCTGATGTCTACGCCCAAGTACAATCTTTTGTACGACGCGCTTGGCTGGAAACGCCCTGTGTATATTCACCTGCAACCGATAATGCGCGACAGCCAACACAAGCTGAGCAAGCGCGACGGCGACGCGGGCTTCGAGGACTTTTTGCGCAAAGGCTTCCTTCCGCACGCGATAGTCAACTACATCGCGCTGCTCGGCTGGAATCCCAAAAACAACCGCGAAAAAATGTCCATGGACGAGCTTGTGGAAAGCTTCTCTATAGAGGGCTTGCAAAAATCCTCGTCCATATTCGACGAAACAAAAATGCGCTGGCTCAATTCCCTGTACGTAAAAGAGATGAGTGCGGAGGACTTTCACGCCGCCGCCGTCACCTACTACGACGAGTACTACCCGAACAAGGCGATCGACTACAAGTACCTTTCCGAACTGTTGCAATCGCGCGTGGAAGTGCTGTCGGACATAAAGGAACGCGCGGCGTTCTTGGACGCGTTCGACGACTTCGACGTTGAACTGTTTGTCAACAAAAAATGGAAGACCACAATCGATATGGCACGCGAGCTGATCGACGATTGCATAACGGCGACCGATGCCGAGGACATGAACGCGGCGCTCGAGCAGCTGGCTATCGATAAAGGGCTGAAAAAAGGTCAGGTGCTGTGGATTCACCGCATAGCGCTAACCGGCGCGGCGGCTACTCCCGGCGGCGGCGCGGAAATGGTAAAGCTGTTTGGCAAGACCGAAGCCATGCGGCGGCTTAATGCAGTCAAAAAGATACTGACGGCATAAACAGAAACAAATAAACCTCGCGGAAAACGTAAACCGCGAGGTTTTTGCTTGTGAAGATTTTTAATATTAACTCTTATATTTCCGACCAAACGGCATACAGCACCGTATCGGGCGCAAGGCTTTCTTTTTGCTTTTTTGATAGCGAGCAAAGCTTGCCGTTCGCCGACGTATATGCGCCTATACTCACCTCGCCGCCTGCTTGCTCCGAAAAACCTTTGTACTCGTATCCGTTGCGCAACGGAGCGCCACAATCCTCGCTAAGCTCGTCTGTTTTCATATGCGTAAATCGAATATTATCGTTTGCGGAAATAACATACGGATACTCGCCGTCATATCCTAATTCACAGCCGAAAAACACACAAGAATTAGTAAATGAGTTACTTATGATTAAACTCGTAAGTTGCATAAACATCCAATCGCTCGGCAACGACGTTATATCAAACGAAATGTATACCGCCACTTCGCTGAACGCATTTATCTTTATTGTTTCCACACTGTCCGGAATGGTAACGCTGCGAAGATTGGTATTTTCAAACGCGCCTGATTCGATATATTTGACAGTGCGCGGAATAAACACTTCGGCGAGCGGCGTAGAACTAAATGCATAACTTTGTATAGTTTCCAAGCCCACCGGCAATGCAACCGACGTTAGATTTGTATCGGCAAATGCCGAGCTTCCTATAGTTTTCAACCGCGACGGAAAAACAAAATCATTCAGCTCGCAACCGCAAAATGCCCGCTCTTCTATTTTTTCGACGCTATCGGGGACAACGCTGTTTTTACATCCCAACACCAACGTCGGCTCATCACGCCTGAAAATACAATTGTTTTCGCTCCTATAAACGGCATTAGCCGGATCGACTTCCAGCGATTCCAAACCGGTAAGCTCAGCAAAAGCGCCCTCAAGCTTTGTCACCGTTTTTGGAATATATAACCTTTCGATATTAGGGCAGCTTAAAAAGCTATAGCGTTGCAGCGTCTCCAATCCGTCGGAAAAATGTACCGATTTCAGCTTTGCACAAAATTCAAAAGCACTCGATTTTACTTGCTTTATTCCGTTCGGTATATCGATATGAGTAATGCCCGAATAACGAAATGCGTCACTATCAATAACGTCAACACCGTCGGGTATGACCGAAGAATTGCAACCCAGCACCAAGGTGCGGTCGTTCTTTCGTATTATGCAATTATTTTCCGAATAATATTTGGTATTATATTCGTCAACCGTCAATTTGGCAAGCGCGTCGTTGCCAAAAACATTGGTAATATTAGTTATGCTTTTGGGAATTTTCAACTCGGTAAGCCCTGTACGTACAAACGCGCCGTTTTTTACACTAACCAATGTGTTAGGCAAAACAACGTCCTTTAGCCGAATACAGTCTCGAAAAGCATCGATTCCTATTTCGGTCAAGCCGTCGGGCAACAGCGCTCTTTCCAGTGCATCGCAGTTTCTAAATGCATTGCTCGGGATTTTTGCGACCGTTTCGGGTATCACCACGCATGTCATGTTTTTGCAATCCATAAATGCTTTTGTATCTATCTCTGTAACCTGATATATTATGCCATCCAAATTTACCGCCGAAGGGATAAAAACCTTTCCGCTACAAACCGATTTTGCCCTGACGGTTATACCGACCTCATTTGACGAATCATCCAAAAAGTAGCATTCCAAAGCATAGCGCAACGACACATTTTCCTCTTCGTAAAAATATAACTCCGACCAGGCGGACTCATAGCCGTTTTTGTATACCGCCATTACGCGCACGGCATGCTTTGTCGGCTCGGCAGTGAGCGCAAGCACGTCAAAGCAATTGGTTTCGGTTTCGTACTCGACACCGTCAAATTCCACAATGTACATGCCTGCGTCGCTTGCCGCATCCCATCTTAAATACATATCGTTGCCCACGAATAAATTGCACGGCGCGGCATTTTTTTCATCGTCATTGCCGCATGCCAAAACAACAACAGCACACAAAATACACAGAAAAATGAATGATATGTAACACGCAACCCTTTTGACTATTCTACTCATAAGTAGCCTCTTCAATATTCAACTGTTTGATTGATTTGAGCAAACTCACGCGATTTAGTTGGCACACACTTCCAACCGCCTTCACCGCCTTCATAAAACATGCGGTGCGATATTACGGCGCTGCCGTCATAATTGTTGTATTGGGCATAGTTATCGTTGATAAAGTCGTTAATCACATCCGGTAACCAATAATCTATACACACAAGACTCCAGCCCTCATTCCTCAAGTTGCACAAACCTATCTCACCGTAGCTGTATGGCGGTACTGAATTTGAACATTCGTACAAATATGTAGGAGGATTTTCGTTTAAATAGGATTCCGCATACATATTAATCGCGTTAGCCCATCTGTTTAGTAATACTTCTTCGCATGCAGTCATTCCTATAGGAAAAACATTGGCTACTACACTATTATCTGCCCAATCGTCATATTCATTGTAGCCTATTATTCTATCGGATAAGTTGATAACAGCTTCCGAAGAATGATATACGGACGAATCCGCATAAATGTATATTTCCTTATCTTTCCAAAGTTCTCTGTCAGCATATTCTCGGTATGTATAATGATAATATTTCCATTCATATTCATAATACTCCCTGACAAACGGGATAAGCCAGTACTCTATAAACCAGTCCTCGGACAAGCAATGATCCAACATAAACGCAACATTATTTACTTGTATATTTTCTATATATTGGAACATGGTATCCACAAGGCAATAGAACACGTCCGTGTTAAAGTGGAAATCCACATAATCCAAAAAACATATGCCGTTGTAGCATTCGCTTCCTATTATTCTTTCTTCGTCCGTGCCAAGCACCAGCATTATCTCACAGCCATTGCCTTTTAACATAGCAAAAACTTCTTCTAAAATATCCGTGAATCTTATGACATCGACAGGCGCATAGGAAACGCTCAAGCCTTTGCGAATTTCAAAAATAACAAGCGAATCATCTATATCGTCAAATTCGTCGCCGTAATACATCTGCAAGAATTGGTATTCAAAGTCCGGCATGAGATATGATTGATACCTATTAACTGTATAATCGGTCAAGCCGGCTGCATCTGCCAATTTAGCCACAGCAGAATTACGTTCTTCCCAATCTTCTACACTGTCGCTAAAATAGTATAATCGACTGTACGATTTATAATTAGGTGGATTCACCTCGATGTCGTCCGTATCACTCGCAAATGCGACACACGGCGCTAAACAAGTAATTGTCATTATCGTTAATAACAACAATACAATCAAAAAAGACTTACCCTTTATTACTTTAGCCATACTAACCTCCTTTGGCTTTAAATACAACAACGGCGTCGCAAAATATTTTGCAACGCCGTTGTTATTGTGATAATATTATCATAAAAGTTTTTATATGTCAAGAGAATTATTGTCGAAACATAAAAAAATTATCGTTAATTGTTTGACGGGACTTGACAAGCCGATAAAAAAAGAGTAAACTTAATTTGTTATGGAAGATGAAGCCAAAACTACCAATAAATCGATAATCAAAATAGTGGGCGCGGCGCTTGGCGTTTTGTTCCTGCTACTCGTAATCGCGCTGATCATCAATCTTGTAAGATTAGGCGCGGAAAACGACCGCAAGCAAGCGCTTATCGAACAGAACGCAAGGCTCGAACAGCTGATACAAAAAAACGACGACTTAGCCGAGTATTGCAGTTCAACCGAGTTTATCGAGGAATACGCGCGCGAAATGCTTGACATGGTATATCGTGGTGAGACGGTTATCGGCGGAGAAGAAGAGTAAAACACATTACGGGTCGTAGAGTCTACGACCCATATTTTTTGCGAGGTACTTACATGAAAGCGGCAATAGATATCGGTTCAAATTCAATACGGCTTGCATTGTCCGACGGGACGACAACGTCCAATATAACACAGCTCGCGCTCGGAATCCAAGACAGCGGCAAGCTGTCCCCTACGGGCGTTGCGGCTACTATAGAAGCGCTCAAAGAACAAAAAGCTATGTGCGATGCGCGCGGCATAACGGATATATTCGTTTTTGCCACAGAAGCGGTCAGGCGCGCAACCGACGGCGCGGAGTTTTGCACAGCCGTCAAGTCGAATGTCGGTCTTACAGTTACGGTGCTGTCACCCGAGGAGGAAGCGGCGCTCGCTCTTAAGGGCGCGACTAAGCCCGACGGACCTGTTACGGTGTGCGACCTCGGCGGCGGCAGCCTCGAAATCATCTGCTCGCGCGACGGCAAAAAGGTAGACTATGTAAACAGCCTGCCGCTCGGCGTAGTTGTGCTCAAGAATATGTTTAACGGCGACTACAGGCAAGCTATAGACGAAATGCCGCGCATGCTGACAGAATGCAGTAGCGTACCGCACTACCCCGTAGTGCTGTGCGGCGGAAGCGCGACGAGCATTGCCGCCGCAATACTCAATCTTAAAGTGTACGACAAAAACGCAGTCAGCACAAAGTTTACGGCAAAACAGTTGGACGACGTTATGCCGATACTGCTAAGCAAAAAGCTGACGACCTTCCGCCCTATCTGCGCAAAACGCGCCGACACATTACCCTACGGTGCGATACTGATACAAACTCTGCTCAATTACCTAAGCGCGACCGAGTTCTACGTATCAGACGCGAGCAACCTAGAAGCAGTATTAAACAGCGATAAGTAATTTAAAAGCCGCCCGATTTATTTCGAGCGGCTTGTGTTTTTATATAAGGATGAGATCCCTCACCACGTTCGGGATGACAAAAGTAGTTGGTTGTACAATGGTCAATCAACTACTTTTTTGTCGCTCGGGGCGTTTCTTGCCCTCCGAAGAGTCTCATCCTCTTTTCTTTTAATAGAATGTTACAAACTTGATCGAGTATATGTCGCCGAAGCACAGCTTGTCGCCGCACGAAACGCCGATATACGAGTTGCCGACAAGATAGATATCGCCGCAGATAGAGCGCACCGTGCCGTCAAACAGAGAAATCTCTATCTTGACGCGCTTGCCTATGTTAGCCGCAAACAATTGCTTCCATAGTCCGACGTTGTTTTCCGAATTGTAGTCGGGCAACGGCTCGGGAATGTTGATGTCAACAGGTCTGTTTTCGCAGTCCATATATGTAATCTCCTTTTAAATAAATTCAAAATTAAAAATGCAGAATATAGAATTATTGGCGGCGTTCGCCGCATTAAGGATGAGACTCCTCGCGTTGCTCGGAGTGACAAAACAAATTTTTTTGTCCTACGAAGCAGCCGCAGGCAATCTCGACCGTAGGGAGAGATCTCATCATTTTTACGTTGAGTAATAGCTACTTGTGGGCGAGTAAAAACAGTGGTCGCCTATGCGTGTGCGCAGGTAACCGTTTTGGTTGGGAAAGTTGCTCCTGCATGTTGCAGAATACGGGTTGAAGAACCACAGTGCGTCCGCCGTGTCGGATAGCCGTCCGCCGTTTATCGCCCACTGAGCGATGTCGTAATGAATAGGTTCGGGCGTCAAGTTGTATATGCTTTGCGGCTGGTTGGTTGCACACTCAAACTGACGCGGCGCAAAAATGACGTCGCGAATGGTGTTGTACCTGCCGTACTCGCCCCTATCCATATTGACCCTGTTCATCAATACCGACGCGACGGCGCGCATGCCGCTCTCGCCCTCGCCGCCCGCCTCGCACTTGATTAGCCTTGCCAAAAGTTCCAGTTCATCCATAACAATAGTTTTTATGCAGGTAAGACTGATTGTGTGCAAAAAACGAAATAAAAAGGATGAGATTCCTCGCGTTGCTCGGAATAAGGCTTCGCCTTGCTTCGTAGGACAAAAATTTTTCTTGTCCTACGTAGCAGCCGCAGGCTATTCTGAACGCAGTGAAGAATCTCATCCTTAATGCCGCGCAAGCGGCTCATTCTGCATTCTTAATTCTGAATTCTTAATTAATTATTCTATCTCGCCGGCAAGCCTGATCGCGGCTGCGACGGCTACGGTGGTGCTGTCCGTCGCTTTCAGGTCGAGGATATAATTGGGTTCCCATTCCTCGCCCGCCAAGCTGTCCGCCGTAATGAAGAATGTATAAAACTCTTTGCCGCGAAAGTTGGCGCAAGCCTGCAATGCGGAACATTCCATATCCACGGCAACACAACCCGCTTCGCGCATTTCGTTCAGCCTTGTGCGCGTTTCGCGGTAGAACCCGTCGGTAGTCCACGTGCCGCCGACAAGCGTTTTTACTCCGGCGCTCTCGAGCGCGGTCTGAACCTTTTGAGCGTTCTTGACTTCCACGTACTCGGTGGCGGGCATGTAGTGATAGCTCGTCCCCTCGTCGCGGTACGCGCGCGTGGGCACTATAAACAAGTGCGGCGAAGCTTCGGTAAGAGCGCCGCAAATTCCGAACGCGATCACGTGCTTAACGCCGCACGCCAAAACCTCCTCGAGCGCGCTGACAGCCGCGGGAGCACCGACGGGCGTAAGATACACGACTATTGCCTTGCCGCCAACTTCGGCGGTGTACAGCGGAATATCCACGCTTCCGCGCATTACTCCGCTTTGCTTAGCTCCCGTCTTTTCAAGCAACACGTTAAATATATGCATGCTGAACGTTGTAAGCGCAATATCCGCCCTGATGTTCTCGCCGCGCGGCGCTATCATACCTTCTTCGTCGATAAACCTAATCATGACTTTACTCCTTTTGTTCAGTATAACATATTAAGGCGATGATTTCAAGCCAACTGTAAAGCATTTCACAAATAAATATAACGTTTCCGGATTCCTCGCGTTGCTCGGAATGACAAAAATCAGGCATAGGACAGTTCTAAAAACTTTTATTTTTATTCTGCTTAATCGACGTATACCACGCTGTTCTTTTGTCATTCAGAGCGCAGCGATGAATCTGTATTGACATGTACAATTATTTACGATATAATATTTACATGAAAATTTATTACGTATATATCGCAACTAAATACAAGAATTCCGTACTCTATACCGGCGTTACAGATAATATTTATCGCACAATGTTTGAACATGAAACAAAAATTCACCCTAAGTCTTTTACTGCGCGATACAACATCAAGAAATTAGTTTATGCGGAACAAATGCAGTATGTGAATAATGCTATAGACCGCGAAAAGCAGATAAAGGGATTATCGCGAGCCAAAAAGATACAACTAATAGAATCAATAAATCCGCAATGGAATGATTTATTAAAAGACTCTGCATTCTTAATTCTCAATTAAAAAACCGCCCGCAGGCGGTTTTTTGTTTAGCCGTTGTTTATTTCGGTGACGATTGTGGCAAGCGCTTGGAACGTTTCGGTTGTGTTGGCACGAACCTTAACCGGAGTTACTCTGTACTCCTCGTACCTGACTCCGTCCTCTGCCGCCCTGTTGGTGGCGTACTCGTAAATGTACGGATACAAGTAAATTTCGCCGACGTTGTTTTGGGTATTGCCGATAAGCACCTTTAAGCGATCGAAGTAAACCGTTTCGCCGTCCACTTCTATCTTTTGCGCAAGCGACTTATTCAGCTCGCCGTCAACCACCGCGCCGGTATAAATACACTCAATCATGTACTCGTCTGTAGACGACTTTTTGTCGTTTATCTCGTCCGAAGTGAGCTTTATCTTGTCGCCGTTGCCGTTACGGACAAAGTTGTACGAATAGTCCCAGTTCCATTGCAAAACGGCGTTCATGACGCTGAAGTCCATTCCACCGAGAGCTGTGCGAATCTTGCTCTGCGCCGCAGGGTTCAATGTGAGCGGGCTCGTGCTATCCAAATCGTACAAATCGTAATGCTCCGACTTTTTGGAATCAGGCGCGTTAATGCCGTCAAGCGGGTCTACGCGTACCGCGCACATCACGGCTATAGCCGCAATAATCAGCGCCGTAACCGCGGCTACGATTATAACCGCTATGTTCGCCTTTCTGTGCGACGCCTTTACGGCTTCCGCAACAGACATATCGTTCTTTTTGTTCTTCTTTGCCATATTGTTTTCCGTCCGAAAAATTGGTTGTTATTATTTTTGCGATTACTTTCCGTCTGCGCCGTCGTCCTCGCTTTTGTCGGCAGGCTTTGGAGTGCGCTTTTTAGGAGAAGTCTTTTTTTCCGTCTTGGGCGCTTCCGTTTTTTCTTCGGCTGTTTCCGCTTCCGAAGTTTCCGCCGACTCGGGCTTTTTGCTTTCCGCCGCGGCGTGAGCGTCGCTCTTTCCGGGCTCGACCGATGCGGGCATTTCGGGCTTAGACGCTTCCGTGGGAGCTACCGGCGTAAAGTCCGAAAGCTTCTTAATCGGCGCTTTTTCCATTGCGTCACGATGCGCAGCTTTGCGGTTCAAGCGCTCGTCCAGAGCCTTTTTGACCTCTTCGGGCGTTGCGCCGTTCATTATCATTTCAACTTCTTCGGAGTAAATGGTTTCGCATTCAATAAGCACGCGCGCCATGGTATCCAAAATCTTGCGGTTTTCGCTGAGCACCTTGACTGCCGCGCGGTGTCCCTCTTCGATAAGCCGTTTAATTTCAGTATCGATCTGCGCGGCGACCGTTTCCGAATACGAGTGCTGAGACTGGTAGTCGCGCCCTAAGAATACTTCCTGACTTCCGCCATGGAACACAGTGCCGACTTTTTCCGACATGCCCCACTCGGTGACCATTTTGCGCGCAATGTTGGTGGCTTGCTGAAGGTCGCCCACTGCGCCCGTCGTGTAGTCTTCTATAACAAGCTCTTCCGCGGCACGTCCGCCCATAAGGCTGGCAAGCTTGCCCACAAGCTGACTGACCGATATAAAGTTGTTGTCATTGTCTGGACGGTACATTGTGTACCCGCCCGCCTGTCCGCGCGGAATGATTGTCACCTCGTGCACAGGATCGCAACCCTTGGTCTTGCAAGCGACAATGGCGTGTCCCGCCTCGTGGTACGCAGTGATGCGCTGATCGACGGGAGTGACAAGCCGAGACTTCTTTTGCGGTCCCATTTCCACCTTGTCGATCGCTTCGTACATATCCTCCATGCTTATGCGCGTACGGTTCTCGCGTGCAGCGAGTATAGCCGCCTCGTTGAGCATGTTTTCTATGTCCGCGCCCGAGAATCCGCTTGTTATGCGTGCGAGGGTTTGGAAGTCAACGTCGGACGCGAGCGGTTTGTTGCGCGCGTGCACCTTGAAAATAGCTTCCCTGCCGCGAACGTCGGGAAGGTTGACGTAAATCTGACGGTCAAACCTGCCGGGACGCATGAGCGCGGGGTCGAGTACGTCGCTGCGGTTGGTCGCCGCCATAACGATAATATGCTCGTTGGACTCAAATCCGTCCATTGCAACAAGCAGCTGGTTGAGCGTTTGCTCGCGCTCGTCGTTGCCGCCGCCCATGCCTGCGCCGCGCTGACGCCCTACCGCGTCGATCTCGTCGATGAACACAATACACGGCATGTTCTTTTTGGCTTGATCAAACAAATCACGCACACGCGACGCGCCCACGCCTACAAACATCTCCACAAAGTCCGAACCGGACTTGCTGAAGAACGGAACGTTCGCTTCGCCTGCAACCGCTTTTGCAAACAATGTTTTGCCTGTTCCCGGAGGGCCTACAAGCAGTACGCCGTGCGGCACGCGCGCGCCTACTGCGGTAAACTTTTGCGGGTTCTTCAAAAACTCGACAATTTCCTTAAGCTCTTCTTTTTCCTCTTCCGCGCCCGCAACATCGCTGAACCGCACTTTAAGCTGATTCTGCATGTTCGCCTTTGTCTTGCCAAAGTCCATGGTCGTGCGCGTAGAATTGCTCATCGCTCGGAACATAAACACCATAAGCACGACAAGCAAAATAAGCGCGAGCACCGGAATAATATAATCTGTTATGGACGTGGCGTATCTGTCGTTGAACGATAAATCGATAGCAGTATACAACGGGTCGTTGGAATTTTTTTCCTCGTATTCCTTGACCGCGTCGATAACAAGCTCGTAACGCGAATATACCTTGTATGCGACCTTCTTGCCGCTCTTGGTAGTCTTAACGTACGCAGTATCGTTTTCCAGATAGATTTCTACAACACTGCCCTTATTAATGTCATTCTTAAGCTCGGTATAGGTTTTGTCCTCCACTCCCGTGGCGGCATATACCACTACCCAGATAATAACCGCAATAAGAATAACGCTGATTACAGCGATTAATACCTTAGTACTTGTTTTCACGTAGAATCCTCCGCATAATGATTAGTATAACACACTTGCCAAAATTGTACAAGCGTTTTATTTACCTTTGCGGAAATTTTAATGGAGTTTTAATCTTTATGCATCGTTCTTTTTACCGCGTCGCGCCAACCGTCGATCAGCTTTTTGCGTGTATCGCCGTCCATGTTAGGACTGAAAACGCTGTCGCCGTTTCGGTGGCGGCTTAGCGTTTCCATACTATATAAGCCTGTAGCAAGCCCCGCAAGGTACGCCGCGCCCAGCGCGGTAGATTCCACGACCGACGGACGCACAACCGTATGACCTGTTATGTCCGCAGTAAACTGCATTAAAAAGCTGTTCTCCGACGCGCCGCCGTCCACTGCCAGTCGTTTTTCGCACATTCCGCCGCAATCCTTTTCCATGGCGCAAAGCACGTCGTTGACCTGATACGCAATACTCTCGAGCGCCGCGCGGATAAAGTGTTCCCTGTTAGTGCCGCGCGTTATACCCGTAACCGTGCCGCGCGCATACGCGTCCCAGTACGGCGCGCCCAAGCCGACAAATGCCGGCACTAAATACATACCCAAAGTATCGGTCACGCTCAAAGCGTACTGCTCGGTTTCCGCCGCCGTGCGCACAAGCCGCATTTCGTCCCTCAACCACTGCACCACTGCGCCGCCCACAAACACACTGCCCTCTAATGCGTAATGCGGCGTTCCGTCACGCATAGCCGCAAGCGTGGTTATAAGCCCATGACGGCTCTCCACCGCTTCCGCGCCCGTATTCATCAAAAGAAAGCAACCCGTACCGAACGTGTTTTTTGCAGAACCGCGAGTAAAGCATCGCTGCCCGAACAGCGCTGCCTGCTGATCGCCGGCAACGCCTGCAATCGGTATTTTCGCGCCAAACGCACCCTCATCCGTATAACCGAAAATTTCGCTCGACGGCAAAACGTCGGGCAGCATGCACCGCGGCACGCCGAAAAGCGATAGCAGCTCGTCGTCCCACTCGAGCGTGTGAATATTATACAGCATTGTGCGCGACGCGTTGGTAAAGTCGGTTGCAAAAATACGCCCCGCAGAAAGCTTCCACATAAGGTACGTATCTACAGTGCCGAACAGGAGCTCGCCTTTTTCCGCTTTTTCTCGCGCGCCGTCAACGTTGTCCAGAATCCATTTTATCTTGGTAGCGGAAAAATACGCGTCCACGGGCAGCCCCGTCTTTTTGTAAATCATTTCGGACAAACCATCCGCTTTTAGCTTGTCGCATATATCAGCCGTACGCCGACACTGCCAAACTATAGCATTGTATACGGGCGCGCCCGTAGTCTTGTCCCACACTATAGTCGTTTCGCGCTGATTTGTAATGCCGATAGCCGTTATGTCGTTGCGATTAATGCCGCCACGCGCAATCGCCTCGGACGCGACCGCCGCAACCGACGAAAATATCTCTATGGGGTCATGCTCCACCCAACCGTCGCGCGGATAGATTTGAGCATACTCCGCCTGCGCGCGTGATTTGATTTCCCCGTTCTCGTCGAATATTATCGCTCGCGAGCTTGTTGTGCCCTGATCGAGCGAAAGTATGTACCTGTGTTTTTCCATCGTTTTTCCTCGGTTGATTTATGGTTTAATCTTACCACACCACGCAAAAAAATGCAACAACCAAAAAAGTAAAATCATACTTATATACTTGACATGCAATATAATAATATGATAAAATAATAACAATATAATATTTACATAAAGAGCTTATTATGAGTAAACGCACTAAGATAGAACTGATTATCACTGCTTTGATTTTTATTATTGAATTTATTATTAGCTTAGTATATAGACAAAATATAATCGATAGTGGACAAATAAAAAATATCGATCAGGAAATGACTGCTCTTCTTGCCGTCATGGGCGGCTTGAACATATTCTACGGGATTGTCTTGATAATTATTAACACAGATAAAGGAAAAAGCAAGGCAGACAAACATGAAGAGATTGAAAACAAATTAGACGAAAATATTACGGATAAACCCGAATAAAACTTAGGCAAAAACATTAGTCGCCGCAACGCAATTACGCGCTGCGGCGACTGTTTTTATTGAGTAAAAGTATGTACTTTCGTTTTCCAATCAAGCATGATAATAAAAAAGGATGAGATTCTTCACTTCGTTCAGAATGACAAAAAAGTTATAACTAATATGTAATTCTTTTGTCACTCCGAACGTAGTGAGGAGTCTCAACCTTATATTAATTCTTAATTCTGCATTATTAATTCTAAATTATTTTTACTTTCTGTTGAACCTGCTTGCCAAAGCTGCGAGCTTTTCTTCCATACTCATATTTTCGGTGGACGGAGCGCGGTCGTCGCTGCGGTCGCGGTAGCCGCTGCTGCGCTCGCGGTCGAATTTTCTTTCCCTTCTTTCGCCGTTGCGACCGTCAAACCTTTCGCGGCGCTCGCCGTTGTTTCTGTCGCGGCGATCCGGTCTTGCTCCGTTTTCCTCGCCCTCGCCTTTAGCGCGTGCTTCGCGGCGGGCTTGACGCTCGAGGTATTCGGCGTGCTTCTTTTCGCGCTCGGCTTTGCGCTCCAAATACTCTGCATGCTTCTTTTCGCGTTCCGCCTTTTGCTCTGCGCGTTCCTGCTTTTGTTTGTCGTAGTCGGCTTTGCGCTGGTCGCGAGTCGCGGGGGCGAGCATAGTGAGCGCGATACGGTGTTTTTCGCGGTCTACGCTTAGCACCCACACGTTGACCTTGTCGCCCACCTTTAGTACGTCCGACGGGTGGCGGACAAAGCCGTCCGAAATCTCGGAGATATGGAGTAATCCGTCCTGGTGCACGGAAATATCCACAAACGCGCCGAAGTCGGTAACGTTACGCACAACGCCTATTATCTGCATGCCTTCCTTTAGGTCGTTAAGGTCCATGAGGTCGGAACGAAGCACGGGCTGAGGCAGCTCGTCGCGAACGTCCCTGCCAGGCTTGATAAGCTCGGTCACTATGTCGCCCAGCGTGGGCACGCCTACGCCTATCTCGGCGGCGACATTCTCCTCGCCCGCGTCCTTAACTCTTTGCGGCAGATTGCCTAGCTTGCACGCGACGACGTCCTCTTTTGTATAGCCGAATTTTTCGATAAGCTTTTGCGCCGCGTCATACGACTCGGGGTGAACGGCGGTATTGTCGAGCACGTTATCGCCGTCCGTTATGCGCAGGAATCCGGCGCATTGCTCAAACGCCTTTGCGCCCAGCTTTGGCACTTCCAGCAGCTGCTTACGCGAGCCGAACGGCTTGTTCGAGCGATACTCCACAATGTTCTTTGCGGTCGTAGCGTTAAGTCCCGATACGTAAGAAAGCAGCGTGTGCGACGCGGTGTTAAGGTCAACTCCGACGCTGTTTACGCAATCCTCTACAGCCGCTTCAAGCGACGAAGTCAAGCGCTTTTGCGGCATATCATGCTGATACTGACCTACGCCCAGCGAGCGCACGTCCACCTTGATAAGCTCGGCAAGCGGGTCTAAAAGTCTACGCGCAATGGAGATCGCGCTGCGGATCGTAAGGTCGAGTTCGGGGAACTCGTCCGCGCCCAGCTTGCTGCCGCTGTACACCGACGCGCCCGATTCCGACACTACGGCGTACTGCACGGGACGCTCAAGCTCCTTGATGAGCTCGGCGACAAAAATCTCCGATTCCTTGGAGGCAGTCCCGTTGCCTATGGAAATGCAATCCACGTTGTATTTATTGATCAGCTGTTTCAAAACTTCTTTGGCTTGCTCGATTTTCTTTTGCGGCGGCGTGGGATAAATGACCGCGCTGTCCAAAAACTTACCGGAAGCGTCTATGACCGCGATTTTGCAGCCTGTTCGGTACGCAGGGTCAAGCCCCAATATGACCTTGCCCTTAAGCGGCGGTTGAAGCAACAGCGGCTTTAAGTTGCGCTCAAACGTCTTGATTGCCTGCTCGGACGCGCGGTCAAACAGTTCCGCACGCACCTCGCGCTCTATGCTGGGCGCAATAAGGCGTTTATAGCTGTCCTCTATCGTTCTGTCGATAAGTGCGTCAAACGCCGACGATTTCTTTTTTGCGGCGGCAATGGTGTTAAGCGCAGCTGCCTCGTCGACCACTACTGCGACCTTTAGGCAACCCTCCTTTTCGCCGCGAGTTACGGCAAGTACGCGATGGCTGGGCACGGTTGCTACAGCCTCGTCAAACTTGAAGTACGTTTCGTATACCTTTTTCTTTTCGTCGTCCGTACAGCTTTCGTCGAGAACGGCGGTCAGCCTACCCGTGGTAAGCGCCGCTTCCCTCAATGTTTTGCGGATAGCCGCGTCGTCCGATATGCGCTCGGCAATAATGTCGCACGCACCGTCTATGGCGGCACGACTGTCAGGCACTTCTTTTTCGGCGTCTATGTACGGCGCGGTAAGCTCAGCCTCGTCATATTCGGCAAGCTCTTGCGCTTCTATAATGTCTGCGAGCGGCTCTAATCCGCGCGCAATAGCGACGGACGCGCGAGTCTTTTTCTTCTGCTTGTACGGGCGGTAAATGTCCTCCGCCTCGGTAAGCGTTTTTGCGTTGGACAGTGCGGTCGCCAGTTCGTCAGTCCACTTGCCCTGCGATTCGATAGAAGCTTGGATTTCCTCCTTGCGCTTTTCCAGCCCTTTAAGGTACTCGTAGCGTTCGGACAGCTCGCGTATCACCTGGTCGTCGGTCGCGCCGTGCATCTCCTTGCGGTAGCGCGCGATAAACGGTACGGTGTCGCCCTGATCCAATAGATCGACTATGTTAGAACAATGTTCTTCTTTGAGCCCGAATTCTTCGGCAAGTTGTTTTTTTACGTCCATAAACTCCTCAGTCGCGGCATAAATAGTGTGTCGCCGCGTGTGTGTATATTCTACAACTTTGTGCCGTAAAAATCAAACAAAATAACCCACTTCTTTTTGAAAAGAAGTGGATTAAAAAACCTTATTTACAACTCTTAATTCCGCATTCTTAATTCTTAATTTTCTTATGCGTCAGCTTGTACGTCAAAAAATATCCCGCCATCAATGCGGCAAACATATACGGCGCAAGCACACTGCCCGTCAGGATCACATACGCCGTGAACGCGCCGCCGACAACAAGCATAGTCAAAATGTCCAGAACTACCGTTACCGGAAATATGTCCGTGCGCCTACTCAGCAACGTTGCGCCCATGTATAAAAACCGCGCGGCAATGCCTAGCCCCAAACAAAACAAAAATGCGTAGGTCTCGCTCATTTGAAAATCCGTTTTAATAGCGGCGGCTTTGTAACGGCGTACTTGATACTGTCGATATTGCCGCCCAGCGTGAGGTTGCCGTCGGTATCGTCGAACTTGGCGATTTTAAGCTCCGTGCCGGTAACGATCAGCCTACCGAGCGCTGTGGTCAGTTCTACTTCGGTATCGGTAGCGCCGTCAACCTTGACAACTCCGGTCATGACCGCCTTTTTTCTGTCGGTCATGTTGACGGAATGCGACGTGAATTTACTGTGCGGATTGATTTTTTCGTCTTTCATGGTTACATAATATGCTTACTTTTTTTGAAAAAGAAGTAAGCAAGAAAACTTTATATTAATTCCGTAATATTGCAAAAAGGGTTGCGAAAAATCTTATTTAATTGTATACTATATATAGAAAAACAACGGAGGTGAATATGGACGGCGAAATATCCGAATTATCCGAACTTTTGCGCGGGCTGTACGACCTGTGTGAAAGTGATATAACAGACGCCGAGCTCGTAGAAGCACTGAGCGATTACCACGAAGCCGATATAGCCGACATCTATCCGTTGCTCAGCGAAAATGCGAGAAAACGCATATCGCACGTTTTGCCGCCCAATGTGATTTCCGATATATTCAGTTACCTCGACAACGCCGAGGAATATATCGAAAAGATGGACGCAGAGCGCGCCGCGGACATCATCGAGTCGATGGACGCCGACGACGCTGTTGACCTACTTGACGAGCTGAACGAGGACACGCGCAGCGAGATTATCGAGCTGATGGACGACGAGGCTGTCGAGGACATCAACCTGATCAATTCGTATGACGAGGATCAGGTAGGCTCGCGCATGACCACCAACTTCATTATCGTTAAAGCCGACATGACTATCAAGCAGGCAATGAAGACCATGATAGACCAAGCGGCGGACAACGACAACGTATCCACCATTTACGTCGAAAACGATAACGGAGAGTACTGCGGCGCTATTGCGCTTCGCGACCTGATTGTCGCGCGCAAGGACGCCACGCTGTCCGATATTATAATGACCTCATATCCATCCGTTGCCGCAACCGAAAGCATAGAAGAATGTATCGAGCGGTTAAAGGACTACGGCGAGGATTCCATCCCCGTACTTGGAGCAAAAAAAGAAGTGCTGGGTGTTATTACTTCTACCGACCTTGTAGAAGAGGTTGACGACCAGCTCGGCGAAGACTACGCAAAGCTCGCGGGCTTGACCGCCGAGGAGGACCTATCCGAACCTCTGCCGCGCTCGATAAAAAAGCGTATACCTTGGCTGATGATCCTGTTCTTTTTGGGACTGGGCGTATCGACAGTCGTAGGCGCGTTCAAAAACGTAATAAGCAGTCTGCCGATCATAGTCAGCTTTCAGTCGCTCGTGCTGGATATGGCGGGCAACGGCGGCACGCAAAGCCTAGCCGTAACGATCCGCGTACTAAGCGACGAACAGCTAAAAGGAAAAAGCGTGCTGCGCTTGATATTCAAGGAACTGCGCGTTGGAATAGTTAACGGATTGATCTTAGGCTCGCTCGCATGCATTATTTCCGGTTTATTCGTTATGCTATCAACCACATCGACAGCCGCTTATTCATTTACTATGTCGGGTTGCATCGGGCTTGCGCTTCTGCTGGCAATGACGCTTTCGAGCCTATTCGGAACGATCATACCACTGTTCTTTAAAAAGATTAAGATCGACCCTGCCGTAGCTTCCGGTCCGTTTATAACTACGATAAACGACCTCGTAGCAGTAGTCACCTACTACGGACTTGCTTGGCTGCTCATTATACAGTTGGCGCTGTAGACTAAATAGCAAGCGGTTGTGGCTCTAAACCGCGCTATGCATCTATGAAGTGACAAAGCATGATCCCGCTTGCAATCCGAACATTTATTTCTAAATTCCGCAACAAAAAACCGCTCATACGAGCGGTTTTTTTGTTGACTGCCTTACAGCAATTTTTCGAGCTGCTGGGTGAGCTTGATCAACTGTTCACGCTTTACTTCGATTTCCGCGGTGTAGGTGCGGAAGAACCGCATTTCATCTTCCGGGGGATCTTGACGGCTGATTAGCGCCTCGATAAGCGAGGCCTGGGAACGCGATCTTTTAATCTCCAGAAGTTTAATCTCTTCCTCGACCACGCGGATCTCTTTTGCCAAATTCTTCTTTTCTGACATGGTTGTTTCTCCTTGTTTTTATTTATTTATTATTTGTTGCTCGGCTTTTTCTTCGCCGGTGTTTTAGTGGTCTTGGGAGCAGACTCCTCGGTTATAGCAGGCTCTTCGGTCGCCGCCGCTTCCGCCGCAGGCTCTTCCGTAGCGGGAGTTTCGGTTGCCGCCGTTTCCACCTTAGGCTCTTCTACAGCTACCGCTTCGGTCGCCGCAGCTTCCGCCTTAGGAGTTTCGTTCGACGCAGTTTCCGCCTTAGGCTCTTCTGCCGCGGGGGCTTCGGCAGCCTTTTCCTTTAACCTCTCTGCACGGAGCTGCATTGCTTCCGCTCTCGCTCTCATCTTGTCGGCGCGCTCGACAGCCTTTTTCGCCTTTTCTTCAAGCGCGGCGGCTCTCTGTTCGGCGGGCAGTGCACGCTCTTCCGCAGCCTTGGCTTTGCGCTCTTCAAGCGCTTCTCTGCGCTTAGCAGCTTCTACAGACTTCTTGGATTCCTCCGCCTTCTTGCTGGCACGTACTGCCGCGATGGTCGCGTCTACGCTCGCCTTTGTGCGGATTGCAAGCACAATCTTGCCGGTAAGGATCTGGAACACGCCTTTCTTCCAAAGGATGAAGATTATAAGCGCGGCGATTAGCAGTGCGCCAAGCGTAATGAGAAGTGTGCCCCACCAAGGCATGCCGGCTTTTTCAAACACCTCGATAGTGAATGAGCGCTCGGCAAGCGCGGCGAAGTCGTCGGTCTCGTCTACCCATGCTTTGAGCAGGTACTTGCCTACTTCGCAGTCGTTAAGCTTGTTCAAGCCCGTTACCGAGTTGTAGTATTCGTTGCCGTCAATATCTGTTATGATGATGTTGGCTACACCGTGCGCGGGGTTAACTACAATTGCGTTTTCCGTCGCGTCGTACTTGCCGACTATCCAGCCGGGCAGAACCAAATCGTCGTCGCCGTCCGCCCAGGAGTTCATTGCCTTGCCGACTTTGAAATCAATGTCCGACTTAAGAACATTGTAGTTTCTTGTAGCGTCTACGGTAACTACGAGCTTGTAAGAGCCTACGCTTAAGCCGTTGAGCGCGGCTATAAGGGCTTTGTCCGAAATTGTTCCGTCCTCGTTTACAGTGAACGCGGAGAGTCCATCAATTGCGTTACCGTCGCTGTTTAAAACAGTATACTTAACGGTTTGACCTACGTCGAGGAACTTAGGCACAGCGCGGATGCGGTTTACATTCGTATTAAACTCCTCGTACAGCCAGCCTACTATGTTGGGCGTACGCAACCACGTATTGTTTGCCATGGCTACATTAAACGTAACTTGAACAGTGCTTTGACCGAGTTCCTCGTCTTTCCAGCAATAATAATCACTGTTGCGCAGCACAAACGTTAAGGTGCACAACCCGCCGTTTAAATAGCCTTCCTCAGCCCACAAAATGTCGTAGAACGCTTCGTCACCGCTTGCAGCGGGCGTAATCGTGGGATACACATACGAACCCGTATATGTGACATGGCTGACTTCGGGTACTTCGATTTCTCTTACGACACACACTTCAAAGTTGTAATTTTGTCTTATATCGTTGCCCGTAAGGTTTTCGATAGAACTATAATAGTTAGGTGCGGAAATACGGTAGTAAACTGTGTACAAACCGGGATTAGTAATGTCAACGCTGTTGTCGTTAGCACCAAAATACGCGTCGTTCTGCATGCTTGCAAGATTGAACGTGATTGCAAAGCTGCCGTAAAGATTGCTGTAGTCCGCCCAGATCGTATTCTCTCTGCTGAGCGAAGGAGTGGCGAGATACGCGTTTACGGCCTTTGCAGCCTCTGTGTCGTACAAGTACGAAGCGCCTTCCTTCCAAGTATGATCAAACTTTTTGCCTTTGAGCGCTTTGTGTACATTTTCAAGCGACGGGAGCTGAGCTTTGCCGACATTGAATACAATGGACTCGGTAAATCCGCTGCGGTAAACCGTAACCATTACAGGATCTTCAGGATCGGTCGTTGCCTCGCTGTCAATCTCCGTGCTATTAAAGCCGTCTACAGTTACAACAAGCTCGTAGTTGCCGGCAGGCATAACGCTGTTTATGTACTTACCGAATTCCGTTACTCCAAAGCTGTCCCCGATCGGCGATCCGTTATGTCTAAGTTGCATATTGATCGCGGAGCTATCGCCGTACCGAAGTCTGGGCGCAGCCACGGCAGTGTTTGCGCCGTACACACGGTCGCTTATGACGTAATCGCCGCCGTTTGCAGATACGAGCCAGTTACCCATATCCACGATGTACCAGGTTTTGGAGACATCAGCGATTTTGCCGTCACTATCGGGATCTATGTCCACCGTCATTCCGCGCTGAGCGCTGAGTCCGGTTGCGGTAAACCTGTAGTTATTAGTTGCCTTAAGTCTAACAGTAGCGGTGTACACGCCGACGCTGCTGAAAACATTATTGCCGTAGAGTGGTCCTACGGTGTATCTCGTCTCGTTGGGAGCTACCTTGATTGTAACATTTTGCCCTCGGTTGCGTACTGCGGAATACAAAACGGTTTTGGTCGTGTATGCGCTGCTTTTCAAATCAAGCTCTGTTATTTGCGCGTCTGTAAGTATAGTCGTGGTCGGATAAGCGCTGCCGTCTTTGGCTGTGTATATATAAAGCATCATACCGTTGCCGTTGAGCAGCTCTATATTTGTCGCCTCGCTGCCTATCTCGGTAAGTCTCCAAGCAAGATTGCTGTAGCTACCGAGGTTGACTGTGGCGCGCGCAACATTAAATACCAGAGTATATTCTTCTCCATCGTCCTTCAAAGTAACCGTATACGTACCGGCGTTGCATATGGAAGTGGGCATGTTCCCCGCCACGTTGCCGTCGACGTCTACATACTTGGTTATGGTAGGACTCATAGTAGGAAGTATAACGTCGCCCGTAGCCTGAAGCAACGAGTTGAGCTCGTTCATACCGTATGAGCTTCCGTCGTAAACAATATTTTCACGTACCAAAAACACCTTTTTGTCGGAAACATATGTATAGAGATTTAGTTTGTCGCCGAGGTCGTCGGACTTAAGTAATTCGGTTACAGCGGCTACCGTAAGCGCGGTATTACCACTGCCGACATACCAATGAGCGGCGTCGTTTCCGTTGGGTCCCAGCCCGACGCTATCAAACATTGTCCACTTGCCTTCATCGTTGAGCATAAGCTTGTAGTCCTTGCCGAACAGCCTGACTACCGAACCGAGCTCCTCCGAGAAGTAATTGTATTTGACGGTTACGGCATAGGTAAGCAGCTCCTTAATGTCGTCGCTTACTTTGTCGCTTGTCATAAGCGCGTCGTAATGCGCTCTGCTCTTAGCAATGACGATAACGCCGTCATCAAATGCCGCAGCGCCGATTTCGACTACGCTCTCGGGCAAGTAAACCTGATATAAGCCCGTGCCGGCAAACGCCCAGTCGCCGATCTTGGTAAGCTTGCCGTCCTCGGCAAAGTTGACTTCGGTAAGCCCTGTTTGACCGAAGTATTCGCCAATTGCAATTTCTTCTACTTCCGCACCGATAGAAACAGTCGGCTCGCCCGTAGCTTGCGTCCCGCGAGTGACGTTCTTGCTGCTGTCGTTCGCGTCAATAAGCGTGATATTGCAAGGCTTATCGGGATATGTCTTTGTGTCGCCTATAAGACTGTTAACTCTATCTCCTTGACCGCTGACATTGCCGCAGCTGCCGCCCGTCAAAGTAAGATCAATAGTCCTCTCTGCCGCGCTCCCACCGGGATTTGCAGCTGTGTAAAAATACAGCCAACCGATATATCCGCCCATGCGCGGGGTATATCTATCGTCACTGACAGCGCCGGGGACTTCCTCGCTTTTAATTTCGCCGTAGTTATAGTTGTTTGTAATTTTGTTTACGCCGGTTTCGCTGGGATACAGCTCGCCGACAATGCCGCCGGCTACGTTCCAGCCGTCGGCATTTTTTTGATCATTACTGCCAATATAAGCGTTGTTATACGATTTGTTGTTGTATACGGTTATATCGCCGTTGTTAAGGCAATTTTCTATATAGAAGCTTACCAAAGGGAGCTTCTCGAAATTGGCGTCGGAGCTCAATATACTTTTGCAGTTTGCCTGACTTGCGCCCATATGCGCGGTTATACCCGCCGCATAAGTCTTTCCGTTTTTGTATAACGATCCGTCGTTTTGTATGCTGTCTACGTCGATAGCCGACGCAGTGACAGCGCCGTTGTTAACGCAATTTACAATTCGGTACGTCCAATTTTGCGCCGTCGGGTTACTGTCAACATTATCATTTCCGGTGTTGTCCGAAAAATATGCGGAAATTCCCGCAGCAAATTGCCCGCCGCTGATAGCGCCGTTGTTAACGCAGTTTTCTATAGTGCAGGTTTTGAGATTAGTCGTAAATCCGATTATTCCGCTGACCTTGCCGAAGCCTTTATCCTCTGTCGTAGGGAATAGAACTTTATTTTCCACATCTGCATTATTGACGCAATTCTTAAGCGTGATATCTTGGTATTTTGTGCTATCCTCGCTGCCGACAAGACCGTTAATAGTAGTGCCGTACGCTCTGCCGACAATTCCGCCTACGGCGGGGTTGGCTGCCGTTTTAACAGTTACACTGCCGTCTACAGTACAATTCTCCACATCGAGCTTGCCTACGTTGTAGCCGATAAGCGCGCCCACGTTGTCGGCAATAAGCTTAGTATTGTTAACAACTTTATCTTCCAAACCGATCCTAACATTAGACAATGTAAGGTTTTTTACCGTCACATTTGCAGTAACCCCGAAAAGACCGAAAGCATACTCGCCGTTGCTGTTTTGGAAAGGAACTTTTACAGTATTGTCGCCTTTGACGTCAACATAGTAACCGTCAGCGGCGCTGTTTTTAATGTTGGAGTAATATCCGGCCGAACTGAAATTGGATATAGTATGTCCATTTCCGTCGAATGTGCCAACAAAGCGTCTTGTCGGAGTGCCGGAACGCATTGTGCTTCCGATAGGTATCCAAGTATTGTTATCCAAATCGATATCTACCGTGAGCTTAACGGTGTATCCGTCGAGAGCATGGTTTGCTGTGTCCTCATATACTGCATGCGCGAAGTATGCAAACGCCGCAGCCGAGCCGATTTCGAGCGTTTTGTCGGAGGGATCGAGCACATACTCATCAGGCTTTACGGCTTTGCTCGCATCGCCCCAACCCGCCTTCTCCAAGTCGCCGTCCCAAACACTCGGTTCGTTTTCCGCATAAACCTTACGCGTTGTGGGAACAAACGCAAAAATCAAGACTGCCGCAAACAGAAGGCAAAGCGTTACAAGCGCCGCCGCAAGTGCGGATTTTGTCAATCTTCTTATCATTTTCTGCACACTCCTTCTATGAAAATAATAATTTTGTAACTAATGTAGTTTAACATAATATGTACGACAGTGTCAAGTACTTTTATGAAAAATTTTGATACACAAATGAAGTTTTTTGGCGGCATGCAAAAAGCCGCTCATCAAGCGGCCTTGCATATTTTTTATTACACATATAAGAGCATATCGGAGTAAGACGGGAAAGGCCACAGCGCTTTGGGCATGACGGTTTCCAGCTTGTCGCAGTACTCGCGCAGTTCGTTCATGGCGGAAACTACTTTAGCGTAGCTTAAGTCGGCTTCGGCTTGAAGTCCTTCCGCGTTCTTAACCACGGCTTGCGCGTCGGTCAGCTTTTGCGCCGCTGCATAAGCCTTTTGTATGAGCTCGGACACGACGGCAAGGAGCTTTGTCTGCGTGGCAGCGTCCACCTTGAGCGCATTGAGCTTTGCAATGTTATCTGCAAGCACGGTAGAAAACTCGATTGCAGCAGGCAGGATCTGTTTGAGCACCAGCTCGGACATTGTGCCCGCTTCGATGTTTATAACCTTGCAGTAATTTTCGAGCAAAATATCCTTTCTTGCGTGGACTTCCCTATCGGTATAGATCTTAAGCCTATCAAACAGCTCGACGTTTTCCGCCCTGTCGTAGTAGGCAAGCGCCTCGGGCGTGCTCTTCAGATTAAGTAGACCGCGGTTTTTCGCTTCCTCTACCCAAGCGCTCGAATAGTTATCGCCGTTGAATACTATTCTGCGGTGCGCTATATACTCGCGTTTGATAAGCGCCAATGCCGCTTTTTTAAAGTCCGCCGCCTTTACTTTTTCCAACTCGTCGGCAAACGTGTTGAGCACGTCCGCGACCGCGGCGTTTATCATTATATTGGGACAGGCTATGTTGAGCGCACTGCCGAGCGAACGGAACTCGAACTTGTTGCCCGTGAACGCGAACGGAGAGGTTCTGTTACGGTCGGTAGTATCCTCGTAAATGACGGGAACGGATTCCACACCCGTGCTGAGCTTGTTACCTACGCGATTGCTGTATTCCTTGCCGGACGCGAGCGTTTCGAGTAAGTCGGTTATCTCGTCGCCGAGGAACATGGATATTATAGCGGGCGGAGCTTCATTAGCGCCCAAGCGGTGATCGTTACCAGCCGACGCGACGGAAAGGCGCAGCAAGTCCTGATGCTCGTCCACGGCTTTGATGACCGCCGCCAAAAATACCATGAACTGCAGGTTGTTCTTTAAATCCTTGCCAGGCTCTAAAAGGTTTTCGCCGTCCGAGGTGGAAATCGACCAGTTATTGTGCTTGCCCGACCCGTTAACGCCGGCGAACGGCTTTTCGTGAAGCAGGCACACAAGGTCGTGCTTTTCCGCGACCTGTTTCATAATCGCCATTGTCAGCTGATTGTGATCCGTGGCGATGTTGACCGTCGAATATATGGGCGCGAGCTCGTGCTGTGCGGGCGCGACCTCGTTGTGGCGGGTCTTTGCCAAAACTCCAAGCTTCCACAGCTCTTCGTCCAAGTCCTCCATGTACCTGAGCACACGAGTCTTGATACTGCCGAAGTAATGGTCGTCCAGCTCTTGTCCCTTAGGCGGCTTTGCTCCGAACAATGTTCTACCGGTAATAATAAGGTCGGGACGCTTTTTGTACAGCTCGCGCGGGATCAAAAAGTATTCCTGTTCAGGACCGACAGACGGAGTTACGTTATCGGGCGTTTTGCCGAACAGCTTGAGTACGCGCATCGCAGCACGGCTTAGCGCGTCCATAGACCGCAGCAACGGAGTCTTTTTGTCGAGCACCTGTCCCGAATAGCTTATAAACGCCGTCGGAACATACAGCACGCTGCCCTTAACGAACGCGTAGCTCGTCGGATCCCATGCCGTGTAGCCGCGCGCCTCAAACGTCGAGCGCAGTCCGCCCGACGGAAAACTCGACGCGTCGGGTTCGCCTTTTATAAGCTGCTTGCCCGAAAAATTCATGATGACCGCACCACCCTCCGCAGGCTGGATAAAGCTGTCGTGCTTTTCCGCGGTTACGCCCGTCATGGGCTGAAACCAGTGCGTGTAATGGGTTGCGCCTTTCTCGATAGCCCAGTCTTTCATAGCGTTTGCCACTACGTCTGCAACGTCCGATGATATGGGCTTGCCTGTCTTGATGGTGTTTCTAAGCGCCTTGAATATGTCATTGGGCAGCCTTTCGCGCATGACCTGCTCGTTGAACACCATAGAGCCGAATAGTTCGGGGACTTTTGTCATAAAGCAACCTCCTTCAAAAGATAAGGACGCCATATCATAATGACGCCCTTGTTCATCTAAGACAATTATATCCCTACGCGGCGAAATATGTCAAGTAATTTAGCACAAGTGCTAAAAATATTGTGCACGCCGTCTACAATCCGCGCTGCAAAATTTCCAAAAATGCCCTTGCATTTAACATAAAATTATGTTACACTTAGTATACAAATTCATGCACTGCCGGGTAAAAAATGTCAAACATTTGCGTGTTTAAGCGGTACGAATATAAATATCTGCTCACTGCCGAGCAGTATTTTGCCGTGCTGACCGAGCTCGACAAGCACATGATCGCCGACAAACACGGCAAGTCCACCATTCAGAGTTTGTATTACGATACCGACGACTTTTTGCTCGTTCGCAGGTCGCTCGAAAAGCCTATATATAAGGAAAAGCTGCGCTTGCGTAGTTACGGCCAAGCCAAGGGCGACGACGAGGTGTTCCTCGAGCTCAAAAAGAAGTACGACGGCGTTGTGTTTAAACGCCGAATACAGCTCACCGCCGCCGACGCGGAGCGCGGATTATTCGATTACGTTCGAGCGCAAAAAGAACAGATAGCCAAGGAAATTACTTACGCCGTCGACTTATACAAAACACTCGCGCCAAGGGTTTTGCTGTTGTACGACCGCACGGCATACTTCGGCGAGGGCACGGAAAGCGACTTGCGCGTCACGTTCGACACCAATATTAGGTACAGAACGGATAGGCTCACTCTTTCCGGCGGCACGGACGGCACGCCCGTGCGTTCGGACGGCAAAATCCTAATGGAAGTCAAGGCAGGTACGTCTATACCGATGTGGCTGTGTCGGCTTATAAGCGCTAACGGCATACGCAAAACGTCTTTTTCCAAGTACGGCAGCGCATATTCCATAGAGCGCAACAAGCAATTAACGGAGGTCAAACAAGTTGGATAAGTTTTTCGATACCGTTTTATCAAACGGCACAATGAACGCAGGCACATACTTTTTGTGCCTAGGCGTTGCCGTAGCCACGGGCATTATTCTCACATTTATGTGCTACTATAGGTCGCACTCGTCCAAAAGCTTTTTCGTCACCACTGCCCTGCTCCCCGCCGCCGTCGCTACAGTCATCATACTCATCAACGGCAATATCGGCGCGGGCATAACCGTCGCCGGCGCGTTCACGCTGGTGCGGTTTCGTTCGGCTCAAGGCACGGCTAAGGAAATTTGCATAATCTTTGTCGCAATGGTAGCCGGACTCGCATTCGGAATGGGCTACCTCGCTTACGGCGTGATATTCGCGCTGTTCTTCGGACTGTGTATTCTGCTGTGCACCGTGTTTAGGATTTGGGAGAAAAAGCCGAGCAGGATTGAAAAAACTCTGCGTATAACGATCCCCGAGGATCTGGACTATATGACGGTGTTCGACGACATATTCGACAAGTACACTGCCTCGCATGAGCTTGTGCAGGTTAAAAGCGCCGACCTCGGCAGCGTGTTCAGAATAACTTACAACTTAAAGCTCAAAGACCCGCTCAAGGAAAAAGCGTTCATCGACGAACTGCGCGTAAGGAACGGCAATTTGGATATCGCCCTCTCCCGCGCCGAATACCGTGCGGCAGAATTGTAATAGTAAAATAGTAAGTAAAATCACTTGACAAACAAAACAAACCATGATAAACTAATGGAACTGTGGCCCCATGGTCAAGCGGTTAAGACATCACCCTTTCACGGTGAAATCATGGGTTCGAGTCCCGTTGGGGTCACCAAATGCGAATAAATCCGAACACCCTTGTTCGGGTTTATTTTTTTGCTCGTTTATAAATTCTCCAAGTTCGGAGTTCTCTATATCTTCAAAAGTAATTCTTTCTTCGCCGTCCTTGTAGTTGCAAGTGATAATGGCGTAATCATCAAAGAGATAGATAGCGTTTACAAATCCGTCGATTAAAGTTTGCTTTCCTTTTTGCGTGGATAAATCTAACTTTCTGAATTTCGTCAAGCCGAAGTGTATTTGTTCTCTTGTAAGGATAGGTCTTTTGATTTGCTCTTGTGCTATTTCAATCTCTAATTCTTTCTTGCGGTTTTCCAAATCGGAAAGCCGTTTTTTCGTACTGTCAAGGACGATACCTTGTTGTATTGCATTGAGCATATTATCGATACCGCTTTCCACGTCGGCTAACTGTTGTTGTAATGCAGGTAAAATCGTACTGTTTTGCATTTGCAAATCATAGAGCTTGTAGGACAGCTGTTCCATCAAATCGTCGTCCATAATCTTTGCCACAACTGCCTTAATAACAGCGTTCTCGATTAAATCTTTATTAACGGCTTTCTTATCGCAGGTATGCGTTTTCTTTGCGTTAGCGCATTTGTAGTAATGATACACTGTGCCTTTCTTTCCCGTGCCACTATCGCCAATCATCATCGCCTTGCACTTACCGCAGAATAAGTGAGTAGTCAAAAGATACTCATCTTCGGCTTTATGAATAGCGGGCGCACGAGTATTGACTTCTATGCGTTTTTGTACTTTCTCAAACAAGCCTTTGTCTATAATCGCAGGAATAGCACCTTCAATAACTATATCTTTGAAACGGTATTCGCCTATGTATTTGCGGTTTGAGAGCATACGGCGCACATTATTATAACCGAGTGGCTTTGTGTACGGCTTCTTGCCGGGCTTCTTTTTCATACGCACGGTCAAGCCCACGCCACGAGCGTTCATATCGGCTATAATCGTTTTAATCATTTCGCCGTCGGCAAATCTTTGGAATATCTCACGCACGAACGGTGCTTTGCTTTCGTCTATCTGCAAATGCTGTTCGTCATCAAGATAATAGCCGAGCGGAGTGATACCGCCGTTTGACATAGCTTTTAACGCATTGTCCGTCATTCCACGAGTTACCTTTTCGGCAAGTTCAACGGAATAGTATTCGGCATAGCCTTCCAAGACCGATTCAAGGATAATACCTTCCGCACCTTCGGAAATACTTTCCTTTGCGGACACCACACGAACACCGTTCTTTTTGAGAATATTTTTATAGTACGCGCTATCAAAACGGTTACGGGCAAAACGGTCTAACTTCCATACGATAATGACATCGAACAGCCGCTTTGCGCTGTCTTTAATCATCTTCTGAAAGTTCGGGCGGTTGTCTGTCTTTGCCGACAATGCACGGTCTATGTAACTGCCTACAACTTGAATATCGTTATATTCGGCATATTGCATACAATCACGCATTTGCCCTTCAATACTTTCTTCTCTTTGGTTATCGCTTGAATATCTTGCGTAAATTACAGCTTTCATTGCTTTTGTTCCTTTAATAGTTTAAGTACGGCTTCTTTGAGTTTAGCGTTAGCGGCAGAGGACGGATCGAAACACATCTCTATAAATTCCTGCATACGCTCGTCATTCTCAAATGCTTTCGGCTGATAATCAAACAACTTGCCTTGCGGTTCGTCGCACCTGCCGAAGATATAATCAAGCGACACGTCGTAATAGTCCGCAAACCAAAGTAGCGTAGCGTTAGGCACATCGGAATGCCCATTCTCGTAACGGTTGATTGCCGATTGAGTAGTACCGAGCAAAGCCGCTATTTTGACTTGCGATTGCTTTACGCTTTCTCTTAACTGTTTTAACCTTTTACCAATAATATTATCTTGCATATCAAACTCCTTGCATAACATTATAAACGATTATTGAATATAAGTCAACACTTTAATTGCATATTATGAATTTTAATTTTGAGTCAATAGTTTTCACGCAAAAAGGCTCTCGAACTGTTTGTTCAAGAGCCTTTGACTTCATATTATTTATCGCAGTTATATCATATCAGCATAAACTAAAAGCAACAATGAGCTTATTGCTCCCCGTCAATTTTGATATTTCGGTTATGTGTCCAATAATAAATGCAGTACACTATTCCCGCACCAGAAATAAGAAACATTATCACAGCAGGCACAACATACTTTGCATATCCCGTAACACGGTAAGAATTAACCTTGATTTCAACATTAAAAATGGAATAGTTTCCATAATAGAATTTCTGTACTTTATAATATTCTACATCTAATATATCTTCAAACGTTCCTTGATCCGTTGTATATTTGACCGTGACGTTACCTTCTTTGAATACAAAACCATTTTGAGTATGAATTTCAAAATTAAGATTAATCCGCCCGATAGATGTATTATTTTGCGTAGTATAGGAAACTCTTGTGATTTTGTTTCCAAACGTTGGACGCAAGACAAAGAAAGCGCCCAGAAATATGAGAACACTGACTATCACTAATATCTTAACAAATAGTTGCTTTTTTATTTTAATCAAGATTTCCATACTAAATTATATGCACATAAAAAAGCGGTTGTTTTTAACTTTCGACAAAACTTTCTTATAAAAAGACCGTTCACCGCCCGTTTATGGACGGTGAAAGAGTTGTATCGAACAAATGTTTGTGATATAATGCACACTACCACAACTTACATTGTGGTAGTGTGCCCTTTTTAGGGGGAATAGAGTTCTGCGATGGATATGGGGCTTATCCAATGAACGCAGAAGGTTTTTAGGCGGTATAACCGCCTTGCCTTAGCTTACGAAAATAGCGTAGGTTTATTAAGTGTACGCAAAATTCGTGAGCCGTAATAGGCTTTTATAAGTGTACAATTTTTTTGCTATCTACCACCTTTTGCGTGGACGAGATAAATAAATTTCGGAGGTAAAAACAATGATTTTCAAACCACCATAATACGGCAAGCAAACGCCCAACTTCGTAGGAAACAACTTATCGCCGAGAATAAGTGTAGTTCACTACACTTATTCCGCTTCGCTGCATAAGTTCCGTTCGTCCTGCGGAGCTTTCAACCACACGACAAAACAAAGATTTAAGGAGGATTTTAAGTATAAGTTATTTAGTATGCCATATGGAAAAGTATAAACGGCAAGACGTTACGCCCGTTGAAAAAGAGAACGAAAGAGATGAGAACTATCAAGGCTCTAATCCGCAAATAGACTGCGAGAGAACAAGCGACAACTATCATCTTATTTACCCACAGGGCAAGTACATAGATATGATAAATAAACGGCTTGACACTCTTACACTCAAAAGGAAAATCCGCTCGGACGCTATTCTTATGAACTCGTTTGTAATCGGATCGGACGGAGAGTTTTTTAAGGATATGCGAGCTTGGGAACAACACGCTTTCTTTGAAAATTGCGCCCGCTTCTTTATGGACAAGTACGGCTATGAAAATATGTTATCTGCGGTAGTCCACATGGACGAAACTACACCGCATTTACACTTGAACTTCGTGCCTATCAATGACGGAAGATTAAGCAGTAAAAGCCTATTCGACAGACAGAAACTTGCGGAACTGCAAACCGAACTATGGGAACAAGTCGGAAAGAAATACGGCTTACAACGTGGCAAGGAAAACAGTCAGGCAACGCATATTACAGCCGCCGAACATAAGGCAAAAGTCATTGTGCAATCTGCGGAACAAAAGCGTGATGAGATTGATAGACAGACTGAGCAAAAGCAAGCCGAGCTTGACGGACTTACTCAAACGGTTGAGGCGGTAACGCAAGCAACAGGTAAGCCGATACCCAAAAAGAAGAAACAAGCTGCGGACGAAATCACGGCTTTAAGGGCAAGGAACGCCGTACTCGAAGAAGAAGTCAAACGAGCGAACAAAGACCGTACAGACCTATTCAGAGAATACACAAGAGAAAAGCGACGAGCTGACGAATACGAAAAGACCGTCAAGGAAGTTGCAGAAATCAAGGCGATACTGCCCGACGGGTACACTCAACTATTGCAGGACGTTCAGGACGAAAAAGCCGCACAATACGAACAAACACGGCAACAAAATCTCGCCCGTATTCACGGACGAAACAAAGACTTTTATATGTAACAACTTAATAACCGCTATAAGGAGGTAAAGCTATCGGTTAGTTTATGTCAAGAAGGAAAAAGAACACCACAGGGATACCCGATTTTGAAATCGATTCCCTTGCAAGAGCATTATTGCCCGCTATTCAAGACTACTTTGCAACAGAAGAAGGACAAAGAGAGTTTGCGGCGTGGCAAGCCGAAAGGCAACAACGACAACTGAATAAAAAATTGAATAAAGAAAAAGAATCCCGTTAAATCGTATAGGGATAGCCGTTGAAAAAGACGGAACAAGAAAACCGCCAGAGCGTGCGGTATATAAATTGAGATTTTACCCCAAGTGGGGATTGCCGATTAGAATATGTGTAGAACGGCAAAAGCCGATAGAGTGTTATGCTCTATCGGCTTTTTTAATGCTTCAAGTTGTTAGTTTTATTTTGCAAAATTGCTTTCACATATTAACTTATTACGCCTGTTTAACAATAATTTTATATGAGTTACCTCTAAATGTCCCTGCGGTAACGCTTATAAAAATTTCCATATCAAGCGGAGCATTGTCTGATACCGTCAATATACCGTCATCGGAAATTTGAACATATCTGCCAAAATTAGGCATATCGACAAAGATATTATAACTGATTTTATCATAAGTCGCATTTTCGGGTGTAACTATTCCAATAAGTCGAAGTGTACCATTTCGATTTATATATGTTACTTCATTTAGTTCTTCGCCTGTATCAAGATTTATCAACATCAAGCTTTCTATCTGTATCTTCGAAATTGTCCAATAAAAAACTTGCGTTGCGCCTTCGGGCATTTCTACTTTAATTTCTATTTTTTCTCCAACTCTATTCTTATTATTTGAGGCGGTTAATAACCATCCACTTTCAGTTTGTTCAAGTGTAGCTAATTCGGGAGTTAAAAGTGTGATTATGGCTTGTTCTTCAAGCACATTAAAAGAAGCGTTGTCGGGATATATGTTAAATGTAAGCGGCTGACTTTCCCCCAAAAATATATGCGAAGCAGTATTAGGAAGAGTTAAAGTTATTCTTTCTACATCAACTCTTGTAACCGTTACCGTAAACACGTTGCTCTTAATGTTATCATAATCCGTTACTGCAAACAGATTTATCACAGAGCCTATTTCAATATTTTTTGTGGTTGTGAGATAGTGATTATCAATATAAGCATAATCTGTCAAATTTCCATCATACTTCTCGCCATTAGGTCTTATGATGCTATCTATCGTATAAGCAAATTTCGTATAATTTGCATCGTAGGGCTTTATATTGCAAGATAATACTTTGCTTTTCGTTAAGCCTATTTCAGAAGAATTATCGGAAAATCCGACGGTAACGCTCTCAACCGCTATATGGTTTCTGAATACCTTTATTGAAATAAGCAAATCGCCGTATTTAATATTAGCCCATTCACAAAACTCCACAGCATAATAATCAGTAGGAAGAACATTCACGTATAAAGAATTACCGTATTCTTTGTCTTTTTCATACTTCAAGGATATGTTTTCGGAACAGGTAAAAATCACGCTCGAAGAATCAACCGTTTCGTAAGATACGACACCATTCGTAACTGTTTTGACAAGCAGTTTGGGCAGACGAATAGCCCCGACGGACTGTTTTATTTCAAATGTGCGGCTATTAGAAAAAATACAGTCAGTGGAAATTTCATCATCGGTGTAACTGTTTAATCCGTCAATGTCAAGTTCCTTTTCCGTTTCAAAAATCATATATCGCGATACGATGGGCGTTGTAGAACGAGTTGCAAAATAGCTACAAAGTGCAATTAGCACAATAGCGGCTATTACTGCAAAAACTGATATTGAAATAATCCAGAGCTTTTGCTTACTGATTGTGCTGTTCTTGGTTACTATGACCGTTTCCATAGTTGGATCGGATAAAAGTTCCGAAGGCTCTACTCCAAAAAATTCGGCAAGCTGATTAAGCGAATCATCACTCGGAAGCCCTAAACCGTTTTCCCATTTGGCAACAGCACTCCGACTTACAAAAATCTTTTCGGCAAGCGCAGTTTGTGATATGCCTTTTTTTAAGCGCAATTCTTTCAACTTTTCATTAAATTGCATAATGCCGACCTCCAATGACTTACACTCTTATTATACCACATTATTATTTTTAAGTATATATTTTGACTGTTACTTTCAATATAGAGAGTGTTACTTTGAATATTTTAGCTTAGGATACACGAAGTATAAACCCAAAACCGCCTTTTATGGGTTTAACGGTGTTCGGATAATTAACATTAGGTTCACCAAACAAGTTAAAGGCGAACCCGTTTCCATTAGGAGACGGCTTCGCTTTTATCATTTACTTTAACAAATAAGTTAGCTTTAAACAGAATGAAAGCACCTATCCATTTCGAATAGGTGCTTATTTTTTAGGTTAATGTCGCCCTTTAACCTGATTTATAGGAGTGAGAAAGTTGTTACTTTCCTGTAACCTCCTTTTTCAAATTTTTAGATAATTGTGTATAAACATAGTCGTATTGTTGAAGCTTACCCGTAGCTGAAAGCTTTTCATTAGCTTCGGTGTTAATAATTACTAAGTCGCTAATATACAAGGTATTATCTATACCACCTTTTATCTGCGCAAGTTCACCGCCATTTTTCATATAGTCATACATTTTGCTTTTATCATCAAAATATCTGACCGAAAAATCTATCTCATAGTTGCGAACATAGTCGAGCGGACGAAAATATGCGCTAAAATATGTATTAAGCAAAATACAACGATTAAGCAACTCGGCAATATCATCCTTTTGCGGCATATCGTAATTGGTAACAAGAATACGCAATTCAGATGAGCCGGTGTTAAGTAAACCGTACATTGCATACGGTTTAAAATCCGGATATGATATATTTTCTTCCGAAAACAGCTCTTCAATAAAATCTACGACTGCATTATTCTGTAACCCTTCTACTCGAATAAGAAC
>JAIEFT010000002.1 GCA_029066805.1 Clostridiales bacterium | reverse complement strand
CAGAAGGATTTAATATCCGAAGGGACGATAGAGGAGTTTGAGGAGCTGTTCGCGGATAAGCTCGTTCGCAAAAAACGCAAAGGAGATAAATCATGAAAAAGTTAAACCTTGCTATACTTATTATTTGCATAGTGTTGCCGTGCTTGGGGATATTAAATTCCGTATTGTACATGAAGCACAATCAAGCGTTTTATATAGTAGGTGCGGTGTTGGACGGGCTGGCGCTTGTTCTATCTATTGTGTGTACCGTTTTGCATGTTAGGTATTACCGTAAACACCAAGAGGAATCGCATAAGTTCTACATGGTAGCGGTGTGTTATATTACATTGTGTTCTATATATTTTCTGATAGGACAGGTCGTATTTGTTTGGAAGTTTTAACCGCTTTTTAAGATAATGTGGTATAATACTATCAGACTAGCGGAGCGTTTAGATAGGTCAAGTGCATTTTACTAAAGTCAAAGGGATATTATCGGCGACCGGCGGTATGAATATTTACCGCGGCTGTTCGCACGGCTGTATATATTGCGATTCGAGAAGTCGGTGTTACGGCTTTACTCACGATTTCGAGGATATAGAGGTCAAGGAGAACGCGCTCGAGCTGTTGGAATCCGCGTTGCGCCGCAAGCGCAAAAAGTGCATGATAGGCACGGGCGCGATGACCGACCCGTACATCCCGCTTGAAACAAAACTCAATTACACGCGTCGGGCAATGGAGCTTGTTTACATGTACGGCTTCGGTATGACCGTACACACCAAGTCCGATCGGGTTTTGCACGATCTCGATTTGATATGCAAGATAAACGAAAAGACCAAGTTTGTAGTACAGACCACGCTCACTACCGCGGATGAGGCGCTTTGCAAAAAAATAGAGCCAAACGTAAGCACAACGAGCGAGCGCGTTCAAATATTGAAAATAATGAAGAGCCGCGGCGTGCCGACGATTGTTTGGCTTTGCCCCATACTTCCGTTTATAAACGATACAGAGCAGAATATTAACGGCATTATGGATTACTGTGCGGAGGCGGGCGTGTACGGAATTATAAACTTCGGCATGGGCATGACGCTGCGCGAGGGGAACAGGGAGTATTTTTACACACAGCTCGATAAGCTCTTCCCGGGCTTGAAGGAAAAGTATATAAAAACTTACGGGGGAAAGTACGAAGTGTCAAGCCCGAATGCCGCACAGCTACACGAGTTGTTTGTTAAGCGTTGTAAAGAGCATGGTATAATTTGCGATAACAATAAATTGTTTGCGTACCTGCACGAATTTCCGCAAGGACAGCAATTCGAACAGTTAAAGTTGTTTTAAACACCGCAGAATCTTTGCACGACAAAGCCTACGCCTTTCGCGCCAATTCATAGCTTACGTCGAGCATTTTTTCTATATTGGTTAGCGGCACAGAGCCGTCAAGCATAAGCGTGACCCAGTGCTTTTTGTTCATGTGATAGCCGCGGAAAATCGTTTTATCGTCTACTATGGCGTCAATGGTTTCGGGTTCGGCTCTTAAATCGATTATTTCGGTTTTTTCGTCAGGCGGAAGCCCGAGCTTGTCTTTCGACACGGTGAGTAATATACCGTACCATTTTTTGTTATCCGCACGCCGCCATATCGCGTTGTCGGGGAACTTGTCCCAAAGAAATTCCAAATTGTCACCGTAAGCGTCAAAAACGTATTCAATTAATCTTTGCGCATAATCGCTTTTAAAGACATATTTATCGAAACAATTATTTGCGATATCGAGCATGATGTTTTCGTAAGCCGTGCGCACAGCCCCGACAAAACTGCCGATCGCGCCGTCTGCAAGAAACAGCGTATACGGGTCGTTTGTCGCTAAATCGATTACTTCGGTGTCGATATCGGCGCTTGTTATTTTTACCGTCAAAGAGAATTTATTATCCATAATGACCGTGTTATAGCAATACGTATTGTCCGATACGGTAAAACCGAACTTTTTCAGTTTGTCAAAGTTCGGTTTGTAGTTTTTTAAAATACGCGCTAAAATATTGTTCATAATCTTCTCCGAATGTATTTGTCAAGGATTATAGCACAGGTCAAATGCGTTTTCAATATTTCATATAAGGGAATAAGTGGCTGAAAAAAATTTATTTACCAACTGTAAATTAACGTTAAAATGGCAGTTACAAATGCCAAAGTAGAAAGTGGTATCATTAAAAATTTTTCTTTTTTACTTTGCGTAAAAGATGTGTTACCGATAATTGCGTAACCTAAAAATAGGCATACTGCAAACATAACGATTTTAGCAAAAATTTGGTTGATATTTATAGGAATTATTTTGCCTTGAATCAAATAAAAATCTCCAAGCAAAATAAATATAATCATAAAAATAGCATTTACAAATCTTTTTTGTTTAGGAATGATTTTATCTTTTCCGCCTAATACATATTCCCCGATTGGCAAACCTATCAGTAAGCAGAAATGGAGTATTGACATGCCGAAAATTATTATTGCGCATATTAGCGAAACAGCAAACAGAATCATATAAACGTATATTAAGTCTCCTTAAAGAAATTATAGCATATTGTTTTGATATTTGCAAACAGCTTCGCAATTGAAAACCTCAAAGCGTTATTCGCATTGAGGTCACGGAGGCGGATGGATTGTGCCGCGAGATGTGGCACGACCTTTGCGCAAAGCGCAAGCGGTTAGCGAACCTATTGCAAAAAATTTCTTTATCCGTAATGAAGTTACTCGCTTTATTCCATGTTATACTTTTTTGTTCTTTTCAATTTTCAATAGGTTCTGCCCTCCGCCTCCGCCAACGCAAAAACGCACCCGTAAAGGGTGCGCCTTGCGTTGGCGGAGTAATCGCAACCTAAAGCGAATATTATTTATAATTGACAATGCTAATATTTTTTGTTAATGCTATTGCCTTTCTCAACATTACACCTATGACAAAGTGTTTGCAAATTATCATAAGTGCTTTTGCCGCCTTTTGATATTGGAATAATATGGTCTATTTCCAAATCCGCATACCTTTCGGAAATACCACATTTGCAACATCTATATCCGTCGCGTTCATAAATTGAAAATCTCATTTTATTGGAAACTTTACCGCGTTCAACTCTGCAAAGCGAGTTCCATATTTCTCGGTCATTATAAAATGTACCATTTTTGTTGTTAAGCCTTTTTACAAGTGCAAATATATCACTATCATCAAAAATGGCTGTTTTTTTGTCATATATACAACCGTTAATCGTAGAGCAATATAATGTAATAGTTAATGTAAATTGCGTTATTGGTTTTTGCAAAAGATTTTTTCTTAAAAACTGTTTTTCTTTGGTTATCAATTTTTCGAGATTGAGATATTTAATTGGTGATTGAAATTTCCCAAAATCAGATATCGTTTTAACTTCGCTCAAATAGTTAGAATACGATTGTTTGTTTTCGGATATTTTTTTAATTTGGACAACTACTTTTTTGCTAATATATTGTAATTGATAAATTAGATAATCTTCACAAGAAATTGTGTCATAAAATTTTTCATTATCGTATGTATGATATTGGTCGAAACTTATATTTGAATTAAATTCATAGCGGTTATTTATTTCTCTTAATTGCTTTAAGCATAAACTATTTTTCAAAATAAAATTATCGTATTTGCGTTGTCTAAAATACAAACACAATAGTACGATTACTACGGAAATTATAATGGCGGTAATGGTTATGAATGCAATCATTATGCAAGTACCTGCAAAGTTTTTCTATTCATTATACTACAACATACACTTATTTTCAACCATACAGCACCACTAATTGACAAAACGGCACTATGGCGGGTGCTTGATATATAACAAGTGCGCCGCTGCGCGGCGCAATCAAGCACTCGCCGCAAGAACGAGCCGAACAACGAAACCGAAACGCCGAGTGCCCAAAGGGAACATTGCCGAAAAGCGGCGAGAGGGATTGTGCGCGGAACTCGCGCACGGGTTTTGCGCTGCGCGCAAGCGCCTAGCGAACATGCACCCGAAAACTCGTTCTAATTAAAGTTATTGAACTTCCTATCTCTTGTTTTCCGTTTATTTTGTTTTAGCTCGGGCGCACTTCTCATTACCTATTCTCCGCCTCCGCCAACGCAAAACGCACCCGATTGGGTGCGCCTTGCGTTGGCGGAGGCGGAGGGATTCGAACCCCCGTGACGTTGCCGCCAAACGGTTTTCAAGACCGCCTCGTTATGACCGCTTCGATACGCCTCCATTTATTCAGTTCGCCGATTGGCTAAACTTATTATATCCCATGTCATCAAAAAAGTAAAGCGTTTTTTTGTCCGTGTTGCAATTCATTGACAATAGACGCTTACAGTGGTATTATTCAATAAATCTTACTTGAGGTGTGTAATGGAGTCGAACAAAAAATCATTGAATATTAAAACCGTTATTTTGGCGGTCGATCTTGCGCTGGCACTACTGATATGGATACTGGACGGGGTGTATATTCGGTACGGCGCGTTTTCCGTCAAGATCGTAACAAGCTTGTTGTTCGCCGTTATGGGTGGCGTGAACCTGGTGTATCTTATTTTGACCAAGCACAAGGATTTTAACTTTCCGTCTATCATGGTGGCGGGGCTTGTGTTTGCCATGCTCGGCGACGTTATATTGGAAATACACTTTATAGCGGGCGCGGTGCTGTTTGCAATCGGGCATGTGTTGTTTTTTGTGTCGTACTGTTTTTTGCGCAAGTATACGTTTGTAGATTTTTTATGCGGCGCGTTTATAGCGTTTTTATCCGTGCTGTTCATAGTGTTTGCGCCCATATTCGATTTTTCGGGCGACATTGCTATGGAGGCCGTGTGCATTGTTTATGCAATAGTGATTTCGCTTATGGTGGGTAAAGCCATATGTAATTTTGCGGTCAACAGCACGTGGCTCACATTCATCATCATGATCGGCAGTCTGCTGTTTTTCTTTTCCGATTTAATGCTGCTGCTTAACGTTTTTTCGTCTGTGGAAAAATATGTCGGCGCGCTGTGCCTTTCCACGTACTATCCCGCGGAATGTCTTTTGGCTTTCTCGGTATTTCTTTCGCGTAAGCAAAATTGACAATTCGGTTAAAATGTGATATAATACAATTTAGAGGTTATTATGTCAGAGGAGAAGAAGGCGGCGGCTACTCGCTACCACCGCAAAACGTTATTAGAGGTTGCCGACCGTTTGCTCACCGAGCACGGTTACGACGGCATGAATATGAACATGCTCGCCAAGGAAGCCAACTATTCCAAGGCGACGGTATACGTTTACTTTTCGGGCAAGGACGAAATAGTCCGCTTGCTCAGCATTGACAGACTGGAAATTTTGCGCCGCGAGTTTGCCGTTATAATCAAGAACGACGCCGAGCTTGACGAAAAGCTCGCCGCCGTGCGCTATGCGCTTGACGAGTTTGCGTCCGAGGACGGCGTGTACTTTGATTTTGTGTGCGCTTGCGGTTACGCTTCGCCGCTGTCTGACGCGACCGAGAGCGAGATCAAGCTTTCCGAGCTTATTTCCGGCATACTGTCCGACCTGACCGCGCTGATGCCCGAACCCGAACTCAAGAAAAGATGGTATGCGTACTACGGCGAGTACAAAACTTCAAAAATGTTTAATAGTGGTGACTGATGAGAAAATCCAAAGACGTTATCAATAATTCGTCCGCCGCTACGTCCAAACATCTTATCGATTTCAGAAACGTGTGCAAGATCTACAAGATGGGCGAGGTGGAGATCCCTGCGCTTAACGGCGTGGATTTTACAGTGGAGCGCGGCGAGTTTGTGGTCGTGCTCGGCGCTTCGGGCGCGGGCAAGTCTACCGTGCTCAACATCTTGGGCGGCATGGACACCGCGACGAGCGGAAACGTAATAGTGGACGGCGAGGACATAACGGAATACAAGCAAAAGCGCCTAACGCTGTACCGCCGCGAAAAGGTGGGGTTTGTGTTCCAGTTTTATAATCTTATAGCCAATCTTAATGCGCTGGAGAACGTGGAGTTTGCCGCTTCGGTCGTGTCCGATCATCTCGACCCTGCCGAAACGCTTGAGCGTGTGGGATTATCCGAACGCGCGAAAAACTTTCCCAGTCAACTTTCGGGCGGGGAACAGCAGCGCGTGGCAATCGCGCGCGCGGTAGCCAAGAACCCGCTGCTCTTGCTGTGCGACGAACCGACGGGCGCGCTCGATTACAAGACGGGCAAAATGGTTTTGCAGCTATTGGAGGACATAAATCGAAAGTACGGCAAAACCGTTATTCTTATTACGCACAACAGCGCAATTGCGCCAATGGCGGACAAGGTCATACATATGCGCAGCGGCAAGGTGGAAAGCGTGGAATACAACGAAACCCGCGTTCCGATCGAGAGCATTGAGTGGTAAGCAAATTAATTAAGAATGCAGAATGTAGAATGCAGAATTATAAATAAGGTTGAGACTCCTCAGTGGGCAGAAAACGTTCGGAGTGACAAAAGATAGCTAAAGCCACCGGCAAAGGAGAAGCGCCATTAAGTACATAATGCTAAAAACGTTCCGCGACATACGCGAAACAATAGGCAGTTTTATATCGATTGTTGCGGTAATAATAATCGGGTGCTTTTTCTTTGCGGGAATTACGGCGGGCTCAAACGCAGTAACCGAGCAGGTGAATGACTATTCGGCGTCACAGCGCTACGCAACGGCGCGTGCCGATTACATGTACGTGAATTCGCCGGCGGTTGACGATATAGCGGATAGCGACGGCGTGAGCGCGGCGGCGGGGTATAATACGTTCTATACGCAGACCAGAATCGGAGGTATGCGTCGTGACGTAACGATCACGACGTTGACCGACGGCATTGACGTTCCGTATATTATTTCCGGCAAGCTTCCGACGGCGGGTGCAAACGAAATTATCATCGACGAGGTTTCGGCGGACAAGCTGGGCATAAAGACGGGCGATACCGTGGCGTTCGATATAGCCGCGGTATCTAAGATAACGCTTACCATGAGCACTCAAGGCTCGGGCGGACAAACGCCCAAGTATGAGCTTAGCTATGAGCAGATGAACTATTCGTTTACGGTAAGCGGAATATACCATTCGCCCGACGTTATATACAAGGTCAACCTGCGCAACACGGCGGCGCTGCCCGACGAGTTCATTACCGCAATGATAAACTACGGCGACATTGCGCTGTTCACGGCGGGTGCGGAGCTTGTATTGCCGTCCATGCAGGGCGTGCAAACCGTCAAGATAGCAGACATATCCTCGACAGTGAATGTTTACAACGGAATAAAGGTCATAGCAAAGGGTGTGGACTACGAAGATCTGTTCGGCAAGTTTTCGCTGTCGAGCGCGCAGGACGTAACGCAAATGCTTATGCAGCCGAACAAGGCGGCAGGGCTGTTTATGTACGTGCTCGAGCGGGACAGCTTTCCCGCAGTGGTCGCGTTCAAGAGCATAAACGACACGATATCCGCCCTGGCTGCGGTTTTGCCCATAATGTTCTTTGCGGTTGCGGCGGCGATAACCGTTATCTCGCTGTCCAAAACGGTAGATAATCAGCGCACGCAGATCGGAGTTATTCAGGCGCTGGGCATAGCTAAGGGGAGCGTATACTTTTCGTACATATTCTATGCGCTGTTCGCGTGCCTTATTGGCGGAACGGTGGGCGGACTGCTCGGCATATTCCTAGTGCCGTATCTTATAAACGTTTTGTACGCGCGGCAGTTCTGCATGCCGCCCATACCTCAACATGTAAGCGTGTTGTTCCTTATTCTCGGTATTGTAGTGGCGGCGGCGCTCGCTTGCCTTGCGGCGTTTCTTGCATGTCACCACACGCTTAAGATAAACCCTGCGCAGGCAATGCGTCCCAAACCGCCCAAAAAGACAAAACGCATTCTAGCCGAACGTTGGACTTGGCTGTGGCGCAAGCTAGGGTTCGGCGCAAAAATGAACATGCGCAACATGTTTTTGCACAAGACAAGAATGCTGTTATCATCGGTGGGGATCATCGGGTGTTTGGCGCTGCTGATCGGACTTATAGGGCTTAAGGACAATATGGACTTTTCGTTCGACCGCTACGACGCGTCGTGCGGGTACGATTTGACTTTGACTGTGGAAGCGCCGGTCGATTTGCAGGTCTTTGACTTTGACGAAATATCCGACCAAACAGGCGCGGAGTACTTAGACAAGCTGACTTTTGTCCCTGACTTTTCGGGCAGGTTTACCTATAATGGCAAGACGGCGGACATGACGGTAATGGCGATTCCCACTGTCGAGCAGGCAAGCGAGTACAAGTATGCCGACACCGACAGCGTACGCCTGTTCTCCGATATCAACGGCAAAAAACGTCTGGAAATAAAGGATAACACATTTGCCATTCCCACTGCGCTTGCCGATGAGCTGGGTGTAAAGAAAGGCGATACCGTCACGGTCAGCGGATATTCGTTAGATAACCGCGCGATCGAATTTGACGTGGAGATTACAGATATAATTTACGAATACTTTGAACAAAAGGTTTATTGCAGTTATTACACGTTCGACAACTTTGGCGTTGGACTGTTCGCGGATACCGCTTACGTCAAGGTTAAAAGCGGGACTTCGCTCAAGACCGCGATAGAAACGCTATCGGGCTACGACGAGGTACGCGACGTGCGTAGCTTCTCCGATACGTACGGCGCGCTCAAGGACAAAATGTCCATGCTCGACTATGCGGTGGTGCTGTTTGTGATAGGCGCGGCGGTGCTGGCAGTTGCGGTCATTTACAACATAACAGCGACAAACCTAAAAGAGCGCACAAGGGAAATCGCAACGCTCATGGTTCTTGGATATAAGTCGGGGGAAACCGCGGCGATGGTGCTTGTGGAAAACTTGGTAATAACACTACTCGGGTGTTTGCTCGGCTTGCCGCTCGGGTATGGGCTTATGGTGTGGCTTGTCGCGCTCGCGTCGTCGTTCAACGTGTTCATTTCGGGATTTTTGAGCTGGTACGTCGCGATAGGCTGTATGGCGCTTACGTTTGCGTTCTCGCTGCTCGCCACGCTCATGTTCAATACGCGAATAAAAAATATTTCTATGGTGGAAGCGCTTAAGAGCGTGGAGTAGAATGCGCAAAATCCAACATTAGTGATATAATCGTTAAAAGGAGTAAATAGTATGTTTAACGAAGTACATAAAAATTTCGGGTTCGGCTGTATGCGACTGCCTATGAACGGCGACAACGTGGACTTTGCAGAGTTCAACAAAATGATCGATACGTTTATAGCAAACGGCTTCAATTACTTCGATACCGCGCATGGCTATTTGCAGGGCAAGAGCGAAACGGCGTTGCGCGACTGCCTTGTGGCGCGTTATCCGCGGGATAAGTATATCCTTACGAACAAGCTGACGACGTTCTATTTTGAAAACGAAGCCGACGTGCGACCTTTCTTTGAAAGCCAGCTCAAAATTTGCGGCGTTGATTATTTTGATTTCTACCTTATGCACGCGCAGAGCAAGGAAATCTTTGCCAAGTTTAAGCGTTGCCGCGCTTACGAGCAGGCGTTGGAGCTTAAGGCTGAGGGGAAAATCAAACACTTCGGCATTTCATTCCACGACACCGCGGAAGTATTGGATCAAATCTTGACCGAATATCCGCAGGTAGAGGTCGTGCAGATACAGCTCAATTACGCAGACTACGACGACCCCGCCGTGCAGTCGCGCAAGTGCCTCGAGGTTTGCAACAAGCACAACAAGCCCGTAATTGTAATGGAACCCGTAAAGGGCGGAAATCTTGTAAATCTGCCCGAAGACGCCAAAAAGTATTTTGAAGCGCTCGGCGGCGCAAGCACGGCAAGCTATGCTATTCGCTTTGCCGCAGGCTGCAAGGGCGTGTTTATGGTGTTGTCCGGTATGAGCGATATGGCGCAGATGACCGACAATATTTCGTACATGAAGAATTTCAAGCCGCTTGACGAAAAAGAAATGCAAGCCGTAAACAATGTGTGTGCCGTGTTTAAGGGAATGAATTTGATACCTTGTACCGCTTGCCGCTACTGCACTGACGGTTGCCCCGAAAAGATTTCCATTCCCGACTTGTTTTCCTGTCTGAATACCAAAAACATTTACCACGACTGGAATGCCGACTATTATTACAACGAGGTACATACAAAGGTCGGCGGAAAGGCCTCGGCGTGCGTCAAGTGCGGAAAGTGCGAAAAAGCTTGCCCTCAACACTTGCCCATACGCGAGCTGTTAAAAGACGTCGCCAAGGAGTTTGAAAAGCAATAATGCCGGAAATTACTTTTGGACAGAAATAAAAATGACTGATTTACAAACGGCAAAAAACAATCTTTCGGGACACACTATTTGTTTGTGCAAAAGCGGCGAGTGCTTGTACAGCGACAGCAGGGGAATCGCGCCGATAATGAGCTATATCGACAGCGGTGCGGATTTATCTGGATACTCGGTTGCGGATAAGGTAGTCGGCAAGGCGGCGGCGCTGCTGTTTGTCAAATGCGGAATAAAAAGTGTTTTTGCAAAAACGCTTTCCGAAAACGGCAAAAGAATACTCGAGCGTTACGGCATTAATTGCGAATATGAGGTGTTGACCGAAAAAATAATCAACCGCGCGGGCACGGATATTTGCCCTATGGAAAAATCGGTCATGTGCACCGACGACCCGAAGCAAGCATATGTTATTTTAAAAAACAGGCTTAATCCGTAATAATTATTTCTTATTTTTTATCTAACAAAAAATCCCTCGAGATATCGAGGGTTTTTTGTGTTGGTTAGTCACCGATAACAAAGTGACTGCCCGAGTGACGCGTAGGGGGCATTCTGTTGCCTTTCTTAACGTGCACCGTGCCGAGAACCTTGCCCTTTTCCGAAACGATATTGTACTCGCCGGTCTTAGGGGCAATCTTGCCTGATGTAAGCTTTTCCATTTGGTCATTTCCTCCTCTATTCTATTATGTCGAATTTTGGCGGAAATATTCGCTAAAAATTTTTACAGGTAGCCGTACTTTTTACGGTTTGTAATAATGAACACAGCGGATAGGATTATACATGAAAGCTCGGATGCGATCGGTGCGCACCATATGCCGTTAAGTCCGAACATAAGCGGCATTACATACACTGCAATAACCTGAATGGCGAGCGTGCGCGCGATGGATATTACCGCCGATATGACGCCGTTGTTGAGCGCGGTAAAGAACGCCGACGCGTAGATGTTGAACCCGCTTGCCAAGAAGGACAACGAAAATATCCTAAGCGCCTTTACCGTCAGTGACAACAGCTCCTCATCGTAGCTGACAAAAATCATGGAGAGGGGGGTGGCAAGCGCTATCGATAACGCCGTCAAAACAACGGAGGCTATCGCGTAAAACAGCATGCTTTTTTTAAATACGTTTTTCAGCTCATCGCGGTTTTCCGCGCCGTAGTGGTAGCCGACGATGGGCGAAGTGCCTACGGCGTAGCCCATAAAGCAACCGACAAAAACGGATGACACATACATAATAACGCCGTACGCTTCCACACCCGCTTCGCCTATGTACTTGAGTAGTTGGAAGTTGTAGATTATGCTGATAAGCGAAACGGATATACTAGTAAAAAACTCGGACGAGCCGTTGGCGCATACCTTGCCTATAGTTTTGGGGGCAAAGCTCGGTTTTGCCATGTACAGCTTTTTGCCCTTTTTGGAAAAGAACCACACGAGCGGCACGACTCCGCCCACGCATTCGCCGATTATTGTTGCGACTGCTGCGCCCGTCACGCCCCACTTGAACGCGTACATAAACACAAAGTCGCCTATTGCATTGGTTACGCCCGCAGCAACCGTTATGAACAGTCCGAGCTTGGGTCTGTCAGCTACTGCGAAGAAGTATTGGAAAAACGACTGAAGCATAAACGGAACAAGCCCGCAAATCATTATCGTACCGTAAAGCGTGCAAAGCTCCGCCGTTTCGCCGCTTGCGCCGAGAAGGATCGCTATTTTCGGCATGAACCACACAGCAGTAAGCGTGATCGCCGCGCCTATACCCGTAACTATTATTATAAGACCGGTAAAGACGCGCCGTGCAGAGTTATCCTCGCCCTCGCCGAACAGCTTGGCAATAAGTGCGCAACCGCCGCTGCCGAGTAGCATCCCGATAGAGCCTGCTATGTAGAATATAGGCAAAAACAGATTGACTGCGGCAAACGCGCCGTCGCCCGCAAAATTGGACACGAAAAGTCCGTCGACGATCCCGTACAGCGACGTGAATATCACCATGATTATCGTCGGCAATGCAAACCTCAATAGCTTGCCGAATGTGAAGTTGTCCGATATGCGGATCTGTTGCAAAGCGACCTCGTACAAAAAGCTCGGCGTTGCCGAGCTTATTCGTAATGACAATACTTATTATAGTTTAACTTTGTACAAAGGTCAAACGTTTAAGCGGCTAGTTATGCAAAAATCTGCGCATTTCGTCTATATTTTTCTGTTCGACCCACAGCAAGCGATAGCCTATGTTCAGCACGTCGTTGTCTATATCGGCATATTCACTTAGCTTGGACACGCTTTCGGTCACGCCCTTTGTAGTGCCGTCTATTATCATTTTGGCGACTTCGCTTTCCGGCGTTTCGTCGTTGATTTTAATGTTGATCATCATGCTCGCCATGGCGCGCGCAACTTTGCCGACGGATTTAGGGGTTTCGCCGCGCGCTTCCAGCTTGCGCGTGATTTGCGCGCAGACGTCCGAATAGTCGAATATGTCCTTTTCTACCGCCGTGCGCAGCTCGCCCGGTCCGATATTGTTGTTTACGTGTTCAAGCGTGTCTCTGCCCATCTGCGCGGCTTGGTGCAATTGTTTTAAAAACTCTACTTCGCGCTCGATTTTGGTTTGCACTTCCTTGGTTGTCGGGGTTTCAATAGTTTCGGTTGTAGCCATAAATAAAAATTCCTCCGCAATTAGCTTGTGTAATTACGGAGGATTTATTCGGCTGAAAGATTAAACAAACTTCCAAATCTCGACGACAGCCATAATTATGAGCGGCACGGTTATTATAGACAGCAGCGTGTTATTCACATACGATGTAGCAGCCAGTTCTTTTTCGCCGCAGTAGTGCTCGGTCATTGCGACGATTAGCGACGCGGGCGACATAGCCATGGCGATAACGGGCGCAAGAAAAATATAATCGCCTTGCATGCTGAGTCCGCCTATATAGGACGAGGTCATTTTGTAGAATACTACTGCGATAGCAAAAGTCAGTATGGGCGCGATTATTAATCGCAGGACACCTGCAACATATACCGACGGGTTGGAAAATATGATCTTGATGGGAAGCTCGGCCAGCGCAACGCCTACAAGTATCATGGCGAGCGGCGCTGTCATGGTGGATAGCGCGCTCGGGATAGTGGCAAGCTCGCGCACCCCTTTCATCATGAATATATTAATTTGAGGCACAAAAAACATGAGCAGTGCAACAGCCGACGCGATTATAGTCGGGTTTATCAAAACCTTTTTCGCGCTTATTTCTTTGCGGTCGTGCGTTATAAGGTACACGCCGAGCGTCCAGATAAGCACGGCAAACACGATATTGAACACCATAATATACATGACCGCAACGGCTGCGTCGCGTCCCGTAAACATCTTAATGAACGGCACGCCCAAGAACCCGCAGTTGGAAAACATTGCAACGTATGTGTACACGTCCGCCGCAGCGCGGTTTTTGTGTTTTAGGAATATCAGTTTGCACAGCCCGAACACCGCAAGCAACGCAAGCAGCGATACGGCAGCCGCAATGCCGAAGCCCGCAAGAAGCTCTGTGCGCGGCGTGGCGAGTATCGCCGCATAGTCCTCGTCCGAAAAAACGGTGAACGCCGCAAGGATAAGCGCAGGCTGGCATACGTACAAAAGAATATTACTAATAGCCTTTTTTCCGCCGTCGCCGATCATGTTCAGTTTTTTCAGCACAAACCCCGGCACGGCAAACAACAGCAGCACCAGCGTTATTATTACGGCTTTCAGATATATTTGCCCCATACGTAAAGTATATCACTCATTGATATAAAAATCAATAAAATATTTTTGTCATTCAGAGCAAAGCGAAGAATCTCATCCTTAATGCGGCTAAGCCGCTATAATTCCGCATTAAAAAAACCTTAACAGATAGCACCCGACTATACAGCCGGTCAGTGTTGCTACGAGCGCGACGGGAATAGCGTAGCGAAGCTTGCGCACGTGCGATTGCGAAAAGTAAATTGTGGAAATATAGAATATGGTTTCGCTCGAGCCGTAAATTACAGACGCGCACCTGCCGATATAGCTGTCCGGACCGTAGTTGGCATAAATGCCGTCGAGTATGGCGAGCGATCCCGCGCCCGACACGGGGCGCAAAAACATCAGCTCTGCAAGCTCTTTGGGCAAGCCTACCGCGCCGAGTACCGGCTCTAAGGCGTTTGCCAGGTACGCCGACGCGCCCGACACGCGAAACGCTTCCACCGCCACCATTACGGCGAGCAGGTACGGAAACACGTTGATAGTAAGGTCGACCGCTTGTCGCGCGCCGTCAATGAATCCGCCGTACGGTTCGCGCCGACGGACAAACGACAGCAGAAGAACGGCAAGGAAAATAACCGGAATTATGTACGCGCTCATGCTGTACCGCCTTGCTTGCGAGTGCGTTTTTGTTTTTGTCGCCTCTCGCGTTTGCGTTTTATGGGCGGAACGGAAGGGGACAGCGGAAGAGGTGCAGATTGATTTTCCGCATCCGATTCGGCACGGCGTTTGCGACGCGGACGGTCGAAAATCTTGGCGCATATTTTGACGCCTACAATGCCGATGAACGTGGATAGCACGGTCGCGACCAGAGAGGGGAACAGGAAGTCGGCGGGGTTGGCCGAGCCGGCGGTCGCGCGCATGCCTATTACGGTGGTGGGAAGTAATTGAAGGCTTGTCGCGGAAATGACGGTCAGCATTATCATGTCGGTTGTGGCGCGCGGCGAGCCTGTATCCATGCGGTTGATGGCGGAAATCGCCATGGGCGTAGCGGCGTTGCCAAGACCCAAAAGGTTGGCGGAAAAGTTCATGGTAATGTATTTGCGCGTTTCGGTGTCGCATGAGGGGAAGAGGCGCGAGATCACGGGGCGCAGAAGCTTTTCCAAGCCGCGCGATAGTCCGAGCCTTTCGATAAGCGAAAAGAACCCCAGCCAAAACGCATAGAGCGCCAGAAGGTTAAGCGATAATTCAACCGCGCCGTGCGCGCCCGTTATCATGGAGTTCACAGCCGCGGCGGGATCGGTAAACAGCATCAGTCCCAACGACGCGCTAAGCATAACAAGCCAAATAATTGCCATGGTATAATGTATGCAATGCAAAATGAACGTAATGCCAATTCCGTCACTAATTTTGCTTGACATAAAAGCATTATCATGATAGAATAACTATACGCTGTTAGCAGCGACAAAGAGTATATGGGCAATTAACTCAGCGGGAGAGTGCTACCTTCACATGGTAGAAGTCACAGGTTCGAACCCTGTATTGCCCACCAGCACGAATGAGCACCCAAAAGGGTGCTTTTTTCGTGCTGGTGGGCAATACAGGGTTCAATGAAATTCGCCTTGCGGCGAGTGAAATAGCGTTGCTATGAAATATTCCTTGCGGAATATGAAATGTGTGTTGCACATGTATGGCGAATTTTATTTCATTGCGCGCAAGCGCAATTTCATATCGAGGACATTTCATGCGTAAGCATTTCATTCAATAGCTCGTCGTTTCGTTTTTGTCGTTCGGTCATATCGAAAGCGGCGGGTGTATGACTAAAGCCGTGCAGCGGCGCACTCATTATATATCAAGAACCTGCCATAGCGCCAAAACATAAAATCATGATTAATTATTTAATAATTCATAGTATTCTTTAAAAATTTCAATAGCAATTTTTTCATCCGTGCATACAAGTAACGCTGGGGGGTCAATTTCTTCATCTACATAAAAAACTACTGCCTCATTATCCGCGATGCCTTCAATTTTATCGAGTGGTTTTAAAACGCAATATAGCCGCTCATCATGGGGTATTACTGCAACTTGTTCGAAAGCAATCTCACGCCCGTCTTGTGTGCGCATTAACAATGGTAAATTATTATCCTCATTAAGTAAAATATCTATAATATTATCGTCATCACTTATACTTCCTTTATAAACTGTTTTTTCAGGCTCAAATCCGCTTAAAAGTGCATGAAAGTGTTTTAATCGCTCTATTAACTTTCTAAAAGTATCTAAATCTGAACGTTCAAAATCGCAGGTTTTTGTTAGGCTTTGTTGAATATAGTTTCTAACGAACTGTATGATTTTGTTGTTTGGTTGAATTTCATATAGAGTTAATGCTCTAATAACCATTGGATGCATAGTTAGAACAACAGATTTATCTTCTAGTATGTTACGATTTATTAGCCCTCGATTTGACAACTCAATAAAACTATTCGATGTTTCTAATGATAATTCTTTAATTATACTATATTCATCTATTCCGCACTGCTCAGTTACCATTAAAATAGTGAGTATTTGAGTGTAAACGTTATCTAAAGAATTATCAACATAACCAGTAATTTTAAAGAACTGACATAGATTATTTGCCACAGTGTCAAATTTATTTTCACCATGAATAGCTATAGAGAATCGACTTTCTTTTAAATATTTTTCCTTTTTACTGATATAGTCGGTTAGTGTAACTCCTTGTTCTTTGAGCATTTTTGCTATCATAACAATAGCTTGAGTGTTTCCACAATATTCATCATAAACAAATTCATTGAATAGATATTCTTCATTTTCTATAAATTTATCATAACTATGTTGAAAAATTTTCCCAGCAACAGCTTTGGATAATTCGTTTATTTCCAAATACTCAATCTTATTATTTTGCTGGGCGGTTAATTCTATTTTTTTTCGTGTTGTTAAAATTATCTTACATTTTAATATTTTTAATAAGTTGTCTAAAAATTGCAAATCTAATTGATTAGCATTGTCAATAAGAAGTATAACATTATCGTCTAATTGCATTAATACATTTGTTAAAACGCCGTACGCTAACTCCTTATTCGCAATAATTAATCCAAGAAATTTATCATAGATTTCTTGCGGATATAATATTCTGGTTGCAAATTTATCAAATGTAATATCATCGTCATCCTTAAAAACTATAACTTGTGGACAACAATAACTGCAAGTTGTTACATATTCCGTAGCTAGTTCTGTTTTTCCGACGCCACCAATTCCATATAATATAACTATTTGTTTAGAATTAAATATATTAGTTATACGAGATAATTCAGTTTCTCTGCCTAAAAAGTAATTCGGGCGTTGTATATGTGTTCTATTAATTGGCAATTTCTCAGTTGTATCACCAACAGAATTATCACCAAAATTTGCCCCAATTTTTTCGTTCATTGTGCGTTATCCTCCGTTAGTGCTATTTTAATATTAAGAATCTTTTTTATTAATATGATTAGTTTCGATATCTCACCATTTTCAAATAATCTAGTTTCTAAAGAACGAATACAATCATATATTGGTTGCAACTCTGTATTTTTTCGACCAGCCGCTAATTGCGTTGTGTATAAATTCCACCATTTGTTATATTCAGAAATTAGACCATAAAATGTAAATAATTTATTATATAGCCCCATTTCTTCTTTTTTATCTTTCTCATTTTTGATGCGTTTTTTGTCATATTTAGAAAGAAGAAATAGTTCATTTGTGTTAATTAACCCGTCCCAGACCGGTGTCTTAATAGGTTCAATATAAACTAATTTATGATTAATTTTTTTATACTCGTTATTAATATTTTCGAATTCAGATAGCAATTTATGTAGTTGATTTTTGATTTTAGTGCCATTGGTAATTTTTGCTTTGATTAATTCATATACTAGCTGTTGAAATAAAATAGCTAAAATAAAACCTACAAGTGTAGCGCATAAGTTTGGCAGAAACTGTGGTAAAAAGTTGCTCCAATCCATAAAAGCCCCCAAAGTGTTTTGTAACATTATAACATATTAGCATATAAAAAATCAATATCATATATTATTTTTCTCATATTCGTTTTAGGTTGCAGCTGCTCCACCAACGCAGACGGACGCGAAGGCGTCCGTTTTGCGTTGATGTGCAATACATTTGGAGTGAGTAGCGCGACAAAGCAAGGCACATTAAAAGGCAATGCTGTAAAAGAAAATATTATATCATTTATTGTTATGTCATTTTGTCGCGCGGTTCGCTAGGCGCTCGGCGTAAGCCGAAGCCCGCCCGCGCAGTTTGCGGGCAACCCTGTATTTGTTTATTGTGTGGCACATACAGAACAAACCGCGGCGTTGCCTTTGGGCGCTCGGCGTTTCGATTTCGTCGTTCGGTCAAGTCGAAAGCGGCGCACTTGTTTTATATCAAGCACCCGCCATAGTGCCATTTTTATTTTAGCCATATTTTAAAGTTCTAATTATATGTTATACAACGTATGCCATAATGGTAACATGACTTTACTTTGTCATGTTTTTATGGTATAATTGCTGTTAGGGAATAAAATGAAAATAGACAGGCTAATTGGAATAATAACTATACTTTTACAAAAAGATAAAGTAACTGCACCCGAATTGGCGGAGCGGTTTGAAGTATCGCGCCGAACTATTAACCGTGATATTGAAGATATTTGTAAAGCAGGCATTCCTATTGTATCAGCGCAAGGCTATGGCGGTGGGTTTTATATTGAAAGTAGCTATAAATTAGATAAGACAATTTTTACCAAAGAACAGTTGCAGGCAATGCTTTCGGGATTGCAAGGAATAGACAGCGTTTCTATGTCGCCGTATGCAGCAACGGTCGCGGAGAGATTTTCGAGTAAAAACAATCAGATAATAGCCGATAACACTATAATTATCGACCTTGCCTCGTATTATAAAGATTCGCTGACAGAGAAGATTGAGTTAATTAAAAATGCAATATCGGATAAGTGTATTATTGAATTTGATTACTATTCTTCAAAAGGCGAAAATCGATATAACATAGAGCCATATCATATTGTTTTCAAGTGGTCGTCTTGGTATGTTTTCGGATATTGTTTACAAAAGGAAGAGTTTAGATTGTTTAAGTTAAATCGTTTATGGAATTTAACAAAAACCGATAATATCTATATTGTAAAAGATATTCCGCCGCAAACAATGAATTTTGGGGAGTTCCTTTCCGAAAGAAATTTTGCATTGAAAGCGATTTTTAATGAGAGTGAAAAGTTCCGCATTATCGAAGGCTACGGCATTGACAGCTTTAAGGTGTTAGACAACGGACAAATTCTTTTTGAGTTGGATTTTACGAATTATGATATTATGTTGAGGTTTATTTTGAGTTTTGGTGATAAAGTGACCGTTCTGTCGCCAAAAGAATTAATTGACGATTTGCGTTTACAATCGGAAAATATCTTGAAAAAATATTAAGGAATATGACATACTGTTGACGTGTTCATTCCGATAAAATATAATTACTAAAACAAGGAGAACAATATTATGAGCAAATTTTCTGAAAAGGGTTATTATGTAAAAGAAAATGCCCCTATCTACCTAACGGAAGACATGGACAAAACCGTTAAATGGTTTGAAGATGTTATGGGCTGGTACAGCAATGTCGTTGAAAGAGACGAGGCAGGAAACGGCTGTTATGGGGTAGTCTTTGATATACTTCCCGAAATTGAAATCACGCACTTGGCGCCGTTTACAGGTTTTCAGTTGTTCAAGGATAGGCCCGAACCACGCGCAATCTCATTTATGCAAGTGCAAGACATCGACAAAATGTATGATTATATCAAATCAAAAGGTTGGGATAAAATTACAAAAGTAGTAACTCAACCGTGGGGTGGCAAGACTTGTAGTATTACAACAATAGACGGATATATCATAAACGTATTTCAGTAAATTTCAATTTAGCGTAAAATATTCGTTTTAGGTTACTCCTGCTCCACCAACGCACGAGAACACCCCAACGGGGTGTTTTTTCGTGGTGAGATGTGGGGGGAGAACCGCAGTCGTGACTGTAAAGCAAAAATGCTATAGGTATGTTTGTAGTGAGCGCACGAGCGGCTGTGCCGCGAAGTGGATGTTTTACTGCGCAAAACGCATTGCCCCCATTGCCCACCAAAAACAGTAAACGCTGATAGGCGTTTTTTTGTTGGGTAATAAGCACACAATATGATATCAATATGACAGTTTATTATTATACCTATTACTGAAAACAACGACAGTACATGTTTACTAATTTACGCTAAATTCCATTATGAGGTATATATTTTTTTGTTTCGCTTATAAATATAGTGAGCGTAATGCTCTACGGACAGATCCCCTGTGGGGACTGCGGAGACTCTTGTTGAACGAGAGTCTCTTTTTAATATTATATATATAAATAATATATAAAAAATTAATATATATTATATATAATATATATATTTAAAAATTCTTAAAAATACTTGACAAATATATTGGCATTATAGTAGAATATACCTATGGAAAGAACTATGGGAAACCATAGTCTGCAAGGAGACCCATTTATGAGTCTCCTTATTTTTTAGGATATAATATGAAAGCATTTTATGATTACAATCAACAAATAGAAAAATTAAAAAATTCTGATGGACTATTAATTGATGATGAAGAGTCGGCGAAAAATTATTTGCGGTTAGAAGGATATTATAATGTTATCAACGGATATGCACATATATTTAAGATACAGCGAAAATTCGTAGAGGGAGTTAAGTTCGAAAATATTCAGAACTTATATGAGTTTGACAAGTCAATACGAAGTATTGTATATAAATACACATCGACAATAGAGTGCCATATTAAAGCTCTAATCGCACATGAATTCAGCAAAAATCATGGTGTTGATGAAAACGAATATCTTAAATCAACATCATTTACAGCAAAAGAGAATTCAAAAGAACAAGTAAATCGCCTAATCGAAGATTGCAAAAAAACAATTGACGATGCGCTTAATAAGAAGTCAAATAAATATCGAGAATATATTGCTCACAATAAGGAAGTCCATGGTCATGTTCCAATGTGGGTTTTAATTCGAGCGCTTTCCTTTGGTACAGTATCAATATTTTTCAAAAATATGCAAGACGCCGAAAAAGATGCAATTGCTCAAAATTATTATATTTCCGCTGAGAAACTTGCAAATATATTAGAGGTAATAGTATCTTTTAGAAATATTGTTGCACATGGTGAACGGACTTTTTGCGCTAGGATGCCGCGAACGCGACTATCCACGAAACTACGTATTGCTGAGAAATTATGTATTCCTAAAAATCCAAAGGGCGAGAATAAGTTTGGGCGCTCTGATTTTTTGGCACTTCTTATTGGTTGTAAATATTTGTTGCCGCCAATTGAATTTTCTGGATTTATTTCCGAATTGGAAATTTGTTTTGACGAGTTAGCAAAAAATCAAACTCCCACTATGGTAAGAAAAATTAAGCTTGAAATGGGCCTATGGTGTGAAAGATGGTCACTACTGCCTTGTATTAAAATAGACGATAATAGGATAATAGCATAATAATCCATTGTTTTAAAAACTTATTTAGTATATGTATATCCTTTCAAATAGGTATGTGGCCTTTACTAGCTTCATTGCATTTAAATGTATTTGCCTAAAGACGATTGAATAGTGAAGTTATGAAATATTCATTGCAAAATATAAAATGTGCTTCATACATAGCAATGGAATTCGCCTGCAAGCGAGTGAAATACAACTGCGTTGTATGAAATAGCGGTCGCTATGAAATACGCTTCGCGTATGAAAGGCGAATTTTATTTCACAGCGCGTATGCGACATTTCATTTTATCTACTTGTTATACCCGCGCACCCGCCATAGTGCCAAAATATGATTTTGTTATGTGAGCAATCTAAAATAGTAAGTATTACTTGCTTTTATCAGAGGTCTATGATATAATATAACTATCAATTTTATAAATAATGGAGAACTAAAAAATGAATATAGAAACAAAAGTAGTCGAAGCTTATAGTTACTCATCTTTTGACGGTAGCAAAGAAGAGTATCTTAAATTCGGTTGGACGCATACTGAAGATACTCAAGTTCATCGGGGACGAGGTTATAAACCGGCATACGTCTTGGCTCGCGATAAAGACATGCCAAATTATAATGCACTTACCCAACTTGAAAACGAGTACTTTCATTTAAAGCATTCTAAAAAAACCTATAACTCAATGGAATGGGACAATATCTTACTTGCTTTCGCATTGTTTATCATTCCGGGCATTATCTATGTAGCAGTAAAATTAAATCAAAAGAAAAAAATAGAAGAACATAACGCTGAAATTCAAAGACAGATGAATGCAGTTGTTTCAAAAGCCAAGCCGTTACTTTAGTCATTTTAACTATTTATGGTTAATTAAATTCGTTTTAGGTTACGACTGTTCCACCAAAAATCGTCAATGCGTATAAACATTGGCGATTTTTACTTTTTCTCTATCAACTCTTAACTCTTCACTATATTTGGCACGATTTTTGGAGTAAATAAGTAATAGTGAAAAGTGAAAAAGTATTGACTGCTTCGCGGTGATTATTTTATATTCAGCGGCGTTGCCGATGCAGGTTCGTCGTTTCGGTTTTGTCGTTCGGTCTTTTTGTTGTGGCGGGTGCATGACTAAAGCCGCGCAGCGGCGCACTTGTAACCTCGCGCACCATTCAAAAGTGCCAAAGAGTTTATACACTTGCCAAATGTTGCCGTTTGTGATACAATGCGAATATCGTATTTACGCGATATAAAATTACAGATACTGTCAGTATGTATGTTGTACGGTAACGGAGGATGTTATGTACTATGAAATGAAAACCGAAAGACTGTTTTTGCGCCCGATGAACATTTCAGACTTGCAAGCCGTGCACGAATACGATTCCGACAACGAAAATACGCGGTTTATGCTAAATATGCCTAACAGCACAATACAGGAAACACAGAAATACTTAACTAACGCCGCAAATGAATGGGAAAAAGTCCGCCCCTACTTTTATAAATTCGCAATCGTGCTCAATGGTTCGGTAATCGGTATGGCTGCGGTATATTTAGACGAAAAGAGGGAGATAGCCGAGCTCGGCTACATACTGAATAAAAAATATTGGGGAAACGGATACGCTCTCGAGGCGGCGCGTGCCGCAAAAGACTTCGCTCTAAATTTTCTCCACGTCAAAAAGATATTTGCACATTGTGATTATCGGAATGCGGCGTCAGCTCGGCTTATGGAAAAAATCGGACTAAAGTTGGAAAGCGATGACGGTGTTCGTATTTATACAAAAAGGTATGAGACCGCAAGAGAATTGACATATAGTTTTACGGTTGACTAAAATTCGTTTTATGTTACGACTGCTCCACCAACGCAGACGGACGCTAAGGCGTCTGTTTTGCGTTGGTGGGCTATGAGGGTGAATACCCGCAGACGCGACCGTAATTAAACAATGCAGTTTGCACATAAGCTACATAATTTATTACAAAAAATACTTAAATGCGATAAAACGTTTGACAACCGCTAAAAAATGTGATAAAGTAAAAACACTTCAAGAAGGAATGGACCACGGAATGTACGTTTTAACGCAAAAACAATATAGCTGTTTGATGTGCATGTGTGACGGAATTTAACGTTACACAGGTCTTTACTTTAAGAAAATTCAGTCAACAAAACCTGTGTGTAAAAGCGCATACAGGTTTTTTTATATCCGTTCGGTAAGCCCCGTATGCGCAGCAGCATTCGGGGTTTTGTTTTGGGAGGCGCAATGTATACACAAGCAAAGCGAATGCGGGGCTGTTCCCGCTAAGTCAAACATCAATGGTAAAATTAAAAAGAAAGGAAACGAAAATGGAAACGGTAATCGAAATAGAAAATCTACACAAAAACTACAAAACGGGACAAGACGAGGTAGCAGCTCTCAAAGGCGTGGATCTCAGCGTAAAACGCGGCGAGATTTTGGGAATAATCGGATCTTCCGGTGCGGGAAAATCGACGTTGGCGCGCTGTATAAACGCACTCGAACGCCCCGACTCGGGAAGCGTGCGCGTTGCGGGGCAGGATATCCTAAAGCTAAAAGGGCGCGAACTGTTGCTTTTAAGGCGCAAGATCGGCGTGATATTTCAGAATTTCAATCTTCTCCGACAAAAGACTGTGCTGAAAAACGTGCTTTTTCCGCTCGAAATCGCGGGCGTAAAAAAGTCGGAGGCGACCGAACGAGCTTTGGAGCTGCTTAAGGAAGTCAATCTTGCCGACAAGGTGACTGCATATCCCGCTCAGCTTTCGGGCGGACAAAAGCAGCGCGTTGCAATCGCCCGCGCGCTTGCGCTTGACCCGGAGGTTTTGATCTGCGACGAAGCGACGAGCGCGCTCGATCCCGAAACCACGGCGCAAATTCTTAGCCTGATTAAAGCGGTAAACGAAAAACGCGCGCTTACCATCGTTGTTATTTCGCATCAGATCAACGTCGTAAAAAGTCTGTGTACGCGCATAGCGGTACTCGACAACGGCGTGATCTGCGAGACGGGCGAAACTATGAGCTTGCTCTCGAATCCGCAATCGGACGCTGCAAAACGACTGCTTACCTACGAAGGAGGTTTTTAATGAATTCCGCTATTTGGACAGAAATAGGCATAGGCGTTTGGGAAACTCTGTATTCCTCGGTGCTGTCAACGGTTTTTGCTTTTATATTCGGACTGCCGTTAGGGGTGATCCTTGCAATAACCGACCGCGGCGGACTAAAGCAAAACGCCGTTCTGAATAAGATTCTCGGCTTATTAATAAACATACTCCGCAGCGTACCGTTCTTGATTCTGTTTGTAACCGTTATTCCGTTTACGCGGATTGTCGTCGGCACAAGTATAGGCGCGCTTGCCGCGACCGTGCCGCTTACCGTTGCCGCAACGCCGTTTGTTGCAAGGCTGGTCGAGACTTCGGTAAAAGAAGTTGACGCCGGAGTGATCGACGCCGCGCTTTCCATGGGTACGCCTACCGTAAAAATCATTTACAAAGCGATATTGCCGGAAATTATTCCTTCTATGCTTGCAAACGTCGCAATCGCATTCGTAACTGTAATAGGCTACTCGGCAATGGCGGGCTTTTGCGGAGGCGGCGGTTTGGGCGCGATAGCGGTCAACTACGGCTACTACCGCGGAAACAATACGGTCATGCTTGTAACGGTTGCCATCTTAGTAGTAATAGTACAAATGTTTCAGGAATTCGGGCTATGGCTCGCAAAAACGCGTGACAGACGCAAAAACGCAAAAAACCAAAAAACCAAAAAAA
>JAIEFT010000019.1 GCA_029066805.1 Clostridiales bacterium | reverse complement strand
AAATCGCCGTTATGCAGACCAAAGCGGTCATCAAAGCGGCTATCGCGGTGCAAAAGCGGCACAAGGACTGGAAGGTCGTTCCCGAAATTATGATCCCGCTTGTCGGCGAAGTTAAGGAATTGGCATTCGTTAAAAAGACTGTTGTCAAGACCGCGGACGAGGTCATCAAGGCTTCGGGCGTCAACCTCAAGTACGAAGTCGGCACAATGATCGAAATTCCGAGAGCGGCGCTCACTGCCGACGATATCGCAAAAGAGGCTGAATTCTTCTGCTTCGGCACAAACGACCTTACGCAGATGACGTTTGGCTTCAGCCGCGACGACGCAGGTAAGTTCCTTCCCAGCTACTATGGCAACAAGATTTACGAGTTCGATCCGTTTGCAAAGCTTGATACGGTCGGCGTAGGTAAGCTTATGGAAACCGCCGTCAAGCTCGGCAAAGGCGAGCGCAAAACGCTTCACTGCGGCATCTGCGGCGAACACGGCGGCGATCCTTCGTCCATCGAGTTCTGCCACAACATCGGCTTGGACTACGTGTCTTGCTCGCCGTACCGCGTGCCCATCGCGCGCCTCGCTGCGGCACAGGCAAACATCAAAAATCCTCGCAAATAAGTAATAATTGTGTAAAATAAGCATAAACACATTTGTTGTTTTCGGGACTTGCTTCTTCGGGAAGTAAGTCCTTTTTTTATGCTCAAAAATAAGGTATAAACTAAAGTAATATTTTCTTTAATGGCTTTCATTGGATTTATCTGTTAATCTATATGGAAAATCAAATGAAATATTTTAGAAATCATATTGACAAAATTCGCAATGTATAATATAATTTAATGAACCGTATTGTATGCTGCAAACTTTATTGTTTTGCTTAGCGTTATAATAGTCGCAAACACTTGTTGCTTTTTCGCGGAAAATATAATAAGTGCGGAATATTGGGGAGAATGGAAAATGATAAGCAAACGTAGGTATTCGCTCGTTTTATCACTGATGATCGTTTTGGCCGCGGTTATTTTTTGGTCGCTTTTTTATGGCGGAAGCGTTAGTGATGACGCTCTTCATATATTCCGCTTTGTGGACGTAACAGCATATGCAGACGAAATCTCCGAAGCGACTGTTACATACAACGGTGTTACATACGAATATGTAATAGACGAAAACGGCGAAATAACCGAAACGAAACTCACATTGAGCGCGGCAATGGCGCTTGCTAATGCGCAAGAAACTTCCCAAGATTATCCCGCTACCGTCACCCTAACGAAGGATGCGGAAATCGACAGCACGCTTGTGGTCACGGGCGCGAACATAAAGCTCGAACTGAAAAACAACATTCTTAAGCTCGCCGATGGCGCACAGGGATCGGTAATAAAGGTCGCGTCTGACGCACATCTTACGATAAGCAGCGATACTCATGGTACAGGACGTGGCTACTCTGTTAATGAAAATGGGTTGGCGGCGCTTGACGCCACTTCGGACAATAGGATTACGGGAGGAATAATAACCGGCGGTACGGGCGAAGATCTCGGCATTAGCGGAACCGGCGGAGGCGGTGTGTACGTTGCGAGCAACGGAACGCTTGATTTCGTTTCCGGTAATATCTTGGGCAATACCGCAGATAACGGCGGCGGACTGTATATGGCAAACGGCTCTACAGTCAATATCAAGCGCGAAAGCACATTGCGTCCCAACGTCTACATATTAGGCAATAAGGCAACAAACAACGGCGGCGGAATATTCAATTACGGTGGCACTCTTACGCTCGACGGTACAGGGGATGCGTATAACAGGGCGCGTATATCCAATAATACCGCAGACGAGCGCGGCGGCGGAATTTGGCTCAATAACGACTCTACGACAGCAAAGCTCGCTATTAACAACAGATTTCAATTAAACAATAACACAGCAAAGAGTGGCGGAGCGCTGTTCGCGATGTCCGGCGAGTTTACGTCTAATGATTTTACGGCGGAAAGCAACCACGCGACAAACGGTAGCGGCGGAGCGTTGTACTTTGCTCAAGGTAGCAGCGCTAAATTTAAAGGAATCGCCAACGAGCTTATGCGTAACACCGCGTCGGGTAGCGGCGGGGCAATTTACGCAACCGATATGACCATAGAAATGAGCATGGTGCAATGCAGTTATAACACTGCGACGGGTAACGGCGGCGGCATTGCGCTTGAACATTGCACTGCCTCCTTAACTCAAGTTAATTGCAATTACAACACCGCTTATCGTGGCGGCGGCATATATATTAACGGCTCTCGCTCGGTAGATGACGTTATTGAACTGTACGCCGGCGCGAGCTATAACAATTCCGTGACCACAATCGGCGGCGAGGGCGGCGGTGGCATTTTGATAAGCGGCGGCGCTAAGGTCAAGACAAAAGGCTCTTATCTTATATACGGAAACCATTGCGACGATCCAGATGGCAATGTTATTCGCCAAGGCAGTGGCGGCGGCGTGGCGATCGTCGGCGAAGGCAGCGAATTTACGCTTGAGAAAGACGGAAAAATATACGACAACGTAGCCGGATACGGCGGCATGGGCGGCGGCGTTTATGCGGCTGACAGCGCCAAGTTCACGATGAACGGCGGCGAAATATACGGACATACCGCAGGAAGCGCGATTGCAGTTTACGGAACAGGCAACGGCGTTCCGAGCGCTTTCATAAACGGCGGCGAAATAAAGAACAATACAAGCGGCGGAATAAATATTCCCGGATACGGTTCGGTAAGCATGACCGGCGGAAAAATTATAGGTAACGGTAGCTTTGGTATTAGCTGGGTAGGCGATGGACGTGTTCTGGCTATAAGCGGCAATCCGGTAATAAAGGGCAACGGCGCAAACGGAAAAAATAACGTATTGCTCAACGGCAGTGCGAAAATCGAAGTAAACGGCAAAATCACAAATGGATGTGATATTCGTTTTTCCAAGTATCAGTACGGCAGTGCGTTTTCCACTGAATTAGGCAGGGTATTCACTTCAGGCTACGGCGTACAAAACACTGCGTCGCCCAGCAAGTATTTTACTTGCGAGGAAAGCCTCGGTCTTAATGCAATCGGACTTGGATTGACTTCGGAACCGGACCCGACAAAGCGCGAGGTTACGGTTATTCCGGGGCGCGTCAAGCTCGAGTGCGGTGACGAAACTACATATCACGCGGACGCGGAGGGAGCATTCTTCCATGTGGACGACTACGACGATTTGACCGAAGAAAACCCGGCAACAATCACTCTGCTTGCGGCTACGGATACCGACGGTGTGGAGCACGTGGGCGAAACTATGGAGGTCCATCTTGGCAAGTACGTGGTTTTCGACCTCAACGGCAGGCTCGTTAACTACGTAGCGGAATCGGGTAGCGTCATAGAAGTTATAAATTCTAATTATAATTTCAATACGGCTCTTAGCAATTATACTAAAAATCCCGAGACTGCTTCTAAACCCATATATACCTCGCTTACTATAAAAGACAGCAATCCGAACAACGTAAAGCACCGTTATACCGTAGGCGCAAACGGTGTGTATATGTTTGATGACAGCCTTATCGAGGGCGTGGAGGGCGTAGGAACGATTAGCGGCGGCGTCATTACCGGCGGTAAAGGAAGCGGTAGTTACGGCGGCGCGATTTCAGCCGGCGAACACACCGGGGATGTGGGTGGTGCTATAGTCAAGCTTCAGAGCGGCACAATAGCCGGAAATAATGGCGGTAGCGGCGGTGGCATAGCTCTAGGTCTCAGGTCTAAGTTTGAAATGACGGGCGGATCGATAGCGGGCAATTATGCGCGATACGCCGGCGGGGGAGTCTTTATTAACGGTTACTCCGAATTCAGTATGATCGCCGGCGAAATTAATAATAACAAAGCCGGAGGCGACGGCGGCGGTATGCGTGCCGGGGCCGGTCTTAATGAATTTTACATCGGCGGAACAGCAAAAATCCATGACAATACCGCGGGCGCTAGCGGCGGCGGATTATATTTCGGTTGCGGTAAAGACGTGATCATAGACGGAAACGCCGAGTTCTATGGGAATAAGGCGGCTCAAAGTGCAGGATTGTGCATGTTCTCGGGCTCTCATACAACGTTGACTGTAGGCGGAAATGTAAAAATTTATTCCAACATATCTAACGCCAATAGCAATTACGGCGGCATTTATGCAATGACGAACGATCTTGTCATACAAGACGACGTTGAGATTTATGGTAATAAAGGGCACGGCGTCGGTATCACTGCGGCTACGCTTACAATAGATGATAACGTCAATATTCACGATAATACGGGATGCGGAGTTCATGTCTCCGGTAATTCGTCGCCTGCGTTTAATTTGCAGGGTAACGTAGATATTCACGATAACGCAGGAAACGGAGTGTATATCTCAGGTACGCTTAACTTACAGGGTGACGTTGAGATACACAATAATACAGAAGCCGGACTTTACGTAAACGGTACGCTTATAATGAGCGGGGGCAAAATTTACGGTCATAATACAACCGGAAACGGCGGTGGCGTTATTCTAATCAACCCCCAAGACACTGTCATCAGCGGTGGTGAAATCTACGGTAATACCTCAAGCCAGAACGGCGCAGGTGTGTACATTTCAAGCGGCAGAGTTACTTTAAGCGGCGACGCTAAAACTTACAATAATATCGCAACCTGTGACGGCGGCGGTATTTCCGTTAACAACGCTACGCTAACAATAAACGGTGGTGAGATTTACAGTAACACCGCAAGAAGCGGCGGCGGCGTATACGCTAGCGTCGGAATATTGACAATCGAAGATTCTGCGAATATCAATAGCAATACCGCGACAACTAGCGGCGGTGGTATTTTCAGCGACGGCAGAGCCGCAATCATTCATGCCGGCGGAAGTATAACAAATAATATCGCTCCGACGGGCGGCGGTGTTTATGTTATTCATGTAAACACTTACGGAAACATCTATACATTAAGCGGCAATCCGTATATTAAAGATAACAAAACAGCCGCCGAAAACGGTGTGCAAAGCAACATATATTTGGCAAAGTCTGTCGGCACTACTCCGATACAAGCAGTAATTACGTGCGGCGAACTTTCCAATACAACAAAAATAGGCGTTACGCTCGAATCAGTCAAAGGCACTTTCACGAGCGGCTATGCGCAAAATAACTCTGCTGCGCCGTCCGAATATTTCGTGTCTGATAATGACAATTACGCAATTGTTTCCGACGAGAACGGTGAGGGATATGTCGGTCGAGAGCGCGTGTCTGTCATATTCGACGGTGTGACTAAGGTATACAATGACGTAGAAACTGCATTCAAAGCGGCAAACAATTGCGCGACCACAGAGGAAAATCAGGCGGTAGTTAAGCTCGGTTATAGGGAAGGTTTGGGCGATGAAATAACCGAAACTACGCTTACGGTAAACGCAGGCAGCTACATTACGCTCAACCTTAACGGTCAAGTATTGCGCGCCGCGTCCGACGTTAATATTTCGGTAATATCCGTAAACGGCACGCTTACTATTATCGATACCGATCAGACGGTTAAGCATTTATATACCGTAGATGGCTCTACGGGAATGTACATAATAAACGATACGCTTACCGATGGTGATAGCGGCGTTAACGCTATTTACGGCGGAGTAATTACGGGCGGCAATGGCGTTGCATACGGCGGCGCGATATTGATTGGCAATCAGGATTCGGAGTCTTCGAGCCCGGCAGCAGTCAAGCTCCAAGGCGGCACAATAGCCGGAAACAGGGCGAACGAAGCAGGCGGCGGCGTGTCGTCGGGTAGCGTAAATTCTGCGTTTGTGATGACGGGTGGCTCAATAGAGGGCAATTATAGTAACAAAGACGGCGGCGGTTTGCGCTTCGATTGCGAACACACATTTGAAATTACGGGCGGTGAAATCAAAAATAACAAGTCGGGTAAAACCGGCGGCGGCTTGATGGTTACCGCAAATGTTCATATAGGCGGAACGACGAAAATTCATCACAATACAGCAGGTACGTTCGGCGGCGGAATATATAGTTTTTGCAGAGCCGGGAGCAGTATAGACGGCAACGTCGAGATATATGAGAATAATTCATCGGAAGAAGGCGGCGGATTGTGTTTTGGCACTACTTCGGCATTCTCCAGCGGTTTGACTATAGGCGGAAATGCAAAGATATATTCAAACAATGCTCCTAAGAACAAAACCGGCGGCGTATATTTCAGTTCGGGTACGCTTAATTTACAAGATAATGCCGAGATATTTGACAATATCGGTCGTGGCGTCTCCTTATTCAGCGGCACGCTCACTATTACGGGCGGCGAGATAAGAAACAACGATTGCACAGGCAACGGCGGCGGTGTGTACTTCTCCGGAAGCACGTTCAGTATGATGGGCGGAAATATCAGCCATAATACCTCGTCAGTTCATGGCGGTGGTGTGTACACTTCGGGCGCTTTCACGCTCGACGGCGGTGAAATAAGTCATAACACAAGCGGTGGCGCAGGCGGCGGCATTCATGCCTACTATACGGCGACGGTAACAATGTTGAGTGGTACGGTAAGCGAAAATACCGCATTGCAAGGCGGCGGCATATACTCAAATACGTGGAATGTCAACACGCTTACCGGCGGTTCGATTAATAATAATACCGCTACGGGCGTCGCGAAAGGGCTGGATAGCGAAGATGATTCTTTGGGCGGAGGCATCCGATTGATCGACTCGCACTTGGCTCTCGGCGGTGACATTGAAATCATAGGGAACAAGGCGGAAAACGGCAACGGCGGCGGCATTGCATTGCATACGTCTTCCGCGGTGATAAGCGGTAATGTCAAGATACGCAATAATACGGCAAAGAATGGCGGCGGTATTTTCCGCAGTCCTAACTTGCCGGGAAGCCATAGTATTGGTTCAAGCGTCATAAGCGGAAATGTAGTTATAACCGGAAATACGGCTACGGAAGGCTATGGCGGCGGCATTTATTACGACTGCGGAATCAACTATTTTGTAGGCTTAACGATTTCCGGAGCCGTTGTTATAGGCGGAGAAGACGACACGGACGCCAATATCGCGGCAACCGCCGGTGGCGGCGTTTATATAGGCATTAACAGTCAGCTCACGATTTCGGACAGCGAGGACGCTTATCCCACAATTTTAGGCAATAAGCAGGGGGCGCACGACGAGCTTTCCGCAAGCAATCTTTACGTGCTTAGCGGCAAAAAGGTAGTGATCGGGAACTCACTCACTGCGACTGCTTCGCCAAAGATCGGTGTGCGTATGCAAAACGGCAGGGGTACGTTCACGACGAGCTATGCAACCACCAATCCTTCGACTACGCCCGATAAAATCTTTGTTGCGGACGAACATGCGACTAAAGGCTACGACATAATCGTAGACGAAAATGACGAAGCATTTGTCGGCAACGAGCGTGTTACTGTCACATTCGACGGCGATACTAAGGTTTACGCCGACGTAGAAACCGCGTTCAAGGCGGCAAACAAGCTCGATACTACAGAGGAGAAACAAGCTACGATCACGCTCGGCTATCAGGATGGCTTGGGCGACGAAACGGCGGTTGCTACTCTCAACGTAAACGGCGGAAAATACATCATTCTCGACCTTAACGGTCAGATTTTGCGCCATACCGGAAACTCCTCGGTTATACAGCTTAATGACGGTATGCTTACCGTCACGGACAGCAAGCCGGAAGTAGTTCATAAGTACACGGTTAATTCTAACGGCTTGTATGTGTTTGACGACACTCTAGACGAGTCGGCTGACGGCGTAAAAAAACTTACGGGCGGCGTTATAACCGGCGGAAAGAAATGCGGTATCTATGTGCCGTCCGCCGTTTCGTCCAACATAGAACCATACGTGCTTAATCTCGAAAAAGGCACTATCGCCGGCAATTCCAATAACGGCGGCTACGGTGGCGGCGTTAACGTTTACGTGTTTAATATGAGCGGCGGCGCTATATGCGGTAATACTGCTGAGTACGGCGGCGGCGTTGTTGTTTTTTACAGTTCGTTTATTAAAGGTCAAGACGCGTTCGCCACAATTACCGGTGGCGTCATCAAAAACAATACCGCTCAATTTGGCGGCGCAGTATATGTCAGAAGCGATAATTCGAACGATCAAATTCTGTTTAAGATGAATGGCGACGACGCGGAGATATATGGTAATACCGCGAGAAACAGCGGTGGCGGCATGTACCTCAATTCTAATTCGAACGTCGTTTTGCAACGCGGAAAAATTCACGGCAATACGGCAAGCGGCAATGGCGGCGGCGTGTATATTCATTATTCTGCGACCTTATCGATGAACGGCGGCAATATCTACGCCAACACAGCTACGATTAGCGGTGGTGGCATTGCCGTCGGTGAGGATACCTCCGTCTTTACGATGACCGAAGGCAATATCTACGCCAACACAGCAGCGTACAATGGCGGCGGCGTGTACGTCGGCAAAGGCAAGTTCACTATGACGGGTGGCGAGATAACAGACAACCAAGTTACAAGCAAAAACGGCATTGGTGGTGGCGTTTATGCTAAGGGCAACGAAACTGTCAAGCTTTCCGGCGATATTACAATTTTAAATAACACGTACGCAGGTAATGGCAGTGAGAACTCGAGCGGAGTACTGCCACCCTCAAACTTGTACGTTGATGCAAACTCCAAGGTCAATATTGCGGGTGAGCTCACAGCGTCGGATTCGCCTAAAATCGGCGTGACTGTGTATTCCACCCCTCAGACTTTTACGACGGGATACAACGATTTTCATTCGGGCACTGTGCCTACGACTTTCTTCGTTTCGGATAGAGCCGAATGCGAGGTGCTTTTGGACGGCGACGGTGAAGTCGCGATCGGCGTAGTTGAAGCATCAGTAACTTTTAATGGCAATACGTCAAAGTTCATGACTGTCAAGGACGCGTTCTCTTACGCAAACACCCTTGCCACTACTGCCGAAAGCTTCGCGGTGGTCACTCTTCTCAAAGACGCGGAAATAGACATAACCGCCACTAAGATCTACGCTATTGAAATCGAAAGCGGTAAATTCATACGCTTCGATCTTGACGGTCACGTGCTGACCGCAGTACACGCCGATCAACAAGAAGTATACGATATTTTCTACGTATCCGGCACTTTCGAGTTAATAGACGGCGCTAAGACAAAAAGCAATGCTCTTACGCTGTCCACAGGTAATAAGACCATCGAAGGCGGTGTTATTCGCCACGCGATCGGCAATGCAAATACTCCTGTAGGCAGGGCAATTTACGTCAACAGCGGCTCATTTACAATGAGCGGCGGCACTATTACCGATTGTATTATTGCCGATAAAGGCGGCGCGGTTTATGTCAACGGCGGCTATTTCACAATGAGCGGCGGCACTATTACAGGTAATAGAGTAACAAGCAGCAGCGGTGACGGCGGCGGTGTATATGCAACAGGCGCAGAAGTAACGCTTAATGAGGGTTGCGTTATAAGCGACAACAAAGGATATTTCGGCGGCGGCATTTTTGTGACGTCACACAGCACTCTTATAATGAACGGCGGCGAAATCAAAGATCATAAAAATGGTATCGCCAACGGCGGTGGCGTGTATGTCGGCTCTATGTCTAGCTTTACTATGAACGACGGCAGTATAAAAAATAACGAAGTAAGCGCGTACGGCGGTGGTGTATACGTAATTAGCGATGTAACGCTCTTTAGCATGATCGGCGGCACTATTTCCGATAACAAAGGCGGCAACGGCGGCGGAATTGCCACTTATGCGGAGATCACTATCGGCAAAGACGCCCAATTAGATAACAATGAAGCTTCGAACGGTGGCGGTATTTATGCGACAAACGAGACTTCAACATTGTTCGATGTAGTGGTAAACGGCACGCTGAGCAATAATACTGCGGGCAACGGCGGCGGCTTGTACATCATAGGAAAAATTGCCGTCAAGGTCGGCGGAACGTTTGCCGGCAACCATTCAACGAGCTATAGCGGCGGCGGAGCTATTCGAATTGCAGGCTCCGTGAAAGGCGAGCCTTCATTGACATTGCAGAGCGGTAGCAGTCTGACAGGTAATACGGCAGTTTACGGCGGTGGCGTGTATGTTGCGGGCGGCACGTTCACAATGAGCGGCGGTATTATAGGCGGTACAGACGAGGCTGACAAAAACAGCGCAACGAGCTATGGCGGCGGCGTGTACTTTTCGGGTAGCACATTCGTAATGTCAAGCGGTACTATTACAGGCAACAGCGCAACGAGCTATGGCGGCGGCATATACTGTACTCAGTACGGCGGTACGTTCAAAATAAGCGGAAATCCCGAAATTTACGGCAATACTAACGGCGGTAACGTCTATCTGGAGTCCGGTAAGGTTATTAATGTAACCGGTGCGCTTACAAATACGCAAAAAATCGGCATAACGCTTCAAAATGGAACGGGCATATTCACTTCCGGCTACGGTAATAGAAACTACTCGGCGCCTTCAACGTATTTCGAATCAGATGATGACGCTAAAGACGTTTTATACGGCTATTCCAACTATAATATCGAAGCGGCGATAGGCTCGGCCGTCGCGTCGGTTGATTATGGCGGCTTCGACGCATACAATTTCGCAACAATCAAAGAAGCATGGGATTATGCATTATACATAGGAAGCGCAAAGGTAACGCTTCTTGTCGACGAGGTTGTGGTTACCCGAGGCACGCATTTAGCCGAAATTACAGGAAATATAACGCTTGAATTGAATGGAAAAACCCTCAATCTCAACGGTGGTTTTGATCAATATCATTATAATTTCTATCAATCAAATATAAAAATAATCGGCGGCTCTTTAACTATTCAAGACACGTCAAGCGAGAATACAGGCAAAATAACCGGAGGTTATGCGGAAAACGGCGGCGCAGTTTACGTTGACGGCGGAAGCTTAACTCTTGCAAGTGGTACGATTTCAGGTAACAATGCTGCGGTCAGGGACGACGTTTACAACGGCGGCGGCGTGTATGTAACAAATAACGGCACGTTCACTATGAACGACGGTACAATAGGCGGTACGGACGACGCTGACAAAAACACGGCGCAAAACGGTGGCGGTGTATACATTGACCATGGCACGTTTAATATGAACGGCGGTACAATCTCCGGCAATACGGCAACGGAAAACGGCGGCGGCGTGTATGCAAACGGCGGCACTTTTATCAGCGGTACAATTTTCGGCAATACGGCAAAGAACGGCGGCGGCGTATACGTGGGCGGTATGCTGTACTTAGGCGATAATACAAATAGTAACAGCAAGTTGACGATATCGGGTAACACGGCAACGGAAGGTAAAGGCGGTGGTTTATATTTCGCAGGCGGTCCCACACCTAGTATAAAAGGGTTAGTCCTAATTAATGAAAATACCGGCGGAAATCTTTATGCTATAAATAACAAAATCTTTAACGTTGCTGATATTAATAATGATTCCCATATCGGTGTGACGCTGGGCACGAGCTCCCCAGATCCTTATGACAAGGAAACCGGGGTATTCACTAGCGGTTACAACAAGTCAGTTGCGCCTTCGACTATATTCTTCTCCGATAACGCGGCTTATACCGTTGGATGGAATAAAGCCGACGGTCAGGCAATTATAGGCGATTTCGTTGCCAATGTCGAATTCGGTAGCGCAGAAGGTAGACTATACAGCTACGAGAGTATCAATACCGCGTGGACGGATGCAATTGCAGATGCAAACGGAGCAACCATAACTCTGATTAAAAATGTCACGGCGTCTGCGGCGTTGTCCGCGATGACTTCAGGCAAAGTAACGCTTGACCTTAACGACAAAACGCTCGATCTTAACAAGAAAGGACATATCGAGGTTAATGGAAGTTCAGCTTATCTTACGATCGACGACAGCGGCACAAACGGTACTATTAAAAACGGTCTGGCGGTAAACGGCGGCGCTTTGTATATTCTTTACGGAACAGTCGAGATGAAAAAAGGCACTATAACCGAATGTGAAGCGACTTCTTCCGGCGCTAATTACGGCGGCGGTGGCGCTGTAATCGTATGTGATTATGCTACGTTTATAATGAACGGTGGCACTATAACCGGCAACATAACAGCAACGGGTGATGGTAGATTCGGTGGCGGCGGAGTGTATGTCGATTGGCGCGCAACATTGTTTGCAGTGAGCGGAAATGCCGTCATCAGCGGCAATACTCTTGCGGACAAAATTACCCCGAGTAACGTGTGGTTATATTCCAAAGTAATAACCGTGTCCGAAGCGCTCACCGAGGGCGCAGAAATCGGCGTAACGCTTGAGAGCGGTAAGGGCGTAATAACTTCCGGATACGGCGAAAACAACAAAGATAGCGACGGAAAAGTGATCGCGCCGAGCTCATATTTCTTTGCAGACAACGGATCGTGCGTATGGCTGTCGGAGAGCAACGAGGCATATCTCGGACACGATATTGCCGATGGGTATCATGCACGTGTTGAAAAGTGTCTCGAAGAAGGCAATATTGAGTATTGGCACTGCTCGATATGCGGCAAGAACTTCTCGGACGAGGCGTGCACAACAGTAGTGGATTCCGTAGTTCTCGAAGCGCAAGGACACGATATGGAACTCACGAGCAAAGCTGCGACCTGTACCGAAGACGGGGAGATAGAGCATAATCACTGTCTAAGATGCGACAAGCATTTCAGCAAAGCCAAAGATCCCATTAGCGGCGAGTACAAGGAGCTTAGCGGCGCTTATGTGGAAGACACCGAAAACGGATATAAATCTAAGGCGTTGGGTCACGACCTAACAACCGAAAAGAAAGAGTCAACATGCGAAGAAGCCGGTTATATTAAAAAAGCTTGCGCAAGATGTGATTACAGTGAAAATACTAATTTAGCTATTCTTAAACATAGCGGAGAAATCGTATCGGCAAAGGCCGCCACATGTAAAGAGAAAGGTAATTACGAATACTTTGAGTGCATGAATGGGTGCAATCAGTACTACTACGACCAAGACGGCGATCACGTGTGCGAAACGTCGACCTCTAATAAGAGCGACGTCGAAATTCCAAAATTATCCCACACTGAACCCGAGAAGCCCGATTGGGAGTGGGTAGGTTATACCTCGGCAACAGCGAAGTTTGTTTGCCCCGTATGCGGAGAGACAATAAGAACCGAAACGGCAACCGTTACTTCCTTAGAGCAAGCTCCGTCGTGCACGGAAAAAGGCAAAATAACCTATACGGCAACCGTAGGCAGCTATGAAGATATTAAAGTGGTAACCACTGACGATGCGCTCGGGCACGACTGGGATGCGCACTGGAAAACTTGGGACAACACATCGGGCGAGTGGAAGATAGAAGTGGAAATCCTATGTATCCGAGGTCTCTGCGGCGAAGTCGGAATGGCAAAAACCTGGGTTACCGGCGTAGTTACATCGACTACAGAAGCTACATGTATAGCTACCGGCAAGAAAGTATACACTGCGAGCGTAGAGTATGAAGATGAGGTGTTTACTTGTCTTACCACAAAAGAGCTTGAGCTTGCAATAGATCCCAATGCGCATGACATTGAGCATCACGATGCGCAAGCGGCGACGTGCGAGGGTATAGGTTGGGACGAATACGACACATGCAAGCGCGAAGGGTGTGATTATACTACGTATTCACAGATAGCGGCGCTGGGACATGACTGGAGCACTGTCAACACCGACGGTGTAAAAAAAGCAGGTTACACAGTGTTCGACAAGTTCAATGTCAGCGGGCTAGTGTTAGTATGCAGTCGGAACGGACAACACACGCATACGTATGACGCAGCCAAAGATACGGCGACAGTAATATATGCAAACGACAATTGCCTGCATGCTGTAGATACTTCGGTAGACGTAGAATTCACCGTGGATGGCGAGAGCAAGACCTACACATATACTATTCCGGTAGAGGTTGCTAAAAAGCAAGTTACAGTCGGCGACGCGAAATGGTTAAGCGACGATGGCTCGGAGCTCATGAGCGGCTACGTCAAGAGCGATGTGGATGGGTATAAATATTATCCCGCTGCAATCGCCGGCGTGACCGACGGTGCAATCGAAGTTACCAACGCGGTAGTGCGTTATGTAGACGGCGGGGTAACAGTCAAATACCCTGACGGGACGTTGTATACAATAAAGTATACTAATAATAGTAACAAGGCTACCGTTTCCGGCATGAAAGTCGCAACGGCGACGCTTATGCTCAACGACTCGGATAACTACGAATTTGTTGCTGTAGGCGGAGCAAAGCTCGAAGATGACGGCACGCTTACTGTGACGAAAACTTGGTACGCGGCTATTTGCGGCAACGGTTTTGTCTCCGGAATAGCGGGCTGGACGTTCGGATCAACAACTGTGCCGAGTCTTCCCAATTTGGAAAAGGACAACGCCGAAAGCCCCGCAACGATCACGCTCATTCTCAAGCGCGATACAGAGCAAATCGGCGACCCGTTCACCAAAGCTGAATATTCGGATTATATAAACAGCACTATGCCCGCAGACAGCTACACGCTTGTGGCAACCGTGGGTGCAGTTACAGTCGACGACGTAGAGTATGCGGAATTTACTCATACGTTTGCGTTCACTGTAAGCGCGGCGTCGTTCACAGTTAGCGGTATAGATAATATTACCGCCACTTATAACGGTAGCTTACATATCAATCAAACATTTACCACGTCGGACATTATTACGGCAGGCGAGGGCATTTGGGCGAATTACCCCGATTTGTACAGCAGCGCGGCAATAACGTACAGCCACGCAAACTGGAGCGGTACATATTATGCCAAAGCGCAAATCGCGGCGATGACGAAAAACACCCTGTTCATCAACGCGGGTACTTATACCGCGCAGTACAAGGTTTCGGCGCTCAACTATGTAGATGTAACAGGCGGTTCGTTCAATGTGGAGATTTCAAGGGCGACATTCGATCTGAAAGACGTTAGGTTCGAGGGTAATTCATTTGTATATGCTCCAGGCGAAGCTAGGTCGCTTGCAGTAATCGGATTGCCTGCTGACGCGGCTGATATTATTATGGTTGAATACGCGAACAACGGCAAGATCAATGTCAATGAAAGTGGCACAGTTACCGCTACGCTTACGCTTAAAGATACTGTCAACTACAAGTTTATCAATTCTGTAGTTTCAAATGACGAACACATTAAGAGCGATACGAAAGCCGAATATACGGCAACTCTTACCATCAATAAGGCTAAGATCAGTTTGAGCTTGTCTTTTGATGACGCGAGCTATCATTACGACGGCAATTCGCACAGTATCGAGTTAATCGGGACTCTGCCCGCGCAGGTGGACGTAACATACAGCAACAGTGTTCAAACCGGTGTCGGCGAGTACGACGCAACGGCTACGATTTGGATTAAGGACGCGTACAAGGATAACTACGAGTTTGCCGCCGGAACTAAAACTTTGTATGAAGCTAAGCTCACCATTACGGCATCCGAACATATGATTGATTTGAGCGGCGTTAAGTTTGAAGACAAGACGGTAGTTTATACCGGCAATCCGTATTCGCTTTTCATATCGGGTAAGCTTCCTGCTGGCGTCGCATATTACTACGAGAATAACCGCTGCGTGGAAGTAGATGAGTATACGGTTATTGTTCATTTCTATTCACAGAATCCGAACTACAGCTTATCCGTTACTCAAATGACTGCAAAGCTTAATATAGTTCAGGCAAAATACGATCTTAACGTGACGTTCCCTGACGCGACGGTAGCATATACAGGCAACGCGCACTCGTTATCGATCAGAGGTATACTGCCCGCAGGCGTTACCTACGAGTATGTAAACAACTCCCGCACCGAGGTTGGAAGTCAGAAGGTAACAGTTAGGTTCTACGGAGATACAAAGAATTATGAGCCGATTAAAGAGATGACGGCAACGCTTAAGGTTGTTCCTGCGTCGCTCGGCATAACTGACGTATCGCTTGAGGGTAAAACCGTTACATACGACGGCAATACGCACATGCTTGCCGTCAGCGGAACAATTCCCAACGGAATAGAAGTCAAGTACTACGTAACTGTGGACGGCAAAGAGTTGGAGTTCAACGGCGCTATGGACGCGGGGGCTTACGACATAACAGCCAAGTTCATTCTTCCCGACAGCGAAAACTACAGGGCTATCCGTCCGCTTGCGGCAAGGCTTACCATACTGGCAACAGATACGCCGGTAAAACCGCCGATCATTGTCGAGCCGTCCGTTGACGAAATCGACACTACCGTAATTGTCAACCCGGATTACGACAAGCAAGTGCCCGCTGTAATGGGCGAGATCGTTCAAAGGACGGATTTCCCTTACTGGATTATTGCGGTTTGCATTATCGGAGTGGAAGTTATAGCTATGACCATAATCGGCTTTTATATCCTGTTATGGAAGCCTAAAAAGAAAAAACGCGAAGACGAGAATGGAGAAAATCATGATTAAAAAAAGACTGTTATTAACTGCTTGCATGTTGTGCATGTTCGCAACGCTGCTATTTGTTCCCGCTATGGTTTCTTACGCCAAAGCGGATGTTGCAGTGCTTGCGGATGAACCGAGCGCCAACGCCATACTTAATTCGGACGACGGAGCCGCCGTTCCCAATGGTCTCGCCCTTAATTGGACTTACGGTGATGACAATATAATTTCGTACACCTTCCGAGCTCAACATGGGGACACGGTGTACTACACAGTTTCCTCCATAGTCGGCGAGGAAAAGGAAACGTTCGCTGTCAAGTATATCGGCAATACCGCCGAGCTTTACGAAGTCAAAGATGGCACTGTTTTAGATACACTGTTCAGAGTAAACTCGCTCAATGCATATCTCAAAACGTTGAAAGCAGGCAAATATTTGCTCAATGTCAACGTTCCGAGCGGCATTGCGCCCGACAATCATGAGCATTGGTGGGATAACGATAACAGCGGTGAAGTGTCTTGCGGTGTTGCTTATTCGGAAGTTACGCTGGACGTTAACCTTACCGTCAGTGCGTACGAGCTTACCAAAAGCAACGTGGGTGAAAGCACGTCTACCGACGAGAACGTGACCATAAAGTACAGAGTGTTAAATACTGAACTTCCTTATACCGACGAAGCTAATATCGTGCCCCAAATAGAGCTTGTCTTTGACCGTCGTGTTCTCGTAGAAGGTGAGGATTATACGCTTTCTTCGGACAACGAAGGGAACGTGGGAAACGCCGATTTGACTATTACGGGTATCGGCGGATTTAGCGGCGAAGTTACTATTCAAAATGCGTACAAAATCGTTCAGGCCTACAACTCGGTAAGCGGTGTTTATGTTGTGCGCTGGAAATACGGCGAGTACGACAGGAACGTAAATCTTTTTACCGCTGACGTCAAGTGGGGCGTCGAGGATTTGTACTTCTCCATAGCTACAGACGCGGCGGGAGAAAACCTTGTAGAAGGGCTTGAAGAGATCCGTCTTGAGAATGGCGTAGTTTCGCAGGACGTCGAACAGCTTTTGAACAAGCTCGACGCCAAAAAGACTTACTACCTCTATGCAACGGTGCAGGGCTGCAATAACTATTACAATGCGCATGACTATACACAGTTCGAGGTTGTTGAAGTTACCAATACCTGGACGACTACTCCCAACATTGTAAGCTGGGAATGGCACGGCTTTGACGAAAACATTAACGTCATTAATGCTGTTCCCGCATTCGGAGACGGCGTTAAGTTCTCTGTCTATACAAAGGACGGCGACGAGTATACCGCGATTAAGTTCGACGGCAAAGACTGCTTCGAGCTGGAAGAGGGCAAAGCCCCCGCTAAAGTCTCGAAAATTCTCGCCAATCTCGATGCCGGTACTTATTATCTGTTCGCAAGCTTGATTTCGGATACCGAAAATTACACATCGATAAACGAGAATTTCAGCGCGGACGCGCTCGTTCAGTTCAGAGTGACGCAGGCGAGAAACTATTGGACGCAAATCCCTAAGCTCTCCAACTGGGCTTACGGCGAATACAATCCAGAAGTCAACGTTATATCGGCTACCGCCGCACACGGTTCTTCCGGTATCAAGTACAGAGTATATAAGCAATCGGGTGAAGGATTCGGATTGCTCAACTTTAACGGAACCACGTCGTTTACCGTCAATGCCGAGGGCTCTGTCCCTACGTCAGTGTCTGAAGGGCTCAAGTTGCTGGAAGTCGGCAAATACTACTTGCGCGCCGAGATTGCCGCGACCAAGAACTACACCGGACTTTTGGAAACCGTTGCGGACTTTTCCGAATTGCCTTCGTTCGAAGTAATCAAAGCCGAAAATTATTGGAGCACCGCACCTGCGATTACGACTTGGGCGGAGGGAAAATACTCCAACGAGGATAATATACCTGTCGCCGCCTCGCACCACGGCATTGCAAGGATTGTAATCGTCGACGTTGATGACGAGGAGAACGTGATTTACGATTCCGCCAATAATATCAACAAGCTGTCGGAAGCGAAGGTCGGCGCATATCTTCTTACGGCGACAGTTGCCGGTACAGCCAATTATAGCGAACTGACATTCGATACTATTTTCCACATATTTGTCCCGGAAACCGACACTATAGGTATGGCGTGGTGGCTTGTACTGATTATAGTTATATGTTCGCTTGGCGTGCTCGTGTTTATATTCTGGCTGTTGCATGACAAAGGCGTATTGCAAATGCTCACAAGCAAAGCAATTGTCGCTATGCGCACAAAGGCTACAATGGACGCAACGATCGCATCGGTCAGGGCCAACAAGATAGCCGAGGAGGCAAGGGAAAGCGTAAGGCTTGCCGAAGAACTTGAGCGGATCGAAGCGGAAAAGGCAGAGACGGAGGAGGACGATTCGGATGAAGAGGAAGAGGCTATCCTTATCGAAAGCGATGAAGAAAGCGGATTTGCTACGTTCGTGAGCTATCAAAGACCTTTCTCGGTCAAACTCATTCAAGCCACTGACGAAGCAAAAGAAAGATATTCATATTTGAAAAATATTTTGTTAAGCTATAAAAAGGTTAAGAGCAAAGTTTCCAAGGGCTACGACGCATTTAGTTGTGGCAGGAACCAGTTAGCTAAACTCGTAATTCGTGGGAAGACGCTTTGCCTCTATCTCGCGCTTGATCCCGACGATTACGAGGATACTAAATATAGGGTTGAACGTTCGCAAAGCAAAAAGTTTGCCGAAACACCGTGCTTGTTCCGTATCAAGAGTCAGCGCAGACTCGGATATGCAGAAGAGCTTATTGCTCAGCTGTGCGAAAAATTGGTTATTGTGCAGGGTGAAAACAAGAATGAGGATTACCGTCCTCCGTATGAGAGCACCGAGGCGCTTTTGGAAAAAGGCTTGATCAAAAAGGTAACTTATAAGAGAAAAATAAATAATGTTATCAAGGACAATCAAGGCGTAGGCGCAGAGACAAAAACGGAAGACGAATCTAAGCTTGCGCAAAAAGAGGTCGAACCCAACGAAACCGACGAAAAGGAAAGTGTGGAAAATGCGGTAGAGCCGACTGAAACCGCTGCCGCTCCCGAGCAAGAAGCCGCGGCGGCGGAAGATAAACAGCATGAGGAACAGAGCAATGCCGATTCCGAAGCCGGGACTCAAAAAAATAAAAAAACAACAAGGAGCAAACAACATGTCGCAAAAAAGTAAATTAGCAAAAGAGCTTAACGCTCTCGAGGAAGAAATCAAAGCACTCGAGGCCAAACGCATAAGGTCCATGGCGGTAATAATGGAAGCTATGTTAAGCCGCAATGTTCCCGACGATACCGATGTACAGTTCTTCAGAGCGTTTAACGCCGAAATTGAAATAAAGCGCGAGCAGCTTCAAAAGTTGACCAAGCAGCTCGAAAAATTGCTGTAATTCCGTCTTTACCGAAATTCGATAACAAAAGACAAGCCTATATCTATCGGACATAGCGCTTGCTTTTGCTGTGTATAGAAAGATATTCGGTGTGAAAATATATACCACCTAATTGAGCGGTAAAAACCCAATGTTATGGGAAGTTATAGCCTTGTTTTGTAACACAGTCGCACAGGCTAATATCAAAAATCCCCGCAAATAATTAATATGGAGTAATAATACTACCTATGTGTGTACAAGATAAAAGTATGACCGCTGTTGATGCCTTGGAGCGGCTGAAAAAAGGTAATAAAGTTTACATAAATTCAGTTAAAGGCGAAGGGGATATTTCTCCCGAAAGACGATTGTACACAAGCAAGCACGGACAAAAACCGTATGCCGTAATCATAAGCTGTTCTGATTCGAGAGTAATTCCGGAAAGCATTTTTTCTGCGGGAATAGGCTATTTGTTTGTTATACGCGTTGCAGGCAACGTGATAGATAACAGCCAGTTGGGCAGTATAGAATACGCAGTCGAGCATTTGGGCTGTAAGCTTGTAGTCGTGCTCGGGCATACCGGTTGCGGCGCTATATGTGCCGCTACACAACAAAACAGCGGATATGTAAAATTTTTGACTGACGAAATAAAGCGTGCGATCGGCGATGAGGCGGACGCGGTCAAGGCAAGCGTTCTCAACATAAAGCATAGCGTTTCCAAAATCAAAGGAATTTTAAGCGATTCGGACGTAGCTGTTGTCGGCGCACTATACCACACCGAAAGCGGAGTAGTGGATTTCGATATATAGTTTGACCGTTCACTAAGTAAACTCTAATTGTTATATTTTACTTGACAATTTTGTATTTTTGTGGTAAAGTATTATGGCTAAAATGCCTTAGTATACAATTGTCAGACCGTACGATTGGGAGGTTCTACACTTAGTGCGCATTATGGATTATAAGTCTGTTACATACGAAATTCAGGACAAGTACTTGTCGCCGTATGCGTGCAAGGACGCGGACACTAAGGGTCGGCTAAAACAGATCGAGCCTTGTCCCATGCGCACGGAATTTCAGCGTGACCGAGACCGCATTATACATAGTAAAGCGTTTCGCCGTCTAAAGCACAAAACGCAGGTTTTTTTATCGCCGGAGGGCGACCATTACAGAACGCGGCTAACGCACACGTTGGAGGTCAGTCAAATAGCGCGCACAATATCGCGATGCTTGCGGCTTAACGAGGATCTTACCGAAGCGATAGCGCTCGGGCACGACCTCGGACACACTCCGTACGGTCATGCGGGCGAGCGAGCGCTCGGCAAATTTACGCACTTTAGGCATAATGAGCAGAGCTTGCGCATGGTCGATCGCATAGAAAACGACGGACAGGGCATGAACCTTACGTTCGAAGTGCGTGATGGAATACTAAACCATTCCGGCAGTGGCAGAGCGAGCACGCTCGAAGGCGTTGTTGTGGCATACGCAGACAGAATAGCATACATAAATCACGATATCGACGACGCTGTTCGAGGCGGGGTGATAAAAGCCTCCGATATGCCAAAGCGTTTTTCGGATATGTTCGGTGACACGCACTCCAAGCGAATTTCGTCAATGATATGCGATATAATTAACACAAGTTATGGCAAAAATACCGTTGCGCAATCTGCGGACTTTGCGGCGGGGACTAACGAGCTCAGGCAATTCATGTTTGATAACGTGTACACTGCGTCGCTTGCAAAGTCGGAAGAAAAAAAAGCTATCAAAATGATAGAATATTTGTATCTTTACTTTGTAGATCACGAGGAAGAACTGCCCAAGCAGTTCGTTTACGATGACGAGCCGATAGAGCGACGTGTGTGCGATTACATCTCCACTATGTCGGACCACTACGCAGTGCGCACGTTTGAGGACTTGACCGTTCCGCGCAGCTGGTCAAAACTGTAGTATCGGCGTTATATAGTGTTAGCTAAGGTTTTTCAGAGGTTTTGTGGATAGAGAGTTTTCCGATTTCATTTCCAAAGTGCTCGATAAGACTGACATAGTATCGCTTATCTCGCGGTACGTCAAGACCGAGCGCAAGGGCAACACGTACTGGGCATGCTGTCCGTTTCACCACGAATCGCAGCCGTCGTTTTCCATTTCGCCCGACAAACAGTTTTTCCATTGTTTCGGGTGCAAGGAGAGCGGCAACGCGCTGTCGTTTTTGATGAAGATAGAAAACATCGAGTTCATTGACGCGCTGAAAATGTTAGCCGAACAAGCGGGACTGGAAATGCCCAAGCCTAAGGCGGGAAGCTACCAAAACCATGTAGATAAAAAACAAAGAGAAACTTTGTACAACCTAATGCGCGACGCGGCGCGGCACTATAACGAAAATTTATCTAGTCCGCGCGCAAAAGTTTTTAACGACTATCTGACCGAGCGACAGATCTCGCCTCAAATGGTTAGAAGATTCGGGCTTGGAGCAAGCATAGACTTTACGGAAATGCTCGATTATCTTAAGAGCAAGGGCTACACCTATGAGCAAATGCACGCCGCAGGCATAGCGGAAACCAAGGACGGCAGAAACTACGACGTGTTCGGTAAAAGACTGATGTACCCTATAATCGACAACATGAATAATGTGGTCGCGTTCGGAGGGCGGACGCTCGAAAAGGACGTACATTTTGCCAAGTATCGCAACAGTACGCAGACAGACATCTTTGACAAATCCAAAGTCATTTACGGCATAAACCTGTTAAAAAAACGAAAGTCAAAAGCGCCGATTGACTACGTAATAATGACGGAAGGATATATGGACGTAATCGCGCTGCACAAAGCCGGGTTCGACACGGCGGTGGCGTCCATGGGCACTGCGCTCACCACTAGGCAAGCAAGGCAGCTCAAAATTTACAGCGATTTGGTTTACATCAGCTACGACGGCGATACCGCCGGACAAAAAGCTACGATGCGCGGACTGGATATTCTCCGCGAATGCGGATTGACCGTCAAGGTGGTGCGCTTGCCCGAAGGCCTTGACCCGGACGATGTAATCAAGCGTTACGGCGCGGAGGGTTACAAAAAACTCCTCGACGAAGCTGTTCCTCTCACTGCGCACAAGATAGACGTACTCAAAGCCAAGTACAACATGTCCGACCCCGATCAGCGCGCACAGTTTGCCATAGAGAGCACGTCAAGCATAGTAATGTCGCTTGACAACCCGATAGAGCAAGAGCAGTATTTCGATTACGTAGCAAAGACCACGGGCTTTTCGGTAGACGCGCTCAAACGGCAAGCAAACTTTGCGGTCAAAACAGTTCAGCAAAAGCAACGCGACCGACAAGACCCCGAGCCGGTAGTAGAGCAGGCTCATGCCGAGTACGACGATGTTATCAAGTTTTTCCTTTCCAGTCTGATACGTGCGGAGGACTACGTCGACTACGACAAGACGGTGACGGCGGCAATGCCGGACAGTTTTGCGCAAAGGCTGTACGACTGGTGCAGAGAGCACAAGGGCTTTAAGCCGTCGGACGTGTTCACGGCGTTTGGTTACGACAACAGTATGCTCAGCGAGCTGTATGATTATCGCGGCTTGCCGGGCGACGGCAGACAGAAGTTTATAGACGTTCAAAACGAACTGTATCGCCGAGTGCTTGTAAAAGAGCGAACCGAGCTTTCCGCGCTTTACGAAACAACTAAGGACAAAAAATATATAGAACGGCTGGGCGAGATACAAGTCGAGCTTGCCAAAATCAAGAAGTACCGCAGTTAAGGAGTGTACACATGAAGGGACATAAGGAATCCAAAAAAGTTATAGAGGAAGTGCAAACGGAAGCACAATATATGCCGTCCGACGCGATATACGCTGCACTCAACGAATTGCTCATAGGCGCTAATTCCGACGGGATAGAATACAATGTCATTCTTGACAAGCTTGTCCCGCTCGAGGCGGGCGCGAACGACATGGACTATGCGCTCAAGCTGTTTGAGGAGCACGGCGTCAGCATACTTAAGGACGGCAAAAAAGCGCCGATATTGACATCCAAAATGAACAACGCGCTATCCAAACTTATAGCGCTCGGCAAAACTCGTAATTTTTTGTCTAACGTTGAAATCGGCGAAAAGCTCACTATTGAGTGCGGCGCGGACGCGCAACAGCTCGAGGAAGCTATGCGCATAATTCGCGAAAGCGATATAGAAATCACAGACGGTCAGGTAAAAAATGCCGAGCTCAAAAGTATCGACAGCCTTATCGGCGGTGAAACCAACGCTGACGATCCTGTTAAGGTGTTCCTAAAGGATATCGGGCGTATACCGCTACTAAGCGCCGACGAAGAAACCGACCTTGCAAAGCGCATGTCGGAAGGCGACGAGTACGCCAAGAACAAGCTCACGGAAGCCAACCTTCGGCTTGTCGTAGCAATAGCCAAGCGTTATGTCGGGCGAGGCATGCAGCTGCTCGATCTTATTCAGGAAGGCAATCTAGGACTTATGAAGGCTGTGGAAAAGTTTGACTACACCAAAGGGTTCAGGTTCTCGACTTACGCTACGTGGTGGATACGTCAGGCGATAACGCGCGCTATAGCCGACCAAGCCCGCACGATCCGTATTCCCGTGCATATGGTGGAAACGATAAACAAGCTTGCGCGCACCAACCGCATACTTGTGCAAAAGCTGGGTAGAGATCCCACGCCGGAAGAGCTTGCGACGGAAATGGAGCTGCCTGTAGAGCGAGTTATGGAAATTCAGCGTATCAGCCAAGACCCCGTATCGCTCGAAATGCCTGTCGGCGAGGAAGAAGACAGCCACTTGGGCGACTTCTTGGAGGACGAAAAGTCAAAAGCGCCGCAGGACTTTGCGGAAGCGGGTATGCTAAGGGAACAGCTTGCGGCGGTGCTCAATACGCTCACTCCGCGCGAGGAAATGGTAATTCGGCTTAGGTACGGACTGGACGACGCACATCCGCGCACGCTCGAGGACGTAGGCAAGGAGTTCGGCGTCACGCGTGAGCGTATACGACAGATCGAAGCAAAGGCGCTCAGAAAACTGCGCAACCCCGCGCGCTCGAAGCGACTTAAGGACTTTACAGACAGATAAATGAGCGAAAGGTTAGACCTTATAAAATCGCTTATTGTTCCCGCCAAGGTCATAGCGGATGTCGGCTGCGACCACGGATTGATCGCCGAATACTGCGCAAGCAGCGGAACGGCAGATATTGTTATCGCGTCGGACATAAGCGAAAAATGCTTGCAAAAAGCAAAAGCTCGGCTCGGCGATAAAGCAAATGTGCGATTTGTGTGTTGCGACGGACTTGGGTACAAATGCGACGAGGCAGTAATATCGGGCATGGGCGGCATACTTATCTGTCAGATTCTGCGTAACGCAGAAAAGCTACCCAAAACTCTGATCGTAAGCCCGCACCGCGACGGTGCATTGGTCAGGGCGACGCTACTCGAACTCGGTTACGGCATAGGCCGCGACATACCGATATTCGACCGCGGCAAGTTCTACTCGATCATACGTGCTGATAAAGACTGTAAGGCAAGCGATCTGTCCGATCTGCAACTCAAGTTCGGAGTGGATTGCGAAATGCCAAGTCAAGCTCTCAAAACTCGGCTCGAACAGCTTTACAATATATACTCGGTCGCGCCGGACAAGAACAGACAAATACTATCGGATATCACGGCTGTCATGCGGTTGCAAGGGATTGAGCCGCAGATAAAAGACGATAAGACCTCATAGAATAAAGGAGAACATCATGGACGAACAAGTAAAACAATCGTTTAAAATGTTGATTGCTTATCAGAAAAAGGACATAGAGCTTCGCAAGCTCAACAACCTTATCGAACGCGACGAGGCGCTTGCAGTAATGAATAAGTACAAGCGCGCGTTTAACGACGCAAAGCTCGCTATTGCCGAATGCGAGCAGCAAGCGGGTGTGCTTTTGGATACTTTTGCCGAACTGCAAAGGTACATCGAGGACAACGAAGCCGCGCTAGCTGAGCTTGAGGTCGCAGAATGCGAAAGCGAGGAAGAGCTTGAGCAGCGCGTACGGCGACTTGAGAGCCTAAAGTCCAAGTTCCAATCGGCTGACAAAAAAATGCACGACATACAGGAAAAGGCGAAAGCCGTGTGTGTGCGCCGCTCGGAAGCGTTAAAGTCGGGCAAAGCCGCTCAACAGAAGTTTGCCGAGGCGCGCGATAAGCACGGTAAGCTTGTCGGGTCTAAGGCGGCGGAGTTAGATAAGCTCAAAGCCGAGCTTGACGAGTTGCGAAAGTCTTTGGATGAAAAGCTGTTTGCCGAATATAATAAATTGGTAGAGGAAAACAAGTTCCCGCCGATCGTGCCCGCAGCAGGCGACGACAAAAAGAACATGTTCAACTGCGGCGGTTGCGGTCTGAACCTGCCGCAAAAGGGTAATGCGTTATTGCAGGATCAGGGCTGGTGTAGGTGCGAAAACTGTCACAGAATCATTGTGCGGTTGGATTAGTTTAAACGAGGTAGTTATGCAAAAAAGCATTCGCAAAGCAGTAATTCCGTGCGGCGGCATGGGTACAAGATTCTTGCCCGCGACCAAGGCGATCCCCAAAGAGATTTTGCCGGTTATCGATACACCCGTTCTTTCTTATATAGTTGACGAGCTTATATCGAGCGGAATCGACCAAATCCATATTATTTTGGGTGAGGGCAAGCAGGCTATAAAGGAATATTTTGTTCCCAATGCGAGATTGGAAAAAGCGCTCGCTCACAAGCCCGAATTGCTCCAAACGCTCAAAAATATAAACAAGAATGCGGAAATCACGTTCGGCATGCAAAACGTGCCGCGCGGAAGCGGCGACGCTATCATGTGCGCAAGAGAATTCACGGGCGACGACCCGTTCATCATGGCAAACGGCGATGACCTTATTGTCGGGGATGTGCCTGCGGCTAAACAGCTTTGCGACGCGTACGCACAGCATCAAGCGGTTGTACTCGGCGTGCAGCAAGTGCCCGCGGAGGAAACGTACAAGTACGGCATTGTCGACCCGCAAAAAATCGACGGCAGGTTTGTGTGGTGCAAGGGTATGGTGGAAAAGCCCAAATCCAACGCGCCGTCTCGCTATGCGGCTATAGGCAGGTATGTGCTTACAACCGAAATCTATGAGCGGATAGAACAAGTGCCCGAAGTAAACGGCGAAATCAGCTTGACCGACGCTATATATGCTATCATGAAAGAAGGCGGCGTGTACGCATATGAACTTGATTGCCGTCGGTACGACATGGGCGACAAGTTCGGCGCGCTCACCGCAACCGTTGATTTCGCGCTCAAGCGCCCCGACTTGAAAGACAAGTTTGCAGAATATCTTTTGACCGTAGTAAACGGAAAATAATCTATGTCGAACAAAAGAGTAAACGCGTTTTGCACAGCGAATATCAAAGCTGCAAAGATCGCTTGCGATGAAGTGATAGCGTGTTGCGACGGCGTGGCGGCGGGCGGCGTGAAGATAGTTACGCCGTATACAAAAACTTTGGCGAGCGGTATTAAGGATATTTACATTCCAGATATGCTCGACGAGGACTTGCTGGAAAATGCGTGCGACTATATAATTACAAACAATGCGCATGCGGTCATTCGTGCGGCGTACGACCTGGAAGAAGCGGGGATAATCGAGGCGCGGTATAAGCTTTCGCCGATAATGCTTTTGCACAAGCTGGGAATATTAAATAACGTAACTATAGTCGGCGGCGTGTGTCTGGATAACGACGATATGGATTTAATGGCGCAGGAAGGCGTGCCGCTTGTGCTGTGTCCTACGGCTGACGCGGGATATGGACACGGGTTCGCGCCCGTGTGCGCCGCTTTGCATAGGGGGTTGCGCGTAGGCGTGGGCACATTCGACGGAAAGTATAACGCAAACGCCGACCTTGATTACGAATTAAGGTTTTTAGAGCTTACGGCAAATGCGGAAATGCGCACTGAAAATGCGTTGAGCAAGGACGCGCTCAAAAATATTTTAGCTTTTCAATAAATTTGTTGTGTAATTCGATAAAAATAAGTTGACAAAGCTCGACTGATTTAGTACAATATGTTAGCAATTGCGGTTATGGCGGAATTGGCAGACGCGCAAGACTAAGGATCTTGTGGTAACTCCGTGCAGGTTCAAGTCCTGTTAACCGCACCACCAAACGACGCATAAGGGCGCATCTTGCGCCCTTTTTGCGTGTCTCGCGCTCGGTCATGTAGGTGGGTCTACACTCCCGTCGCGCTCGCACTTAAAAGTGCACAATCTGCAACCCTTCTGTGCCGTTTGGTATCACTTATTTTAAATGATGAACTTGAACCCGAGTGGACGTGAGCGTAAAGAAAAATGTCCGGTGTGACATTTTTTAGCGAACGCACGAGCGGCTGTGCCGCGAAGTGGGCGCTTTGCCGATTTTTATTTATTAAATCAATCATATTATCTGCATGTGGGGACGATAACGGTACATACTATTTGCCCAACGATGAAATAAATGCTAATCTCGAAAAGAACGGATATGTCGTAGTATTATACTAAGACCTATCCGACAACGATGGAAAGCATCATAACGGCACGTTGTTTTTTTGCAAGCAAAAGACGCGAGTAAGAGAAAGACGAATATCTCTATTTTTACCGCCTCGATAATGTCGGTTTATGCGCGTGCTATTTTAATTCCATGGAGAAAAATTGCGAAAACTACAATTCATTGGTCAAAATAGAAAATGATGAAAAATTTGGCAATATCGTGTATTGCGGAACTTTGTACGCTATAAATGCTGCCGGAATAAAAGTCGTCAAGTTTATTTGCGTTTTACATCTGTAAAACCTACTGCACGGCAATACCAAAATGCGGTCGTAATGTTTAGATTAATTGACTTCGCATTACTCTTTGTGGTATAATAAATCGACAAAATATTAAGGAGTTAAAAAATGAGATTCTTTAAGAAAACCGTATTTGCTGTAGTGATAGGCTTGCTTTCTGTATTAGCGTTTGCGGCGTGTGGTAGTGACGATGCGAACGATGGCAATCAAGAGCAAAAACCTATTGTTTCGTATTCGTTTGCAAAGGTCAACTATCATTATCAGTACAATGTATTGGTGGAAAATTATTGGCAGGAATCGTATTCGATAGTCACAGGCGAAAGTTACGAGATTACAGAGTTTTATACTCCGCCCGAAAAGTCAGGGTATACATTTACCGGCTATACGCTCAAAGCAGGTGGGGAAGGAGATTTGATTGAACTCCCTTTCTCTATAACCGGCTCGGGCGGAAATGGTAACATTTACAACCTTTACGCGAAATATGTGCCAATCGAATACGATGTCATATACCACCTCGACGGTGGAGAGAACAACGCAGACAATCCAGAAAGAACTTCTGGCACAGTCACACTTAAAGAACCTACCAAGGATAACTGCCATTTCTGGGGCTGGTTCGAGGACGCCGATTTCCAAACGCCAATTACTAAGCTTACCTTGCGCACCGGCGAGGATACCACTATTCATTGCTACGCAAAGTGGGGCGAGATATATAACATTTCTTATTCTATTAACAAGAGCTGGCTTAAACTACACGATCAGAAAAGACCCGAAACCTACACTGCAAACAGCCCATCTGGCACAAAGCTGACTCTATTGCACGATTTGTGGTCGGGATACCTGTTTTTAGGTTGGACTTACGAAGGGCAGGAGACGCCTATAAGAGGTAATCGCTTAACAGAGATTGTTATTTCGTCCGACACTAAAGGCGACTTGCATTTTGTCGCAAACTATATTGATGCAACCAGATTCAGTGCAGTTGGCATAACCACCGTCACAGAAGGCGCGACTTGCACAATGACCGTGCCTGCCGACGTCAAGCAGATAGTTATAGCCGACAACCCGGATTTCAGCGTGATCAAGGCTAACGTTGTGGTAAGATACTACGGCGATGAAGCGCCCGAAGTGCTTGTAGCAGAAAATCTCAAGCTTAATATTACATTCGAAAAAATAGATGAAGAATAACAAAATTAATATTCAGTAATTATTGTAATGAAATGGAGCGATTATGATGAGAGTAAAAAAGCTGATAGTTATTCTTTGCTGCGCGCTGCTGTGCTTTTCGGCTGTTGCGTGCGGCGGAGTGGCTGATGACACCGGCAGAACGCCGAACGTAACGCCGGGCGGCGGAGAAATCCCCGACGACAACAACGTTACGGTTGTCGAGCCGTCCGACAAGCAAGAGCATGACTTTTCCGTTATATCAAATAACGGCGGAAAATACGTGTTTAAGTGCGCCGACTGCAACGAGCAAGAGACGGTCGTTATTTCATGTGTAAGCGGTACGCAAAATGCCGTTTCGATAGAAGGCAACACCGTCACGTTCAAAAATATCGCCGAAAACAGCGCGTACAACATATCGGGCAAGCTCCACGGCAATATCGTCATCGACGCAACGGATAATTATAAGTTCGAGCTTGAGATGAGCGGGTTCGAAATGTATTCGCACGCTCTTCCTATCAATATAACAAGCGGCGACAAGGTTACGCTCTCGGCTAAAAAATCTACGGCAAACTACATTTACGATATGCGAAAAGCTGTTGACGCCGACGGTATCGCGGCGAGCGTTTACGCAGATTGCGACTTGAGCGTTCAAGGCAAGGGCAGTCTAAATATTATGTCCGAAAACAACAACGGCATTCGTACCAAAAACGATTTGACCGTTAAGAATTTAGCGTTGCAGGTCGATTGCAAAAACAATGCGCTTCGCGGCGACGACAGCGTATCAATAGAGTCGGGCGACTTGGTTTTGATCGCGCGCAGCGGCGATGGGATAAAAACTACCGACAGCGACGTTTCCAAAAAGGGCAATCAGCGCGGAACGGTAGCTATCACGGGCGGTAATATCCTTATTTATTCTGCGTGCGACGGTGTTGACGCCGCTTACGACGTTACGGTCGACCAAAGCAATGCCGACATCGACTTGCAGATTTTTACCGACAAGTACTCCAAATACTCGGATGAAGTTACAGCCGTTACCGATAGCGCCTATTATGTTCGGTATAATTCCACGTCGTACAAGTATTCGCTCAAGTTCTACAATGACGATAATGACGCAGTGTGGTGCAATTCGGCAAATGCCACAAGAGTGGGCAACTACAATTATTATGCTATCACCAAGCCGAGCGGCAGCTATGAATACATGCAACTGTATATTTACAGCAGCTCGCAACAGCAAGGGCATGGTGAATCGTATTTTGCATGCACGGAAGAGATGTCGGTCAACACAAATTACGATACTATCGCTTTGCAGTCGCGTGGTGGCAGCCTTGCTTATAGCTGGACCAACTACACCACAAGCACGAGTCAAGGTCGCCCCGGCGGCAATGGCGGCTTTGGGGAATTTGACGGCAATACCGACAAGGGCGATCACTCCACCAAAGGAATAAAGGCGAACAATCGGATAGCGATTTCCTCGGGCTCGGTCACGGTCAGCGCATACGACGACGCTTTGCACGCAAGCAATTTAACTGAGCTCGACAACGGCGAGACTGCGCTTGGGCTTGTCGCTATTTCGGGCGGCACGGTCACGCTTCGCTCCAACGATGACGGAATTCACGGCGACGGTGATGTCGCAGTCTCGGGCGGCACTGTATGCATTGTAAGCAGCTACGAGGGGATAGAGGGTCACACTGTGCGTATTTCGGGCGGTAACGCAACTGTCGTGTCGACGGACGACGGCATCAATGGCACGGCTAAGAGCGGTACGGGCATAACCGTTTCGGGCGGCAAGCTGTACGTGCTTGCCGGCGGCGACGGCGTTGATTGCAACAGCACTACGCAGTACGAGGGTATACACTTCGACGGCGGCAATAGCGTTATCATTTCTACAGGCAGGGCTGACTCGAGTATAGATACCGAGCGCGGCTATAAGTACGAGAGCGGTTATGTTGTCGCGGTGTGCGTAAGCGGCGGTATGAGCAGAGAAGCGACTACTTGCGCTAATTTTGCTTCCGTCGGCACATCTAAGACGATAAACCTCTCCAAAGATAGCTATCTTGTAGTAGACGGCGTAGCAGTCGTTAAAATGCCTGTAACTATAAACGCATTTGTAGTATGCTTGGGCAAGACGAATGCGAACATAGCTTCCGCGACTTCGTCAAGTAACATGCTCGATTCAAACGGCGTATATTGGAATATATAAAAGCATGGCGAATGGTGATTGCTTGCATTTTTGCGTATACTATATATAGTGTTTAATATCGGCGGTTTGTTTACACAAATTGTGCATATTATGTTATTATTTACGCATAAGGACGAACAAGTTGTAAATTTAGTGCGAAAATTTGGCTGTTAAAAGGTATTTACGTTTGACAAACGTTTGCCAATGCGGTATAATAATTGGTAGTACGTCGGTATTGGATTAGACAAAGGTGTCGCCCAACGCCGATGTTGTCGTTTAAAAAATCTCACATGGATTTTCGACAGAGATAATTAAACTTGACAATCGTGTAGAAAACTTGATAGTATTATTGAGTATACCGACCGATTATGTCGAAGTCTCACTAACTGTTCAAGTTCCGAACACCAAACATTCGAGAGGATACATAATGACTAATACAGCTCGGAAGTCACTAAACAAAAAAATTATACTGGTTCTGATGGCGGCGCTGTTGGCGTTGATTTTAGCTTTGCAGGTGATGTATGCGCCCGCAATAGTATCCGCGCCCAAAAACAGCGACAGTAAGGATACGGCTTCGGTTGACACCATGAACGGCGTGTCTGTCAAGTACACTCAGGTGGAAAACGGTTTAGCCGGTGAGGATCACGACTACAAGCTGAATGATACTTCGGTGTCTTCCGCGTCGCAAAAGGCAACGCCTGCGCCGAGCAAAGAAGTAGATGTTATTATATCGCTCGAGGGCACGTCCATGATGGACTACGCGGCGAGCAAGGGGTTGTCGGTCGCGAAGGCTGCGGCAACCGCGGACGGAAAAAAGAATCTGGAAAACTTAAGCTACATTCGTGAAAGCGTAGCGAGCGATATATCTAATTATATTATTGAACGGCGTTATGACTATTCGACTGTCATGAACGCGTTTTCCGCTACTGTGCGCTACGGCGACATCGCTGCAATCGAGCGCAACGGAAAGGTTAAAAACGTAATAATTTCCGAGACATATCTTGCGCCCCAAACCGTAACGGAAAACTATGTCGATGTTTACGAGACAGGTATATTCAATTCGGAGGGCGTCGGCTTTGACGGAACAGGCACGGTTGTTGCCGTTGTCGATACGGGTACGGACTACACTCACGAAGTATTCAATATGGAGTTAAACGCCGACACGCTCGCAATAACCAAGGACGATGTTGCGGCGGTGGCGTCCACTCTTGCCGCTACGTCGCTTTCGGCGGCAAAGGGCGATGCCATCAACGAAGACGATCTCTATCTTACTTCCAAACTCCCTTACGCGTATGACTATGCGGATAGCGACGCAAATGTTTACCCGCACGAGTCGCACGGCACGCACGTTGCGGGCATAATTGCAGGCAAGTCCAAAACTATCACCGGTGTTGCGCCTGGCGCGCAGATTGCCACGATCAAAGTTTTCTCCGACTACACAAGCGGCGCTAAAACCGAATGGATTATGGCGGGGCTAAACGATGCGGTTGCGCTCGGCGTGGATGCGATCAACATGTCGCTCGGCTCGTCTTGCGGTTTTTCGCGCGAGGTTGACGAGGAGATTATAAACAAGGTTTACGACTCGATCAACGACGCAGGCATATGCTTGGTCGTTGCGGCAAGCAACGACGCTTCGTCGGCTCAGAGCAGTACTTGGGGTAACACCAACCTTGCCGGCAATCCCGACTCGGGTACGGTGGGTTCGCCCGGCTCGTACAATGCGGCGCTTTCCGTAGGCTCGGTCAGCGGCGTAAAAACCAAATATTTCATCACCGACGGCGAGGAGAAATACTTTGCCGAATCGCGTTTGGTGGGCAAGACCGATCCCAACGATTTTGTAGGCGGTTTGCTCGGCGACAAGACCGAAGGCGAATTCGAATACGTGCTTGTGCCCGGCGTTGGCATGTCTATGAATTATGATTCAATCGACGTAGAGGGCAAGATAGCGCTTGTCAAACGCGGTACAAACAACTTCGAGGACAAAGTCCGTATAGCTGCAAGCAAAGGCGCAGCGGGCGTTATTGTATACAACAACGTTTCCGGTACTATCAGCATGTCTGTCGGCAGCAAAGAGATTATACCCAGCTGCTTTATAACCATGGACTATGCCGAAAGCATGGTTGCGGCGGGTAGTGGAACACTCAAGCTTTCCACATCGTACCTTGCCGGTCCGTTCATGTCCGACTTTTCAAGCTGGGGTTGCTTGCCTAATCTTATTCTTGCGCCCGACATTACAGCACACGGCGGCGAGATTTACTCGGCAATCCCCGGCGGCGATCAGTACGACAGAATGAGCGGCACGTCCATGGCGTGTCCCAACCTTGCGGGCGCACTCATACTTGTGCGCGAGTTCGTCAAGGAAAAGGAGCGTCAAGCTTCTACAACAGCAATTCGCGACGAATCGTACAGCCGTATGATGAGCACCGCGACAATAGTCAAAAACGAGCAAGGCAATCCGTATTCGCCGCGCAAGCAGGGTGCGGGCATTGCCGATATTTCGCATTCTATAAATTCAAAGGCGTACCTTACGGTTGACGGGCTTAACAAACCTAAGCTTTCTTTAGGCGACGATCCGTCCCGCACCGGCAAGTATGAGCTTAAGTTCAATCTGGTCAACGATTCCGGCAGTGCAATCAGCTACGCGCTCGATCAGTATGTAATGACAGAAAGTATGTCGAGCGACGACCGCACTGTTTTGGAAAAAGCGCATTTGTTTACAGACACGGTCAACAGCTATTCCGTAAAAGCGCGAAAGGGCAAAGCCGCAATCAACGGCAACAGCATTTCGCTCAGCGGCTACGGAGAAGCGGAAATAACAGTAAATATCGAGCTTTCGTCCGCAGATAAGCAATATTTGGACTCGCTGTTCGCCAACGGTATGTTCGTCGAGGGCTACGTCATGCTCAAGAGCCGAAACACCGACGGCATCGATCTTAATATCCCGTATCTTGCGTTTTACGGCGATTGGGCCGACGCGCCTATGCTCGACGTGAGCGAATATGAAGTGGGCGAATCTGCGGTTGACGACTCCATATTGCCGGATGATAAGCTCAAAGCCGATGTTCATGGAACACTTCCGTACGCAGGTTTCTATTCGGCGTGGTCTACCGATAATATCGGTTACTATGGAATGGGCGCATTTGCGTTTAATCTTGCCGACGGTTATGCAAAGCCTGTAACGCAGGAGAAATTCGCCGCGCTTACTAACAACTCGGACGGCGACTACATGCTGTACATGATCAATGCCGGTCTGTTGCGTAATGCAAAGCATGTAGATATGGAAATTCGTAACAGCGCTACCGGAGAGCTTGTGTGGTCGGGCGTAGATTACAACTCGCGCAAGTCTCATAGTAGCGGCGGCGATCAAACGGGCGGTATGATACTTATTGAGCTTGATATTCGCGAGCTTGATTTGCCCAACAATGCCAAGTACACGTTCAACATGACGTGCTATCTCGACTGGAAAAAGGACAATAGCTATATTACCGATTACGACGACCAAATGGACAAGATGGCCGAGTACAAGTATGGCAACAAAAACACATTCTCATTTGAGTTTACTATAGATAACGAAGCGCCGCAAATCGCAAGCGCTGCTGTTCGCAAGACCAAGAATAGGAACTCCAACTATGAATATAGTCTTGAAATGCGCCTGTTTGACAACCACTACATGCAGGGCTACGGCGTGTACACGTACGGCGGCAAGGAGACTATCAACGGTTATGAGCGCCTTACCGACGTAACTTCTCTCAAAAACGGACTGATCCCTGTAGACGGAGAGTTCAATACCGATACGCTTTGTACTTTGGATATTAGCGGCTATTGGGATAAGATAATGGAAAACGGCGGCAAGCTGTACGTCACGCTGTATGACTATGCCAAAAATTCCAGTTCGTTCGAGCTTGTCATCAGCGAGGTGTATGACGAAACTTCCGGCGATGCCGATATGATCGTAACGCCTAAAGACGATTTGACTATAACCAAAAACCGCAACGTCCGCGACGATTACACTATTCAGGTAAATGAGCAGCTCGACTTTTCTACGCTTCTTACAGTAATGGCAAATATCAACGACAAAAACGATTTAGCGCCGGTGTACCAGACGGGATACTGGATGAAAAATCTTGTGTGGAATGTCGAAGATCCCACCGTTGCCGATATAACCAACGAGGGCGTTTTGACAGGACTTAAGGAAGGCGAGACTACGCTTACCGTTCACACTCCCAACGTCAGCGGCTACGACGCCGACGACCCCACGCATAGCCTTAAGTTCAAAATAATCGTTTCGGGTGAGCTTGCCGGCGGACTAAAGATTTCCGGCGTAGAATTGTCGTCTACTACGCTCAATCTGGAGCGCGGCGAAACGGCTGTAATTTCGGCAAAGATTAAACCGTATACTTATACGGGAGACGTCACGATCAACTGGTCGACTAATTCTGCGAACAACGTATCAATAACGGTGCTGGAAGACGGCATGTCTGTCGAGATCAAAGCACTAAAGAGCGGCTCAGCAAAAATTCAAGCAAATGTTGTGGGCGCATATACTTCCGGCGTCTGCGAAGTAATAGTTTTGCAGGAGTTTGCCGTATCGGATAATATTTATCTGCGTTCGTATACCGGTCGCGGCGGCGATTGGGTCAACGAAAAGGGCGAGGTAGAGCACAACGTTGTGGAAATTCCCGATGACTTAGGCGTTGCTTATATCTATCCGAGTGCTTTCTACGGCAATGAGTATATCGAAAAGGTCATCATTCCCGAGGGCGTAACGTCCATTATGCGCGCTACGTTCTTCAACTGCACCAACCTTAGGGAAGTGGTGCTGCCCGAGTCGCTCAAGACCATCGAATACATGGCGTTTGCCAACTGCAACAAACTGGAAAAAATCAATCTCGGTAATGTTCAATCAATAGGCGATTCCGCGTTTTGGGGCTGCGCCATGGAAGAGCTTGATCTATCCAAGTGTACATATATCGACAAATACGCGTTTGTGTACAACTCCAACCTCAAAAAGCTTGACTTATCACGCGTCGGCATGATTGGTGGCGGTGCGTTTGCACACTGCAATGCGTTGACTTCGGTAACTATCCCCGAAAACACCTCAATGGGCTATGATACACTATATCTTGACGGTGAGAACGGCTCGATTAACCGCGGCGGCGCGTTTGCGTTCTGCACCAATCTTAAATCGGTAATTATCAAGTCCCGCTCTGTAGGCGAAAGCGCGTTCTTTGCATGCATCAATCTTGAGAGCGTAATATTCGAGAACGACGTCAACGAGATAGGCGTTAACGCATTTGCTCACTGCTACGAGCTCCAAAACGTTACGTTCTACGGCAGCGTTTACAAGATTGACGGTTATGCATTTATGCGGTGCGAATCGCTTAAAGAAATAACATTGCCCGACGGTCTGACTATCATGGGCAGTAATGTATTTTTACGCTGTGACAAGCTTGCTACCGTTAAGGTATCGTCCGGCGCTTTGCTCGACACCATAAGCATCGGCTCGCTCGGTGGATTGGATATTGCCGCGTTTGAAGTGGAAAACGGCAATAAGTACTTGTCCTCCGAGGACGGAGTATTGTACGACAGAGCCAAGAAAAAGCTTATCGCTTACCCGAACGCAAGGGAAGCGACAGATTACGCATTTACCGTGCCTGCTACGGTCAAGACTATAGGTGAGTCCGCGTTTGCGGGCGTCAGTTCGCTCTATACTATAAACCTTAATAATGTTGAGTACATTGAGGCGGAAGCGTTCAGAGAACTCGTTTTTGAGTATCCCGTGGACGGTAGATATCTGTGGGTGCAATTCAATCAATATAACAATGTAAAATATATTGGCGATTATGCATTCTGCAGGGCGGCTATTGACATTCTTCCGATTTCCGATACCAAAACTACCCATATAGGCAACGCGGCATTCTACGGCGCGTCGCTCTTCCAAGATCCTGGCTATGCGCCGGCTAACAGCACGATTGTAATACCGAGGAATCTCGAATATTTGGGTGAAATAGCTTTTGCGGGATTAGTAGGCATTACAAATGACGGCGACGAGATCCTCCTGTCGGGTGGGTTCACAAATGTGTCGTTTGCGGGAAGCTCTATCAAAAAAGTCGGCGCGGGTGCATTTGCTTACAATCCTGCGCTTGCTACGGTAAACTTCGGCAATCTCGAGGAAATCAGCGACGGAATGTTTGCGAGCTGTGTTTGGACTACTGTCAACGAAGACAACTCGGAAACTACAATAGGTCTTAAGTCGGTAGTAATTCCCGATACAATCAAATCTATAGGCAGAAATGCGTTTGCCGATTGCTCGGAGCTTACAAGTGTAACGCTCCCGAGTGGACTTAAGCGCATTGCCGACGGCGCATTTGCCGGCACGAGCATAACGTCAATCACATTGCCCGACAGTGTCGAGAGCATAGGAGCAGGCGCATTTGAAGAATCCAAGCTCAACAGCATTACGCTTCCCTCAGCAACCACTGCTATAGGCGACAGTGCTTTTGCAAAAACCCCGCTCACCGAAGTGAATTACAAATCGGGTAAGGGCGCGGTCAAAACTATAGGCAACTCGGCTTTTGAAAGCTGCGATAAACTTACTTATGCAGAGTTCCCGCTTGCCGAAACTATAGGTAACAATGCGTTCCGTGGTTGTAAGGGGCTTCAAACTGTCAACTTTGCTGCGGTCAAGAGCGTCGGTATTGACGCCTTTAACGGCTGTGAGGCGCTTACCGCAGTAAACATTGCCAACGTCGAAACAATTGCCGACGGTGCGTTTAAGGGTGCTAAGGGTGTTTCATCCGTGAACATGCCCAAGATACAGAAAATCGGTGCAGAGGCATTTAGCGGCACGTCTGTAACTACGATTGAGCTTCCCGCAGGCTTTATTGCCGCGGCAGACAAGGCGTTCTACGGCGCAGAAAAGCTCGAAAAAATAACGGTTGACGAAAAGAACACGACGTATAAGAGCCTTGACGGCGTGCTGTACAGCGTAAACGACAAGGGTATGTACTCGCTTATCAGCTATCCTGCGGGCAAGACAGACAAGATCGATTACGCTGTATATGACAAAACTATCAAGCTTAACGCATACGCATTTAACGGCAACAAAACGCTCAAGAGCGTGACTCTTCCTGCGTATCTGAAAGTAATAGGTATATCGGCTATGAGCGGCATGTCAAGCCTTACGTCGCTAACCATCAATGCTGTGGACGCTCCGACGTTAGAGAGCTATGCGACTATGGTTGAAGTAGAAAAAGAAGATGACGATGAAAGCTCAGGCACTGTCGGCGACGACGATGTTGTCGGTGACGACGATATAGAAAACGACAATGAATTTGTAGATCGCAATGAATATGTTTTCACCAATAAGTACGACAACTTCAACTTCGCATTCGAGGATGCGGGCGAGACGCAGCAGCTTAAAATCTATATCCCGTACAACAACAGCGGCTACGATAGCCGTATCTGGAAACAGTATGTCGGTCAATGCTTAGTTGATACCGATAAGGTACACGTATCGCGCGGTACGCTCGAGTTTATCGAGAGCATTCAAGCCGAGCTTGAAAAGACCACGCACGACGCTGATGAAATTCGCAGACTTATTAATATCTACAATATGAGCAGCGAAGACCAAAAGCCGTTTATTAATGGCAATTATAAATATGATGTGATGGATAAAGACGGAAATATCGTCGCCTCGATCGATACAGAGTACTATACCAACGTGCTTAAAGGACGGGATTACTATAGTGAGCTTAGCGCTCTACAGAGCCGTGCTAACGCGTCCTCAATGTCTGACGATTCGCAGTATTCGGTGGCTTCCGTCACAGCTGATAGCACACTTTCTGTAGTTGTTATAGCCGCGCTGAGCTTGTGCATTGTTGTGGTTGTAGCAACATACTCCGCAAAAAGGAGGGACAAATAATGGAAGAAATCAAGAAAACGCGTAAAAAGCCGGCTGCCAAAAAGATAGTTCAAAAACCTGTAGACGCGACAGCTGAAGAACTTGAAAAGACCATGCCCGAAGTTGCGGCTACTGTCGAACCCAATGAGGAAAAGCCTGTAGAAGAAAAGCCGGTCAATAAAAAAACTGCTAAAAAACCCGCAAAAAAAGACGTTTCAGAGCAGAGAGTAGAGCCGGACCCGACTAAAGCCGAATATTCTAAAACAGAAGAGCAAGTAATCGCGGAAGAATCTAAAGCCGACGAACAGACTGGCGATACGGAAGAACAGCCCGCTATTGCGAATGACGAAGCGACTGATGAGCAAGTCGCCGAAACGCAAGAGCATGGAGCTGAACAAGAGCAAGACGATACTGCAAATAAGCCGATTACCGCAAAGAAAAAGAAAATTATAGCGGAGTCGAACGGCAAAAAGTTTGCACTCAGCAAAAAGATGATCGTCATTCTTTCTTGTGTGCTTGTAGCTGTTATAGTGGCTATAGTCCTTGCTGTTACGCTCACATCGTGCAACAGCGGCGACGGCAAGGGAAGCGGTGACAATTACAATGTCAAAAAATATACCGTAACATTTGACACAATGGGCGGTTCTGAAATAGCGCCGTACACATTGAACGAGGGTGATAAAGTTACAGAACCCAAGCCCGCCCCCACAAAAGATATGTTCACGTTTGATGGTTGGTACATTGTAAATCCCAATAACCCTAACCGGAAACAGAAATTCGTGTTTGATACCGTTATATCGAGCGACATCACGCTTGTTGCGGGATGGCGTGGCGATAACAGTGTAAAGGTTGAGTTTAACGCCAACGGCGGTGCGTTCGACGGCGGTAAGGAAGTAGTTTTGTACGGTTTGATCGGTTCTACAATTTCTGCGCCTACGGACGAACCTACGCGTTACGGCTATAGGTTTGGCGGCTGGTACGAGGATGTCGAATGCAAAAGCAAGTTCGATTTCGGTTCGTTCCCTATAGATAACGCAACGCTGTATGCCGGCTGGGCGGCAGATCCCGATTTCGGATATGTATCGTATTACGGCAACGGCGAGCTGCTTTACACACAGCCGATCAAAAAGACAGATGACGTAGCTTTGCCCGACGATTTAGGCAAAGATATTGTGATAGACGGTTGGTACACGGACGCCGACATGACAAAGTTGTATACGGTGGGCAAGCCTACGGACAACTTAGAGCTGCACACAACGTACTACACCAAAGGCTTGGTGATTAATAATGGCGTTGTTACAGGGTACACAGGCAGCGCTACGGAAGTAGTCGTGCCTACCAAGTACAACGGCAGACCGGTATCTTCGATCGGTGCGGACGCGTTTTACAGGTCTAGCGAGTTGCCTGCAATCACTTCTGTAAAGCTGCCTGACAGCATACGCTCAATCGGCAACGGCGCGTTCTATAATTGCCAATATCTTGCAAGCATCAATCTTACGGAAAACGTAGCAACTATCGGCGAGAATGCGTTCTACCGCAACGAAAGGCTTAGAACATTAGGCGATATATCCGGCTTAAGGTCCATAGGCGACTATGCTTTTGACGGTTGCAAGGATCTTCGCGATTTTGAGTTCGGCGACTCACTTAGGAATATAGGCGACTATGCGTTTAACGACTGTAAGATGCTTACTAATGTAACTCTCGCGGCATCGGTTCAATCGGTAGGCGATTATGCATTCAGTGGCTGTACATCGCTTAAGACGGTTGTTGCGGAATCGTTGGTTTTGGAAAGTATAGGCAGCAATGCTTTTGCCGACTGCACAAACCTTACCGAAATAACGCTCAAAAAGACATCCGGAGCGGTGGAGTTTGTCGGCAACCCGATACCCGACAGTCGCAACGTTACAATATATGTTCCGACGGCACTGCTCGAAAGTTATCAAGAAAACAACAACAACGCACAATTCAAGGATAAATTTGCGGCAATAAGGTAGTCAAATGCAAAAGGTTATTAGTACAATACGCAGAAAACTTGTTCTGTCCATACTGCTGATCGCGCTCGCAGCATTAGGCGTGTTCGTGTTTGCGGGGTGTTCCGAGGATTATGATATACTCCAGGATTATCCTGTCGGGGTAACATATGATTTCCAAGGCGGTACAGCCGACAATAAGACGTCGGTGCTTGTGCATGTTAAGGAAAACAGCTATATCCCGGCACCTACTGTTTCCGGCAAGGGCGTGCGTATACCGTCCAGAGAGGGTTATACATTCGCAGGATTTTTCCTTGCTGAAACGGACGAAAACGGCGAAGTTGTGCGCGATGCAGACGGCAATATTTCCGTAACGGATACCGAATGGAATTTTGACGTAGATACGGTTTTGGACAAAAACATAACTCTGTGCGCCAAATGGGCTGCCGACTGCACGGTTTTCGTACACTACGGAGTAGGTTATACCCTTACAAGCGAAATCAAGATAAAGCGCTATGCCGACGGCAGCTTCGAAAAACTACGTGCTTCTCAGCTTCCCAAAAGCACCGATGAATTTACTATAATATCGTATAAATACAAAAAGGATAGCTACGACGAAAACGACGAGATAAGCGCCAATATTCCGGAACACACATTGCCGGACGGATTTTTCGGCGATGATCAAACCGGGGAAATATGGTGCGAGTCAATAGCAGGCGCTTACCGCGTGATCCGCACAGCGCGCGATCTTGTTGTTGCGGGAGTAGGCGAAGACATAAACTATTACTTGCTTGCCGATTTGGATATGGCGAACGCAACGTACAACGACGAAAAAGCAAGCAGCAAGATACCCACGGTTTATAACGGTAAATTTATAGGCAACGGACACACCGTAAGCAACTTTACCTTAAATTTGACAGCGTTAGACATATCTTGCGACAGCTTTGGATTATTCCGAACTTTAGGCGCGAATGCTGAAATTTCTGACGTGACGTTTGAAAACGTAACGCTTAGTTACGACCTAACGCAAACGTCAATTCCCAATTACTACTTGGGCACGCTTGCAGGGCAAGTTAGTTCGGGTGCGGTCGTTAAGGACGTTAAGATAACCGCAACCGAAACTAAGACTAACACATTGGAATATTTGATACGCGACGGTGTATCTGAAAATGCGATAGTTATGTCCGATGACATGTTTATAGGTCAAAAAGGCAGTGGCGTAGAGCTTAAAGGAAACTGCTCTGTTTCCGATATAAAGCTTATCGCGTCTACTACGGTTGATACAGTCGACGCGGACGGTGAAAGATATACTTTGTATGTTAAGTATACCGTGATTGACGACGTAATCACCTTTGAGGACGGAGCGATATATGATTTAGCCGTTGACGATTCGTCGGTATCGATTTTAAACTTGACTATGACGGAAAAAAACACGTACACTTTTACAAGATATAACCGTAAAGTCTACACTGTAATATTCACAGTTGATAATGGCGAGATAACCGCCGCAATCAGTATAAAGTAGCCAAAATCAGTTTTTGTTAAATTTTAGGAGGTAACATGAAAATTACTTTAAAAAAGACTATTGCAAAGTTGTTATGTTTGGCAACATGCGTTTCCTCGATCGCTATGCCTTTGGTGGCATGTGGTACTACCGATAATGGTGATGGTAAAAATCCCGGAAACAAGCCCACCAATAACGATACGCTTATTCTTGCTACCGACGCGCTCGATACGCTGTTTAATCCGTATTTTTACACGTCCGGTCCGGACGGAGAAATCGTCAGTCAGACGCAGATAGGTATGCTTTCCAGCGACGAAAACGGCGAGCTTGTAGCTAATTGGAACGAGCCGTGTGTTTCGCTTGCTTGGAGCTATGTAAAGCACGGCGACAAGTCTATGGTGCAGGGCAACAATTACGGTGGGTATTATACCGACTATTACTTTGCCATTAAGGACAATATTCTGTTCAGCGACGGCGTGCCGCTCACTACCGACGATATTTTATTCAACATGTACATGTATCTCGACCCCGCGTATACCGGATCAAATACCATGTACTCCGTAAATATTCAGGGCTTGACCGAGTACCGCACGCAGACACTTGACTTGGATAACGCCGCGGCTGCCGACGCTAATTTCAACATCCAAGTAGACGGTCGTATGTCTTCCGTATTAGCGTGGTCCGAGGACAGAAAGGCAGTATGGGGCGACGACGGCTTTGCTCAATACGAGTATTATACCGACGACAAAACGTTGGAAAGCGACATCAACAAGATCCAAGAGTATTATGAAACCGCGTTGCGCGAGACTTGGACGTCCGCTATTTCCGCCGATGTCAAAAAGGAATACGAGAAGTACAAGGACAAGGACGGTAATCTTATAATCGACGAACCGTGGAAGCTGTTTTTGTTTTCCGCTACCAATTCGTTTAATTTAAGAGCAATTCCCGGTCAAGACGGTAAAACCGCTTACTATGAATATGATAATGCATACGTAGGCAAAATACCCGCGACGGAAGACGAACGCAAGGGCGAGTCGTTTAGGGAAGACCTTATTAAGTATGCGTATAACGAAAAGTTCTATGAGCAAAAGGAAGCCACCAAATCCTACAAGGACAGCTTGCGTTCGGTATTATTATCGTATCCCGTCAACTCGTACATGAATGACTATTGGCTTTCCGATGTTAAGCACCGCATGTTTAAGGACAACATGCAGGTAAAGAACATACGCGGCATAGAGATTTTAAAGAATCAGTCTTATATTGAATATATGGAAAACGAAAACGACGCCGATACCAAGAGACTTGAGTTGAAAGATGCGGAGGGCAATGCCAAGTCCTACGACGTTTTGCACATTAGGATCAACGGTGTTGACCCCAAAGCAAAGCAGAACTTTGCGTTTACCGTCGCTCCCGGACACTACTATTCTACGACAGAAGCGTGGAAATTGGCGACGGAGGATGACGGAAAGGATAACGAGCATTTCGGTGTGGTCTTTTCCGATCCCGACTTTATGAGCAGCGTTAGGGCAAAGCAGTTGCCTTTGGGTGCCGGACCTTATCGCGCGTCTACTGTTGACGGTGGCGCAGCTACGGAAAAAAGCCAGTTCTTCGGCAGCAGCAACTTAGCGTACTTTGAGGCTAACGAAAAGTTTTTGTTGGGCGCGCCAAAAATCAAAAAACTGCGTTACAAGGTTATTAGCAACACTCAGCTGTACAATGCCGTCAAGACGGGCGAGGTGCACTATGCGTCGCCTTCCATGAAGAGCGAAGATATAAACGCACTGGAAAACAATGACAACAAAACACTGAGCTCTGCATATGCAAACAACCTCGGTTACGGTTATATCGGCGTCAGCGCGCGTTATATTCCCAACATCTATATCCGCAAAGCGATTATGACTACGTTCAATGTGGAGACGCACATAGAAGCGTATTACGGTCAAGGCGGTTCGGTCATTTACAGGCCTATGTCTAAGACTCTTACCGATTATTACAACACCGGTTGGAAACCTTATTATGAGTTTGACATCACCGGTGCATCGGCTAAGGCGTTGATGGAGAAAGGCGGCTGCAAATTTGACAACGGCGTTATGAAAGACGAAAAGGGCAAGCCGATTAAGTACACGTTTACTATTGCGGGCGACAGTGACGATCACCCTGCCAACAATATGCTTTTGCAGTCTGCGCGTATCCTTAACGACATTGGTTGCGATATAACGGTTGTACACGATTCCGTGGCGCTTTCCAAGCTTTCCAGTGGTTTGCTTACGGTTTGGGCAGCTGCGTGGAGCTCGTCTTCCGACCCCGATATGTACCAAGTGTACCACAAGGATTCTCAAGCCACCAGTACGACCGCGTGGGGATATAAGTATATATTCAGCAGTGAGTTTAGCGAACTTGAACCCAAAAACAATCCCGATAACTATCAACAGCGCGAAATGATACAAAAGCTTTCCGACCGAATCGACGACGGCAGAGAGACCGATGTCGTGGCCGACCGTAGGGATATTTACTGCGCGGATAACAAAGATAGTGCGATGAATATACTCATGGACCTTGCCGTTGAGTTCCCGACATACCAGAGACGTGTTTACTACATTTGGAGAAAGGGCGTATTCAAAGAGGAAACATTAAAGCGCGGCGCGGAAGTTACTTCCTATCAGTCTCCGCTCTCCAGAATTTGGGAAGTAGAGCTTGCATAATTGTTCTATCGGAAGTGCATTTTACTAAACTACTAAAGGTTAAAAAATGGTTAAGTACATCATAAAAAGAGTTTTATACTCCATACTGATATTGTTGCTGGTATCCGTATTGCTGTACATGATTATGCGCATGTTGCCTACTGATTACATCGATAAAAGCTTTGAGTCTCAGCTTAACTCAGGCGTTATCAACAAGGATCGCATTCAGGAAATAAAGGCATTATATGGGCTGGACGATAATTCGTTTGCAGGCATCATGAAAGGCTATTGGAGTTGGTTTACAGGTGCGCTCAGCGGCGACTTAGGCGAGTCGTTTAAGCATGGCGCGCCTGTCGGTCAGGTTATTTCCGACCACATGTGGATTTCGTTCGGCATTGCTATGGCGGCGTTTATTTTCCAATTTCTTATCGCTATACCGCTCGGAATTAAAGCTGCAACCAATCAGTACGGTGCTGTCGACTATACCACGTCGGTTTTGGCTATGATAGGTAT
>JAIEFT010000018.1 GCA_029066805.1 Clostridiales bacterium | reverse complement strand
CAATCTCGTCGCGTACAAGCCCGTGAATATAAACTTCCTTGAACGGAGCTTCGCCCGTGAACTTCAATCCCGCAAATATCATGCGCGATACCCAGAACGTTATTATATCATACGCCGTTACAAGCAAATCGGTAGGATAATACTTTTTAAGGTCGGAGGTAGCGTCAGGCCAGCCAAGCGTGGAAAACGGCCACAGCGCAGAGCTGAACCACGTGTCGAGCACGTCCTCGTCTTGTCTGAGTTTTCCGCCGCAGTGCGGGCAAACCGTGATGTCGGTTTTGCTCGCCATTTCCTTTCCGCAACCGTCGCAGTAGTACACCGGTATGCGGTGTCCCCACCAAAGCTGACGGGAAATGCACCAGTCGCGAATGTTATTCATCCAGTTAAAGTAAGATTTTTCAAAACGCTTGGGAATAAATTTTATTTTACCGGTCTTGACCGCATCGATAGCAGGCGAGGCAAGCTCGGTCATTTTCACAAACCACTGCTTTGAAACCATAGGCTCTATCGTCTGCTTGCAGCGACTGCAATGCCCGACGTTGTGCGTATAGTCCTCTATCTTTTCCATGTAGCCCTGCGCGGTTAAATCGGCTATAACGGCTTCTCTCGCCTGTTCGCGCGTCATTCCCCGATACGCAAAAGCGTTTTCGTTCATTGTTCCGTCGTCGTTCATTACGCGGATAACTTCCAAATTATGGCGCAGTCCGACCTCGAAGTCGTTGGGATCGTGCGCCGGCGTGATCTTTACCGCGCCCGTGCCGAAGTCAGCTTCCACATAATCGTCGTACACTATAGGGATCTCTCTACCCACAAGCGGCAGGACAAGCAGCTTACCCTCACAACCTTTGTAGCGTTCGTCCTTGGGGTTGACAGCTACCGCCGTATCGCCGAGCATCGTTTCGGGACGCGTTGTGGCTACGGTCACATAGCCGCTGCCGTCCTTGAACGGATATTTGATATGCCAAAGATGAGACGGCTCGCTCGTGTAGTCCACTTCCACGTCGGATATTGCCGTCTTGCATCCGGGACACCAGTTGGTTATTCTGTCACCGCGGTAAATATAACCCTGCTCGTACAGCGACACGAATACTTCGCGCACGGCACGACTACACCGCTCGTCCATTGTGAACGCCATTCTCGACCAGTCAAGGCTGAAGCCCATTGTTTTTTGCTGTTCGACTATGCGGTTTCCGTACTTTTCCTTCCACGCCCAAGCGCGCTGTAAAAATCCGTCGCGACCGACTTCGGCTTTACTTAAGCCTTCCTCGCGCATCGCCTCCACAACCTTGACCTCGGTAGCGATAGAGGCGTGGTCGTAGCCTGGTACCCACAGCGTTTCATATCCCTTCATTCGCTTATACCTGACTATTGCGTCGGGTATTGTCATGTTCATGGCGTGACCCATGTGCAGCTGTCCCGTTATGTTTGGCGGCGGCAACGCTATGGAAAACTTCTTTTTGGTTTTGCCAGGACGCGGCTGAAAACAGCCGTTATCCATCCAGCGCTTGTAAATTCGATTTTCAAAATTTTGCGGATTGTACGTCTTATCCATTGTGCGAGTCTCCTACTATCCTATATACGATATTTTATCACAATGTAAATAAGATTGCAACCTTATTTAATTCTTAATTCTGAATTCTTAATTCTGAATTCTTAATTCACTCCATCGTTAAGAACCGCATAGACTGAGGTATAATCACTTTGCCCCGGGAGGAATTTATGAAAAAACTCACTGCAATCTTTACCGCGCTTATGCTCATGCTGTGTCCATTCGCGCTTGCCGCATGCAAGGACGACGGAAAAACCACAGTCAAGCTGTGCGAGGTAACTCACTCCATCTTTTATGCTCCGCTGTACATAGCCATCAACAACGGCTACTTCGATGATGAAAACATCGACCTACAGCTTAGCAACGGCGGCGGCGCTGACAAAGTAATGACCGCCGTAATCTCCGGTTCAGCCGATATCGGACTTATGGGACCCGAAGCGACGATTTACTGTCACGTCGAGGGTCAGCGCGACTACCCCGTCATATTCGGACAGCTTACAAGCTGCGACGGCTCGTTCCTTGTCGGGCGCAAACCCGAGCCGAACTTCGACTGGAAAAACCTCGAGGGTAAGCACATACTCGCGGGCAGACCGGGCGGCGTTCCCGCAATGACCTTGCAGTGGGTGCTCAATCAGCACGGCGTAAATACCGACACGCCCAACTTTGACACTTCGGTTGCGTTTGACGCAATGGTCGGCACGTTCGACACCGACACAAGCGTAGACTACACCACAATGTTCGAGCCCACGGCGTCCGAATACGTCGCGCTCGGCAAGGGTTATATTGTCGCATCCGTCGGCAAGGATTCGGGCGAAGTACCGTACACGGCGTTCTCCGCGCAAAAATCGTGGCTGAAGGACAACAACAATACCGCCAAAGCGTTCCTTCGCGCAGTGCTTCGCGGATATCAGTACATGTCCGAAAACACGCCCGAAACGGTCGCAAAATCGCTTGTAAAATCGTTCCCCGGCACGAGCGAAACGTCCGCCGCCGCGGCAGTCAAAAGCTATCTCGAAATCAACGCATGGGCAAAGACCCCCGTCATGGCGGAGTCCGCGTTCAACAGGCTTCAGGACATCATGGAGAACGCCGGCACACTCAAGAGCCGCGCCGACTACAATCTCGCCGTTGACAACACCATTGCCGCCGAGCTTGTGAAAGAACTCGACATTTAGCGAACAGGTGACCGCCATGGCTTTACTGGATATTAATCACGTCGATATAATCTATCAGACAGAAAAAAGCGAAACCGAGGCGGTGCGCGACCTGACCCTTTCGATCGACGAGGGCGAGTTTATTGCCCTCGTCGGACCATCGGGGTGCGGAAAGACAACGCTTCTATCCATGATAGCGGGGCTTATGCCGCCGACCGACGGCACTATCACCATCGACGGGCAGCCGGTCGTGGCGCGCGGCGGCAACGTCGGATACATGCTCCAGCGCGACAATCTGTTCGAATGGCGCACAATCGAGCAAAACGTAATGCTCGGGCTGTCCGTGCAGAAAAAACTGACGCCCGAAGCGCGTGAATACGCCATAAGCATGCTCGACAAATACGGATTAGGCGAATTTAAGTCCGCCTTCCCCACCGAGCTTTCGGGCGGAATGCGGCAGCGCGCGGCGCTTATTCGCACGCTCGCATTCAAGCCGCGACTGCTGCTATTGGATGAGCCGTTCTCCGCCGTCGATTTCCAAACGCGAATGACGGTGTGCGACGACGTTCATTCAATAATCAAAAACGAAAACAAAACCGCGCTGCTCGTAACGCACGACATATCCGAAGCGGTGTCCATGGCGGACAGGATAGTCGTACTGACAAAGCGCCCCGCTACCGTCAAGACGGTGTTTACGATAGATATAGACGCGCCCACGCCGCTCAAGCGCCGCGAAAGCCCTAAATTCTCGTACTGGTTCGACCGTGTATGGAAGGAGGTGACGCTATGAATGACGAAAGGACGCAGCGCGTTTCGGGCAAGCAGGTATTGTTCGACGCCGTCACATTGTTTAAGGACGTCGGCGCGTACATTTACGAACTGAGCAAAACAGCGGTTGTCAAAATCAAGAACATTATCGCAACCGCCAACGCCGACGATAACAAAGACGGCGAAAAAGTCAACGACATCGCCAAGAGCGAGTAAATATCCACGAAGTAAACCTCGGCGGCGCAATCGCGCGTCAGACGGGCAAGCAGCCAAATGCTGCGCGTACCTTGGTTTATTGCTCACTTCGATATAACTTCAAAGTTTGCGAAGAGTCAGCCTGTGGCTGCGACGGGAGCGTAGACCCACCTACATGACCAAGCCGCCGAACCAAACGTAGCCCGTATCACGCGGTGCTACGCCGTGCGCCGCCGAATAATTCCGTAAGGAGTCAAACAAACATGAAGATAAATCGTTTACCCTGCCTATTGCCCAAAACAAAGACCCCACGACAAAAATATCTTGCACACCGCCGCAACGACAAGATAACTACCGTCGTACTGCAAATAGGACTGCTGCTTGCACTGATCGGGATTTGGGAGCTTGCGGCGCAGCTTGACTGGATAGACCCGTTTATAACCTCTTGCCCGTCGCGTATAGTTTCCGTACTCGGAACTATCGACGTCGGCGAACTGTTTACGCATATAGCCTACACGCTGATAGAATGTATAGTCGGCTTTATCGCGGCGAGCGGACTGGGAATACTAATTGCCGTGCTATTGTGGCGGTTTGTAAAGCTGCGGCGCGTAGTCGAGCCGTATATAGTGGTGCTTAACGCCCTGCCCAAAATCGCGCTCGGTCCGATAATTATTATTTGGGTAGGCGCAGGCGCGCAAGCTATAATCGTCATGACTATACTCATCTGCATTATAGTGACGGTTATCAGCGTGCTTAGCGCGTTCATGGCGGTGGACGAAGGAAAGATACTGCTGATGCGGTCTATGGGCGCGACTAAGCTTCAAATACTGTTCAAGCTGATACTGCCCGCCAATATCCCTGCGCTTGTCAACATGCTCAAGATTAACGTCGGCTTAGCCTGGGTCGGAACCATCATGGGCGAATACCTTGTATCGACGGCAGGACTGGGCTACCTGATTATCTACGGCAGCCAGGTATTTAAAATGGATCTCGTCATGGCAAGCACGGTCATACTGTGCGTACTAGCAACCGTAATGTACCTCGCCGTCGCCGGCGTGGAAAAGCTCACCAAAAAGAAATATAAAATCGACTGAAAAGCGCACTTCCAATAGAAATTAAAAAATAATCGTTAGAATTGCATTTTCAAGCGATGAAAAAAGCTCTCGGACTATATGTTCGAGAGCTTTTTTCTATGTACTATTTAGAATGATAAATTGAAATTTATAAGCCTAAATTTAGTAATTGCTATTTCTTTGACTTATACTCGTTTTTAATTATATCTATCGTCCTACCGCCAATACCGAAATTCTTGTCGGGCAGTTCGGTAATGGTAGTTGTAAAGAACTCATGCGGAATATTCATTATTTCCGAAGATACTTCCGTCAAGCGTTTTATAAGTAAAGTTTTTTGCTCGTCGGTCAGCTTACCGCTTTCAATTTTTATATAAGGCATACATACTCCTTTTCTAAATTACTGTTTATCGTTCTATCATCATATCATATCGAAGGTAAAAATATAAGTAAAATTCGATAATACAGTTTTTAGATAATGGGACTACAGTAATACCGAAGTTTTATATTGTGATATGTTAAGTTTTTGCCAGTTTGGATTTTATTCTTCTTGCCTTTTTCTTGACGTTGCGCTTTACGCGGGTACGTATCAAGAACCAGCAGTTGCACGCTATATACAGCAAACCTATAGCGCCGGTTATCGGATACAGCATTCCCACCACCGAGGTGAAGCCGAGCGCGCCCACGGCAAGTCCGCCGATAAGCACTATTCCGGCGGATATTATTTTGTGCTTTACAAATCCGTTGATATAGTCGTAAACCGACTTAAACGCCGAAAGCATTGTCGTGAATATCGACGCGGCTATAACCGGCAGACTTACCATATACATTACTCTGCCGCTTTTTAGCGCGATAAGCAGCATGGGCATGTCGGCATGCGCCGCCGCGCAAGATTGTAACGCGCCCATTATGCAAACCAATAGTCCGGCTATTATAAGCGCGGCTATAGCGGACGAAAGCAATATCTCGCGCGGCGAAAGCTTGTGCACGGTAGTCAGCACTCCACCGCCCAATATCATGTTCATTGCAACGTACAAAATAATGCTGTAGGCGTCTATGCTTCCGCCCTGCGATTTGAGCGGAAAGTCTATCGCCGCCACGGTACAAACGCCTAAGAAAACTATCATTATCGGCACGAGCACGGCGTTAGCCTTGATCACGCCCTTCAGTCCTTTTACGGCTATTGCCGCGCACAGCAGACCCAAAATAATCGAAGTGAGCGGACGGATATTGATAAACTCCGCCGCCAAGCTGTCCGTCGCCGCCAACATTGCGCCTAATACCGTTACAGAATTGAATAGCATGAATATATCCGCCACAGGTCGCACCTTTCCGAACACCGCGCCGTTTACCTCGCCCATGTCGGTCTTTTGCACGCGCCGCCCGACAAACAAAAACAGCACAGAACACGCAAATACCATTGCGCCCGCAATCAGCGCGATAAACACGTTCGGCACAGCTCCGAAAAACGTTACCACTTCTCTGCCCGACGCGAACCCCGCGCCGATAACCGTTCCCACTATCAGCATTGATACCGACACGGAACGCAAAAACGACTTGAACATACTTTATTGTATGTAAATTAATGCAGAATTAAGAATGCAGAATGCAGAAAAAGCCGCTTTCGCGGCTTTAAGTCGATATCATACATATCAAGTTTTCTTGCATACTTCTTTTTCAAAAGAAGTATGTTAGTCTTCGGACACTTCGGTCTCGCCTGCTTTGAGCTCAACGTTAGTTGCGGGACGGCGACGGTTTATCACGTTGCCGTTTATAACAAGCTCGTACCAGTAGCCCAGGTGCGCGGCGGCCTTTTCGGACAGCGCCATGCGCGAAAGATAAATTTGCAAGTATTCCATTGTCGCGGAAGTGTTATCCATTTGTATGACAAGCCGTATGGTCTTTTTGGCTTTGTCAATAGCGAGGTAGTTCTTCTTTATGGAAAGATTTACCCTATCGTGAATATCCCTGCGGTCGGCGGTTTCGCGGCGCACGCGGCTACGGTGCGCGTCCGACTTGTCGGCAATAATGAGCGCAGCGGCGACAGCGTTTACCGGCATGCCGTTTTCTTCCTCGTGGTTGCCGATTGCCGATATTATTATAGCCGCTTCGGTGGGCGTCATACCCATGCGTATAAGGATATCGTACGCGAGCACAGAGCCGGTCAAGCCATGGTGCTTGCGGTTGATTGCGTTGCCAATGTCATGAATCCAGCCGGCAATTGCGCCAAGCTCCACCGTGCGCGCGTCGTAGCCGAGCGTGCTGAGTATGTTTGCCGTGGTCTTGGAAACATACCCGACGTGGCGCAGCCCGTGTTCGGTGTAACCGAGCGCGCACAAGCAATCGTTGCTCGCGCTTATTAGGCTTTTAAATTCTTCGTTTTCTTTTACGTCGTTTAGAGTTATCGTTTTTGCCATCTTAAATTATTTTTTCCCTTTTATTGCTTGGTATAACGGATCGTCCGAAAAATCACGGTAGTGATTATCGACCGTGCCGCCAAGCGTTTCTATGGCGTTGCGAATTTCCAAAAACTCGGCGTAGTCGCAGTCGTCCAACAGCTTGTAGAGGTCGGCGCAAGCGCGGTCGTCGCCGTATCTGCCTATTAGCGCAGCCACGTATGCGACGTTTGGATCGGAAGCGAGTAGCGTCCTAAGCAGTGCCAAAATCCTATCGTCACCCGCTTCGCAGAACGTGAGCGGTTCTGCATACAATTCTATCTTGCCGACGTCGTCAGCGGCTAATGCGCGCTTTAAAAGCTCTTCCTTGACCTCGTCCGCACGGTCGCACAGCGCTTCTATACACTCCTCTTTTACGCACGCGTCGATATCGCGTTCCACCATGTCGATATAAAACATGCTGTCCGCGCCGCCAAGCTCGCCTATCAAGCTCAATACGACCAATAGCAGTTTCTCGTCGGTCGCGGTTTCGGCGAGTTTGATCAAGTCCTTTAACAGATCGGGCTCGGTGGCGATCCTATCGAACAAAAGCGAATTGGGATTGTTGTCACCGACGCACGAGCCCTTTAGTATATCTATGAGCTCGGACGTAGGAATGCGATTGAAAAATTCGCTCGGCGAAATGCCGCCTATAACGTCCTGCGGCGACGTAGCCCACACGTGGTAAATCTTGTCTAGGTCGCGCGCAAAATCGTCCGGCGAATCGTATTCGTCCTCGTGCGCGGCGTAGTACTTGTCGGCGTAGTTTTCGAACAGCTTGTCAAAGTCGATGAAGTAAAGTTCGTTATTTTTCATATTAATAAACCTCTTAGGTGTTTTTTTAAAATTTTTGCAGCAGTGCGCACATATCCTTATACGCCGCATTAGCCTGTGTTTTTGTGTCGTAGCCGAGCACGAAATGCATTCGTCCGTCGACCTCGGCGTCCTTGTGCCCCGCGTGCGCCCTTACCGTGCGCCACAGATAATTAGCCGTATCGCGCGAAGAGAACTCCGCGCCGCATAACGTCAGCCGCATCTTGCCGTAATGCTCAATCAAAAACGGCAGCTCGCGCGGACACAGCATTACGGTGAGCGCATACGCAAGATACACTCCCGCATCGCAGTTTTCACCGACGCTCGGCAACCCCGCGTCCGACAAAGGGCGGAACGACTGTTCTGCCAAAAACCGTGTTTTGCCGTTGTGTCGGTGCAGAATTCTGCCCAAGATTACGGCCTTGACGAGCGGCTCTACATACGGAGATACCAAAGCGTTGCGCATAGCCGTTTCCAATCTTTCGTTATCCGATAGTATATTAAGAGTTTCAAACATGAGCTTTGTAACGCTCCTTGTGTTTTGAAACTCCAGCGTCAAAAACACTTCCAGTCCGTACCTGAACGGCTCGCTGTTTATAATATTATCCAAGTCGGTCGAAAACACGTCCGAGTGCGCAAGCCCGATAATGTTTTCCACAACAATGCCCAAAATGTTTTGAGGCGTATCGTCGGTAAGCGGCATTGCCTCTATCCCCGACTTTGCCATTAGGTAATGATACTGCGCGCCGAAGTCGTCGTACAGCACGCGAGACAGCACACGAAGCTCTTTTTTTGCCGCGTCTCGCTCTCCTGCGTTATAAAGCATTTGCGCGTGGACAGACCGCAAATCGAGCGAGTTGAACTCGTCGATATAATCTTCCAGCAGCGCCATTGCGTCCTCGGGCGTGCAATACTCTATAGCAAACCTCAACGCCCTAAACACATGGTCTGAATCTACATAGTCCGTTACGTCTATGCCTTTGAGCACGTCGGGAATTTTATCGAACTGTTTTAGCTCGGCATACAGCGCACACTGTATCGTGCCCGCAAGCGCACCGCCCGGCACGACCGCCAAAGCCCTATCCAGCGCAAGCTGAGCCTCGTCGTACCTACTCATATCCATCATGATGTTGGCTCTGACGCACTCGGCACAGTAATACAGCCTGCCTGTGTCGCGCTTGATTGTGTCCAGCTCACACAGCGCCTCCTCGTACTTGCCGCTTACACAAAAGCTTTGCGCGCGCTTTAGTGCGAACTTGGCGTAAAGGTCGTCGGTTTGATCGTCCGATATTTCCGCCGCCGCAATAGCTATGTCGTCGGTCTGTTCGGCAGAGTCTTCCGCGTCGCCCTGAATGAGCTGCATCATCATATCGAACATATCGCCCAATTCGATTTTTTCGTCCTGAGACTCGTCGTTTTTAATGCGAATGATTTTTTGCTCGGACGGTACTTTGGCTATATCTTCTTCGCCGCTCCGTCCCTTGAACTTAATCACCTTGTTTTTTGGTGACGGCGGTTCGTCCGACTTGATCGAATCAATAATATCTCCGTCTTCGGGGGCAAATATGACCGCGTCCGACGCAATCTCTCCGTAATCGGCAGGCGTGAACATGCCGTCAAAGTCTATATACTCGCTATCGTCGTTAAAGATGTCCAGACCGTATTCCGACAGCTCGTCCACAAGCTCTTGCACGTCCTGCCCGCACTGTTTGATAAAGTCGCTTATATGCGCGATAGAAGCCGGTTCACGGCGCAGTATCGCTATGGCGAGCAAGCTCCTATATGCCACGCGGCTGTTTGGGTTTGCACTTAGGTGCATCAAAAACTCACGGTAAGACAGCGGCAATAACTCCCTATCGTCGCTGTCCTGCGTCATCAAAAAATACAGTATGCCCATTGCCGCATGAAAATCCGGGTTGTCGCGCACTTCAGAATACTTGAGAAGATTGTCTATCGCACCCTCGTAATCTGCCTTTTCGAGACAATCGGCAAACTCGCGTTTGTACAGCGCAACAGCGCCGTTTTTGTTGAACTCTTTAATCAAATTTTACTCGCCACTGTTGTCCGCTTGTTCGGGTTGTTCCGCAGTCTCTTGTTCGGTCGCTTCGTAGTCGTCCTCACCCTCGCGCATAATCTGCTCATGCTCGCGCTGCAATCTTTCCAAATCCTCGCGACGGAATGTGGGCGTAAGCGGAGTTATCGAAGCGCCCTCGTCAATCGACTTCTTTCGCTTTTTGGGATTTTTGTATGTTGCGGGTTGTTTCTTTTTCGATTTTTCGGGTTCTTCGCCGATATCGTTTTCGCGCTTGGTGTACACTGCGGACGGCTTATCCGTTATCTTGTCGTACAGGAATTTTTCGTAACAGAAGTGACAGAACAACGATATTACAACCGTACTGAACGAGAACCCGATAAACAAATAGAGCATAGCGAGCAGCATTGTTATTCCGGGAATGAACGATAAGTAAACAGGTATCAACGCGATACCGATAAAGATGACCGATTGCAAGAACGCTCCGAATGTGAATAGCACGGAGTTGCGTATTAACGCAATCGGACGCATTTTAAACGCGACATTCTGCGTCATGAAGAACGATGTGAAAATTATCATGAACACAAAAAGAATGATGGCGATTGTTAGCGTTATCGCTTTGTACGCCACAGGCATGGCAAACGCGTCGAAGTATCCGAGCGCAAACACTACAAGCAATAGCGAAAGCCCGAACGCCAAGCCCATAAGTAATGACGACAGCCAGCATTTTTTAATGCCGCGGAAAAAGTCTTTAAACGTGGATGTGGTTTGATTCCAAATGAGCTTGCGTATCACGTAAAGGTTGCCCGCAACGCCCAAAGCGAATACCGCAATGCACGGCACAAGAATAAGAAACTCCATAAGGCTGTAAGTAAAATCGCTTACCGCGCCCAAGCTTGCGGCATCGATAACCACGGGGTAGCCTATACCGATGTTAGACGAGTACGGAATAAAGCTTGACGCCACCGACGAGTTCAAGTAAAACAGAAGCATCACAGCTATTGCCGGCAATGCAAACAACAGCGTCAATAGGTTCAAAAGCACCATTGTGCCAAACCGACTGAAAAATATAAACTTGAACATCGCCCACTTGCCCATGTTGAGCTGTTCGGGCGTAACGTCGGGCTTATCCTCGTTGCCAAACATCAACTTGTGGACTATGCCCTTCTTTTTCTTTTTTTCCGCTTTTGCCATGTTATCTCCTGCTTACGCCTTGTATGATTCGATTAGTTTGAGAAACAGCTCAGTGCCTGTGAGTAGCGCCGATTCGTCAAACGAAAAAGTTTTGCTGTGCAACGGCGAAGTGTGCCCGTCCGACTTTATGCCAAGCCACACCATGCACCCGCTTGTATGCTCCAAAAAGTTAGAGAAATCTTCGGCGGTATTGCGCGGCGGCACGGGCATACACATATCGCCCATAACGCTGCGAACCCTATCCACCGCTATTGCATGATTGACAAGCGGCGGATATACCGCGACTGTTTTGATTGTATGCGACGTGCCGTTATCGTCGTCGGCACGCAACGCCGCGCGCTCTAAGTCTATCATAAAGCTTTCGCAAGCCGCTGTGTCGTAAAATCTGGCGGTATATTCTTGCATGCAGTTATCCGAAATAATGTTACGCGCATAGCCGCCGTTCATTTTGCCGAGCGTGACCGAAATCTTATGCTTTTCTGTCAGCTTGTACGCTTCGGACGCCACATACACAGCCGATCTTACCGCGTCGGCGCACAGCTCGGGCGTAGCGCAATGTCCCGACTTTCCGCCATAAGCTACGTCAAACTCGCAGCAGCCCGCAAACATAGCGCCGTAGCAGTACCCGATTTTTCCCTGCTCGAGCTCCGGACAAAGATGCAGCGCATATACTTCCGCCACACCATCCAGCACTCCGTTTTCTATCATGAGCGTGCTTCCGCCCGCAACTTCCTCGTCGTGCTGAAAAATAAACCTTAACGGAATGTCGCTCTTACCGCCGACGATGCGCGCAACGTTGAGCAGATTCGCCGTATGCCCGTCGTGACCGCAAGCGTGCATAACGTTGCCGCATGCAGCAAAGCCGCCTGCGCCCGTCGCCGTCACGTCCTCGAGTATGGGTAGCGCGTCGATATCCGCGCGAAAAGCAAGTCTGTTATTGCCGCGCCCTACGTCGCAGTACACGCCTGTGCCTATGGTTTTGGGCTTATATCCGAACCGCTTTAACTCGTCCACTATAAAAGCCGACGTGTTATATTCCGCGCCCGACAACTCCGCCATTGCGTGCAATTTTCGCCGCGTAGACGTAAGATAAACCAGAGACTGCTCGTCCATATTACCAGTATACTACTTTCTCCTTGTCTTTTCAAGTAAATATCAACACTTCTTTTAAATTTACTGAAGCCTTAGCTTTAATTCCGAATTCTTAATTCTGAATTCTGCATTTACTTGACTTTTGCGCATGCGTTTTGTTAAGATTATTGCGGAGGCTGTTATGAATAAAAACGTAGCCGTAGTGGGCGCAACCGGACTTGTCGGGCGCACCATGCTGGAAGTACTGAAAGAGCGTAAGTTCCCCATCAACGAATTGACACTTTTTGCTTCGGCTAAAAGCGCTGGTAAAGCCGTTGAATTTTGCGGCAAAACATATGTCGTGCAAGAACTGACCGAGGCAAACATCAAAAAATGCAACGCGCAAATCGCGCTGTTTTCTGCCGGCAGCGGCGTGTCAGAAAAATTTGCGCCCGTTTTTGCCGCATGCGGCTGCGTCGTTATAGATAACTCGTCGCAGTGGCGCATGGATAAATCTGTTCCACTCGTAGTGCCCGAGGTAAATCCCGAGGCTGCGTTTACGCACAACGGAATAATCGCCAATCCCAACTGCTCCACCATTCAAGCGGTGGTCGCGCTAAAGCCGCTGCACGACAAGTACAAGATCAAACGCATAGTGTACTCTACATATCAAGCAGTGGCGGGTGCGGGAAAAGCCGGTTTGCTCGACCTTGAGGAAGGCGAAAAAGGCATGCCGCCCAAAAAGTTCCCCCACCCCATTGCGCACAACATTCTTCCGCATATAGACGTATTCACAAGCGACGGCTACACCAAGGAAGAGCTGAAAATGATAAACGAAACGCGCAAGATTTTGGGCGACGAAGCTTTGCGAATAACCGCCACCACGGCGCGCGTGCCCGTGTATTACGGTCACAGCGAGAGCATAAATATAGAGTTCTTTAACCACGTTACCCGCGAAGGAGCGCTCGAAACGCTTAGCTGCGCAAAGGGCGTTATTGTATGCGACGACCCGCAAAACAACGTCTACCCTATGCCCATAGACTGCGAAGGACACGACGAGGTTTTTGTCGGGCGCGTGCGGCAGGACTTTTCTGTTGAAAACGGGCTTAACATATGGGTGGTTGCCGACAACATCAGAAAAGGCGCGGCAACCAATGCAGTACAAATAGCCGAGCTTTTGATCAACGAATAACAACAAACTATCGTACATATTAAGTACAGAGGTGAAATTATGACATTATTTACAGGAGTGGGTGCGGCAATGGTCACGCCGTTCGGCAAGGACGGTAATATCGATTACGCCGTACTTGACGAGTACATAGAACATTTGATCGCAGGCGGCGTTTCCGCGCTTATCCCCTTCGGCACGACCGGCGAACCTGCCACGGCGTCGGCGGAAGAGTACGAAAAAGCGACCGCATTTGTAATAGCGCATTCAGCAAAGCGCGTTCCCGTCATAGTCGGCGCGGGCAGTAACAGCACCGCTACCGCATACGAACACGCGCAAACGGCGAAAAAATTAGGCGCGGACGGCGTGCTCGTCGTTACGCCCTACTACAACAAATGCACACAGCGCGGAATAGTAGAACACTACAAAGCGGTCGCCAAGGCAGGCGTTCCGATCATCGCATACAACGTGCCGTCGCGCACCGGCGTGAATATTCTTCCGGCAACTGTCGGAGAGCTATCCAAAATAGACGGCGTTATAGGCATAAAGGAAGCGTGCGGCAATATCGACCAGTTCCAAAACACCGCCAAGGTGTGCGCGGAGAACGGATTTGATATGTACTGCGGCGACGACGGCATAACCGCCACCGCAATACTTATGGGCTGCAAGGGCGTTATTTCGGTTGCGGCAAACCCCGCGCCAAAGCTTATGAGCGAGCTGTGCAATCTTTGCGCGCAGCAGAAATTTTTACAGGCGCAGCAGCTACAGTTCAAGCTGAACGATTTTATCGCCGCTCTGTTTTGCGAAGTCAACCCCATTCCCGTTAAAAAGGCTATGCAACTGATCGGCATGGAAGTGGGTGCGCCGCGCCTGCCGCTTACCGAACTCGAACCGCAACACACCGAACTGCTTAGGGCAACAATGCGCGAGGTGGGATTGATAAAATGAAAAAAGCGTTTATTTTCGGCATAGACGGACGCATGGGCAAAATTCTCACGGAATGCGCCGCAGACTTCGGCTACACGGTCGTAGGCGGATTTGACAAAACGCCGCGCAGCGGAGATATTCCCGTATTCAACGATACAAACAAAATCGACGTCGACTTCGACGTGATTATTGATTTTTCCAATCCGTATCTGCTGTCGCCTATTGTAGCGTTGGCGGACAGAACACTCAAGCCGACTGTTATTGCCACCACCGGCTACAACGACAGCGAGCTGCACATGATAATGCTGTTATCCAAAAAAGTGCCCGTTTTCCGTTCCGGCAACATGAGTCTGGGCATAGCCGCAACCAAGGCGGCTGCGGTTGCCGCAAAGGCTGTGCTCGGCGACATGTTCGACATAGAAATTGTGGAAAAGCACCACAACCAAAAGCTGGATAATCCATCCGGCACGGCGCTGCTGCTCGCCGACGCGCTTATCTCCCGCGACAACCAAGTGGTAAATCGCGACGGCAAGCGCAAAAAAGGCGAACTTGGTATAACGTCCGTTCGCGGCGGCGGAGTGGTGGGCGAACACGAAATCGGGTTTTACGGCGAAGACGAGATCGTCACAATATCTCACTCGGCGCGCAGCCGCAAGCTGTTTGCCGCCGGCGCATACAAAGCGGCGGACTTTTTGCTATCCGCCGCCCCCGCGCTTTACGATATGGACGATTTGGTAAAAACGCTGTTGTAATAGTTTTTATCTGTCGGCAGGCACGCCGAAATGCTTGCAAAATTCACCGGTCTTTGACCAATACTTAATTCCCCAGTTTTCGAAATTCCATTCGTCGCTGTAGCTGTTGCATTCGTAATCGATATAGTACAATGTGCCGCCGCACGCGATAAAATTAGTAGGAAAATAATCTATGTTCAGATGTGCCGAGTATAAAAGCCGACACATCTGTTTTATTTGCGACAGATAGTCTTCTTTCATTTCTCCGTCGATTATGCACTCGCTCACCGTTTTTCCGTCGATGTATTCCTTGATAATCCGCTCGTGCGCGACGTCTGTATCTATGAGTTTTGGGATAGAAATGCCCACCGCCTTTAACCGCGCGTAATCGTCAAGCTCGGATTTCAGCTTGTCGCCGAAGTTGTAGTAATCGCACGGCTCGTGATGGATTTGCTTAAGTACATATCTTTGCTCTCCGTCCGTCACAAGAAAAGAGTATCCGCCCTTACCCTTACCGAGCAGCTTTATCACGCGATACGACTTGTCGTTAACGCTCAAAACTTCGGGTATATCCATAAAGTATTACCCGCACAAAACAGCGATACCGCCGGGCAGTAACGCATTTCCATCAAGCAGTCTGCTGTAAGCAATTGGATTATCGATTGATATATCGACGCTCGAATCGGAAGCGTTCAAGTAGATTTCCATGCGTTTGCCCTGCGCATTTTTCCACGCGTAATTCACTAATCTGTTTTCGCCTACATTCCACTCGATATTGCAGTCCTTAAACTGAATAAGCAGCTTGCGCAGCGCGACTATGCTTTTAAACTCCGACATAATTTCATCGTACTTTCCGCTTTCTATGCCGTGCCAGTCCATGCACCGCCTATTTCGCGATTCGGCTACTTCTCCGCATAAAGCTGTTTCCGTGCCGTAGTAAATACACGGGCTGCCGGGCATTGTCATGAGCACAGTAAGCTCTTGAAGCAGCCCGTCTGCCGACTTACAGCGCGTAACTGCGCGGTCTACGTCGTGATTGTCGAGCATGTTGAACAGCACGCTGTTTATCTGCTTGTAGTAAATACTGTAAGACTCGTTAAGCGCATACATAAGATCGCGCGCCGTCTCACGCTTGTCGATCATAAATCCGTTTACGCTCTCCAAAAACTGATAATTCATTACGGAGTCGTACTCGTCGCCTAAAAGCCACGGCAGCGATCTATGCCAAATCTCGCCGAGCAAATACACATCCGGCTTTATCGCCTTAAGCTCGAGTCGAAGCTTTTTTAAAAACGCATGCGAAATCTCGTTTCCCACATCAAACCGTAATCCGTCCACACCGAGCGCGATCCAGCCCTTACAAATATCGATCAGGTAGTTCATTACCTCCTTGTTGTTTGTGTTCAACTTGGGCATATATGCGGCAAAGGCGAACGAATAATAACGCCCATCCTTTGTACTGTTATTCGATTTGTCAAATTGCTCGTCGTTTATAAAGAACCAATCGTAATACCGCGATTTTTTGCCGTTCTCCACTACGTCGCGCCAAGCGAAAAATTCCGTGCCGCAATGGTTGAAAACAGCGTCGAGCATGATTTTAATACCCATGTCGTGCGCTTTGGATATAAGCTCTTTTAAGTCGGACTCGCTACCCAGCTCGGGATCGACAAGCGTATAATCGTGAGTGTTATACCTGTGATTGGTATCGGAGCGCATGATCGGCGTCAAGTACAACCCGCCTATTCCGAGCTCTTTAATATAGCCGAGCTTATCCGTAATGCCGCGAATGTTCCCGCCGTAAAAATTATAGAACCGCGCGTTTTTCTCCTCGCCCCAAGGCAAAATCTTTAGCGAGCTTTTGCTAGCGCTTCCGCAAGCTCTACAAAACCTATCGGGAAAAATCTGATACCAAACAACGTCCTCCGCCCACTTTGGCACAATGCACACGTCTGCGGGATTGAGCCAAGCGTGCTTAAAATACTGAACGATTGTCCCTGCTTTGCCGTTTCCGTCCGTATGAATACCGTCCTCAAACAGATACGTCCTTTCATCTCCGCTCGCTATCTCGAAGTAGTACTGCAGTCGTTTATACTTGGGCGCAACGGACGCATGCCACACAAGAGTATGCTTCTTTTCCGCCGTGCATACCATTTCATGCATGTCGCCCTTCCACACTCCGTCTACCCAGCCGTCAAAAGGGTCGCCTGTGTAAACGCGTACAGAGGTAACGTCCTTGCCTGTTTCGAGCTTTATAATCAAAGTGCTTTCGTCATACGCATAGCAGCCTGTAAGTGTGTCGTGTCTTATTGCATGTATATTCATAATTTATCTCCTGTTTATTTGCATTATACTATTAAACAGTGTATAATACTTACAGTATACGATTGTATTTTAACACAAAACTATTAAAAAGGCAATTATGCAAGACATAGCTTTTCACGAAACAAAAATGCACGGACAAATAGAATTTCCGTATACTGTATACAAGGGTGACATTCCGGGCTTTATTTGCTCGTTCCCGTTGCATTGGCATGACGAGATGGAGCTTATTTTCGTCAAGGACGGAAACGGAATAGTCACGGTGCAAGCCACGCGCTTTCCTGTCGAGCGCGGGGACATTGTGATTGTGCCAATGCAAACCGTGCACGCTATAGAGCGCAATGACAATTGCGCTATGAAGTACTACAATATACTTTTTTCGCTTACGGTGCTTGACAGTGCGGACGATATATGCCGAAAAAAGTACTTTAAGCCGTTGTACCATGGCGAGATAGAGCCAATGATATATGTGCCGCGCGGTTGCGAACTGAACAAGCTTTTATTGCCGCATATGACTACGCTTATCGAAAACAGGCATAACGAGCACGGAAACGAACTATTAATCAAATCCGCACTGTTTGCCGCACTGCACCACATAATTGCGTTTTCCATGCCCAAATCTACGGCCAATGCTGTTGACGCGAGCAATTACGACAAACTGAAAAAACTGCTGCTATACGTCCGCCAACATTACGGCGAGCGAATAACAGTAAAGACCGCCGCAGATATTTGCGCATATTCTTGCAGTCATTTTATGAAGATTTTCAAGAGCATGACGGGTCAAAGCTTTACGGAATATATAATCGACTACAGGCTGAACGTAGCCGCAAACGCGCTGTCGCTTTCGTCCGACCGAATAATAGATATCGCGTTTGACTGCGGGTTTGAAAATCTGTCGTACTTTTCGCGTGCGTTCTTTGGCAAGTTTGGCGTTACCCCGTCTACGTACAGAAAAAACGCCAAAACGATAGAATGAAACTCCCCCGGCGAAGCCGGGGGTTTCTCATGTGCGGGCAAAGCCCTAGTTGTTACTAGCCGCGCCTAAAG
>JAIEFT010000017.1 GCA_029066805.1 Clostridiales bacterium | reverse complement strand
CCTTAGTCTCGTGGGCGCGTATATGTGTATTAGAGACAGCTAATAACGATTGGTATTATAATATTGGGTATAGTTATAGCAATAGCATTAACGTATTTTTTAAAACAAAATGATAATAACAATGATGGAAACACGCCCAGATTATTATCGAGAAATGCAACGCTAAACGACCTTACACTTTCCGGTGATGATTTAGATCTATCGTCATTTGGAGAAAAACTTACATTTACACCTAAAAAAGATATTGATGGATTAAAGCTTAAATTTGTTTTTCAAAAATCCAACGGGACTCAACTTCAAACCATAGAAAAATCTGTAGGGAACGTAAAAGAAGGACAACAATATTCGGTAACAATTAGCATAACGGAATTAAAATGGGATGTAGTAAAAAACGTATTTGACTTAGAATGTAAATACACGGTATCAGCAGGAACAGTATCATATTTTGCATAGTGTCAACGTAGTGTCAAAAGCAATTTCCTAATAATAAAGAAAGCAAAGCGGCAGATTTTTATTTTTCGGGACCATGAGGCCGCGAGTTCGAGTCTCGCCACTTCGACCAAGCAAAGCCGCCGCAAGGCGGTTTTTGCTTAGTCGAAGAGGATACAGAGGAGAGCACGCCGAGAAAAATATTGCTCAAAGGGAATCACGGGAAAGAATGAAAAATAAGTACGGCGAGAAAGAAAAACCGGCGTGCAGTTCGCTAGGCGCTTGCGCGAAGCGCAAAGCCCGCCCGCGCAGTTCGCGGGCAATCTCGCCACTTCGACCAAGCGAAACCGCCGCAAGGCGGTTTTTGCTTAGTCGAAGTGGATACAGAGGAGAGCACGCCGAAAAGATTACCGCGCATACGATTTGTTGGCAAAGCTTATGCCGTTTAAATATGTTTAAATTAGATCCATATCATTTTCTCAAAACACTTGCAAAATCTGCTTGGATAGTCTATAATGGTATTAACAATTTAATAGACGGGAGCTTGTATTACAGGCTGAGAGGAAGGTATGACCTTCGACCGCTGACCTGATTTGGATAATGCCAACGTAGGGATACATAATGTAAACTGTGTTTTTAACGGGAAGTTACCAGATCGGAAGCTTCCCGTTTGTATTTTGTATGGAGGCAACCACGGATGATAAAAATAAACGGAGAAATACTGGATATTGACGGAAAGACACTGGCGGATTATCTTGCCACCACGGATTACGATCCCAAAAGGATCGCCGTGGAGCGCAACGGGGATATTGTTCCGAAAGCAAAGTATGGCGAGACGATACTGTCGGACGGCGATAGCATTGAAATTGTCTCCTTTGTGGGAGGTGGTTGATTTGTTACTGACAAAAGAAGAATGGAATAGAGCGTTGAGCAAACGGCACGGTCAAAATCTGCAAAACAAGCTTTTGTCGGCTACGGTAGCAATTTGCGGTCTTGGCGGGCTGGGCTCTAATATTGCAATTGCCCTTGCCAGAGCGGGTGTAGGAAAATTGATCCTAATTGACTTTGACCGTGTAGATATTACAAACCTGAACCGCCAGCAATACAAGGCGAATCAAATCGGAATGTATAAGACTGAGGCGCTAAAAGAGAACATTAAAGAAATCGCCCCGTACGTTGACCTTGAAACGATAACCGCGCGTATCACGGAGGATAATGCCGTTGAGTTGTTGAAAGGCGCTGACATTATATGCGAAGCTTTTGACGGTGCGGAAGCAAAAGCAATGTTGACAAACATCGTTCTTGAAAAAATGCCGGAAAAGTATTTTGTCGCGGCGTCCGGTATGGCGGGAATAGGCAGCGCAAACGCAATAAAAACGCGCAGGGTGTCGAAGCGGTTTTATATCTGCGGAGACGGAACGAGCGACGTAAAAGAAGAGGAAAGCCTTGTTGCTCCCCGTGTAATGCTATGCGCCGCGCATCAGGCGCATACGGTGATCCGATTATTGGCAGAACAATTTGAAGCTTAACATAAAAAGGAGACATAAGTGAACAACGACAAACTGATTATCGGCGGCCACGAATTTAACTCTCGTTTTATTCTTGGCTCAGGCAAATATTCTATGAAGCTTATCGAAGCGGCGGTGAAGGACGCGGGAGCGGAGATTATCACACTTGCCGTTCGCCGCGCAAACACCAAGGAACAAGAAAGCATACTTGATTATATTCCGGAAGGCATTACTTTACTTCCCAACACAAGCGGAGCAAGAAACGCCGAGGAAGCCGTCCGCATTGCCCGTCTTGCAAGAGAACTCGGCTGCGGCAACTTCGTTAAGATCGAGATTATGAGAGATTCCAAATATCTGCTTCCCGACAATCAAGAAACAATAAAGGCAACGGAGATCCTTGCCAAAGAAGGCTTTGTGATAATGCCCTATATGTATCCGGATCTGAACGCCGCCCGCGATCTTGTTAACGCAGGGGCGGCTACCATTATGCCGCTTGCGTCGCCCATCGGGTCTAACAAGGGCTTAGCTACTAAGGATTTTATACAAATACTCATAGACGAGATAGATTTGCCTATTATTGTTGACGCGGGTATAGGTCGCCCGTCGCAAGCATGCGAGGCAATGGAGATGGGCGCTGCCGCTATTATGGCGAATACGGCGCTTGCCACCGCAGGCGATCTTCCGATGATGGCGTCCGCATTCAAAAGCGCAATCGAAGCCGGACGCAAGGCGTATCTTGCGGGATTGGGAAGAGTTATTGCTCGCGGTGCGTCCGCTTCCGACCCGTTGACCGGATTTTTGCGCGATTGAGAGAACAGCTTATGGAAAATAGATTTTTTGTGGATTCGGAGTATCTGTCGCCCGAAGCGCTTGCAAAAAAACATAAACTCGAAACCGACCCGCGCTCGCGTAAAAATCATATGGAATACCTGCCGGGAATGGAGATAATCGAATCGGACGTTTGCGCAAACGTGATCGGACAGATGAAGTCCTACGATTATTCAAAATACACGTCGGCTGACGTCAGGGCGGCTTTGGAGCACGACACGTGTACCGTTGATGACCTTAAGGCGCTTCTTTCCCCTGCGGCAGAACAATATTTAGAGCTGATGGCGCAGCGAGCAAGGCATGAAACAAGCAAGCATTTCGGCAACACCGTATATCTGTTTACACCGCTCTACATAGCGAATTATTGTGAGAATTACTGCGTGTATTGCGGCTTTAACTGCTACAATCACATTAACCGTATGAAGCTTTCTGCCGAGCAGATAGAAAAAGAGATGAGGGTCATTGCCGACAGCGGGATGGAAGAAATCCTTATTCTTACAGGCGAAAGCAGAGGGCAGAGCAGTGTGGAATATATAGGCGAGGCGTGCAAAGCGGCGCGCAAATATTTCCGCATGGTAGGGCTTGAAATTTATCCCGTAAATACGGATGAGTATAAGTATCTCCACGAATGCGGCGCGGACTATGTAACGGTATTTCAAGAAACATACGATTCGGATAAATACGAACAGCTCCACCTGCTCGGGCAAAAGCGCGTGTGGCCGTATCGCTTTGACGCGCAGGAAAGAGCGTTGCGCGGCGGTATGCGCGGCGTTGCATTCTCGGCTCTTCTCGGACTATCCGACTTCCGCAAAGACGCTTTGGCAAGCGCTTTGCACGTTTACTATTTGCAGAGAAAATATCCGCATGCCGAGATGTCGCTTTCCTGTCCGAGACTCAGACCAATCATTAACAACGATAAGATCAATCCTCTTGACGTTCACGAAAAACAGCTTTGTCAGGTGCTTTGCGCATATCGAATATTTTTGCCTTACGTCGGGATTACGGTTTCTTCCCGCGAGAGTGCACAGTTTCGCAACGGAATTGTAAAAATTGCCGCAACAAAGGTTTCCGCAGGTGTGTCCACAGGCATAGGCGACCACGAAAGCAAGTATTCGGGCAAAGAATCCGATGAAATGCAGGGCGACGAGCAGTTTGAGATTGACGACTGCCGCAGCCTCGATAAAATGTATAAGGATATTGCCGAGCAGGGCTTGCAGCCTGTTTTGAACGACTATTTATATACGGACGGGAAAATAAATGAAAAAATTTGATTCGAGCTTGTATTTTATAACCGACAGCACGCTCTACGGCGAGGAAGAATTTCTATACCGCGTCGAGCAAGCGCTTATGGGCGGAGTAACGCTTTTGCAGCTTCGCGAAAAGGAAAAGAGTACCCGCGAATATATTTGCCTTGCGGAAAAGGTGCACTCTATTTCCAAGCGCTACAACGTTCCTCTGATTATCGACGATCGTGTAGACGTGGCGCTTGCCGTTGATGCGGAGGGCGTGCACTTGGGTGCAAGCGATATGGCGATTGCGACCGCAAGGAAGCTGATGGGCGACAACAAGGTCGTCGGCGCGACAGCCAAAACCGTTCCGTGGGCAAAGGAAGCGTATGAGCAGGGTGCGGACTATCTCGGAGTGGGGGCAATATATCCCACCACCACAAAGGTAAAGACAGTTTTAACTTCCACGGCTACATTGCGTGATATTTGCGGCGCAGTCCCCATTCCCGTCAACGCCATCGGCGGACTCAACAAAAATAACATCGACGTTCTTTCGGGAATACCGATAGCCGGTATATGTGTCGTGTCTGCCATCATGAAAGCGGACGACCCGAAACAGGCGACGATCGAGCTGAAGGCAAGAGCAAAGGAACTAAGCTTGTGTTAAAAGGAGCAAAAATGAGGACGGCATTATCGATCGCAGGAAGTGATTCCTGCGGCGGCGCGGGTATTCAAGCGGATATAAAAACAATGACGATGAACGGTGTTTATGCCATGAGCGCGATTACCGCACTTACCGCGCAAAACACGACCGGCGTCAGAGCGATTTTGGAATCGACCCCGGAATTTATGGCACAACAGATCGACGCGGTATTCGAGGATATTTTTCCCGATTCTGTCAAAATCGGTATGGTATCTTCGGCAGCGCTTATTAAAGTTATTGCATATAGGCTCAAACACTACGGAGCAAAAAATATCGTGGTCGACCCCGTTATGGTAGCGACAAGCGGTTCGGCGCTGATCAAGACCGACGCAATCCGGACTTTGACAGACGAGCTGCTGCCCATAGCGACTGTCGTTACGCCGAATATCCCGGAAGCACAGGCGCTTTCGGGACTTGGTATCGCAAACAAGGAAGATATGCTTTTGGCGGCAAAAGCTATCGGCGATACATACGGCTGTTCCGTTCTGATTAAAGGCGGACACAGTATCAACGACGCAAACGACCTTTTGTATTCAAACGGAAAATATTATTGGTTTGAGGGTAAGCGAATCGATAATCCAAACACGCACGGAACAGGCTGCACGCTGTCTTCCGCCATTGCTTCAAATCTTGCCAAAGGGTTTACCTTGTCCGAATCGGTTAAGAGGGCCAAGGCATATATATCCTGCGCCCTTGACGCCAAGCTTGATTTGGGAAAGGGCAGCGGACCTATACAGCATAATTTCGATCTAAACTCACATTTCGCCGAAGAAATGTAATCTGTCTGAAAGGAGGCAAAAACAATGAGGAATTACACAACGCAAATGGATGCCGCAAGAAAGGGCATCATCACCCCCGAAATGAAAAAGGTTGCCGCTAAGGAATTCAGAACCGAAGAAGAAATAAGAGACCTTGTCGCCAAGGGGCAGGTCGCTATTTGCGCCAATAAACTGCACACCTGCATCGATCCCAACGGCGTCGGCTCTATGCTCCGTACCAAGATAAACGTCAACCTCGGCGTTTCCCGTGACTGTAAGGACTATGACGTAGAAATGCAAAAGGTTATGGCGGCAGTCAATATGGGCGCGGAGGCAATTATGGATTTGTCTTCTCACGGCAACACTCAACCGTTCCGCAAAAAACTGACAAGCGAGTGCCCTGCCATGATAGGCACTGTGCCCGTTTATGACAGCGTCATCCATTATCAAAGAGATTTGGCAACCCTTACCGCTAAGGACTTTATCGACGTTGTTCGTCTTCACGCGCAAGACGGCGTGGACTTTGTAACTCTGCACTGCGGCGTTACCAGAAAAACTATCGAACAAATAAAGAAGCATAAGAGAAAGATGAACATTGTTTCCCGCGGCGGCTCGCTTGTTTTTGCGTGGATGAGCATGACAGGCGAGGAAAACCCGTTCTACGAGCATTTTGACGAGATACTCGATATTTGCCGCGAGTATGACGTTACGATTTCCTTGGGTGACGCTTGTCGCCCCGGCTGTCTTGCCGACGCAAGCGACGTTTGCCAAATCGAAGAGCTTGTACGCCTTGGCGAGCTGACTAAGCGCGCTTGGGCGAAGGACGTTCAAGTGATGGTGGAAGGTCCGGGGCACATGCCGATGGACCAGATAGAAGCCAATATGAAGTTGCAACAGACTATTTGCATGGGCGCGCCCTTCTATGTGCTCGGTCCGCTTGTTACCGATATTGCGCCCGGATATGACCACATTACTTCTGCCATAGGCGGAGCGATCGCCGCAGCCGCGGGCGCGGCATTCCTTTGTTACGTAACGCCTGCCGAACATCTTGCTCTCCCGAACGTGGAGGACGTAAAGCAAGGCATAATCGCGTCTAAAATTGCGGCGCACGCTGCGGATATTGCCAAAAAAATTCCTCACGCAAGAGATACCGACGACGCTATGGCCGACGCAAGAAGAACGTTCGACTGGGAAAAGCAGTGGGAATGCTCTATCGATCCCGAAACCGCAAAAGCGATTCGTGACAGCCGCGCGCCCGAGCATGAGGACAGCTGCTCTATGTGCGGTAAGTTCTGCGCGGTCAGGAGTATGAACAAAGCGCTTAACGGCGAGTATATCGATATTTTATAAAGCGCCGTAACTGCGCATGTTAGGCGAAAACGATATAGTATTTTCGTATAATAAAGACAAGTAAAATCGCAGCAATTAAAAGCCCCCAAAAGTCTGACAAACTTTCGGGGCGCTTTTAATTAGTCGGTGGAATTTAATTACTATGCTTGCTCGCCGCTTTCGGTCATAAAGCCTGTAACAAGCGTATCCAATTGTTCGTAGTTTTTGAACGACGCCGTGCTGTTGTATAGCACTTTGCCGTCGGCGTCGATAATAACCGTCATAGGCCACATAGAAGTGCCGCCGAATGCGCGGAAGGTCTGGCAGTTAGTTCCGCTTAGTTCGTCCTGAACAAACGTCAGTGCATACCCGCTCCAGCCCTTGCTGTTGATAAAGTCCTGAACGTTGCGAGTGGACGAGCCGTGGATAGCGACCACCGTTATATCCGAGTGGTTCTCGGCTAGCTCGTTAAAGTAAGGAAGCTCCTCTACGCACGGCGTGCACCAGGTCGCCCAGAAGTTAACTACCGTAATGCCGCCGCGCTGTGCGTATAGATTAAACGTGCTGTTATCGTCGACGTTGTACATCTTGAGCGTAAAGTCGGGCGCGACTTCGCCCACGTTGTAGCCTATTTGATCATTGTCGCCGGGCGGTGGAGTATACTCCTCATCCTTGTCGATAAAGTTGTAGCAGATGAGCGCGGCAAGAAGAACGCCGAGCGCAACAGCCCACGCCGCCACTTCAAGCCAAAACTTAAGCGGCTTTTTTGCTTTGTATTGTGCAGGCATGACTGCGCTGTTCTCGGTTGCCGCATCAGGCGCTTGCTCGGCTTGTTCCGGTTGCTCGTGCACGGCGCTTGCCGTCGCCGCCATATCCGCTACCGTATCGGTTGCGGCGGCTTCTTGCGTTGCGACTATAGGTTGGTCGATGGCGTTCGTCGCAACCGTCGCGGCGATTTTTACTTCGCCTGCTTCCAATGACAGCGGCTTTTCTTGCGGTATGGGTTCTGTCACGGCGGAGTGGCGTAGGAATATGGTAGAACCCTTCCAGCTGATTGCCTTGGTAGGGCACACCGCCATACACTCGCCGCAGTTTATACATTCGTGGTCGCCCACGTGTTTCACGTCCATTTTGCAGTGCGCAACGCACAGCCCGCAGTCCGTGCAGTTCTCTTTGTCGACTGTAACGCCGATGAGCGCGAACTTGTTAAAGAATCCGTATATCGCGCCGAGCGGGCAGAAGAACCGACAGAACACGCGGAATATGAATATCGACGCCACTACAAACGCTATGGCGAGCGAGAACTTCCAGGTGAATTGCCAACCGAGCTGTCCGAACAGTCCGGAGTTGTTGGGGTTTATAAGCAGCATGACCGCGCCGCCGAGCGTGCCCGCGGGGCATATGTATTTGCAGAATGCGGGGAGCGGTATGTCGCGCAGCGCGTAAATCAGCGGCAGCGCGATTGCGAGTGCGAGTATTACGTATTTGAAGTACGAGAGTATGCGCGTCACACGACTCTTTTTCAGCTTGGGCGTGCGTATCTTGTACAGCAGCTCTTGGCACAAACCTACGGGGCACAGGAATCCGCATATCGTGCGCGCGAGCATAAGCCCGAATAGCGCGAGTATGCCGAGAATGTAGTACGGCGCACGCGTATTGCTTTCGGCAAGCGCGTTCTGGAACGCGCCCATCGGGCACGCACCCACTGCGCCGGGGCAGGAGTAGCAGTTCAGCCCGGGCACGCACATATACTTGGTGTTTTCGCTCGTATATATTTCGCCCGAGAAAAAACCTTTAATGTTGGCGTTGTACAGCAGCGCGGCGTATACCTGAATCAGTCGCCGCTTGGTCGGCACAATATTTTTTAATCCGGCAATAAAGCCCTTAAAGCCTTTCTCTTTAGCGGGGGCGTTGGGGTTTTCGGGTTTTTGCGGAAGGTTTGCTCTACGCACAGCCCTTCCCACAAAGAATACAAGCAGGCCGAATGCAAGGACGATGGATATAACAATTATTGCAGTAATCATGTTGTCGCGTCCTCCTCAGCCTAATCCGATGCATTCTTGGCAGATGTTGACGGCTTTTACAAGCACGTCGTGCGCACCGCCGTTGACAATGCCGACGATAATGAATACTACGGCAATCACGCCCACCGCGCCGCGTACCGCCCACAAGAATGCGGGTTTTGCTATTATGTTCTTTAACTTTGTTATAAACGCTGGCTCGGTTTTTTGGATGACCGTAGCTTTATCGCCGTTTTTGATCATGGTCTTTGCCGCCGCGACTTGCCTGTTTGCAAATACATGGCTGACCACCGCCGCCGCGACCGACGCGGCAAAAGCAGCCGCAAGCCAGGGCAGAACATTCGCTACCATGGCGAATATGTCCGCCGTTATGTCCTCGCTTTGGAAGTGCGCCGTATTTACTATATAGCACAATACAGCAATGAGCGACGCGAGCACCACGGCAAGCGCGACAAGCCAAGCGACAAGACGAACTGTGTTTGCCTTTTTGTACGCGGCTTGGGCAACCGAAAATTCTTCGCCGTCGCCCGATTGCGGTAGGCGAGAAGTAAGCTTTTCAAGAATCTTTTCGGGCGGGCGCGACGCCTTGACCTTGTATAGCGGGAATATCGCGCCGAATATGACGGCGGCAATAAGGAAGATAAGCGGTATCGCAAGCGCGGTTAAGCGTTCACCTACGATAGCGCGGCTGTAGATTACTTCCGTGCCCTTGCCCGAATAGTAAATGTCCGCGGTAACGCAAATTACGGCGATTCCCACCGCCACGGTGAAAACGCCGAGAAATATCGAGTATATCAGTCTGAACTTTTCCGATTTTTCCATTTCTGCCTCCGTTTGTATATTTTAACATATATACGACTTCAAGTCAACTACCCAAAAGAGCATTGACTTTTTTTGCGTACTGAGCTAAAATATACTAAACTTTTTTGCGAGGCAAAATATTATGGCAACGCCTGTGGATTATATAGAGTTTGTGTGCGAACAGCTACGCGGATTTCAAAATGTAAGATACAAAAAAATGTTCGGCGAGTATATGGTTTATATAAATGAGAAACCTATTCTTTTGGTTTGCGACAGCACGGTGTATGTAAAAAAGCTGCCGCAGCTTGATGAAATCATGAGCGGCGCGGCGTGCGGCGTTCCGTACGGCGGCTCGAAGGAGCATTATATATTGGATATAGAAAACGCCGAGCTTACGGAGCAGGTCTGCAAAATCTTGGAGCAAATCACACCGCTGCCCAACAAGCGCACAAAAAAGCAGTAGTTTATTTTATTATTAATATACGATCCAAGCGGATTTGCTATCTGTTCTTAAACCTTTTTTTCCAAATATCAGATGTGATAGCCGCGCTGCAACCGCAAACAGCGGCGCTCGACCATGCGGCTTCATGCCCCATAAAAGCAACCACTATCAGGGCTATGCTAGCTAATAACAGAATAACCGTTACGGACGTTCTGAAAATATTCATAAGACAAACCTCTTAAATTACTACTTGTCGGCACAGTCTAATCAAGACTTTTAACTGCATTCATCACGTTTTCTTGATAAAGCATTTTGTAAACATACTGATCCTTTCTGCAATTAAGCCAAAACGCCAATACTAATGCCAACAAAGAGCCGCATTCAAGCAAATGCGTTTCTTCAAAGATAGCGCCGCATATTAATACAGCCAATAATGCTATGCTTTCCAACATTAATTCGACCCAATGTTTTTTGCGCCACTCGGTTTTGTATTTACGCACCTTTTCCGGGACGTCGGCGGTGCTGTTATGCAACGCCGTTACGATGTTTTCTTCCGCTTTCTTTTTGTACGTGTCGGTGTCGAGCCGCTCGCCGGAAAGTATTTCGTTTATGCTCACTCCGTAAAGCTTGCTTAGTATTTGCAAAATTTCCACAGGCGGTAAATAATTGCCGTTTTCCCATCGCGAAACGGTTTTGTTGGTAACGCCTATCTTTTCGCCCAACTCTTCTTGGGTCAAAGCCTTGTCTTTTCGCAGTTCGGCTAAAAAGCTGCCGATTTTTTGCATGTCCATAGTCAAATCCTCTTTGTTTGATATGGCTATTATAGCATAGATATCTAAAAAAGTATTCCCCATAAACAGCGAATTTCAGCATTGAAAAGAAAAACAATGTAGACAAAGTATCAGGGCTTTACTTTTCGGCGCGTTTATGTTATGATATTCAAAACACTTGACAATGGAGGCGAAATATGAAATTAGCAAGGTTTTTCAAGACGATAGTTATTTCCTTTTGTCTTGCCGCATGCTTTGCCATGGCAGGACTTGCTATGACGGGTTGCGGCGAAAAAAAGCCCGACAAGCAAGAGGAGATCGATAATGCTTTAAATGCGGCGATCACTTTTTTGAGAAACGCCAAAGAGGGCAGAAACTATTCAGACGTTTCGAAGTATTCCGACGGACGCGTATATAAGTACTACACGGAAAGCGGTAAAATCAAAATCGAATACAACGAGACTACCTATGCCGTGATAGAAAACGGTCGCATTTACAAGATTTACCAAACCGACGATTTGACTTGGCACAAGAATAGCAACGCTTCCGACATAGGAGACCCCGAAGTCCTATTATCGAATCTTATTATGAAGATAGGCGTACTGCCGTGGAGCGAATACGACAGCAAGACCAAAACGCTCAAATGCGTGCTGACTGACGGAAGCATAACCGCCAAGCTCGACGCGGGCGTATTGATAATTAACCTTATTGAGGATACAGGGGCGACAACTGCAATTACTATAAAAGATGTCGGCAGCACCACCGTAACCCTTCCCGAAGATATTGTCGATGACACAATAAAAGAGTAAACAAAAAGGACTTGCCGAAAATCGGCAAGTCCTTTTTGTCTTTTGTAAATATCGTAAAGAATTCGCTATTACGGTTTTAACCTACTAGGTCCGCGGAACAAGAATGTTACGTCTTTTACGCTGGGCAGATCGAACAGCTTGACAAGCGTGCGTGTAATACCCAGTCCGAAGCCGCCGTGCGTAGGTGCGCCGTAGCGGAAAAAGTCGAGGTATTCGGTCATGGTTTCGGGTTTGATGCCGTTTTCTTCAATGTTCGTCTTGAGGTTTTCGTAACGGTGCTCGCGCTGTGCGCCGCTGGTGATTTCTATGCCCTTAAACAACAGATCGTAGGTTTTGGTAAGCGTGGGATCGTCGTCCTTCTTCATGGAATAGAATGCGCGCGCCTTGGCAGGGAAGTCGATTATGAACACAAAATCGCTGCCGTATTTTTCCTTGACGTACTTGCAGATAAGCTTTTCGCCGTCGGGATCGAGGTCGCCCTTTAGTGCGCGCGGCACTTCGTAGTTCATTTCGTCTTTGAGGATCTTGTAAGCTTCGGCAAGCGTAATGCGCGGTATCTTATAGTCGAGCGAGATTATGTCACTGCCGAAGTATTTTTTGTACTCGTCGTTGAACTCGGCTTTAACGCCGTTGATTATGTGCGCGAGCAAAGCTTCTTCTATATCCATTACGTCGTGGTGCGAGTCGATAAACGACACTTCAACGTCAATGCCCGTGAACTCGGTGTCGTGGCGGGAGGTGAAGCTCGGGTTGGCGCGGAAATATTCGCCGATCTCAAACGTTTTGTCAAAGCCCGCCATCATGCTCATCTGCTTGTAAAGCTGCGGGCTTTGGGTAAGGTACGCTTTTTGCCCGAAGTAGTTTTTCAGCTCGAACAC
>JAIEFT010000016.1 GCA_029066805.1 Clostridiales bacterium | reverse complement strand
AGGAGGACTTTTCTGTCTATTAGGTACGCTTAAGCTCGATGGTGACCACTTGCATAGCAAGTGGATTATTTGACATATCAAAAAGCGCCGCACAATCGCGGCGCTTTTTTCTACTTTAATTATTGACTATAGCACTCGCGTTGCAAAGATACGTAGTTGGAAAACATGGAGACTATTTCCTTGTTGCCCGTGTCGCAAAACTCCATGCCGAAAAGCCGACTTATGGCGGTGGTCGCGTTGGAGCTCATAAACAGACGGCGTAAATTCTTTTCCACCGAACTGACGGTACAATTAAAGCTACAAGCAATGCGCTCGTATATACTGCCTATTGTGCGCGTGGGATCTTCCGAGTACAGCTCCAAACACATGCAGAACTGATCGAAACCTTTGAGAGAGGTGCGAAAGCCTACCTTAACGAGCGTGATTATGATAAAATCGCGTTTTTTCATGACCTACTCCGTGAAATTTTAGCCATGCGGGGCTCGAACCCGTAAGGTTTTGGGGGCATACTGCGCCGTGATACTGCGTCAAAGCACACTCGCGGTACTACAGAGAGTACAGCTTCGTGTACTTTTCCTTGTCTGACGGCGCATTCTGCTCCCAAAAACTGCTTTGCACCCACACGCCGCAGTTTTGAGATAGTTTGACACTTACGGAGCGCTGTCGTACCCTTCTGTGGTACGTCAAGCGACGTAAGGGGCAAAATAGCCAAAAATGCGGCGTGTGGGCTTGCGGGATTTGAGCCCCGCATGGCTAAGAGTAATCCCATTAAATCGTAAATTATATTAAATGTCAACAGGTTTTATATGGGCGTTTTTGTATACTTTTATGCACCGCAAGATACTGCGTTTTTTGACGTTTTTAGTGCGCATTATATAGTGGCGGCAAAAAAGAAACGCGATGTCAGTTTGACACCGCGGAAATAAATTTATGCTACGGAAATAAGCCGTAGTAAAATTCTTTTTTAATTCGAGCGCGTATATGCGTCGTAATACGGCGTCAGGCTTGCGTTTTCCTCGGGTCATGTACGCCTAAGTACACTCCCCGTCGGAAAGCCGCGCCTTCATTGTCTTACTCGCATCTCCGCGCTCTCATGCACTTATGTGCACGTCGAAACAGTTAGTTTATCTAAATCTTTTCCTAGCTGCTTCCTTTTTCTTTTTACGCTTAACGGAGGGCTTTTCGTAGTACTCCTTTTTGCGCATATCGCCGAGGATATTATCCTTTTGGCACTTGCGCTTAAAACGCTTGAGTGCGCTGTCGAGCGATTCGTTTTCGCCTACGCGGATTACTGCCATTATTCACACCTCCTTTGTTCCAAGAACTCCAATTTGCTAATTTAGCTTAATCATTATATAATATTCCTTTTCCTTTGTCAACAAAATTTTGCCTATTTTAGAGAAATCTCTATATCATATTTTACCTTTACTGCGGAGTAGTCGTATTCAGATTTAAAATAATCGGGATGATAGCGGTAGAACTCTCTGCCTATAAACATCGGATCGACGTTTACCGCCAAGCAGTCCTTGTACGCGCTTTCAACTTCGCCTTGTATCTTCTTTTTATACCCGGCTATCAGCGCGGCGTCGGCGCTTTTGTTGTTTGTCGCAAAAAGCGAATTAAACTTGTCGCCGTGCGGCTCGATATACGCCTTTATCTTGATTGTCGCTTCGCCGTTTTTTTCGTCCACATTAACAGTCGCGTACTTTTTCAGCAATCTGCCGCACACGCCTTTTATAATTTTGCCCTCGTACTCCACGTCGGAACAAACCGTTCCCTTTTCCACGGGCGCGCTCACCCACGCAACGCCACGTGCTGAAGTGGAATCGAGCACGCACACTCTGCCATGCTCGCCGTACACGGCAAGCTTTTCCACCTTCATGCCAGTAGGCTTCTCGCCCTCGCCTCCTTTTCCGCCGCCGCTTTCGCCGCCGCCCGAGCTTTGCTCTTCTCCGCCAGAGCTTTCGCCGCTCGAATCTCCGCTACTTCCGCCACCTTCGCCGCCCTGTTCCTTGTCGCCGCTATCTTGCATTTCCACAAGCGGCAGATACGCGGTTTTGGACGCGCTGCCTAGGTCTGACAAAAAGCCCAAAAGCGTGTTGGTGGCTATATGCGCCTTTCGCGCGCTGTACGCTATAAAGTCGGCGTCGGTCGCGCCGGTCTTCTTCATAAAGTCGGTCAGGTCACCGAGTAGATCCTCCGCCTTTTCTTGGGCGGCGGACATCCACACGTCGGCGGTCACGTCGGTCGCGGATAGCAGCGAGCCTAAAAGCTCCGGCTTGACGTCGCTTCCCACTATAACCATGGAACAGTGCCCAAGCTCGACGCGCCGCCCGAGTGCGGTGTTAAGTGCTTCCACCGCCTCGTCAAGCGTTTCGCCCTCGACTGTAACGGTGTCCTTGCCTGTAGAGCCCTGCGTTTCGGTAGGCATAACGTACTGCGCTGTGATGCTGATCTTTTCGTCACCGCCGTCCAATCCCAAAATGCCTACTATAACACGGCTGTTAACTTCCTTATTTCGCAAAGCCGTAGCGGGCATGAACGCTATAAAAAACGCGAACAGGAACAGTAAAACCTTGTATATAAGCAGCTTTTTTTGCGTTGTCATATCACCTTCCCCCAACTGCGCCGGCCTTGTTTTTGTGCTTTATATTATAGATAACGGTGCAAACAAGCGCAAGGCACGGTATTGCCGCCGCCATGATCGGCGTTATTATAGCTGACGGATACGAAGTAACGGTCAGCGAGAATATCATCGGATCGGTCAGCGCAAACACCTGCACGACGTAAACCGCAACACATGTGCAAAGCGATATAATAAAGTGCGCGTTTTTGCCTATGACGAAGGAGGTGCACCTACATGTAGCGTAAAAGAACAGCGCCGCCTCTATGAATACCGACACGCTCCACAGCACGGACGAAAACATATCAAGCCTGCCATACACGTTACCCACCGAGAATTGTAGAATGTTGGATATGTTTGTTGTTGCGTCCACAAGCGCGGGCACGTTGCCGAACGCCGCCGACAACGCGAGCGCAAAAAACGTAGCTATAGCCGTACCTATTACGCCCGAACCCGCGGCAAAGCACCAAGTGTATTTTTTTGTCTTTGTTCGGCCTATAAACAGCACAAGCGGAGTGAAGTCCCCCACCCAAGTCGGGTGTTTTAACAACGCAAAAGAAAAGTCTTTTTTGTCCGCAACTGCGGGAAAAATATTTGCAAGGTCAAAGCCCGTAAGCGCTACGATTGCGACGAGCACGGCAAGACAGATAACTATAATAGGCACTAACAGCTCATTTAGTCGACTTAAAGACCGCAGCGTGTGTGTTCCCGCCGCCGCCAAAAACACCAGCAGCACAACAACCATCATTGACGTATCGAAGTCGGCAAGCACGTTCGTGCCGTAAAACGTCAGTATTTCCGCAACGGCGGTATTCAGCTTGAAAAACATAAACAGCCATATTATAACGACGGCGATTTTTGCGCCCACCTTGCCGAGAACACTCGAAAGAAGCTCGAAAATATCCACATCCGACTTGCGTATTGTTATCAGTATCGGCACAAGCGTGATAAGGTCGAACGCGCCGTATATGGCAAGGATGATATAGCCGTCACGCCCCGCCGACTGTATTAGGAATATAGGCAGCAAAAACATTTTTGTCGCCATGGCAAGTATGAATATTATCGCGACGAGCTGTTTGCCTGAGGCTTGCTTTGTTTCTCGGGTGTTTGTGCCGCCCGCGTTCTTTTCGGTTTCACTGCCTAGCGCAGTACCGCTATTTTGTTGTTGTGATACGCTGTTCATATGTATATAATTCAGAATTCAGAATTAAGAATTCAGAATTAAAACCGATAACTTCTTCACCATTCACTTTTACTTATTTACTTAACTTTGTCTTGTAGGATTACTGTTTGGAATGCTGCGCGGTCGCTTTTTCATTTCGGGGAACGGGCTACGTTCGATGGCGTCTTTAAAGTCGGAATACACGAGCGGCGCGAACGGTGCAAGGTACGGCGCGTCATATGCGTTTAGCGAGCAGATATAGTGAAGAGTAAACAGCACGGCAAGTATCAATCCAAACAGACCGCATAAACCGCCCACAAGCGTGAATATAACGCGCAGAATGCTCATTGCGCCAAGCAGCGTCGGCACGGTGAACAACGCGATTGAGCTAAGAGCAATAACCATAACCGCGGGCGAGCTGATAAGCCCCGCGTTTACCGCCGTCTCCCCCAACACCAGTGCGCCAACTATACTCATTGCCATACCGACCGCGCGCGGCATGCGCACGCTCGCTTCTCGGATTATCTCAAACAGAAGCAATACAAACAATGTTTCGGCAAGCGGCGATAGCGGCAGACCCTTGATAGCCGTCATTAGCGTTATCATAAACCGCACGGGAATAAGCTGATAATGAAAGTTCTGTAGCGCCACATACACGCCCGGCAGCAGCAAAGCTAGAATAAGCCCCAAGTACCTAAGTAGGCGCACAAACGTGCCGTACGTAGAACGCTGATAGTAGTCCTCGCCGGACTGAAATTCCTCCACCATTACGAACGGCACGGTCACAACCATCGGCGAGCCGTCGACAAAAATCGCAACGCGCCCTTCGAGCAGCTTTGCAGCCACAATATCCGGCTTTTCGCTCAAGCCCGTCTGATTGAACAGCGACAGAGGCTTTTCCTCGATGTACGGGACGAGGTAGTGACTGTCTACTATGCCGTCTATATCGATTTTTTCAAGCCGCTTTTTTACGTTTTTTATCACCTTTTTGTCGGCAACGCTATCTATATAACACAGTGCGACCGAAGTCTTGCTTTTACGCCCTATCTCCATGCGCTCGATAGCGAGATCGGGAGTTTTGAGCCGCCGCTCCAAAAGCGAAAGATTGGTCTTTAAGTCCTCTATAAACCCTTCGCGCGGACCACGCATAACGGTTTCGGTAGGCGGCTCTGTTATGCCGCGCGTGGTGTACTTGCGCGCGTTGATCACGGCGTAGCGGTCGTCGCCCTCTATACAGAGCAGCATGTCGCCGTTTAGCAGTTTGTTTACGCAGTCGTCCGCGTCTGACGATATGTTCACCTCGTATTCCAAAAGCGCGTAACGGCTGAACTCCTCGAGCGTATCGAGGTTTTTAGCCGTGTTTTCCAATGCAAAAATCGTCGCGCGCGCGGTTGCCGCGTCCGACAGATCGGGTTGAACTATGAGCACGCCCGACGTCTTTCCGCATTTAAGCTCATGCGTGACGACATTGTCGGGCGTAGAAAATTTATCCAAAATGCGCTGTGCCGCTTCCATACCGTTATTATGCAAAGGCGAGCACGTTATTATGCAAAGGCGGCACGGCGGTTTTTCAAACAAAAACGCCGTCCGTATCAGACAGCGTTATTCATTAATGCTTTGCCTATATTTAGAATCTCATTTTCTGCGTTGCGCTTGCCTATTACCTGCACGCCTATCGGCAAGCCGTCCTCCGATCCGAACGGAACGCTCACTGCGGGCAATCCGGCTAAGCTTACGGGCGCGAGATACGAGTCGCACATATGACTCTTGTGCGGGTCGATTATGCCGCCGAGCGGCGTAGCAGTCGTCGCAGTAGTCGGACAAAGCAGCGCGTCGCAAGCTTTAAGCGCGCTGTCGTAATCGGCGGTTATAACGGTACGAACCTTTGCCGCCTTTAAGTACAGTTCGTCGTAATTGCTTCCGTCCGTGACGACCGCGCCTGTAAGCATGCGTCTCCGCACTTCCGCGCCAAGTAATTCCGTATGAGGATATGCTTTTATCACCTTGCGGAACGAGTTTACCGCTTCCGCAGACGACAGCACGTGATATGTGGGTAGCCCTGCAAAGAACGACGGCACGGATACTTCAATCACATTTGCGCCCATAGACTTTAACGCTTGTATCGCTTGTTCAAAGGCTTTACGCACACCGTCGGTGCATTCGGAACTCAAAAATTCCTTCGCAACGCCTATAGTTTTGCCGCGTACATTTCCGTCCAATGCGCTAAAATCATCACGTCCCGAAAGTACGGAAAACAGCAGTAGCGCGTCGTCGCACGTTTTGCTAAGCGTGCCCACCTGCTCCATGGACGGGCACAAGCCGACCACGCCGCGTCGTTCGATAGCACCGTAAGTCGGTTTTAACCCGACCACGCCGCAGAACGCCGCAGGCTGGCGCACCGAGCCGCCCGTATCTGTACCTAGCGCGAGCGGCACTTGTCCCGCAGCTACGGCGTTTGCCGAACCGCCGGAACTTCCGCCCGGCACTCTGCTTTTATCTCTCGCGTTATGTACCGCGCCGTATGCCGAATACTCGTTGGCGCTGCCGAAGGCGAACTCATCCATATTGGTTTTGCCTATAATTATTGCGCCTTCGCTTTTAAGACGCGAAACGACCTCGGCGTCGCTGTCCGGCACAAGATCTTCGAGAAGCTTGGACGCGCAAGTCGTTTTTACGCCTTTGGTGCAGATATTGTCCTTTACGGCAATAGGCACGCCAAGCAGCTTGCCGAAACGCTTGCCGCTCTTTATTTCGCTGTCTATGCGTTCCGCCTCGCGCAAAGCGTATATGTCGCAAACCGTGATAAAGTTGTTTAAGCTCGCATTGTTATGTATGAGCTTTAAGCTCGCAGTCACGGCATCCACTGCCGTAACTTCGCCGTTATTTATAGCAGCGGAAAGCGCTGCGGCGGTATAATTATCTATATTCATTCGCCGCACCTACTCACCGTAAACCGACCCTTGCCCTGCAAGTCGAAGGTAGGCTCTACATTATCGGTATTTATACTTTCAAGCGCAGCAAAGCTATATAACTGCTTTTGGATATGCGCTTCCGTTCTTTCGCATTCCTCCGCCGAAAGCGACAGACCGTTATCGCTTGAGAGGCGTAAAATATCTTGTTTTGTCATCGGTTTTGTCATAGCGCACTCCAAATTTCTTCCGAATAACATTCTACAACAAGTTGTCTTTTGTGTCAATCGATTTGTTAAAATTAGCGGTTTTATCTTGACTTTGTTCGCACAGCGATATATAATATAAAGGTTGCGATGTAGTTACATAATAAGACCGCACTGCAACACATAATCCCGTTATAATTTACTTTGGAGGTTTTTATGGTAAAGATGACAATCGACGGCAATACCGCTGCGTCGCACGTAGCGTATGCCTTCTCGGAGGTCGCGGCTATTTACCCCATTACTCCGTCCTCGCCTATGGCAGAGTACGCGGACGAATGGGCTACCGCAGGACGCAAAAACATGTTCGGGCAAGAGCTCCGTATTGCGGAAATGCAGTCCGAAGGCGGCGCTGCGGGCGCTGTTCACGGCTCTTTGTGCGCGGGTGCGCTGACCACAACGTACACCGCGTCGCAGGGCTTGCTCCTCATGATCCCCAACATGTACAAGATTTCCGGCGAGCTTTTGCCGACGGTTTTCCACGTAAGCGCACGCGCTCTTGCCGCACACGCGCTTAACATTTTCGGCGATCATTCGGACGTTATGGCGTGCCGTCAAACCGGCTTTGCCATGCTCGCTTCCAACTCCGTTCAGGAAGCTATGGACTTGGCGTTAGTAGCGCACCTTTCCACGCTCAAAGCCAAAGTGCCGTTCCTGCACTTTTTTGACGGTTTCCGTACCAGCCACGAGATCGACAAGATCGACGGCATCGAGTACGACGAAATCAAGCGCGTTGCCGAAAAGACGGGCTGCATGGAAGAGATTCGCGAGTTCAAAGCGCGCGCGCTCAACCCCGAGCATCCCACTCAGAAAGGCACGGCACAAAACGCGGATATCTACTTCCAGAACCGCGAAGCCGCCAACAAATACTATGACGCTACGCCCGACATCGTTCAGGCAATGATGGACGAAGTAAAAGCGCTTACCGGCAGAGAGTACAAGCTGTTCCAGTACTACGGCGACAAGAAAGCCGAGGACGTCATCGTCATGATGGGCTCGGGCTGCGAAGCCGTGGAAGAGACGGTTGACTACCTTGCCAAACAGGGCAAAAAAGTCGGCTTGCTCAAAGTACGCCTTTACCGTCCGTTCTCGGTCAAGTACTTTATCGACGCTCTGCCTAAATCGGTCAAGCGCATTGCCGTGCTCGATCGCACCAAAGAACCGGGCAGCTTAGGCGAACCTTTGTACCTCGACGTTTGCACCGCGCTTGCAGAAGCCGGCAAGAGCGGCATAAAGGTGATCGGCGGCAGATACGGCTTGGGCTCGAAAGAGTTCAACCCGACAATGGTTAACGCGGTTTACAACAACCTCGCCGCCGCTACGCCCAAGAATCACTTTACCGTCGGTATCAACGACGACGTGACAAACACTTCGCTCGACTGCTCGGAATTCATCAACGCTTCCCCTGCCGGTACTATCCGTTGCAAGTTCTACGGTCTCGGCAGTGACGGCACGGTCGGCGCGAACAAGAACTCCATTAAGATCATAGGCGACCACACGGACAAGTACGCTCAAGGCTACTTCTTCTACGACTCCAAAAAGTCGGGCGGTCTTACCATATCGCACCTGCGCTTCGGCGACGTGCCCATCAAGTCCACCTACCTCATCGACCAGGCTGACTTTGTTGCATGCCACAACCCGTCGTATGTAACACACTACAACATGGTTGACGACATCAAAGACGGCGGCGTGTTCTTGCTTAACTGCCACTGGACTCCCGAACAGCTCGATGCCGAGCTTCCCGCCGCAATGAAGCGCACTATCGCCAAAAAGCACATCAAGCTTTATACGATAGACGCACTCAAGATAGTCAACGAGATCGGCGCGCGCAAGGGCGTTAACACCGTTTGCCAAGCCGCGTTCTTCAAGCTTGCAAACATCATCCCCTACGAGGAAGCCGCCGGCTACATGAAGCAGATGATCAAAAAGGCTTACGGCAAAAAGGGCGACGACGTTGTAAACATGAACTACGCATGCGTAGACAACGCTATCGCCGGGCTTGTGGAAGTTAAAGTTCCCGCAGAATGGGCCAACGCCACTACCGGCGCTTGCGCCGCGGAAGTCGCCGGCGACGAATACTTCCGTAACGTCATCAATCCCATACTCCGTCAGGAAGGCGACAAACTGCCCGTATCGGCTTTTGCGCCCGACGGCACTGTTCCCACCGCTACCACCAAGTACGAAAAGCGCGGCGTTGCGCCCACCGTTCCCGTATGGCTCGCGGAAAACTGCATACAGTGCAATCAGTGCTCGCTGGTCTGCCCGCACGCGTGCTTGCGCCCCGTGCTCACCACCGCAGAACAGGCAAAGAGCGCGCCCGCTTCGTACAACGCAGTAGCGCCTAAGAATCCCAAGCTCAAGGCGGCAGGCTACAGCTACCGCATGCAGCTTTCTCCGCTCGACTGCACAGGCTGCGGTTCGTGCGCAAACGTCTGCCCCGCCAAAGAGAAGGCTCTCGTTATGAAGCCGCTTGAAAGCGTTATAGACGCGGAAAACAAGAATTACGCTTACACCGAAACCATCCCCTATGTGGACGTTGCCGACATGGTCAGCCCCACAACAGTTATCGGCAGCCAGTTCAAGCAACCGTTGTTCGAATTCTCGGGCGCATGCGCAGGCTGCGGCGAAACGCCGTACATCAAGCTCATCACCCAGCTTTTCGGCGAACGCATGGTTATTGCCAACGCTACCGGCTGCTCGTCCATTTACGGCGGTTCCGCCCCCACCTGCCCTTATGCAAAGAACGCGCAGGGTCAAGGTCCGGCATGGGCAAACAGCTTGTTCGAGGACAACGCGGAATACGGCTACGGCATGCACCTTGCATACAAGGCGCGCCGCGAAGCGCTTAAGGCTACGGTCGAGCAGTTTATGACCATCGCTTGCGATAAGTGCAAAGAGCTTTGCCAGGCATGGATCGACAACATGGATAACGCCGAAGGCAGCAAGAAAGCCGCCGCGGCGCTTGTAGCTCACCTTGAATCCGCTAAACCCGACACTGCGGAAAAAGCCGAGCTTATCAAAGCCATACTTGCCGACAAAGACTGCCTCGTCAAAAAATCCATCTGGATCTTCGGCGGCGACGGCTGGGCGTACGATATCGGTTACGGCGGCTTGGATCACGTGCTCGCTTCGGGCGAGGACGTAAACGTGCTCGTTGTTGATACCGAGGTGTACTCCAACACCGGCGGTCAGTCGAGTAAGTCCACCCCTACCGGATCGGTAGCTAAGTTTGCCGCAGGCGGCAAGCGCACCAAGAAGAAAGACCTCGGCGCAATGGCTATGACTTACGGCTATGTATACGTGGCGCAGGTCGCTATGGGCGCGGACAAGAACCAAGTGCTCAAAGCGATTGCGGAAGCCGAAGCGTATCCCGGTCCGTCGCTCATCATCGCTTACGCAACGTGCATTAACCACGGTATCGATATGAGCAAGGGCATGGCGGAAACCGACAAGGCGGTCAAAGCCGGCTACTGGCAGCTGTACCGCTACAACCCCGAACTTAAGGACAAGGGCGAAAATCCGTTCATCCTCGACAGCAAAGACCCGACGGGCAGCTATCAAGAGTTCATCGCAGGCGAAACGCGCTACAAATCGCTTGCCAAGGCTAAACCCGAAATCGCGCAGAAGCTGTTCGAGCGTGCCGAGGCGGAAGCAAAAGACCGCTTGGAAGGCTATAAAGCCCGCGCTAAGAAAGACTAGTTTATTCCCTACTTTCTTGTGAACAAGAAAGTAGCAAATAAAACTTTATATTGATAAACAACAAAACCCACGTTCCTACGAACGTGGGTTTTGTGTTGCTGTAACTATAAATATATATTAAACAAATTTAAGCTCAACATCGCTGTTTACTGCGCTTAGCTCTATAAGCTTGTCGGTTGTACCCGTGCGGTTAGTAGGCATGCCTCGTCCTTTGGCTTGTACGGTATACTCGCTCTCGATACCGACTATCACTATATCAGCGTCTAAATTAACGGCGTCGACGGACAGCTTGTCAAGCGTCACTCTTTCCAACTCACAATCGACATTTGTCCCGTCAATTACGACCGAATCGAATTCACAATTCTTGACAGTGATATCAATATTGGTAGCGTCTACAATCATATCGGACGCTTTGCAATCGTCCATATCTATATCGCAGTTGGTCACGTCGATATTCAGCTTGCCAAACTGCACACGTGCAAAGCAGATTTCGGCATTGGTACTGTTCATAGAAAATTCCTCAAAGTCGATATCTTCGATAGAAACATCGCTGTTTGCACCCTTTATTTCGAGCTTAGCGCCCGAAACGATCGTGAGCGTAAACTTGTGCGAGCTTCTGCCCATGTTGAACAAGCCACTCTTAAACGGCTTATATTTGTAGTTTTCCACAATCGACAGTACGCCGTCCTTTTCCTCTACAAACACTTCCGAATTATCCGCCTCGTAGTAGTCTAGCGAAACTTTGTCGCCCTTCTTGACCGTCAACGGGAACGACGAAAGGCTTACGCTTATGCTTTTGACCTCTGCGTCGCAAGTAAATGATTTTGCAGTATATTTGGTAGTATCCAGCCCATTGAAATTCCAGTCTATAATAGACATGCCCACTATCCAAACGACAATCCCAATTATCAGAATCGCCGCACCGACGGCAAATATTTTCCTTGTGCGTTTCATGCTCTCTCCTTTTTACCGACCTTGAAAATGCCGTTGAATATCTTTTTTGTAACCTGTACATATAACCGTATCAGCTTGACGCAACATACTACTAAAATCACACCCAAGCCGACGCACGCTATGCCTATGCCGAGCTGCGCAAGTCCCGAACCGAACCCACCTGTAAACATCGGACCGAACGACACTATAACCGCGTACACACCGCCTACGCTCATGCTAAGCCCGGCAACGGTGAATGCAGCAAGCACGACCCACAATATCGCAGCAGCAAAAACAAACCCAAAACCCGTTATAACGTTAAACGCAAAAAAGAGCAACACCTTTAAATCGCGTTTATCCGTTTCGGAAATCTTTTCGCGCTCTACGGGCTCGTTTGATTTTCGCTCCGTTCTGCCGCTTTTCACGTTTTTATCGGCGCTTTGCTCGTCGGACTTGTTGTCCTCGTGCCCGTCGAAAATTCTATCGTAAGCCGATTCTTTCGTTTCGCTCGCTCTTGCCGTCGTCGACGGTGCGTCGAACGGTGTGGCAATGTGTCCATCATTCGGCAAAAGCTCTCCGTCGTATTCCGACAAAATCTTATCGGCGACGTCTACGGGATTGCCGAATTCGTTAATTATATCGCGCTCGCTCTTGCCGCGCTCTATATTGTCCTCGAACATCTCGTTGTAATAGTCAAGCACCCGTGCTATCTCGTCGCTCGGCAAACGATGTATGTTCTTTTTTAGCTCATGTTCCCATTCGTATTTGGTCATGTCAGCGCCCTTCCTTATAAATAAATTCGTAAATTCTTTTCAGATCGTCCAGATCGTCGAGCGAAGCTTTTATTCTGTCCTTGCCCGCCCGAGTGATCATGTAATACTTTCTGAGCCTGCCGTTGTATTCCTTACTACGCGTGGTCAAACACCCCATTGATTCCAGCCGCTTGAGTATCGGATACAGCGTACTCTCGCTTATCTCTATATACGGCGAGATGTCGCTTATTATCTTGTACCCGTAGCTCTCCTCTTTATTGAGCGACGCCAGCACGCATAGCTCAAGCAAGCCCTTTTTTAATTGAACATCCACTATGCCCTCCCTCAAACAATTACTCGGTATTGTATCGCGCCTGCATTTAGCGCTGCTTGATACTACCTATAGCATAATACCACGCATTGCATAGTATGTCAATAGAAAAATCTTCATTTCCGAATTTCTAATACAATTCTAATCTTTTTAATCGTTTTTTAAGAAAATAAACAATAATTAATGTTATAAAATCCGATGTACCGACTGTAAATGCGCTTATGCAAAACGACATACCGTAATTATTGACCGTGACTGTTCCGCTCGGCTCTCCACCGCAGCGCGAACACGGCTTATATCCGCTTTTGTCGGCTTGATATTGCCCTATAGGTATAGCGCTCGCCCACAGATACCCGCAACCGCCGCTGTGATACTTACTGCCCGTTTCCGTAACAAACACTAACGGTTCTTCATGTCTGAAAGCGGCATTAATAGCAAACGTCAATGCAACCGTTGCAGTGATACAAATTACAAAAATACTGATAATTTTCAATAACCTAATTTTGCTCATAAGTAGCAGTTTATACTACCTTTACGCATAAGTCAAGATAATTGCATATTTTATATTATACTGTATTAGAAAATAAAGGTAGGAGTTGATATGAAACCGTTAAAAGAGAAAATAAGTATAACGATAGACTCGGACTTACTCGAGGAATTAAAGACCGAAGCCGAGCGCGACGAGCGATCGCTTTCGCAGTATATTAATTTGGTTTTGAGAAAGCACATAAAAGAATTAAACGAAGACTGATTTCGCATAATGCAAACTAAAGCCCTCGCTTTGTGAGCGAGGGTTTTGTTGTTGCAAATTGCTATATACAAAGCTATTTATCAGTATTTTTTCAATATATCATGATGACCTATATCCACAAGGATTATCATTGTTGTGCCCTCGTAGTACCAAATAATACGGATATCCATATTGACGCTGCATTCAAATAAATCCTCTGTTCCTTGTATTCTTTTTGTACGAAGCGACGGATGCATAGGATTTTCCGATAGTATAGTCAATTTATTACGTAACTGCTTCTTTTCTGTTTCGTTTAAGTCCTTATAATGTTTTTGAAATCTATCGGTAAATGTTATTTGAAAAGCCATTAATTACTCTCCAATTGCTCAAACAATGCATCAATACTGTCAAACGTGGGTTTCTTCCCCGTATTTATATCCGATTTAATTTCATTGATTTCCCGATGCAACTCATCCACATACCGTTTGGGATACACAGTAACCGGCATGAGACAAATCACGCCGTCTCTCTCGTACACTTCCAGCTTATCACCTTCGGATAACCCTAAGCTACTGACTATTTCTTTGGGAATCGTTATTTGAGATTTTGTTCTTAATTCAGCTAACATTATGCACCTCCATATTGTTAGAAATTCTTACTTTCATACCATATTATACCCAATATAAGTATAAATGTCAACACATTATTAAAAAATCGGACGCATATTTGCATCCGATTTGATTATTTACGATTATTGTTGTTGCGCTTGAACATGTTTTTTATCTTGCTTTCGGACTTCTTCTTGTGCTGCTCGTCATCGTCTTGCTCGATAATTTCGATTCGCGGTTCTTCTTTGTTTTTTGCTTTATCGTCTTTGTTCGGTTCGATAATCTCTATATCGTCCACCACTACGATAGGACCTTGCTTCTTCTTTTTGCTCGTGGTAGGCGGCGGCTCTTCTCTGCGCTGATGACGCGGCGACACGTCAAACCCGAACAGCCCGCCCAAAAGATCGCCTATAGGGTCACCGAATAAGCTGTCTATAATCGACACAAACGGATCGTCGAACGGACTGCCGAATCCTGTGCCGAAATCGTCTTCGTATCCGTAAGGGTGGGTCAAAAACACGTTGCAAGGGTCGATATCGATAACTTCGGTTTTTTCCTGTTGTTGCCGCGCGTCCTGTTCATTCTCGTCTTTTTGAGTAACCACAGACAGCGTTTTTACCTCGTAGCCGCATCTAAGGCACTTGCTTTTATTTCCCATTTCATAGCCGCATTGCGGACAAATCATAGCTAAAGCCTCTTGTTTCTTCTTTCAGCTATATTATATACCTGCTCTTCTGCTTTGTCAACAAAAAAGCGGCAAGCTTCCCGTATATCGCTTACCGCATGTTTTTGTTCAAGGTTTGCACAGCTTTAATTTCTGTAATTATCTATATTGTTATACAGCACGTTGAGCTTAGCGTTTATATAATCTTCATAATCCATGTTTATCCAGTTTTGGTCAAAGCCCTGATTGTTGCCGAAGTTGTGTTCCCCTACGTGAATACCCGTGGTAGTATACATGCCGTAACGCGCTTTGTACTTATCCTTTAGCGCGTTAAACGTTGCCGGCTTTAATATATTCGACTGCGCAACCGTAAGCAAGTAAGAACGGTATTTCATAAGCACAGAACCGCCGTCTGTCGGCGCGCCCTTGACAATAAGCTTAATATACAGCGGGTTGCGCAAGCCCGTATCCAACGTTATTTTGCGCGTATAAGGCGTAATCTCGTCGCTAGACATAGCGTCGTAATTATTCCACTGTTTTGAGCCCAAGCACCTGTCGTAATCGTAAGGGATGAATATAGCCTTGCCGTCCGAGTGGCGGAAGTAAATATAGTAATTATTGGCGTGGTTGCGAATGCAATCGGGATTGCCGAGTATATAGTTAACCGCCTCGAATTTGGCAAAGTAATCGGCGTCGATTAATTGATTCGCAATTGTCGAGGCGTCACTGCTGCCGATTGCGCGAATAAAATTCTTTATTGACGAAAAATCACGCAGCCCGGTGGTTTTGTCCTTCTTTTTGTTGGTCTTTTTTTCGTAAGCGTAAAGCTTGTTGTTTAGCTCGTCGTTTACGCCCACTCTGTTATCCAAATTGTCATCGGTCAAATCCGCACCGTTGCCGCCCTGATTGCCCCACGAGCATTTGTAAAGGTCGCCCACCTTGTTTTCGATATGGCGCAAAACAAACTCCTCATCCACAGGCTCGTGTATACGATATACGCCGAGGTTGATGACCTCCGTGTCCTTATTTAACGCCGACACATTGCCGAGCGTGATGTTGGGCGCATATAAACCGTTTTCGCGAAACACCTTCATTGCATACAGTTCGCGTATATACGTTTCGTCAAGCGTGGAATTGTACTTGATGTCTATTTTTGTCATACCGCCAAGCGTTCTCGCCTTGCGGAAATCGCGCTCGGACTTTTTGTCAGTCCAGTCCGTAAGCTCGTCTTGAGTATACCCATCCTCAAGGTCGTCAAACGTCTCCTTGAACGACAGTTTCATGTGGATAGCGTTGTAAAAGCCCTCGTCACCGTAAAACTTGTGCCGCGAAGTGTTGCCCTTCATGCGCACTCCCACGTCCTCGTAATAGTAATTAAGCGTGCCGTTGCCGCTGTTTATTCCTATAATTACACTGTCCGCTTGGCGATATATGGGCGATTTCCAGCCTTCTCTGTAATCGTTATCCAGCTTTTTCCACTCGGCGTCCGACATGTTTATGTTGATAGAAACATTGGAATTTTCGTTGAACAACGCCGTATAAACAACGTCGTCTCCGCCGTACTCGTACTTGGCGGTAAAAACTTGCGCCGAAGTATACGTCTTGCTTGCGTCGTACTTGACAGTGCCGTTGTACCAGCCGTTAAACGCATAGCCGTCACGCCAAGCAACATCGTTAAACACAACATGACCGTTGTCGTCAGGCTTGAGAACAACCGACTTTTTTCCGTCTTTTAACGCGCCGCCCGCCGTATCGAACGTAATAGTTACCTCCTCCGGTTCGACTGGGTCAACGGGGTCAACGGGGTCAACCGGATCGACCGGATCAACGGGATCGACCGGATCAACGGGATCGACCGGATCGACGGGATCGACGGGGTCAACCGGATCGACCGGGTCTATCGGATCAACCGGGTCAACCGGATCGGCAGGTTTGACGGGATTGTTCGGCTTTTTGTCGCCCTCAGGTTTATTTTCGGTCGATTGATTGGTGCTGTCCTTATCGCCCTCGTCGCCGTTGCGCGTAAAAACAGCGCAACCCGAAAGAGTCAAGCACACCGTCGTTATTCCCAATATTGCAAGAAATTTTTTCATAGCTCTATTTTATCACAACCGAATATATAAATCAACCCATAATAACAAATTTCCTAAAATTTCACAAAAAACTCGACAGACTATCAAATCCTTACTATAATACAAGCGAAATGCTTGCCTGTAAATCGATTTTGCGCCGTATTAGCAATATTAACGCATTTTGCTAATGCAAAATATACGCAGTTGCGCATAATAAAAAACCTTTGATTTTTTATGCGTTTAATGTTATACTATTCGCATGAACAAGATTGTGCCAATAATTTCACTGTGCCTCGCCGTGGCGGTAATACTATTAAACGCCGTCGCGCTCACGTGCGCGATATTATCTTTTTCTGCGACGCCGTTGCAGCTGATAGCGATCCCCACTGCTATTGTCGGGCTTGTTTCCGTAACTATACTCACTCCGCTCGCCTTTCTGTTCAAAAAAGACATACTGTGCAAAATATCGTTCTTTATTGACTTAGCTTCGCTTGCTATAGCTATCGCCGCCGTGTCGGTAGGCTTTGCAGCTATATAGAGTTACTCATTTCCGCAACAAAAAACTCCCCGATATTTCGGGGAGTTTTTTGCGATTTAGTATTTAACAGATTAAAGCTCTGCGAAGTATTTGATCGTTCTGACCATCTGGCTGGTATACGAATTCTCGTTGTCGTACCATGCGACAACCTGCACTTCGTAAAGGTCGTCAGCAACCTTGCTGACCATGGTCTGCGTTGCGTCGAACAACGAGCCGTAGCGCATGCCGATTACGTCGGACGAAACGATGGGGTCTTCGTTGTAGCCGTAGGATTCGGAAGCGGCGGCTTTCATAGCGGCATTGATGCCTTCCTTAGTCACGTCCTTGCCCTTTACAACAGCGGTAAGGATAGTGGTAGAGCCGGTCGGAACGGGCACGCGCTGTGCCGAGCCGATGAGCTTGCCGTTGAGCTCGGGAATAACCAAGCCGATTGCCTTAGCTGCGCCGGTCGAGTTGGGAACTATGTTGGCAGCGCCGGCACGGGCACGGCGCATATCGCCTTTGCGGTGCGGGCCGTCAAGAATCATCTGGTCGCCGGTATAGGCGTGGATGGTGCTCATGATACCCGACTGGATAGGCGCGTAGTCGTTAAGCGCTTTAGCCATGGGAGCAAGGCAGTTGGTGGTGCAGCTCGCCGCGGAAATGATTTGATCCGCTTTGGTGAGCGTCTTTTCGTTTACGCTGTAAACGATTGTTTTAAGGTCGTTGCCGGCGGGAGCGGAAATAACAACCTTTTTAGCGCCTGCGTTGATGTGCGCCATGGACTTCTCTTTCGAGCAGTAGAAGCCTGTGCATTCAAGCACAACGTCTACCTTAAGCTTGCCCCAAGGCAAATCCTGCGCTTTGGGCATGGCGTAAATGGTGATCTCTTTGCCGTCTACGGTAATCGAGCCGGGGACTTTAACGGTCTTGCCGTCCTCTTCGTATACGGGCTCTTTGGAAGCGACGGTATGAACGCCTTCGCCGATTCTGCCGCAGTAGCCACCCTGCGCAGTGTCGTACTTGAGCAAGTTAGCGAGCATCGCGGGACTTGTCAAGTCGTTGATTGCTACAATCTCGTAACCCTCTGCACCGAACATCTGACGGAACGCAAGACGTCCGATACGTCCGAAACCATTGATTGCAACTTTTACGTTTGCCATAAAAACCTCCGAAATTTATTGTCTGATTTATTTATAAGCAATGTGCTTTTGCTTACCTCTGCTATTATAATCCTTTAATCCCCTTTCGTCAAGCGGATTTGAATAATTCAGAATTCTTAATTCTCTTCTGTCTGCGTTAACAGCATTTTACCCTGACGCTCTGTCATGTACGTGTACAGCTCGTCAAGCTTTTGCCCCGAAGTGATTTTGTCTTTAACAATAAACACCTTGTCCTTGCCCATGTACACGACAAGGTATGTCTTTCTGTTTTTTATCTTTGTAATATCTGCAAACGGCGAAATGTTTTGCTCGCCCACCGTTATACCTGTTTTATCTATAACAACGTTAAGCTCGTCCTCGCTCGCGTCTATTACGCTTGTTACCAAGTTTTTGGGCGCTATTGCCATAAGTATCGCTATTGCCAGCAACAATGCCGAAAACACGAGTATGATTATCCCAAGCACGAATATGGACGTTTGCGGGTTTATAACCACCGCAACGATACCCACTGCCAATCCGACTACCGCGACGGCAAAGTACAGCAAAAAATAGAACAGAGCTATCTTTTTGTTTTCCGACTTTATGTCGGCGTCTGTTATTGCGTATTTTAATTCAAACATTATTATCAGCTCCGATTATTTGAGATTTTCGGGATTGAGTCCCTTAAGCTCGTCGAGAACAAACCTGCCGTTGTCGCGAATGAGCACATCGTCAAAGTAAATCTGTCCGCCGCCGACTTCGGGGGTCTGGCGCAGCACCAAATCCCAATGCACGGCGGAGATATTGCCGTTGTACGCGTCGTCGTAGCAGCAGCCGGGAGTGAAGTGAATAGAGCCCATGATCTTTTCGTCAAACAGAATATCGCAAATTGCTTCCGTTATATACGGATTGACGCCGATAGCAAACTCGCCTACAAACCGCGCGCCGTCGTCGGTATTGAAAATCGCTTCCGATTTTTCACTATTGGAGCTTTCGGCTTTGATTATTTTCCCGTCCTTGAACGTGAGCTTTACCCAGTCGAACTTGCAGCCGTTGTACACGGTGGGCGTGTTGTACGTAATCACGCCGTTTACAGAGTTCTTGACGGGCGCAGTGTACACCTCGCCGTCGGGAATGTTGCAAAGCCCCGCGCACTTGACCGCAGGTATATCCTTAATAGAGAAAGTGAGGTCGGTATCCTTTGCCACAAGCCTAACTTTGTCGGTCTTGTTCATTAACGCTACAAGCGCGTCCATCGCTTTATCCATTTTTCCGTAGTCGAGGTTGCACACGTTAAAGTAGTGATCCTCAAACTCCTCGGTAGACATACCGGCAAGCTGCGCCATGGACGGCGAAGGATACCTAAGCACCACCCAACGCGTCTTTTTTACGCGTATTTCATGATGGACGGGGTGCGAATATATGCTCATGTATTTGTCCATACGGTCGGACGGAACAATAGAATTTTCGTAGCTGTTAAACCCGCCGCGCAAGCCGATATAGCAGTCCATATTACTCATGACTTCGGCGTCCAGCTTGCTCCAAAGCGTAAGCTGCTCGTCGCTCGCACCGCTGAGCAGCTTTGCGCGAACGCGCGTATCTATGTTGGTAACAAACGCCTGCGCGCCCGCTGCGTACACCGCGGATATGATCTCGTTAACAAGCGGATAAGGCACGTCAAACGCTTCTATCAGCACTTTATCGCCTTTTTTAGCCGCTATCGAGTAGTTTACAAGATTGTGCGCCAGCTTTACCATTCTTTCGTCTTTCATGAGTATAAACGTCTCCTATAATCGAGTATAAACATCCCCTATGATATTGTAATTCTTTTTGAAAAAAAAGTCAATAAAACAGTAGTCAAATCTTTGAGAATGTGCTATAATATGCGTACGGTTTGCAAAAGGCACAATATGTTGGGTCTTTCGTAACGCCGCAATCGGTCAAAAAAATGTTTGTGGAGGTTTCAAAACATTATGCCGTTAGTAACTACCAAAGACATGTTCGCCAAAGCTTATGAGGGCGGATATGCAATCGGTGCATTCAACATCAACAACATGGAGACTATCCAGGGTATCGTCGAAGCAGGCAAGCTCGAAAATTCCCCGCTTATTCTTCAGGTTTCGTCCAGCGCCATCAAGTACGCAAATCCCAAATACTTGATCAAAATGGTTCAAGCCGCGTCCGAGGATTCGGGACTGCCCATCTGCTTGCACCTCGATCACGGCAACTCCTACGACCTTTGCGTAGAAGTCATTAAGCACGGGTTCACGTCCGTCATGATCGACGCGTCCTCCCACCCGCTTGCCGAAAACATCAAAATCACTTCGCAGGTCGTTCAGTACGCACACGACCACGGCGTTGTTGTAGAGGCCGAGCTCGGTAGACTCGCGGGCGTTGAGGACAACGTAAAAGTTTCCGAGTCCGACGCGCTTTACACCGATCCCGAGGAAGCCGCGGAGTTTGTCGCAAAAACCGGCGTTGACTCGCTCGCTATTGCAATCGGCACAAGCCACGGCGCGTTCAAGTTCAAGGGCGAAGCCAAACTTCGCTTCGATATTCTCGAAAAGGTTTCGAGTCTCCTGCCCAAATTCCCCATCGTTCTTCACGGTGCAAGCTCGGTTCTTCCCGATTACGTAAAAATGGTTAACGACTTCGGCGGCACAATGCCCGGCGCAAAAGGCATTCCCGAAGAAATGCTGCGCAAGGCTTCGTCCATGGCAGTCTGCAAGATCAACGTCGACAGCGACCTTCGTCTTGCCTTCACCGCCGCTGTGCGTAAGCACTTCGCCGAGAACCCCGCGCACTTCGACCCGCGCCAGTACCTCGGCGACGGCAGAGCGCTCGTTACCGAATGCGTACGTCACAAGCTTGTGCACGTACTCGGTTGCGCAGGAAAGGCTTAATCGCAACACAATAATTAAATACATCATTAAAGGGTATTCGTTAAATCGAATACCCTTTTTGATTACTCAATTTACACATTGATTTCCTCATGCAAAATTTTGTGTAAACTTTACTCAAAACGCTTGACAATACGAGTAAATCGTGTTATATTGTATTTAACAACAAGTAAAGGAGCAGTAAATATGAGTAAATTTCTCAACTTACAAATCGACGATGAGGTCATGACAATAGCCGAGAGCATTTTAGACGATATTGGCATAGACAGCCAAACGTTTGTTAAAATGTGTTTTAAGAAATTAAATAAAGAGCAAAGCATCTCTTTTTTAACTTCTACAGGCACCGCAACAATCAAACAAGACAAAGTCGAACAGATCACTCCTACCACACCCAATATTGACAGTGCGGCTTTTAACTACCCTATCAGGACAAAGAATGTAATTACAGCGGAAATGAGAGATTATATTTGGAATATATTTAAAACTCAGTATAACGCACACCCAAAAATCGATTGCACATACTTATCAAAGCTGGCGCATAATAAAACAGGCATTACACAAGGTAGCGCCTACATATATTTTCTGATTTTGGATAACTTGATGGCAGGTGTTCCGAATACACGAACAATGAAATTTGACGACTTAGTTGTCTATCTAAGATATATCAGTGAACAACTCCCTAAAGTCTGCCTTGATAATGCCGTAAAATCACTATCGGAATCAATCCCCTATTGGAAAAAAACACTTCAGGGTCATTTCTACAAAAAAGTATCTGACTTGATTTCACAATATAATTAAAAGGAGTATATTATGATTATTTCAAAAAAAGTTCTCGGTCAAAAATTAAAAGAAATGTATGAGAATGCACCTCATAACAAAAAAGCCCTTATGGTTCACCTTTTTGGTATTAAATTTGCCAACGTAATTCGCTCGAATGGATACAGCGCAAGAGAGATAGTAGAAACAGCGGGAATTAATGGCAATAGTTATCAAGTAGAATTGAATAAAGGTATTAATTTATCACAATATGTAGATATCAAAAAGAATATGGATAATTTTGATTTATAAATAAAATCGAATTAGACCTGTACTAAATTTAACATCTAATTTCATAAGTATTTCAAATAAGATTTAAACAAAAATGCTCTAGAAATTCAAGAGCATTTTTGTTTAGTGTTATATAATTCGCTGCGCTAATAATAGCCTGCGACTACTGTATAAGATAAAAAGTAATTAAACTGTCAGTAAAAATTACTTTTGTCACTCCGAATGCAATGAGGAGTCTCATCCTCTTTCTTATATCTGCATTCTTAATTAATCTATTTTACGCGCTGATACGAAAGGCAAAGAATATTGCCGTCACCGTAGTCATACCAATACGTTAAGCTACTCTCCCAAACCTCGTAATAGGTATTAGTACCGTTTTCATCGTAAATATCGAATGCGTTTTTATTGTCATTTTGCCTTTTCAGCTTATACGAATATTCTTTTTGGATAGTATGATTGACTAAAAATTTATTTCCGCTGAACTGAATCGAACCGTGCTCTATGACTGTTTTGTCGGTTATCTCAATGTAAAACGATGACACATTCATATACCCGTCAATGCCTTCGGGGACTGCCGTAACATTAGGGAAAGTTTCATCACCGCCGATTGTTGTGCTTGTAAAAACTCTTTCGCCGCTACCGTCGGCAGAGCCGTACCAACCGCCTACAAATTTATATGTGCCGATAACGTCTTCTTCGCTTGCCGTGCAACTCGCCATCGCGAAAACAACCATACAAATCATCAATAATATTATCAGTAATTTTTTTGCTTTCATGTCTTTCCTATATAAAAGGCGTAACGTTAAGCTACGCCTAATTTATAATTCTGCATTCTTAATTCTGAATTATCTGCCTACTATCATCGCCTTTTGGTAGAGGTCGAGGTCGAATTCCTTCTTCATGGCGCAGCCTTCTATAATATCCATATCGTAGAACTGATGGTTCTTTATTCCGACGATACGGTTGCCAATTCCCTCTTTAAGCAGCTCTACCGCGCGCACGCCGAAGCATGTGCCGAGGTATCTGTCGCGGCACGACGGGCTGCCGCCGCGCTGAACGTGTCCGAGTCGAGTAGACTTAACCACCATATTGGTGCGCTCGGAAAGTTGAGCCTTAAGGTCATCGGCGTGCCCCGCGCCTTCCGCCAAAACGATTATACCGCTGGTCTTGCCGTGCGCTTGACCGCCGCCGAGAATATCCACGATCTGATCGATGCCGAGCGGGTGTTCGGGAACGATAATAACTTCCGCGCCGCCGCAAAGTCCGGTGTACAACGCAAGATCGCCGCAGTTTCTGCCCATGACCTCTATGATCGACACGCGCTCGTGCGAGCTCATAGTGTCGCGAATTTTATTGATAGCGTCGAGAATGGTATTGCACGCCGTGTCAAAGCCGAGAGTGTAATCGGTGTACGCAAGGTCGTTATCTATCGTGCCGGGTATACCTATCGACGGGAAGCCGTGATCGGTCATAGCCTTTGCGCCCATAAACGAGCCGTCGCCGCCGATAACTATAAGCCCTTCCACGCCGTTGGCGCGGAGATTTTTTATCGCCTTTTGCTGACCCTCTTCGGTCTTGAACTCGGGGCAACGCGCAGTCTTGAGCACCGTGCCGCCGCGGTGGATAATATCCGAAACGTCGCGCATGCCCATGGGCTTGAACAGGTTGTCTATAAGGCCTTGAAGTCCGCGCTCTACGCCCATGACCTCCATGCCCATGCCTATACCGTATCTTACTACGGCACGTATTGCCGCATTCATGCCGGGCGCGTCGCCGCCGCTCGTCAATACCGCTATTCTTTTCATCTTATATACCTCGCAATCGTACTGAATGTACTGTATTAAATTCATCAATGATTATATCACATACACAATTAAAAATAAAGACTTTTTACAAATTTTGTCATTTAAATTTTAGTTATTCCGGTAGCTGAACTTTTACATTTTCCCCGCCTAACACGGCGCATAGCTCGCTTTTGGACAGCGAATTTATATTGAAGTTTTCGCAAAGCTTGTACAGCTTACCGTCGTCGGTATTTTTGATATACAGTATATCCTTACCCCGATACACGCTTGCTATTTCCCGTATTTCGTTAAACGTTGCGGTGTTTTTGAGCGAGAAGTAACAGCAAATCTTGCCCGACATAATGTCGCTGTCGCTAAGCGGCTTGATGTCGTCCACATAAATTGACATTCCGTTATCGCCGTACTTTAAAACGCCTGTCACAGCGACAACCGTGTCCTTTATCCACAGCGGTTTTAGCCGCTCGAAAGTCTTGTTGAATGCCAAAAGCTCGACCGTACCGTACAAATCCTCCAGAACCGCCGTGCCCATGGGATTACCCTTTTTGGTCATTTTGTTTACGGTGGCGGTGAGCATGCCGCCGATAGTTATTTTGCTGTCAGACGGCGGGCATTCGGACAGGTCGGGATTGAGCATAGACGTGTTTACGCCGTACTTTTTGAGTTTGTCTATATACGCCGAAAGCGGGTGTCCCGAAAGATACACGCCCGCGACTTCCTTTTCGCGCTTGTACTTTTCGGACGGTGAATATTCGTCCACGTCGGGATATGTGAACTCCGTTCTTATCTCGGGCGCGACGTCGAAGAACGACATCTGACCGCTCATGCGCGCGTCGCGCTCCTTGTTGACTTGATCGAGCACGCTAGGAAAAGCCGATATAAGCACTGCGCGTTTTTTGCCGAAACAGTCGAACGCGCCCGCGTAAATGAGCGATTCCACCATGCGGCGATTGAGCAGATTTTTGCCGTTGTCGGCGCTCGCCATGCGGCGCACAAACTCAACAAAATCGGTGTACTCGCCGTTGCGCGTGCGCTCCTCTACTATCTTGTTTATGACGGGCACGCCCACGCCCTTGACCGCACCCATGCCTATACGCACACAGCCGTTTTCCACGGAGTACTCCGCACCCGACTTGTTGATATTGGGCGGCAAAACGGAAATTTTGGCTTCCTTGAGGTATGACAAATAGTGCGTAAGCTCGTCAAGCTTATTTATACGGTTGTTAAGAACCGCCGTAAAATATTCCACCGGATAGTAGCATTTTAGGTATGCCGTTTGGTATGTTACGTGTGCATACGCCGCGGCGTGCGACTTGTTAAAGCCGTAGCTGGCAAACTTGATAAGCATGTCGTAAATCTCATTGGCGACGTCCGCGGGCACGCCGTTAGCCACCGCGCCGGGGATCTTGTTGCCCGTCTTTTTGTCCTCGCCGCCGTTAATAAACACCTTACGTTCCGCTTCCATAGCGGCAAGCTTCTTTTTGCTCATCATACGACGAATGTTATCCGCGCCGCCCATGGAGTACCCACCAAGCGTTCGCACAACGTCCATAACCTGTTCCTGATAAACAATAATGCCGTAAGTAACGGACAGTATGGGCTTGAGCGACGGGTGCATGTACACTATCTTGTCGGGGTTCTTTTTGTTCTTTATAAAGTCCGGTATAGCGTCCATAGGTCCGGGACGGTACAGCGAAATTCCGGCTATTACGTCCTCGAGGCTGGACGGCTGCAATTCGCGCATAAAGCCTTTCATGCCGCCCGATTCCAGCTGAAACACCGCCTCGGTATTGCCGCTACCAATAAGCTCGTAAACCTTGGGGTCATCATAGCCGAGCTTAACAAAGTCTATATCCACACCGTGCTGCTGTTTGATGTAGTCGGTAGCTTTTTTTATGTCGGTGAGCGTGGTAAGGCCCAAAAAGTCCATTTTTAAAAGCCCAAGTTCCTCGTCCACTATCATGTCATACTGCGTGACTACAACGTCCTCGTTTGTTCTGGAAAGCGGAACATGGTCGGCGATCGGATCGCGACAAATGATAACGCCTGCGGCGTGCATACCGATTTGTCGCGGCATACCCTCTATCTTTTCCGCCATATCAAGCACTTTGCGCGCTTGAGGGTCGTTCTCGTACAACGCGATAAGGTCGGGCACGCCCGGGATAGGATTGCCCTCTTTGTCCACGCCTCTGCCGAGCAGCTCCTTTATGTGCATCTTTTCCGAACCGCGCGGAATCATTTTTGTTATGTTGTTGACCTCGGCAAACGGCAGGTCGAACACGCGCCCTACGTCCTTGATTGCCGCCTTGGTCGCCATTGTGCCGAACGTGGCTATCTGCGACACGTTGGGCGCGCCGTACTTGCGCGTTACGTAATCTATAACCTCGCCGCGACGGTCGACGCAAAAGTCTATATCGAAGTCGGGATTGCTGACGCGCTCGGGGTTTAGGAATCGCTCGAAAATGAGCGCGTACTTGAGCGGGTCGATTTTGGTTATGCCGATAGCGTACGCCACAATGCTGCCCGCGCCGCTTCCGCGCCCGAGCCCCACGGGAATGCCCTGGCTTTCCGCGTAGTGAATAAAGTCCCACACTATAAGGAAGTAATCTACAAAGTGCAGCTTTTCCACTATGCCAAGCTCATATTCGGCGCGAGAGCGGACCTCGTCGGTTATCTCGCCGTACCGAATCTTAAGCCCGTCAAACGTCAGCTTGCGCAAGTACTGTTCGCTTGTCAAGCCGTCGGGCGGAGTGTACGACGGCAATAGCGGCTCTTTCCGTATAAAGTACGGGTCGCACTTGTCCGCTATTTCAAGGCTGACGTCAAGCGCGTCCTCGTACGGGAGCGCCATGTACATTTCGTCGTAGTCCTTGATGTAAAACTCGTCGGTCGGAAAGTACTTGTCGTCGGACATGCTGCCCGACATGTCGGTCGAGCTGTCGTCGTCGCCCTCGAGCACAGAATGGAACGAAATAGCCATCAGCACCTTTTGCATTTTGGCGTCGGCTTTTGTCAGGTAATGTGCGTCGTTTGTAGCAACAATCTTAACGCCGTTTTCCTTGGCAAGCCTAATAAGGTGCGGCAAAACGATCTTTTGATCGCCTATATTGTGGTTTTGAATTTCTATATAAAAATCTTCGCCGAACACGCCCTTGAACTTTTTTATCCACTCGTCGGCAAGCGCGAAATTGTTTTTGAGTATCGCCTGCGGAATAATGCCGGCAAGACATGCCGACAGCACAATAAGCCCCTCGCTGTGCGCCTTGATAAGTTCAAAGTCCACGCGCGGCTTGTAGTACATGCCTTCCGTGTAGCCCGCCGAAACTATCTTGATAAGGTTGTGATACCCCACCTCGTTTTTTGCGAGCAACACCAAGTGGTTGAGCTTGGGCGGCGCGCCGTTTGCGCCTTTTTCGCGCACGTGCATATCCTCGGTCATGTACACTTCGCAACCGATAATGGGCTTGACCTTGAACGGACGGCGTTCGCTCATAAACTTAAGAAAATCTGCGTCCTTATCGGTATACTTGACCGCCGCCTTCAAAAACTCTATCGTGCCGTACATATTGCCGTGATCGGTCATGGCAATTGCGGGTATATTCAATTCGTCGCACAGCTTGAAAACCTTGTCGGTACGAACCGCGCCGTCAAGCAAAGAAAACTCCGTGTGTACGTGCAAATGCGCAAATGGCTTCATTCTTTTCTCCTAACCTTATATTATCCCGATACAAATAAATATACTAATTTTCTACGCGCCCTAATTGTTGTGCTATCTCAATGATCTTATCGAATCTGTGCTTTAAGCCGGATTTGGATATACCGAGCTCAAACGCTATGTCGGCAAGCGCCGCCTCGGGCGAATTTATTCGCGCGTCCGCAGCCTCTACAAGCTTAGGAGGCAGTGTATCGAGTCCCGCGTTGTCCGAAATATACTGTATTGCGTTTATCACATCCACTGAAGCGTTTGCCGTGCGCGTCATGTTGGCTATATCGCAGTTCATGCGCCTGTTTACGTCGCGTTTGATGGACATGGCTATCGCGGTGTCGTTCAGCTTGACTACAAGCTTGCCCAGCCGCATCAGCGCAAGCGCGTTGCTGACGCTTTCTAAATCCTTAGCGTAAATGACAGACTTGTCCGTGCGTTCCATTTTGTGCACCGCAACCTCTCTGCGCCCGAGCAGCTCCACCAGCTCGTCAGCGAAACCCTCGCTCAACACCGAAAACTCAAGGTGATATCCGCCGCCGCCCTTCTTTCCGTCCGTGCCATCCGAGTTGCGGGCGGAGAAGCTTCCGCAAGCGAGGAACACGCCGCGCACATACGCCGATTCGCAATCGCTCGGCATTTGCGGAATGGGCAGTATCTCATAGCCGCTACCCGACGTAATGCGCAATCCGCCGAGCAGTTTTTCGCAGTCGCCGTATACAAGTATCGGTTCAACCTCTTGCGGCACAACGCCGAACATGCTTTGCATTGCGCCCGCAATATACTCGCGCACAAAGTCGGTCTGACAGTCGAGCTCGAGCGTCACGCCGCTACGCGAAACGACAAGCGACATACACGAGCGCACAAACCCGGACAGCATGGATCTACACTCCGCACCGCGCGGGAGCGACTTGGTTATTTCGCGCTTTACTTCCTGTCCGCTCGTGTTAGCCATCCGACCTCCGCGCCGCTTGCTCTTTTTGCTGCCTAGCGGCGGTAAAATTTTCCGAACGGAATGACGGAAGCCTGTCCCAATTGGCTATAAGCCTGTACGGAATACCGCACTCCGCTATCAGCTTTTCCGCAAGCGGCATTGTGCCGACAGCTTCGGGGCGATGCGCGTCCGAATTACATATAAACTCGACGCCGGCATCGACCATTTGCTTTATCTGCTTTTTGGATAAGCTCTTGTGCCTGCCGTTCAGCTCGATATATACGCCTTTGCTGTGCGCATACTTAGCTACTTCCACCGCGTCGGCAAGTATACCGCGGTTTAGATGTCCTATAAAGTCTATCGGGTACTCATCGATCGCGCGCTTGTACGCCTCGGTGTTGCGCGCTATCAGCTTTTTGCGTCCTGGCAAGAACTTGAAAATCACATTGCGCGCCCAAAACAAAAGATTACGGAAGATCGTGGGCGTACCCACCATTGCGTGATAACCGCCCTGAACAATCTCCAGCCCGCACAAAACATCGGGCGTGCATTCCATAAGCGCGGGCAGTTTTTTATTCTTGCCGCTGCGCTGGTCTATATTGTTCTCTAACCCGGCGTATACCCTTACGCCGGTTATTTCCTCGGCTTTTTTGCAATCCGCTTTGAGCTTTGCAAACGCAGCTTCGTTATCCACTCCGTAATAATGGCAATACCCGTGGTCGGTTATGGCAAGCTCGGTGAGCCCTGCCTTTTTTGCCGCAAGCGCGTTATCCAGCACACTCCCCACGGCGTGCTTTTTTGCGCCGCGCCGACTGTATTTCGTATGGGTGTGATAATCGCCCAAAAACGCCATTTAAAAATCTCCTAAGTAAATAATTTCCTCTTGCGCTTCCACGCCGCTCGATGTTAGCACGTCGCGCATAACTCTTATCAGCGCACACACGTCGTGCGCCGAAGCATTGTCCGTGTTGACTATAATGTTTGCGTGCACCGGCGATATGACAGCGCCGCCGCGCCGCAAGCCTTTCAGTCCCGCCTCGTCCAGAATTTTACCGACAGACGCGCCGATCGGGTTCTTGAATATCGAGCCCGCGCTTTTACCTCTCGGCTGACTATTTCTGCGCAAAACGTTGTACTTTTCTCCGCGCTTAAAGCACGCTGTCGGGCTGTCTGGAGTAAGAGCAAACGCCGCACCGACGACTACGTCGCTACCCGTCAAGCCGCTCGACCGATACCCAAAGCCCAAATCAGATTTAGGTATAGTCATCAGCTTTCCGTCGCGCAACACTTCCGCATACATAATGACGTCGGACACCGAGCCCAAAAACGCACCCGCGTTCATTCTGACCGCGCCGCCTACCGTGCCGGGAATCCCTACCGCCCACTCCATGCCGGACAAGCCGAGCTCGGCGGCGAAAGAACACAGCGCGGAAAGCCGAGTGCCCGAACCGGCATAGACGGTACTTCCGTCACGAGACAGCTGCTCGTAACGGTTGATCACAATATTACCGTCATAGCCGCCGTCCGACGCCAGTATGTTAGAGCCCCTGCCGAGCACAAAGCCGCGCCCCGCCAAATCGACAAGCGCGCCACGCGAGGTGGCCACGTCTATGCGCTTTGCCGCTCCGCCTATCCCAAACGTCGTCCAATCGCTTAAAGTATTACGCATATATTCTACTCCGTTTTGAAAGATTTTTCAATAGTTTGTGGGACAAATTTAAAATTTTTAGAAAGGCACAAATTTTCCGCAAAACATTGCAAAACATCACTCGGTATGCTATAATAGTTACGTATAGCGCACCCCAAGCGACACACCCGACAACGGGCTGTTTTTGGCTCTCTCGTCGTTAAAGCCGCTTGTCGTAGCGCCATACTACGACTGCGCGACTTTGCCTTGACATAGCCTAAAAACATCTCCGTTTCGGGCGCGAAGCGTTTTTACAAGGCAAATCGCGAGGATAGATGTGCAAAACGGAGTGCAGTCGTACCCTCGGCGGTACGTCAAACGACGCTTTGCGCGTATAGACCGCTATTTGCCCGTAAAAATGTATCGACTTAGGGGTACGCTATACGTTTATGGAGTTGTACGAGGCAAACAGAATACTGTACTCGGTAAAGGCGGCAATATCTGCCGACGGCTACAAGCTGCCGTCATCAGCCGAAACCGACGGTCTGCTTATGCTACTGGGCAAGCTGGATATCGAAAAACATCTCGCGCCAAAAATCAAACATGCCCGCGCGCAGGATAAAGCTTCCGCCGCATACGCTCGATCTTGCAAGCTGATATGCTTTTTTCGCGCGCTAAAAGCAGTAGAAGCAGGACTGCCCGACCCCGTAACCGTAATATCCTTAACTATGCTCCACAAAGCAATTACCGGTGATTTAAGCGACGACGCGGGCAAGCTTAGGGCTATCGATATGTCCACCGACGGCAATGCGCATACCGATCCGAAATATATAGGCGGATCACTAAAAGCTATAATAGCCAAGATGAACGAAATCCCGGGCGCGCCCATGACGGCAAAAGACGATTTTGCGGGATATCTTTCTCATTATATGCGCGAGCTGATTATCCTGCACCCGTTTGAACGCAGCTCTGAATTTACATTGCGTGTATTTATATTATTATTCAGCAAAATAAAGGGTTTCTCACTCGGCTATCACCGCGCCACACCGCCCGTTGTGCGGGCTGCGGAACAAAAAGCGTTTGCAACCGACAATGTAGCGCCGCTGTTTTCGATGTTTACGGAATGTTTATCGTACGACCACAAATCGCAACAGCAAGAACAGCCTGCGCCTGCGCCGCGGACGCGCCGAGAAGTCGCTAAGGACTTGTGCCGCCCTACTCGCGCAGAGCAACAGACAACGCCGCAGCAGCAGGCCAAGCCCGCCGCGACGAAAAAACAACCTAAAAAACAAAAGGATGAACCCGACGACGACGTTATTCGCCGCGCGGTTCGCCTGCAACAAAAGATTTCCAAGCTGAACGAGCAGCTCACCGAGCTTATCAAACCGCTCGACGGCAAGGACGACAACTAACAAGGAAGTATTTTCTGCGTGGATATAATAGCAAACAAGACCAGCGGCAAGGGCAACGGCGAAAAATGCCTAAACGCTGTTACAAAATATCTCGACGATCACGGCATAGCCTACACCGTGCACCCCACCGAACGTACGGGGCACGGCAAAGCGTTGGCAGAGAAGCTTTCGGCAAACGGTTCGGACGTAATCGTTGCGCTTGGCGGCGACGGAACTTTCCACGAGGTGCTCAACGGAATAGATTTTGAAAAATCCCGACTGGGATTTATCCCTGCGGGGCGCGGCAACGACTTTGCCATCGGCTCAAACGCCGTCAGCCTCGACCCGGTAAAGGCGATAGAAAATATAGTAAAAGGAAAAACGCGCGACTTGGATTACATACAGGTCGGCGATAAGCGTTGCGTCAACGTCGGCGGCACGGGACTCGACGTGGAAGTTCTGCTCAAAACGGCAAAGAGCAAAAACAAGCTGACATACGTCGCGTCGCTGTTTAGGTGTCTTTTGCACTTCAAGCCGTATCACGTGACTGCGGAAGTAAACGGCGAAAGTCAAGAATACGACTGCATAATGCTCGGCGTGTGCAACGGTACTCAGTTCGGCGGCGGAATAAAGCTCTGCCCCGTAGCCAAACCGGACGACGGCAAAATGAATGTAATCATTATGACAAAGCCCAAGCACACACCCACGGTGTTTGTAATGCCCAAATTCGTCAAGGGCAAGCATATGGATATGCCTTGCACGCATCACATTGTTTGCGATCGGCTAAAAGTTCAAACCACCGCTCCTATCGAGCTTGACGGCGAAATATACTACGACTTAGACTTCGACGCGCACATAGTAAAAGGCGGACTAAAGACCTTTGCGATTGGCGACTAACCATATTATTACTATCAAAATAGGCGAACGCAAAACCGCGCTCGCCTATTTTCAAATTATATAAGTTATAATTTGCGCAAACTTCCTCCACACTCGGAACAAAAAGCGTTGCCTGCTTTATTTTTTGTTCCGCACTGTGTGCAGAATACTTCTGCGTTTCTATCATTTATCAATGCTTCGGCTTTTTCCATAATTCCATTCATTTCTTTTTCCGCCGCAGATATTTTAGGATTGTAAGTACTGCTCCACTCGGCATATGCGACATCATATTTTTTCTTTTTGGATTTTTTAATCAATGCACGTCCGACAAAACGCATAATTCCCAAAGCAATAAATATTAAGCCTAAATACAGCCCTAAATCATACCCGATTTCCATAAAAGCCAACAGTATGTTTAGTACACCGCCCGCCATTACAATCAACGCAAACAACGTCAAAAATACCCCGAAAATCGTTGTGTCATTATTCGGCTCAGAAGGCTTTAAATACTTATATCTTTTGCACTCGGTTTCTTTATTTTCATAATCACGTTCCAACGCCGTAACCTCGCCATACCACGACGCACCTTTATCGCGCTGAAACGTTAGTTTGTTAAATGTAGACCAATGCTTGTAACCGTCGTAGCTCCCCTCGTACTCTTGACATCTTTGATTGTTGATAAGCTCCCAACCGAACGCCTCATATCGCTTTATTTCGGCATTGATTTTGCTATCGTCAGGATAGCACTGAACAGTCTTAGTTTCTTTTGCCATATTATATCTCCTTTGTAAAGTATACTACAAGTATACTATAGTATTTTACCACTTGTCAAGTAAATTTGTACAATAGTATTGTTATTTTTTACAAACACTTATATGGTGAGGGGCACATAATATGCTTAACGAAAACATAAAGCGACTGCGCACGGCAAATAATTTAACACAAGTGGAGCTTGCTGCCGATTTGGGCGTAAGCAAACAGTGCGTATCTAATTGGGAAAACGATTATATCCAGCCGTCTATTGAAATGCTTATTAAGATTGCTAAATACTTTAAAGTATCAACCGACTTCCTTCTAGATTTAAACGATAAAACACAAATAAATGTTGACGGTTTGAACGATAAAGAAATAGCTCACATACGCCTCATTGTGGACGATTTGCTCAACAAAAAATGACGCATATGCGTCATTTTTTATATGGATAAGATTCTTCACTGCGCTTCGCTTGTTCAGAATGACAAAAATATTTCAAGCATTCGACACACTGCACTTTTGTCATTCCGAGCATTTTCTGCCCACCGAGGAATCTCATCCTTATTTTAATTCTTAATTTTTAATTAATTTTTATTGCCTCGCAAACGATCGTTAAGCTCGTCCATCGCGCTGAAGCCAAGGTCGTTGAGGCGGTGGGTACGCGCAGCGGCTTCCAAAATTACGGCGAGGTTTCGTCCCGGTTTTACGGGAACTACATGTAACGGTTTTTTCACGCCAAGTATAGTATAGCTTTCGTCGGGCGCGCCGAGCCGTGTGTAACGCGTTTTGTCGTCCCACGCCTCGAGTTTTATAACCATGTCGATAGTTTTTTCAAGCCGAACCGCACTCGCGCCGTACATAGCCTTTATGTCAATAATGCCTATGCCGCGCACTTCCATGAAATACCGTATCACTTCGGGACATGTTCCGCTAAGCCGCTCGCCTATTCGGGAAATTGTGACAGCATCGTCGGCGACAAGCCTATGTCCGCGTTCTATCAACGACAGCGCGGTTTCGCTCTTGCCTATGCCCGACTCGCCTATCAGCAGTACGCCGATACCGTACAAGTCCATAAGCACGCCGTGTATTGTTTTGGACGGTGCAAGCAGCTCGCTCAAGTACAGCGACAGCTTGTTCACAAACGGCGTAGTGCGCAGCTTGGAAGTCAACACTATTCGATTGTACTTTTGCCCTGCCGATATCAGCTCGTCGCACGGCGGAAGCGTAGACGTAACGATCAAGCACGGAATGGGTTGTTTCATCAAAGTTTCGCATGCAGTCTTTCGCGCGTCGTGTGTCATTTGCTGTAGGTACGTCATTTCCATTTCGCCCATGATCTGCACGCGCTCTGCGGCGAAATGCTTGTAGTATCCGGCAAGCTGTAGCCCGGGACGGCTAATATTGAACGTGCTAAAGTGCAACGTTTCGTTATCGCCGCGGCAGATCACATTCAAATCCATGCGCTCTACAAACTCATCTACGCTTACGTCCTTTTCGGTTTCCTGCACATCATCGGCTAATGTCGCTGCGGTTTCGTCTGCCTGTTGCGACGCGATATCCGCATTTTCCATCTGCGCTTGTTGTTTCTTTTTCGGCATGGTTAACTCTCCTCTTCTTCGTTAAAACAAAACTTGTTTATGGCTTTTGCTACGCCGTCGGCATTGTTGGTGTCGGTCACATAGTCGGCGATTTTCTTTATGGGCTCTTTTGCGTTGCCCATTGCTATTCCGAGCCCCGCAGCTTTTATCATTGCCGCGTCGTTATAACTGTCACCAAACGCTATCACCTCGGACATAGGAATTCCGTAGCTATCCGCAATATATTTAAGACCAGCTCCCTTGTTTATGCCGCACGGCACGCACTCTATCATGGCGGGCATAAAATCCTCGCCGTCGCGACGTAACGTTTGCAGAAACGGCGCGGTCGATTGTAAACTATACAGCTCTGGAAACATTTCGCTAAGCATTTGGCTTACGCTATTTAAGCTTCGCTCGTCCAGTATTGCCATGACCTTGGCAATATTTACATTTGGCGACATGACGTATTCGGATAGATTGCGTATCTCCTTGAACCCGATACCGACCTTTTCGCAATACATGTCCGACAACTCCGTGCGCGCCGAAATCTTCAGTCCGTCGTCGTCATACACCATAACCAGCTTAGTGTTTTCGGCAAGGAACGCGACAAGCCGCGCCGTGATTTTCTTCGGCATGGCAAAAACTTTAACAGCTTTTAGCGTAGAGCTGTCGGCAATCGTTCCGCCTATATTGCACACAAACATAACGTTGCTGCCGTCAAGCCCTATCTGCTTAATATACCTTTCCACGCCGCACTGCGCCCGTCCGGTGGCAATCGTGAATATACCGCCGGCCGCACGAAACTTGTCAATAGCGGTGCGGTTTGCTTGCGACACTGTAAGCTCGTCGTTTAGCAGTGTTCCGTCCAAATCGACGGCAATAAGCTTATATTTCATGCCCGAACCTACGCTCCTAGGGTGATAGTAGTCAAATATATTTTGTGCGGCTTTTTTAGTTATGCCCGCCTTGCTCGCAAGCTCTTCTACCGTCGCAGTCACTATAGTGCGCGTGTTAAACACTTTAAGCACCTTTTTCACCGTCGCCGCGCCTACGCCGCTTATTCCGTTAAGCTCGCTCTCATAACGCTTGGAGCGCACCGTACGGTGATACAGCACGGCAAACCTGTGCGCCTCGTCACGTACGCGCTGCAATAGCCGCAGTGCGTAGTCTTCTCTTTTAAGCCTGATCGGCTCGGGATTGCCGCGCAAGTACAGCTCTTCGTCCTTTTTGGCAAGACCGACCATAGGCACGAAAATACCCATATCGTCCGCCGCGCGCGAGGCAAACTCGACCTGCTCTAGTCCGCCGTCTATTACAATCAAATCGGGCAGCTCGTCAAAGCCCGCGTCGCCGTTTTTGTAGTGAGTAAGCCGCCGCGTAAGCGTTTCGTACATGGATCTAAAGTCGTCCGCGCCATCAACCGTGCGGATGCGGTAGCGGCGATACTGCGACCTATCCGCCTTGCCGTCTATGAACACTATGCCCGAAGCAACGTTGTCCGTGCCGGAAATATTGGAAATATCGTAACATTCTATGCGCCGCGCACTTTTTAGATTGAACACGGTTTTAAGCCGCTCGCACGCGCCGATCGTCATATCCTCGTCGCGCTTGACTCTGTCCGCGCTCTTCAGCAAAAAGTCCTTACAGTTGCGCGCCGCGGTGTCGAGCAGTTTCTTGCGCATCGCCTTTTGCGGAAATGTTATCGCAGGGCGTTTGCCAAATACCGACCCAAAGTACTCGGTGAGCGCCGATGTGTCGCACTCGGCTTGAAGACAGATTTCGTCGGGCAGCTCGTTCGTCATGGAATAGTATTGCGGCAGGAACGTAGTCATGTCCCCGCCGAACATTTGCGGCTCGTTGATGATGTAGTTTTTTACGCCCATCATTTTTCCGCCGCGGACTATGCACACGCTGACCGCACCGTACAGCCCGTTGTCCGTATAGTAGAACGAATCGATATTAACAACATTGCCGAGCTCGCCCACAACCTTACTCTTTAGGTTTTCCAAAACGCGAAGCTGATTGCGGTACGAAATAGCGCGCTCAAAGTTCTCTTTTTCGGCGGCGTCCGTCATCTTTTGCATTATAATGCCCGAAATATCGTCTCCACCGCCCGAAAGAAACGACATAGCGCCGTTTATCGCTTGGCGGTACTGCTCGGCGTTACAGCGCTCACAGCACGGCGCAAGGCACAAATCAATGTCGTAATTAAGGCACGGGCGCGTGCGCTTTGCCAGCCGATTCGGGCAAGTACGCAGCTTGTACACCGACTGCAAAACCGATATGACGTCGCGCACCGACACGCCTATAAACGGTCCGAAGTACCGCGCACCGTCGCGCTTAACTCGCCGTGTAACCTCTATTGTCGGATACTCGGCGCGAGGATCGATACGAATGTACGGGCTGGTCTTGTCATCCTTTAAAAGAATGTTGTAGTGTGGCTTGTACTTTTTGATCAGGTTGTTTTCGAGCGCAAGCGCGTCCTTTTCCGTGCGCGTGATAATGTAGTCGAAGTCTGCGATGTTGTCCACCATCGCTTGGACTTTGACCGGCTTCTCTTTATTCTGAAAGTATTGCCGCACGCGCCGCGAAAGTATGACCGCCTTGCCTACGTAAATAACCTGACCGGTGATATCGCGCATAATGTATACGCCGGGGGTGTCGGGCAGATCTTTAAGCTTATCGGATAAACTCATACGCTCCCTCCCTCTCGGCGCATAGCGTTTTCGTACGAATATTCGCAGCCGCAAAATTTCTGTCTGTAAATACCAAGCTCTTTCGCGCGTCTGGTAGACAGCAAAAACCCATCGCGCTTTTTAAAGTCGCGCGGCAAGAACGGCGCGCCCTCTTTTATTGCATCCGCGAGCGAAAATATAAGTTTACTGTTTTTGTGCGGGCTAACCGTGAGCGTGGTGGAGTAAAGGTCGAACCCGTGCTCGCCGGCGTAGATTGCAGCAGCCCTGAGTCTGTCCTCCATGCACAAACCGCACCGCTCCCCGCCCTCGGGCGCGTAGGCGTATGCCTTAGCGTATGAAGAAAAAAACGAATAGTCATGCGACGGGACGATAAGCGGAAGTCGGTAATAATCGGCTACGGTTTTGAGCGCTGTAAGTCGCAAATCGAACTCCCCGTCAATAATGCACGGATTATAATAGAACAATGTTATATCCGCGCCGTCGTTTAATAGCGGCTCTATCGCGCCCAGGCTACACGGTCCGCAACAGGCGTGAAGCAATATTTTTTTGTTAGTCAGCTCGTCCATCAATAAAGTAACCGCAATATAAGTAAAAGTATCAATAAATAATTGTGACTGGCCCGTCGTTGGATTGGTCTATGCGCATGTCCGCGCCGAATATGCCGCTCTTGACGTTGTCCGAAAGTCCGTGCTCGCGCAAAAGATCGCGCATTACGTTTACGCAGTATTCGAACATAAGGCTCGCCTGTAGTGCGGGGCGCATAGCAAAGGAAAAGCTCGGGCGATTGCCGTGCGATATATCCGCGCACAGGGTAAAGTTAGACACCAAAAGAATTTCCCCTCTTACGTCGGCGACGGACAGATTCATTTTGCCTGCGTCGTCGGAAAAGATGCGCATAGCGGAAATTTTCTTGCACATGGCAACAATGTCTGCCTCCGTATCCGGCTGCTCTATGCCGACGTAAACCACCAAGCCGCGCCCTATCGCCGCCTTGATATCGCCATCAACAGATAGTGTTGCCTCGTTCACCCTTTGAATAACAGCTTTCATACCGCCATTTTAACATATTTGCAAAACAAATACAAGTAAACGCTTGACAAAAAAGCCAAAATATACTAAACTTATAAATACAAATAAATATGGGCAATTAACTCAGCTGGGAGAGTGTCATCTTGACGTGGTGAAAGTCACAGGTTCGAGCCCTGTATTGCCCACCATCAACAACCCAGTCGAACCACTAACGGTTAGACTGGGTTTTGCTTTGCACTAAGCGCGCTGTTAAACGGCGTGTTTTTGCGTTTAACGGCGTTTAAGCTATCGTAACGTATTCTTTATAGTCGGCATTGCAAAATTCGCGCATGCGCTAATTTTGTCCGCTTCCGCGCACTATCCCATAGCGCGCTATGAGATTAAATGCATTCTGTCATCGTCGCAAATTTGCACTTGCAAGCAAACAAATTTGCTCCTCGAAACGACGCAATAACAAAACGGCTTGTACCGGTCATTTTATAGTTTTCTTGCAAAATAAAATCCCGACTGTCCGTATCCGGATTGTCGGGATTTGTGCGGTCGGAATAGTTAAACCATACCACTATCTCGTCGTCATATAATTCTATTCGATTGATAAACATTTCTTTCAATCTTCTTTATTGCTAATTATTATAACATGAATTTTTAAAATCATTATATAAGGCTTGCATTTGTTTTTCATGCATCATGCCAACCTCATCCTCTTTAATAAAACCATCTTGTTTAATATTAAGCAATTCGTAAAGCACCGTAGCTTTTTGCGTTGCATTATCTTTTTTTTCTTCAATAGCAGTTATCATACTAAGCCCTCCTAGTTATGGTTTGTTATAAATGATTTTCCTTTATGATTCATAATTATCTTAGAGCAAGGAAATGTATTTACATATATAAGAATACAATGATATATTGTTAAAAATAAATCTTGCAACTTACCATTGTCTTCTAGCGGAATGATTTTTAAACATGTTTTATCTCTTAATTCATTTATGTGCAAACGAGTATTATGTTGCAAGTGATAATCATAATTTGCCAAATATTCCACGGTTTCATTAATTTCTTTTGCATCATTATCTTTAAGCATATTCCTTTCCAACCAAGAATATACATATTTTTTTGATACAATTATGGCATTTTCACATTGCCCAAAGAAAGTTGGCGGATACTTCTGTAAAACTTCTTGCCAATATCTAATATTTTTATTGGCATTATAGTCATTTTGAGCATTTTTTAGCAATTTAAGGTATTCATTTGCGGGAGCTCCGCCAATCTGTGGATCGATAGGTCCAAGATTTGAGTGCAACCCCAAATAAATTTCTTTTGCTGCGCAAGCTATCATAGTTCCCGCAGACATTGCCGTATGCGGTACAATAACTCGAATATCATCATTAAAAAACTGTGACAAATATTCAACAATGGATTTGGTTGCCGCTAGGTCGCCACCAGGCGTATGTAATATTAAATCAAGCCCTTTTGTCTTATCTACTCCATTTAGGACAGACATGAAACCATTTCGGTCGTTATCATCAATTGAAAAATTCCCATTTATACCAGGTTTTTGTTGCCATGCAGAAAAATAAATTATTGCATTACGACCTGTCTCTTTTGTCAACTGCTTAAAGGCATCACTAATTTTTCGTTCAATACACTTCGCAGGCTGTATATCTTGAAATATTTCTTCCCAAGTAGCCAAATTACCGTTTCCTCCTAATTAGTATGTATTAGTATATCAAACTGGGGTATTTTTGTCAAGCCCATAGATAATTAGACCACCACAAATTTGTGGTAATTTCTACATTTCTGATTTTTAGAGTGAATCTATCATTGATAGAGTAGAGACATTTTATCAATCGGCGTTGCCGATGCAGGCTCGGCGTTTCGGTTTTGTCGTTCGGTCATATCAAAAACGGCGGGTGCATAACCAAAGCCGCCCCGCGCACTTGGTATATATCAAGCACCCGCTATAGTGCCAGATTTAGTTTTATAGTTGCAATTAGTGTAAATATTAATTTATTGCATATAATTCGTTTTATATTATTACTGCTCCACTAAATTGTAACTATCCGCCCCTTACGTTAGCATATGTAAAATTCGAGTAGTTTTTTATTTTGCATAACGCTATATTTGATTGGCTTGTACTATCAATAGCATTATTGTAGTTGAGAATTCAAGCAATGTGCATAGCGCTCCAAATATAGCTCCTATTACTTTAATTGTACGCATAAACCGTTTATGTAATTTTTTCATAAGATTACCCCCTCCATGTTTTTAAGTAAATTAAAATACACACAATTTAATAGCATTCCATAATTAAATACATTCATATTTTTTATCTCCTTAAAGAATAAACAAATTGTCTTGTTCAATATAATTATATAATACGAACGAGGTGATGTCAAGTATTTTTATATTATATCATAATGATTTTCATAAAATTTTTTATCTATTGTAGTTGTATGTATTACATACATACAACTCTATGTCTTATTTAAGTTATTTGTAAGTAGACTAATAAACATTTGCGATGTTAATGTATGTCAGTGTTTTTATTTGAGTTCACGCCCGAATATCATTTTAGAATTGTCTTTGTAAATGCATTGATTTTTGTTCTGTAATATGCTATACTCATTATGCTACACAATTTAATCATAAGACGGAGCGGTATAGCCAATTAGTACCTCTCTTTCCGTCTTATGGAATTGTGTAGCAACAATATGGAGTGTACTGTTGGAGTGCGTTCCGTATTGGGGCGCACTTTTTTGTGGAGGTTACTATGAAAAAGCATGAAGGGAAAATTATTTGCATTACTATGTGCAATTTATTACTCACTATTGCAGTTCTTTGGTTTTATCTTTATGCATTAACAATTTATACTTTTCTTTGGTATTATCATATTATTATACTTTTCTCATTTATCGTGAGTTTGGCAATAATTGATATAACTATCTTAGCATTGATAATTCTTACGCAAAAAGGCTACGGCAAGATTATATTAGTTAACTTTATACTTGTTCTTGCTCTTGGTGGATTTGGTTTTCTTTTAAATTTCATTTTTGGGCTAACATCTTATCCATTAAAATTAACACTTTTACTATGCATATTTTGTATCCCTATAATTATTTTCATTGTTATAGTTGCTATTAAACTAAAAAGACTTTCAAAAAAACAAGATGAATATAGTGATAAAATATCGCGATAAGCAATATTACTATATTTGTAATCTATAAATAATTATTCGTTTTAGGTTATGACTGCTCCACCAAAAATCGTCAATGCGTAAAGGCATTGGCGATTTTTACTTATTCACTATTCACTCTTAACTATTCATTTAATTTTACATGATTTTTGGAAGTAATAAGTAATAGTGAAAAGTGAATAGATTTTGACCGCTTCGCGGTGATTTAAATACATGCATGTTCGCTAGGCGCTTGCACGCAGTGCAAAGCCCGCCCGCGCAGTCCGCGGGCATCTCTGTATTGCCCACCAGAAAAAACCTTAAACGAATTTCGTTTAAGGTTTTTTCTGGTGGAGCGCCGCTTGCGCTAATTGACATCGATTTCGGCGCTTCGCTTCATTTCTTCATTAGCTTGCGACTTCGTTTACCCTCCTCCCGCTCGCCCGCCATAGTGTCGAATTGGTTTTGGATTTTAAAAATCATTGTTTTTATGCTTTTGCTATGATATAATGTTTTTGCTAAATCGGTTTGGAGATAATAATGAATAGCGAGCTGCTTGATTATATTCACGATACGGAAATACTTGATTACTGTTTGCAAAAGAACGGCGCGTATGTGGATTATCCGTTCGGTGCGGACTACATAACAGTCAAAGTTAAGAACTCACGCAAAAATGTTATATTTGCGGAAATCTTTGTGCTCGACCGTGAACTTAAACTAACTTTTTCGACGGACGAGTGCACGGCGCAAAAGCTGCGGAGCGATTATGCGGATATCATTGTTAAGGGATGGCATTGCCCGCCTGTTCAAGCTAAGTATAAGAGCACCGTAGCGGTAGACGGTGTATCTATGGAAACACTGCAAAATCTTATTGATATGTCATACGATAGAGCGATTTTCAAACTGAAATAATAAGCATCTTGAAATAAGCTATTGGGATGAGTACATTGCAAAAGACAAGATTGTTTTCATCTTACGATTTTCGGACAGTGAAAGAGATACGAAGTACACAATTTTCAAAACGACGAAGTATTAAAGCTTTGCAAAAGATTATGCGGCTGCAAATTTGCATCATATTGAATAATGCAACCTCAAGTTTACATTTAGAAACACAAAATTGGTGGTGCGAAAAGTAAAAATGCCTTACAATATAGGCATAACATTCCACGGAGGTTTTTATGACGTTAGGTGAAAAGCTTGCAAGAGCGCGCAAAGAAAAGAATATCACGCAGGAGCAACTTGCCGACAAGCTCGGCGTTTCCAGACAGTCTATAAGCAAATGGGAATCGGATATTACATATCCCGAAACAGACAAGCTTATTCGTATGAGCGAATTGTTTGATTGTTCGCTTGATTACTTGCTAAAGGATAGCGTCACGGAAAAAGAGAATAAACCGCAAGCGTCTTATGTGCCGGAAGTAGCCATTGCGCATCATGGGTTTTATCTGAGTAAAATTTTCAATTACGAATACAAATCCAAAAGAACTGTGCGCGGCATTCCGTTGGTTCACATAAATTTCGTCAGAGGTAAAACGGCAAAAGGAATCGTTGCTATCGGATTTAAGTCTATAGGCGTTGTTTCGATAGGATTACTTTCACTCGGGCTGTTGTCCTTTGGGTTATTGGCGTTGGGCTTTCTCGGTTTGGGAATACTTGGAATCGGCTTTTTCGGCTTTGGATCGTTTGCATTAGGGTTCTTTAGCGGCGGCGCAATATCTATCGGCATTATATCGTTTGGAGCGATTTCAATCGGCGTTATGTCTTGCGGAGCGATTTCAATCGGGCAATTTGCAGTAGGAGCATTAGCTAAAGGACACTATTTTGCTTTCGGGGATAACGCTACGGCAATGGTTGCCATTGGAGCGACAAAAGCCGACGGCACACTTTACACACATTTTACCGGTATTCAAAATGATTTTTCGGGTTATGACGCTTCCACCGTATTTGCGATTTTAAAAGAAGCCGTGCCGTCGGCATTAAAATGGCTTATGAATATGGCTTTATCTATAGCCGGAGTGAAATAATAAAACATTATCGTAATGAATATTTGGACAGCGGCAAAATGATTATAGAGTGTCAGAATAATAATGTTCCGGCTTGTAAGTTTTACAAAAAACAAGGCGCGCTATTATCAAAAGTTGATATGTACGCGTATTACCATGAGAAGGATTGCAAAAACAAAGTTCAGTTCGTGTGGTATTTAGATTTAAATATATAAAAAGCACTGTTTATTATCGGCGAGTCAGAGCAGCAAGGTTGATTGGCTGTTCCCTATTAGTAGTCGCACAACATAGTCGCCAAAAATCGCATAGCGCGTTTCTTATTCGTTTTCCGCTTTCAAAATATACTCGTTATCGTACTGATCGGTTAATACAAGCTCGCCGTCGGCGTTGACAGAAAGCAGTATTCCCATATTCGCTCCCGATACGGGATTGAGATCGATTTCCAAATACTCAAAGTTCACTTCGTACGAAATAACTTGCGTTGTAGCATTATCGGTGTCGGGCGTGTTATCGTCAAATGTCGGCGTTTTAGTGACCTTGACCGAGCCTTTGATTTGTTCGCCGTCGTTTTCGGGCGAAAACTCAAGCTCGTAGATATTGCCCTCCAATGACTGAACGGAGTATTTTCCTATCAGTATCGCCGCATAATCGGGCATATCCATAACGGTAACCGTGAACGAACACGAAAGTTCGGGATTTGCGACCGACGTTATGCGAACCTTATACACGCCTTCCTGCGTTGCGGAGAATGCGTAGTACGTCTGACCGTCTTTTGTTACTTTTTCTATCTTTGCGCTGTCTTTGTTGGAGGAAACAATTTCCGCCGTTTGTTCGGCGTTGGCGTACTTGTTTACGCTGCCGCAAAAGTTGACCGTTCCGTTCAGGGCTACCGTTTTGCTTTCGCCGTGATAGAATACGCCTGTCGAGTCGTTGCGTATTTGCGCGTCCATGCTGTCGGGAGCAACACCCGTCACGTTGAGCGTTATCGTTTTGGTGACGTTTTCGGTTTTTATGATCAGCTTCCACACACCGCCGTTGCGCAGCGTGATAGAAATTACATTCGAATTGTTGCTGTTTCTGTACGCCAGATACCCCTCGGCATTGAGCATTATCGCGCTGTTAACGTCACCCGAGTACGCACCGTCGTTAAAGAACATCACGTCCTGACTGAAATCGGCGGTTTCGGGCAATATGTTGGCGATTGTTACGGATATGCGTTTATCGGACATGTCGCATGCAATCTCGCCGCCGTCCTCGATTACCTTTCCTTTATAAACCAAGTCGAAGGATTTGAATTTGAACATATCTGCGCTGTACGGATTGCTCTCCTTACGCTCGCCTGCGGTTTGCGCAATCACGACTTTGAGCCTGCTCGAAAAAGCTTTGTTCGGCACGGTTATACCGTTGCTATCCGTGACAAAGCTGGGAGAATAATCGGCAGCGCCCGCATAATCGCTGTTGTTTTCGTAATAGTCCTGAACGATCTCCGCAGTCGCTATATTATACTTTTCGCCGAGCGTAAAGCTGACCGTTGTTTCGTAATAGTCCGAAATGCTAGAACGCAGCATAAGCCCGGAGAACTTGAACGAATACCGCCTCGTGCTTTCGTCCGCAGTCTCGACCAAATCTTTATTGGTACATTCCCTAGCGCTCTTGTACAGGCTGATAAGCGCATGCTCTATGCCGTATTCGGTTTTAAAGTGATACCAAAGATCGATAGGCGCGCCGTTTATCATATCCGCATTGACAGCGCCGTTAGGAACGATTTTACCGGTCTTATGCGTTACGCAAAACAGGTCGCCGCCGTCCATGCTGTAATGATATTCGTACGTCTCGCCGCCGCCCTTTTGCATAACATACGTGTAGTTGTTGCCGAATTTATACGTATATTCGTAGTCGTCATACAGCTCGCCGCCGTGCAGAGCGCCGTAAAGATTTTGCGTGCCTGAAACTACCTCGCTATTAAACACCCTGCCAACGTTGAGCGCGCCCTGCACGCCGGAAATGTTTATACCGTCTACCGCAACATTATACGACGCAGATACGCTGTCCTTGGAAATAGTGACGGTGTACTCGCCCAAGCCCGAAAAGCTTTCGTCGGTGGTATTGCCGTTTTTATCTGTGATAACAACCGAAAAATCTTTAATACTCGCGGCAGTCGACTCAATAAGCCGACCCTGCGCGTTCTCGTACGTGGTTTTTACTACAAGACCGTCATAGGAAAGCTCGTCGCCCAATTGATAATTGAGTTTGGCGGCTGTTGTATCAAGCTCGATTTTTTTCAGCGTATTATCAAATCCGCTGACATAAATCGAATACACAACCTTTTTGCCGTCGTAGCTTATCGTTATTTGATACTCGCCTGCAACCGACATATCAAAGCCGCTCTCCTGCCGCACCGAAACGTCTTTTGTAACATCGGCATCTGTTCCGTCGGAGTATTTTGCAACAACGGAAAAGCTTTCCCCAAGCTCAAACTCGTCGCCTACTATAAAATCGATTTTAGCGTTTTTTACAGTCAAGCTCTCTATCGATCTGCCGCCGCAAGCGACAAAGCCGAAAACGCCAAGCGTCGTCGCCAACACAAGCAGTAATACAAATACCAATCTCGAAGATTTTTTCATGTTACAATACCTCGTCAAAAGTAAACATCTATATTGTAAGCGATTTTGTCGCCGCCGTCAAGCTTATAAGTACAAACAGCATGCAAACAGCCACAGCGCGTCCTGCTTAGCGAAATAGCCCAGTCTTTCGGGCGTGCCGTTGCCCGCGCCGACGCCATCCGTCCACAGCGATTGATTTTCGGCAAAACCCTGCAAAAACTGTTTCAGCTCCTCCGTGACATAGCAAACGCCGTCGCGGTTGCATACTCTGAAATAGTCCTCGCGAATAAATGCGGTATAGTCCTTTACAACATACTTTTGTTCTTCCTCAAGCCACTGATTGTAAAGAATCAAATAATTACTTCCGCCGCCGAGCCCCGTAGCGTTTGCACTGTACAGGCTTGTTATAGTATAGCTCGGCAAGTTCCTATTAAGCGCGCAACACAAAATTGGTCCGTAGTTTTTGCCGTAGCCGTAGCTGTCGTCACCGTAAAGCTCCGCGCTGTAATAGTGATAGAATCCGGTATTCTCGTTGTACCTGAAGTTGTCGGCGTCAAAAATCTTAGTGCCGAAGTCGGCATAAGTGAGCGTTTCGCCCGGTTTTTTGTCCAAGGCTTTGGTATACGCCTCTTTAGCGCGAACTGCGCGGACGTCCGAATCGGGACTGACATACTCGCCCATATATGTTATGGCAAAGTCGACGGTAAGCGGATAGTCCAAAGTCTTGCTTTCCGCGCTTACGGCAAATGTGAACGATTGCCCCACTTCGTTGGCGGTTACTCTGTATTCATTACGGAAATTTTTGGTGTAACCGCCGCTGAGCGAAAATCCGCCGTCGTCCAAAGTCATTTCCAACCATTTATATCCTATGCTTCCGCCGTACAGCCCAAGCACCGGGTTCACGTCGTTTGCGTAGGCGTTCACCCACGATTCCACGGCGTAAACGCCGGGCGCGGTCGGCGAATATTCGTAATACTTGTACTCGTCGGGACGCGTAATCACTGCGCGGTATGTACCGTCGTACCTGACAGAATAGCAACCGTTGTTTATGTACAAACCACCGCCGTTGCCGCTTTCGGGTGTTCTGATCTCAGTGAGCAGTATGGTAATTTTCCGCTCGTCGGAGGTAGCGGTATATGCGCTCGGATTATACGCGTATGTATCGGGCAAGCCCTCCAGATACACCGCATAATTCCCGTCCAGCGCGCCGGCGTTTGCCTTGCCGTCAGCGCCGAGAGGAACACGTTTTATTCCCCTGTCGTTTCGCCACACCACAAACACATCGTTCTCGCCCGGCAAATATGCGGAATTGTTATAGAATACCGATACAGTATAATCGCTATCGGGTAATTCGGGATTGTCAGGGTCATTCGGATCGCTTGGGATTACTGGTTCAAAACCGGGGCGGTTGCCGTTTTCGATATAGCTGCCGAGCCCGCAGCCCGAAAGACATAAAGCGACGCACAAAAGTATGACGATCAACAATGATAATCTTGTTTTCATTTGCGCCTCCTTAACCCCGAAAAGAACGAAGTCACGTCCTTCCACTTGAGCTGCCTTATTATAACGTCTATCACGAACAACACCGCACAAAGAATCATTAGCGGAAGCATAAAGCTGAAGGTGTACGTGGTGTACTCGGAATCGGTGTTTTCTATTGTCGCCACGGCGTCAAGATCCAAAATCCTGCCGCCTGTAGTTAGCAGTCTGTACAGATACGACCTACTGTGCGTGGCAAAACTGTCATACTCGGCATAGTACGGAACGGAAAAATCCGCGTCGGATTGGAAATGCAAATCCAAGTACGCATAATCGACATGTACGGAATATCTGCCGGGCGCGTCGGTAGCGAACGTCGCGGAATATGTGCCCGAATCGTAGACAAGCGGTTTTTGTGAAACAAGTCCGTTGGTATCGGTGAGCGCGACGGTAAAATCAACGCTGTTTTGCAAAGTCGCCGACGTCTTGACCTTGATCGTTGTGGACGTACCGTTACCCTCTACCGCAACAACAAACGGCGTAGTAACACGCTCGTCGGGCAAAGTAGCGTCGGGGATATTGGATAGGAACTTGCCGCCATTCGACCCGTCCGTCCAGCCGTAAGTCCAGTCGGAAGATATATCGGATAGGAACGACGCGACCTTTCCCTTGCCCTTGCCCCCGCTCCTGTACGCGTACAGCGGCACGTCGAACGACGTAACCCTGTCGCGGAAGTATTTGGCGGTAAGAACGGTTGTAACTCTGTCCTCGTCCTTTGCGGAATTGTACCAGAATCCTCGCACGGAATTTATGCTTTCAATGCCGCGCACCACTGCCTCGTCCGAACGTTTTACAGACACGGCGTAAATATCGCCCTCTATACGCACCTCGCTTGTATCGCCTTGTATGTCGGATATTGTGACGTCTATATCCTGCTCGCGCGCGATGTTCTTGTAGAACACCGAGCTGCCGGCATACGCGTTGTACACTATTTCTTTGAGCAAGCTGTCGCCCGCACTGTCGGCGTAAATGCCGATCGCCGAAACGGCAATCTTCTCCTGCGTCATGGTGTTTGCCCATTGTTTAGCGGCTGCATTGTCACTCGACGGGTTCATGCCGTCGGAAATGATGATAACGCGCTTGTCGTGGAATCGCGACGGCATTAGATCGTACGTATGCTTGAGCGCGGCGGAAAGATTTGTGCCGTTTTCCGCCGAAGCTTTGTCAATCTCGTTCTTTATAGCAGTAACCGCGGTTAGGTATGTGGGCTGAAGCAGTTCCTTTACCCCGCCGGAAAAGCCGACGACCATAACCATGTCCGTCGGATTAAGCACGTTGAGCAGCTCCTTTGCCGCGCGCTTAGCCACGCCAAACCTGCTCGCAAAGTTCATGCTGATCGAAATATCCAAAACAATTGCAAACAGTCGAGTATCTTGATCGGGATTGCCTATATTGACCGGCAACAACGAGGCAAGCTGACGCAAAGCGGCGTTGTCGAGCGTGTCCTCGCCGTTATTTTCTTGAACGAACGTGTTGCCGTAAGTGGTAAGCGTTTTGCCATAGTCGTCGACAAGCGCGGTCAGGCTTGACGTAAACATGTCGGCGGAGCGTAGCGTACGTACATCAAAATTGCAAAGCGCTATCTCGTCGTACACGCAAAGCTGTTCTACCGAAAGCGGGACTTCTTCGGTGTCGGTGATGTAATCGACATTATCGTTGCCGTAAATGCGCCTGCCTGCTGCGACGTCCGCCGCAGTTGTGCCAATATAAAGGATTTTGCGCTCATCGGTTATAAGCTGAGTAAACATGCACGAATTATTATACGGCGTGTAGTCGTCGGACTCGGCAGCTGTTTCCACCGTCACCTCGTAGTCGAACGTCCCTATTTCTGCGGTAGAAAGAGGCAGCGTAACGACATTGAGCCCGTCATAAAGACTGACAGATCTTTTGATCTCCTGCTCGCCGTTTTTAAAGAGATTGATATATCCGTCTATTCGCCCGCCGCCGCAGTTGGCGCGAACAAGTATGTCAACGGATTCCGCTTTGTCAAGGTATGTACAGTGCGTAGCGTCCGCGCCGTCGATCTGGACTTCCTTCACGTCGGCGGGCAGCTTGTTATCGAGATACACGGCGTCAACGTACACACCGTTTTCCCTCAGTGTGCCGACAACCTTAATAACGTTGTTGTTTGCAACCGTTTCCGCGCCGTCGGTAATAACTATTATGCGTTTGATCACGTTGTCGTCAAACAGGTTGCCCGCATAGCGCAATGCCGAGGCTATGTCCGTCGCGCTGCGGTCAATTTCCGCTTTAGTTACATCGGGAACGCTCTCGCCCAAATCGGAAAGCAGTTTATAATCCCTGCCGAAGCAGATAACGCCCATGCGCGAATTGCGTGGCAGCTTGCCCTCTATTTTATAAATATTGCTCTGCACCTCGTCGAGCGTATGCTCCGAGGAATACGAAACGTCGGCAAGCACGTATACTTCGGTTTCCGTAACAACCTTTTCAAACGACATACCGCTTATGGCAAGTGTAAAGCAAATGCACATTACCGCGTGAATACACATGGACGCGATGTTGTGCGCATTGGCGTTGTCCTTGCGCACGGTAATAAAGAACGGTACAAGCACCGCTGCAAGCAGCGGCAGCGCGATAAACAGTAACCAGGGATTATCGAAGCTGATGTTGCTCATAGCAATACACCCCCCAGTCCGCCAGCAATATCACTGCAATCAGAATGAAAAACACCAGCAGGTTATCATAATAGCCGTCGGAATAATTATACTCGCGCTCGCCGCGCAAAACGAGCGTTTCCCCGTCGGATACACCGCTCTCCGCCTCAGGCACGCGCGCATATGCGTAAAGCACTGAGTCCTCGTCCGCGCCTGAAATTTTTGCGGTTACGGTATAAGTGCCCATTTCGGTAAGCACTACCTCGCAAATATCGTTGTCCAGAGTATCGAGCGTAGTGCTCAATCCCGACGGAGAAGTAACGACAATGCTTTCCGCGCCCGGCACGACGTTCACATTCATAATATCGCCGCAGTCGTACAGCGTGGAGTCTATGACTGCCGGGAACGAATAATCCATCAGGTTACGCACCAAAATCAAAAAGTCGTCTATAAGTCCGAGATTGGAATCGCCCAGCTCGAACGCGAACACGACCTGTCTGTCGTTGTTTTCGTTAAGCCCCGCGGCAATGATCGGGTCGCCGCCAACCTTGAGCACCGTCTCGAACCCGACCATGCTGTACCGAGCATAGCGGCGCACAACCACGTTGCGCTCGACAAGGTTTTTTGTCAAAAGCTTAAACGCCTGCGAGCTGCCGCCGCGCTCGTACTCGCACTTATAGTAGCTGTTCGGGCCTGTGCTGTCGCGCGGCTCGGTGTACTCGCGAAACCCTACGCCCGAACCCGTACCGCTGCCGTCAATGCCGTTAACAAGCCAGATAGCCGCATTCTTCGGCAAGCTTAACGGCGTATAGCCGTTAAACACGTACATGCCGTAGCCGCTGAGCTGCGACTCATTGTACGCCTTGGGCGACACTACGTCCACCTGCGCCACGCCCGATGTTTTAATGGCGTTTACAAGATATGTGCCGTCCTCGGTGTTATTAACAAACAAAACCTTGCGCTCCTGTGCTTTGGCAGTGTCGTACAGCACAACAGCGTTATCCGCATTAAGTGCGTCGGCTTGAGTGATTTCCAGTCGCACGGAAATGAACTCCGCAACGTCGGCGATAAGCTCGAAGTCCGCAGGCTCGCCCTTTTTGCACTCCACCTTTACTGTAGCCACCCGCGTATAGTCCGCGCCGACCGTTTCCGCAACAGACATTGCGACGGTGAGATTGACGTCTGCGGAATACGATACTACCTTGCCGCTGCCTATCACGCCGCCTGCCGTTTTGCGATATACGCAATCGGTAATAGCACAATTATTCGCACCCATCGATACGTCTATGAGCGACAGGTTTCCCACTTTGTGTTTTGCGTCGGTAACAAGATACACTATGCTCGACCTGTTATTGTCGTAGTATTGCTGTGCGACGGATAACGCGGACGGCATATCGTCCGTACACCAACCGGACTTGAGCTGGTTGACGCTAGCCTTTGCCTGCGCCTTGTCGGTAACACCGTCAAACAGCACGTCGGTAGAGCTGCCCACAAAAATAAGCGAATATGTACTGCCGCTGCGCGCGTCGTCTATAATATCGACAATGCGCTCTTTGGCACGGTCGAACCGCGTTTTTCCGTCCTCGACAGTATTCATGCTTGCCGAGCCGTCAAGAACAAAATAAATATCACGCGCCGAACCGCGCACAGTAAATACGGGCTGAGCAACCAAAAGCGACGCTATTACCACCGCAAGGATCTGCAATATAAGCGTGATAATGCCTGTCAGCTTGGATATGGGTTTTCTCTTTTTCAGGAACTTTTCGCTAAGCTCCCACAGATATGTGGACGCAACGGTTTGCTCGGTGTATTTGGACTTGATTATGTATATCAAAACCAAAATGGGCACGCCTATAAGCCCGATAAGTCCCAAAGGATAGTAAAAGCTCATTTCACCACCCCCATCATTGTAAGCTTATCGAAGAAAACCTCGTCCATGGGCGTATCCGCGCGCACAAGCAGGTATTCCGCGCCGCGCGCATTGCAGTAGTCGCGGATGCGGTTTTGTACGTACATAACCGCTTCGCGGTATGCGCGGATTATGTCCTTATTGATATTTTTGCGGTAGCTTTTTGCCGCATTCTCGCTGTCGTAAAAAACATTCTTGCCGCGAACCTTAGGGTTTAGCTCCTCGTCGGACAAAACCTGTACAGCCAAAATATCGCGACGTTTTTCCGTAAGCGCGTCAATTGCGCCCTCATAATCGTTGTCGGTTAGAAAATCGGATATTATGACGGACAATCCGTCGCCGTACCCGATGTGCGTGGGCATAATGCCGTCGCTAATAAAGCAATCGCCGGAAAACTCTACATTGTTTAGCTTGCCTATCTCTGCAAGGTACATCTCCTTGCCGCCCATGCCGGAAATTATTTCCGTGACCTCGCTGTTTTTAACAGAAAAAATCGATACGCGGTCAAGCTCGGAAACGGAAAGGTACGCAAGCGTTGCGGCGATTTTGAGTGCCGTCTCCGCCTTTTTGCCGTCGCCGAACGCCATGGACTGACTTGTGTCTATGTATATTTTGGTGTGTAGCTGACGCTCGTCCAGATACAGCTTGAGATACAGTTTTTCAAACCGTGCATATGCATTCCAGTCGATTTTGGTAATATCGTCACCCGCCTCGTAATTTCTGTAATCGACAAACTCACAGGACGATCCAAACGTTCTGCTTTTGTGATTACCGCCGAAAAGTCCGGCGATATTATTTTTTAGGACGGTCTGCAGCAGCTCTACCCGCTGAAGAAACGCCTCGTCAATTACCAAATTCGGCATGTGCCCTCGACTGAAAAAAGCTTGTTATATAGTTGATTCGATCAGTTGTCCCCGCTCTTACTGTCCTGATTGTCGCCGTTCGGCTGCAAATCGTCCAGCTTGCCCGAACCTTTGTCCTTTTGGTTCTCGATCAAGAGCTTGGTAATAACGTCATCGACTGTCAAACGCTCGTTGACTGCGGTGTAATTGATTTTCATACGGTGACGGAGTATGGGATACGCAAGCGCGTCGATATCGTCGTAGGACACGTTGTATCTGCCCTCTATAAGCGCGCGCACTTTTGCCGCCGTAATAAACGCCTGACAAGCACGCGGCGAGCACCCGTACTTAATGTACCGCTTGGCGGTTTCGCCACACTCGTCAAGCTCGGGATGAGTACGCGCGACAAGCCGCATGGCGTAGTACAATACGTCGGGCAACACAAGCACGGTTTTGGCAAGCTCGCGCATTTCGAGTATTGTCTTTCCGTCCACGACCGAATTGGCTGTTTCTTCAAGCGTGACCTGCGTCATGTTGACTATTTCGGCAAGCTCGCGCACCGACGGGAATCCGACCAACAGCTTGAACATAAACCTGTCCATTTGCGCTTCTGGCAAAGGATATGTACCGTCCTGCTCGATAGGGTTTTGCGTGGCAAGCACGAAAAACGGCTCTTCAAGCTTATGTGTTTCGCCAGTGACCGTAACCTTATGCTCTTGCATAACCTCGAGCATGGCGGACTGCGTTTTGGGCGTTGCGCGGTTAATTTCGTCGGCAAGCACCAGATTGGCAAAAATCGGACCTTTGCGGAACACAGAGTGCAGCTTGCCCTTTTCGTCCTTTTCTATGACGTTAGTGCCCGTCACGTCCGACGGCATAAGGTCGGGCGTGAACTGAATACGCGAAAACGGCAGCTTGAGCACCTTGCCGAGCGCGCGGACAAGTCGCGTTTTGCCTACGCCCGGCACGCCCTCGAGTAGCACGTTGCCGCCGGCGATAATTGCTATAATAACGTTGTTAACAATATCGTCCTGACCGACTAAGTCCTTTTTGATCTCCTGCTTGATTTCGGCGATCGAGCGGCTGAATTGTTCAATTTTCGCTTTGTTATCCATGACTACCTCTTTTGGTCGTTTTGTGTTGTGTGTTTATGTGTATTTACTTATTCGTCCTTGGCTACCAAGTCTGCGAAGTACGTGACCATAATATGCTCCCACTCCTCGCGTGATATTGTGCCCTGCTGCAGTGCGGCTTGAACGCGCATGTAATATTCCTCGCGCGCTTCGCCCAGCTTGATGTACCCGAGCTCTGGGTCGAAAAACGGCGTGTCGTCTATATCGATTTCCCCGGGCGTGGGATTCAGCGGGTCATCGGGCGGAGGCTCGTCGGGCGGTTGTTCATCCGGGTTTATATCGCCGCTCGGTTGCTTTAAGGAAAAAATCTCGTACAGCTTGTTTACTACGTACGTTTCTTCTTCCGAATTGAGCGCGCGCTGACTGTCCGAAGTAGATCCGCTCTCATTGGCGTCCTTAACGACGTTACGGATGTTAGTTACGGTGTTTTGCACAAACCCGTTGATGCTGCTTTGCGAAACTCCGGCGAGCAGCACGCGCTTTAAACCTTCAAGCTCGGATATCATACCGCTTTTGACAGCCGCGTCAGCCTTTTGCGATGACCTTACATAGTCGATAAGATCGTCCAGCGCCGCCCATTCCCAATCTGTGATTGGGCGCGGAGGATCGTTGTTCGCCGCCGCGGGCGCGGTAGATTGCGCTATAGGTATGGTAACAGTAATTATCGGCACGGCAACAACGCCCAAAACGAACACCGCGGCGCACAAAACTGTAACGACAAGATTGGTAAACCTAAGACTTTTTGCCGACTTTTCGCTAAGCGCCGCAACCGCATTTTCTCGCTGCAATTCAGGCATAACGCCGTCGCTGCCCTCAAACCTCAGCGCCGTTTGCGTGCGTTCGTTCAGCCCGAACTCGTCGTCAAGCCGTCCGGCGATTTTGCCGTCGTCGGTGCGAAAAACCAAAAATGCAATGCCGCCGCCGAGCAATATTCCGCCGAGTGCAATCGGTACGTAGTACAGCGGAAATAGATCCACGCCGCAAAGTCGGCAAGGCAAAAGCACGGCGTTTACAGCCAAAAACCCTGCCGCAAGAGCCGCGGCTACGCACTTTATGAGGATATACAGCCATATCCTTTTTTTGAACTCGATAAAGTTTTTGTCCATAAATCCGCTAAAAAGATTTTACTTCTTAATACAGCTTTGGCTATCCCGAAAAATTCGGGATAGCCTGCTGTTTTTATTGAATTGCAGTGTTTAGTAAAGTTTTTTTCATTACTCTGCTATTCCGCAACCTGGGTAATGGTGACTGTCGCGCCCCAAAGGTGCATTAAACTCACCAAATCACCTGCCGATACAGTAATAGAAATAGTGGGAGTCATAGTGTTAACCATATCATACGAATCGTCACTATGAACAATTGCAATCGAGTCAAAGCTTCCATCGTTTGAAATATTATATTTACCCGCCGGCAACTGGATATAGTATTCTTCGTACTCAGGCAATGTTACGGTAGCCGCACCATCGGTAAACTCAACAACTTTGGGGTTATCTTCCGTTCCTTCGGCGGCAACCGGCGCGCTTGCCTGTTTGTTAAGAGTCAACTGTCCGCAATAGTTATCATCCACATCGATGCTACCGTCACCGAGGGTTATCGTGCCGCTGATTCCATCCGGACCTGTGTAGCTGTACGAATTTCCGGATTTGGTTATTGTAATGTCTGCCGGACCTACCGAATCTTCATACGTTCCGTTTATTGATTCCCCGTCCGCCATATCGGCAAGCTCTTTTTCAAAAATAAGGACCAACTCATCACAGGAATACTTGATTGCATCCTCGGGTTCTTCAGCAGGCAGATTAAGAGTACCTTTTCCTATGAATTCATCATCGATTTCCACAGCGCCGTCTTTAACGGTAAGCGTCACCTCGTTTGGACCTTCTCCGTAGCTGAACTTGTAGTTGTTTCCGACTTTTTGGAGCGTCACCCCGTACGCTTCGTAACCGACAGTGTAAATCGCCATCGAATAATCATCGGCAAGATTTAATATTACGGGAGTAGTTTCTTCGCCAAAGAAACCCCTTATTTTGCATTCGCCACTGTAAACGGTGGATGACACCACGGAGTAGTTTACTGCGCCTTCGCACGCCAGCTTAAAGCCTCTTGCGAGCATATCCGCATTAAGCGTTATCGCCTTGCCCGTAGTTGCATTGCCCAAAACGGTAACAGTTATGTCCTGTTCGCTTGTAAGCTTGACAGCAAGAGTATTTTTTGCGGCAGACAGATCAGCCTTGTATATGCCGTTTTCGAGCGCGCCCGTAGCGTTTGTAGCAACGTCTATTTCGGTAGCCGTAGCCGAATAATCTTCGAATATCAAAGCGGTAAGTGCCTCTGCCGTACCGAATGCGCCTTTTCTGTCCGCTACGATAAGAATTTCCTCGTTCGCTTCCAGAGTTATCTTTGCATAGGGGTCGGCATTGCTCAGCCCGCCGCGCCATGATCCTTCCGTGTTGTCATAACCGTAGTGCTCACCCTTAATCGTATAGTGAACCATGCAAGAAGTTGTGCCCCAATTGGTAGAATAAGAAACATTCACTAAATATGCGCCCGCTGCGGGAGCAGTGTAACTAAAGTAATACAGACCTGTATTGTCTATATTATTAATCGTGGCAGAACCGTTTTCCAGCGCTACCGGATTGTCTTCCGTGCGACCTACAGGCGCGGTCGTCGCACTTATTGTAACGGCTACCTTTTCCGGCAAATCTCCGTACCAACCCAAATACAAGCCGAGTATGGCGTCTTTTGCAAGATAAACCGAATCGCCGCTTGATACTTCTACACCGTTTTCCGGATTGGTAGGGTCGTTCGCATTGAGATTGTAGTAAACTTTGAGCGTTTCGTCATCCCATTCCACCTTGTACCAGCCCGCTTGTGCGGCTTTGTACAAATGCATATTCTTTTTGACCGTTGCGGTAGCTATCTCGTCCTCGCCCTCGGGCAGCTCGTTATAGACCGGAACATACTTTTCAAGCGTATCTACAAGCTCGTCTTTGTCGTTGTACAGCTTGAGCGTGGTTTCGTTTACCACTTCTATCTTATATTTGTAAACTTTTTGGGCAAAATTATCGTTGACCGTAACGGTGTAAAGCTTTTTTGCCCCATCGTAATCGGTGATTTCTATTCTATTATCGCCAATAGCGCTGCTATAAGCGTTTTTGGTCACAGTGTAAATGCTTCCCGTATAGTCTCCGTTATCGACAAGAAGATTTTTGGGCAATTCTACACCACTGTCGCCCACACGAGTATAGACGACCGCACTCTCTATACCTCCGCCGCTCACTGTTATGCCGGTCACGTTGCCATTATCGTCAATATTGACGGTTATAAAGTACTGAGCGAAGCATAGCGTGTTCGTTTTTTGGACGTAGCTCGCGCCGCTACTGCCCAATTCCCAATCATAATTATAGGTGTTTTGGATAAACTTGCCGTTACCGCTTTCGTAAATGACGATTTCGGTTATGCGGTCTCCGGCGTCACCCTTCGGCTCGTACTTGCCCGAGAATTTGGCAACGGCAATGGGAGCTTGCGGCTCTTGATAAACAAGCTTATTCGTCGTATCCGCTCCGCCGTTCGAGCTCTTGTACGTCAAATAGTATCTGCCGTCCTCGACGTTATATTTAAGTCTGTAAACCGTATTGCCCAATCCGGTAAACACAAGCGTATCGGTCTTGCCGCCTACATATGTATACGGATATCCATTTTCATTTTCGCCAAGCTTGACCGTTTTGTTTTCGCGGTTGATTTCTATTGTCACGCTGCCGTCGGTGTATTCGCCCGCAGGATATTTGTCCTTAGGCAAATCCTCGTTAGTGCAGTCGTTGACAAGCGCAGTGACTTTGGCGTCCGCGCCAAGCTGCTCCTTGCAGGTTACGACGATCACTACTACCTCGTCCTTTTCGAGATCGAGGTTTTTGACCGCGGCGGCGCTGCCGTTGCCGTAGACTTCTTCGTCCTTATCAGTAGCAAAGTTGCACTTTGCGCTGTTGCCGCTGCCCAAAGATATCGTGTATCTGCCTTCCGCCTCGGCGGTAAACTTGTAATAGAGCTTGCCGCCCTCGCCGATAACTTGAAGATTTTGCACGCCTTTTTTCAGCTCGTAAGCATACTTTGCGCTCGCGCCCGGCGTGGGATCGTCCTCCCACTTGGCGTACAGCGTGATATCCGCGGTGACGGCGGTATCAAAGTCGAACTTTTTGTCCGCCGAGCATGCCGCGTCCGTGTACCAGCCGGTAACAAAATAATCGCCGTCGGTGAGATCGGCGGGAGCTTGCGCCTTTTTTCCGTACTCCACCTTTTGCGCGGCGGGCGCGGTCTCGCCATGACCGTTAAGATTGAACGTTACGGTCTTTTTGAGCAAGCGATCGCAAACGTCGCAATAGCCGTCCTCGCCGTCGGCTTTCGTTTCCTTTATGACCACGTCGACGTGCGCAGTGCTGTCTGTTTTGTTTTCGCACTCATCGCACTTCTGCCAGTGCCCGTCATCGTCCGACTGCCATGTTGTATATGTATGATTGGTGTGCGCAGGCGGATTGTTATTGCCCGTGTCATCACCGCAGCCCACGGCAGCAATTGCTACGGACGAGAATGCCGCAAGCGCAAGGATAAGTAGCTTTGTCTTTTTCATACCAGTCTCCTTATAAAAAACGCAAGGATGCCGTAAAATGACATCCTTGTCGTCCGAATTAACCGTAATATTAAATCCGTGTGAGAAAATAACCCTTGCTTGTAGAAATTATGTACTTCTCACCGAATTATACAATCAGTATAACATATATGCAATAGCGTTGTCAAGCGATTTAACTAATTTTATTGCTTACCAACCATGGGATCTGCAGCCGCCCCAATCCGGAATGTCTGTCAAGTCGCCGGTCAAAGTGTGGTAACCGCTGTCCCAGAACATATAGCCGGTCAACATAACTATACCGTTTCGACCTTTTATCAGTTCTATACCCCATATGTCAGGAGCAATTTTTTTCATAATAACTTCACTGTCGTCACGAGCGGTATTATATTGTACTCCGACCGCATAATCGACTTGCTGTCCGTCTTCTTTATTGCCCCACGCCCAAACATGCGGTGCAACTGCTATATGATACGTAAAGAACACCCTTATCCTATCGTCGGCGACGCAACCGCCCGTAACGCCTATATTATAATAGCTGTTGTCCAACACAGTCTGGGCAGTTTCATTTTCGGTAATAAGCTTGTAAGCGTCAAAGTAGATCTTGCCTTCAGCAGCGGTAACGTATCCGCCGGGATTATCGGCTGTGGGCGCAATTCCGTAGTCCACTCCGTTTCGGCGTATCTTAAACATATCGCCCGCGCCGAAATACTGCGATGCTACCGCAAAATATCCCGATTCATCAGGTCTAAGCTTGAATATGTCGTACGCCTTCCCGTCGGAGAACTCGCCCACAGCGTAGAAGTTATCGTCATTGGTTGTTATTACATTGCCAAACGTGCACTTCATGCTGAAAGTCAAAGTCGTGATACTCGATGTGGCGTTGACTCCGCCATTGTACAAATATGCCGTGTCGGGGTCGTTGGGATTGGCTTTTCCGAACCAAACAAACGCCGTAGTCCCACTGCCATTTTTGTACGCATACACAATCTTATATTCGTCGGCTTTTTGGATATCGCTTTCGTTTTGCACGTCGACAGTGGTAATTATTTTGTCGTGCGTAAATACGATATCGGTCTTTACAGTATCGCTCGGAGTCAGCAAATATTCGGGATATGCCTTCCAGCGCGAGAACATTCCGACGGCGTAGTAACCCTCCTGCCAGCTATCGTCCCACGGAACACCGGAGACCACTTCCGCCGAAACGGGCTGTGACAGATACTCGACGTTCATTTTGGCATTACCTACATAGAAGAAGTAAGTCCCGAGCGCCTTTTCGCTGCCTATTGTGCCGAATGCAAACGGCATGATAGGAGTTTTGGTTATGCGCGGAATTTCATCCCCGCCGTACGAAGACCTTGGCATAGCTACGCCGTTTACAAGCACGGCAAAGCTTTGCGCGCCCGTAGCCGTCTTTTCTATTTCGGCAGAATACGGATAATCTCCGCCGCCCGTGCGCGCGAGATTGCTTATTGTATTACCGTCTGCATTGACAATAAGGTATCCCGCGTTGTCGAGCGCAAAGCTGTGCGCGTCACCGCTTCTGCCCTGCCTGATATTGCCTACCCAGTTATTGCAATCCGAACCGACAAACCCGTTTTGTGCGATCGTAGGGATTCCCGTAGCAGTTATGCGATAGGAATATCCGCCGTCAAGCTGCGTGAATGCTCCGCTTAACCAGTTGATGTCATAGCTGCTGCCGCCTATGCCGAGCACGGTGACGGATACGATATCCCCTGCCGGTTTTCCGTCAATCTGCTCGTCATACGGGATATCCGCATAATACAATGTTTTTACGCCGTCGTTGTAGCTTTGCAAACCTGTCTCGGACCGAAAGCCCATAACGGCATTTTCCACACTTGCCAAAACATCATGATTAGGTATTATCCGCCTGTAACCTACGGTCATTCCCGTATTAGGAACAATTTCATTCGTGGCGGAATCGACAACAAACCTATACGAATCATATCTGGAGTACGCTTTGTTAGTAAACGTATCGAACAAGAAATTCTTATCGTTATCGTTACGCGGCTCTACAAGTGACGAACGCGCAAGCTCGGTCCTTACGCCGTTGCCGTCCAATTCGACCACCCTGAATATGTCGCCTCTTCTGATCGACTTAAATCCGGAATAATCAAGAGCCAAAAAGCCCTCGACGTTAGCGTAACTATCCGTGAGCTTATATTCTTCGCAGGTTTTGTCGTCGTTGAACACACCCACAACATAAATTCCGGGGACGGATGTTTCCGTAAGCTCGTCGGAAATAGCCCTTAGCATTGTAACTTCGATATTAGCGCACCTGTACCCGTATGACCCGTTAGACGGATTGTCCATTTGCCACCAAGTAGTGCCGTAAAAGCGCACTCTATACAAGCCCGACGCGGTTATCATAATATTACCCGTAGTCATGACTTGGGTATAATCGGAATATACGTTTGTACCTGCGTCATCGGTCGGTCTGTAATAAATAGCTATTCCGTCGCCTGTGGAATTGGACTTCATCATCTTAAACTCTGTGCCCGCCGTAAGCACAACGTCTATAGAGCAGTCCACGTCTTCCTTGTAATGTCCGCCGTCGTCATATCCGATTATCTCCGCTTTTGTAACGGTCATTTTAGCCGTAAGGCTACGCATCCAATTGCCGTAGCCGAAGAAATACGTATCGGGCTCGTTACATTCGTGTTTGTCGTAAAGCGTAGCGACAGCCTTAAAGTCAAACGACACCTCCGCCGAAGTCTCTATAGTAACGTCCAGCGCGTAATACTGCCCCGCGCCCGGCTCAAACTCGAGCTTGACGTAAGGATTATTGTTGTAATCGGTCTCGAAAAGCTGTTCGATCGGCTTATTCCCGCCGAAATTATACACGGAAAGAGTTGTCTTTGCACCCGTAGGAATGCCGTTTTCGTCGGCAAGCGAACGCTCCACTTTAAACCCTGTAACAACGGCATCGGGGTCGCCCGACTTTAGATTCAACGAAAAATTGACAAACGCCGCGTCTATATTGTCCGTCGATTTGTATACGCAAACGTAATTTTTGTACGTACGCGATTTGCTACTGCCGCCGGACTGCCTGGCTACTATTCCGTTGTCGTAAGCAGTCAAACCGGAAGCGTCAACATAAAACAGTCCGACGTTGCCGTCAAGGTCTTCCACTACGCTTACGTTAGGATTTACCCACTCGGCAAACGACACGCAAAACACCGCCGTAAAAAGCAATAGCACGGCGAAGAATATAACGAATATTCCGATTTTATGTCTGCGGACAAAGTTCATGTTTTTTACCAATAAAAGTATACTTATTGACAAAGTATATTATATCAAACAGATAACCCGTTGTCAATGATTATGAAAATAATTTTCACGATTTTCGCGCTTTTAAAGTGCTTTTCACCTTATAATATATTGAAAAGCGTGTGTAAATGCACCACAAAAAACAAAATCGAGACACAAGCAACCGCTTGTATCCCGATTTTTGTATTTTGTATAAAAAGCTGTCGATTATTTTTGTCCCTTGCGAATAGCATTGCCACCCGTCAATATGATCATCTTGACTGCGTCCAAAGAGAAGTGATCGGCAACTACGGTGAGCTTTTTGTCAAGCGTGCCGCGCGCCAAAACCTTTAGGTACGTAGCGCGACGGTCAAACTTGGGCACACGCTTTTGCAGCTCCTTCAGTGTAACGGTTTCGCCGTTGTCGAAGTATTTTGACAGCATGTCTATATTGACAATACACTGTTTGGTGCGATCGGACGGCTCTTCTATCTCCTGTATAAGCGCCGCTGCCTGCTCGTCAGCCAACAGCTTTTGAGCCTCCTCGGCTGCGATACGCTCGCGCTCCGCAGCCTTGGCTGCCGCACGCGCCTCCCTAGCCGCTTTGGCTTTTGCCGCGCGCTCCTTCTTTTTAGCCTCGGCTTCGGCTTGCTTTTTGGCTAACTCCTCCGCAGCCTTTGCCGCAGCAGCCGCTGCCGCCGCTTGTTCGGCTTTGCGCTTTGCCTCATTAGCTTCTCTTGTCGCCTTAGCCTTTGCCGCGCGCTCTTTCTTTTTTGCTTCGGCTTCGGCTTGCTTTTTGGCAACCTCTTCGGGCGTCATTGCAGCCGCTGCCGCCTCTTGCTCGGCTTTGCGCGCAGCTATCTCCGCCTCGGCTTCCGCCGCAGCATTATTATCCGTCGGCTCTTCCTCCGGCGCGGGCTCTTCCTGTTCGGGCTGTTCTTCCTGTTCGGGCTGTTCATCGACGGTCGCTTCGTCTGCTTCTATCGATTGCTCTGTGGTTGCAGGCGCAACAGAGGGCACAGGTGCGGGCTCTGCCGCAGGCGGCGTAGGCTCTTCTTCTTCATTTTTGCGCCGCGTAGCGACAATAATGATTATGAACGCAATCAAAATCACAAGTATCAGCAAAAGTATCAGCCACAACCACCAATAGCGCGACATAAAGCTCTTGTTTTCGCCGTTTTCGATAAGCGCAGGATCGTTCGGATCGTCGGGGGTCGGTCTATCCGGATTGTCGGGATTGTCGGGATTATCCGGGTTGTCGGGGTTATCCGGATTATCGGGATTATCGGGATTGTCGGGGTTATCCGCATTATCGGGATTATCAGGATTGTCGAGATGGTACTGGATATCCAGATTATCGTGACCGGAGT
>JAIEFT010000015.1 GCA_029066805.1 Clostridiales bacterium | reverse complement strand
TTGCGACTTTAGCGTTAACGTATTTGGGATCGGCAGTTGTGAGCGGCGTGGTTGCAGGCGACAAAACAGCGCCTTGCAATGCGTCGGTATCGCTGACCAAATATTTGATTTGACCGGACGACACGTTCGCGTCGTAACCGCGAACTGCGGCAGCGGCGGCGCTGCCCGAAACAAAGTAGCGTGCGCGCGTTTTATCCTGAGCTGTTATACTTTCGACATTCCACAAATATTGGCTGTTATTTGCGTCATGCTTAACTTCGGCAAACCCGTCGTCGCTTGTATTGTAATCCAATATGGCATTGACAACCTCAATGCGAATATAACACTCGGATCTTTCCAGCCGGCCTTGATCGTCGTATCTACCGTCGGTTGCATAGAACATTATGTAAAGCGTCGGTATCGCTTGTGTAGAATTCAGCGCGGTAACTGTAATATCGCTTTGAGTTATGGACACGCTAACGTAATTGTTAACATACGTTCTGCCCTCACTATCTACCTCGCTACCGCTTTTTGAGCGCGCGTCAAATACTTGATACTGACCGCCGGTGTCAATTCTGACTTCGCTGTCTTCTTTGTCTTCCAATATGCTCTCGGCGCTGATGACTAATGTTGAGCGAATAGTTACGCCATCCCTGGTTACGGGTTTGGTCGAAAGCGTAAAGGGCGTTACCGTCTTTTTAATACTGGGCGAGCTGTTTATAACGTTGATTTCAACACGAATCTTCTTTACGCCGTAAGCAGCGCCCAAGCCGCCCGCGCCTGTGCGGTCGCGAACGCTGAACTCGATTACCGCAGGCGAACCGCTCGCAGTACGCTGATTGGTTTCTATAACAACATAGTCGATATTGTAAGTGCCGGATCTATCTATAATTTGGTTGCCGAAAGTATAGGATACAAAGCTTTTACCTACAATTTCGGGCATTACAAACATGTTCCTATTTGTACTCGCGTACGGGTCGTATGTAAATCCGTCAAGACTCTTATCGTCGTTTGTACGCGCAAAGTACAGCTGGTCCACAGTTGTCGTGCCGGCCGTCGGCGCACTGAATCTGTTGTCCGCCGTCACCTTTTTGAATGTACGCGTGTCCTTGTACTGTGTAAGCATATCGAACACATTTTTGATGTAATTGCTGTCCGAATAATCTACTGCGTTTGCAGACGTTGCAATTCCCTCAATATAGTCTTGGTCGTCACTGCTGCCGCTGTTTACAGTGAACACGCCATTTTGGCTGTTGAATCTACCCGATAAGCCGTTAAGAGTAAAACCACCGTCCAGATATTCGGGAATCATGTCCGCGTCGGTAAGGATATCGTAAGGCGACACTATAAATTTATAGTGCGCGGGCACGTTGTACGTGATTACCGCCACACCGCTATCGTTGATACCGCCGAATACGGACTTGACGGTTACGCCGTCCGTTGTGTAGTTAAGCTGAGCAATGTTTTTGCTTTCCAAGTACTCCGGAGCTTGGTTGTTGACGTTGACGGCAATCTGCGTAGTGCACGTTCCGCCGGCGCTGTCAACCATGTCTACATCAAGGTTTATATATCTGTTGTGCGTCCAGTTATTCAGCGTGATTTTAAGGCCCTGAATAATGTAGCATTCTCCGTAATATCCGATAGTTTCCTTAGGAGTATTTGCAGGCATGTTTACACGCCCGCCAAAGTACTTGGTGGGAATATATATGTTGATTGACTCTACCGTAAAATAGTGACCGTTGCCGTTGCCGTCTATCGTTCCGCCAAGCCTTCCGATATCGGAAGAAATGGTAACAAGCTCGTTCAACGTGCCTATTTCGGTCTGCTGAGTTTCGCTCAAAGATAGTCCGTTGAGCATGTTTGCTCTGAAATAGTTATCAGCGTCGGACGCAAGCGGCTTCAAATCTTTAGAGGTATATGCGTTGTTCTTATCCTTGTATAAGCCTATGGGGTTGACATTCTGGTTTATCGTTATGCCCATGGGCGTGAAATAGAACACGTCGCCTTTTTTGCCGCTTGCCGTGGGCATTTCGCCCGCGCCCGCGCCGTTACGCTCGGTTTGCATAGTGGTGGGCGCTTTGTTGGTGACCTCAATGCCGAGCGGAAGCCAAATACCCTCGTCCGAAGCGTCGTTCCTATCCTGTACGCGTATAAGTATATAAAAATGTCCGGGGTTCTCTACAGCGCTTGCCGTAGCAGTGCCGGCTTCCGTTTTGGGACTACCGAAATCGCCGTCCGTAATCGCAGGATAGCTTGTGCGTTCCGCTTTGTACATGGAGTGCGTGGCACGAAGACCGGTAAGCGTGAGCGTAGCGTTGTTGAACGAATACTGAACAAACGCAATATCGGTATTAGCCGAGCCGTTGCTTATATACCAGTTTTCAAAACCTGTTCTGTACGCGTCGCCTTTTAGTTGCCCTGTTGCAATCAAATTGTCAAACTTGTCGGCGGGCGTAGCGTTAGCAAGTATGTTAAAATACGATTTATTGTTATTGGTATTTTTAGTCGATACAAACTCGCCGTACTTGTTTGTCTGGACATACTCGAACGACGGAACAACTACCTCGCGGATTTGGTGCGACGTGGAAGTGATTGCATTGTTAACGCCATCAACGTCCATAAAGTAATCGTTGAGATTAACATCAAGACGAGAAAGAGTTTGTACCTTGACTACAGGTCCTATTACCTCGCCTACACCCGAACCTACCTTTTTGTCGTTGCGAAGTACGGGACGGGTGTTATCCATCTTGAACACAATATCCAAGCTGATAGCATTCACGCCTGCAACAACATTTTGGTTGAGCGGACTACCGAGTACCGTATTCTTTTCTACCTGATAAATCGTGAGCGACAATACCTGATACGCGGGATCGGGCGTTACGCACTTGAACGTAAGAGTGTCGTACACATAAGACAGCTTGACACGACCCGAATTGTACGCGGAAATCCCGGCAGAACTGGCGTCGTATTCTGTGATACTGAACTTTTTGTTAGTGCCGGTTATGGCAGCAACGCTGTTAATAGACGCAACAATCTTGTCTAACGTTATTGCCTTTCCGCCGCTTGCATCGCCTACAACCAAGTCAGCGACATTGATTTTGGCTTCTTCGTTATACCTAATAGGCTGCTCGAATACCGCCGTATATCTATTTGTGCCGAGCGGGTTGTAAATATTATTCGTGTCGATAGCGCTGCCGGAAGGCGCAGTCGCAGTTTTGGACAAACCGAAATACAGCTTGTTTGTACTCTTGCTGTCCGAAGCGGTATTAACGGTACTTCCCGCCGCACGCTGAGATATTGCGTTGGTTCTTACCGTTACGTTAAATGATATATACGCCGTGCCGCGCGTTGTGTTTGTGCCAAACGTGTCGCGCACATAGGTATACAACGGGATTCGCCCATCGAGCGTACTGCCGTCAATGCCGTTGCGCGGATAATATTTAACATTGGTTATATTGAGCTGACCGTTGTTCCAGTTCCAATCGAAATACTTGGTAGCGAGCGTGCCGTTGCTAAGCCACAAACCGGCGTTTGCCGCAGGCAGGGTGTCAAAGCCGGACGCAGCGGATGAACTATTTGTCGTAAAGCCGAGCGCAGTGCCCTCGGGATCGGTAGCGATTGTGGAGGCTGCGATTGCCGTGGTAGCGCCGCCGCGTGCCTGAATGGTGACATTGGCGTTTTTGGTCGTAGGATTTTGGTTGACCGATACAACGGTTATTTTTGCCTGACCGCCGCCCGACCTTTGCCCGCCCTGAAATGTGGGGCTTGTAAGCGTAGATTTAACAAAGCTGCTGCCGCCGCCGCCGGGATAGCTGGCGCACGAGGTGGGAGTGTTGCCGCCCGCGCCGCCGTAAAAGCCTGCGCCGCCGCCTGCGCCGCCGACATAGTTGGATTTTGCCCCGCCCTTACCGCCTGTACCGAACGTTCCCGTCGCGCCTGCATTAGTGCCGCCGCCCGTGCCGCCCGATGTAGAGCCGCCCTTGGCGTTGGACGCCGTACCGCCTGTAGAAACAATACCATAAGTGGTAGATGTTCCGGTCGTAACAGCGGTTGTGGACGTACCGCCGCCCATGCCGCCTGCCGTCGATATAGTGCCCGCGCCGCCGCCGCCGCCGGCTACAAGCAGAATTGCGGCTTGGGTGCCCGACAGCGCGCGCAATTGACCAGTAGCCGTTGCAAAGTGCGTTGCACCGCCACCGCCGCAGCCGCCGTGACCGCATGTACGCTGACCGGGTGATGCGCCGCCGCCGTTATATCCGCCGTTTATAGTAACAGCGCCGCCGGTCTTAGCTGCGCCCTGTCCGCCTACAACTATATATATAGTAGTAGACGCGGTGATTTTGTATGTAGCCTTGGTATAGCCGCCTAAGCCGCCCGCACCGCCCTTGGGGTTGCCGTAGTTGCCGCCCTGCGCGCCCCACGCCTCAAGCGTAAACGTTCCAGCAGGAAGCCTAAGCGAAAATATGGTATTGGTCGTATACGTTATAGTATCGCCCTGAACGAGCTTGCCCGGCGCGGAATAATCCGAACCTGATGCCAGGTTAGAGTAGGCTTGAGACGTTACAGCCTCGCTCTGATCCGCATTATCTACACTCACCCGTTTTACAGAATCAAACCCGAATGCAACCGCAAGCGAAAGCGCAAGCGCGGTTATGATTGCACCGATCGCTATCGCTGTGCGCTTAATTAAACTAATGTTCTTATCGGGGCTGTTTGTTCGCTTCATAAGCTTACCTCTCCGTGATGTCTGTTGTTAACAATTTGTTCACAATTGTATGCATATACAGCTAAATGTTAACACATTGTTCATAATTTGTCAATACTTTTTTTACATATATCGTCAATTTATATCGACAAAATTTATGAACGACCTTTTTAAATTATCTTGATATTTACTTGACTTTTAAATGTAGATACGATACTATAAGCACGGTCATAAATTTTCGGAGGTGAATTATGAATATAAAACCATTGTTTGACCGTATCGTAATAGAACCGTTGGAGACGGAGGAAAAAACAAAAAGCGGCATTGTACTGCTCGCTAAGGATCAAGAGAAACCGCAAATCGCGCGCGTGACGGCAGTCGGTCCGGGCGGACTTGTGGACGGTAAGGACGTTAAGATGGTTGTTAAGGTCGGCGACAAGGTTATTTATTCCAAGTATGCCGGCAGTGAGTTCAAAGTTGACGACAAGACGTTTACCGTTATGCGCCAAAGCGACGTGCTCGCCGTGGTGGAAGACTAGTCTATTAACTAATTTATTTATTTGAAAAGGAGATAAATTATGGCAAAACAAATCAAAACGGGCGACGAAGCCCGCAGGGCGCTTGAAAAAGGCGTTAATACCCTTGCCGATACCGTTAAGATCACACTCGGACCTAAGGGCAGAAATGTAGTTCTCGACAAAAAGTACGGCGCGCCGCTTATCACTAACGACGGCGTTACCATCGCCAAAGAAATCGAGCTTGAAGACCCGTTTGAAAATATGGGCGCGCAAATCGTCAAGGAAGTTTCTACCAAGACGAACGACGTTGCCGGCGACGGAACTACTACCGCTTGCCTACTCGCACAAGCGATTATCCGCGAAGGGCTTAAAAACGTTGCCGCCGGCGCAAATCCAATGATCGTGCGCAAAGGCATTGAAAAAGCGACCGAGACCGCAGTCGCTCAAATCAAATCCATAAGCAAGACTGTGGACGGCAAAACCGCTATCAAGCAGGTAGCGTCCATTTCCGCGTCCGACGAGACGATCGGCGCGCTCATAAGCGAGGCTATGGAAAAGGTGGGCAACGACGGCGTTATCACCGTCGAGGAATCCAAGACCATGACGACCGATCTCGCGTTTACCGAAGGTATGCAGTTCGACCGCGGCTACGCCTCCCCTTACATGTGCACCGACACCGAAAAGATGGAAGCCGTTTTGGACAACCCTGTTATCCTAATCACCGACAACAAGATTTCCAATATACAGGAAATTTTGCCTGTTCTTGAAAAAATCGTTGCTCAGGGCCTTAAGCTGCTCATCATCGCCGACGATATCGAGCAAGAACCGCTTGCAACGCTTGTTGTGAACAAGCTTCGCGGCACGTTCAACTGCGTAGCCGTCAAGGCGCCCGGCTTCGGCGACCGTCGCAAGGAAATGCTCCGCGATATTGCGGCGCTCACAGGCGGCACGCTCATCTCCAACGAGACGGGCATTGAGCTTAAAGACGCAGACCTTTCCATGCTCGGCAGAGCCAAAACCGTCAAGGTGGACAAGGACAACACCACTATCGTCGAAGGCAAAGGCAATCCCGAGGACGTTGCGGCTCGCGTTAAATCCATCAAAGCCCAGCTTGAAAACACCACTTCGGACTACGACCGCGAAAAGCTTCAGGAACGTTTGGCTAAGCTTGTCGGCGGCGTTGCGGTAATCAACGTCGGCGCGGCTACCGAAGTAGAAATGAAAGAAAAGAAGCTGCGCATCGAAGACGCTCTTGCCGCTACACGCGCGGCAGTCGAGGAAGGCATTGTTCCCGGCGGCGGCGTTGCGCTACTCTCCGCTGTCCCCGCCCTCGATAAGCTCATCGCTACGCTTGAAGGCGACGAAAAGACAGGCGCGGTCATCATCCGCAAAGCGATCGAAGAACCGCTCAAGCAAATTGCTATCAACGCAGGCGTAGACGGCTCGGTCGTTGTAAACAACGTGCTCACTGCCGGCAAGCCCAACTACGGCTACGACGCATACAACGGCACATACTGCGACATCGTTAAGAAAGGCATTATCGACCCGACAAAGGTAACGCGTTCGGCGCTCCAGAATGCCGCGTCCATCGCGTCGACGCTTCTTACAACCGAATCGGCTGTATGCGACATTCCCACTCCCCCCGCGCCCGCAGCTCCCGGCGGCGGCGACATGGGCGGCATGTATTAATAGAAAGCAAATAACAAATAAAAAAGAAGCATTTGAGCATATTCAAGCGCTTCTTTTTTGTTTCATATATTTACCCATTGTGTATTTACTTATTAATAGTGTTCGTCATGTTCATTGCGTACTTCTTGTAAATGCTTATTCACAAAATTGATGAATGCGATAATAACCCATACAGTTTATAACTGTGTGGGTTATATACTTTTGCGGCTTATATGTAAGTAATACGTCTGATTTTCCGCACAGGTATTCCAATGAGCATCCAAAGAAGTCTGCGATTTTTATGAGCGATTTTAGCTTGACGTCTTTGACTCCGTTCAGCCATTTACGCACGACAAACATATTAACGCCTATAGCCCTCCCCAAACTAGTTGCGCTTAATCCGTTGTCCGACAACAGCTCCTTTAGTGTCGTTTTAAATCCGTTTACTACATCATGTTCCATATACCTACAAATAGTATATAGAAATAAAATGCTCTTTTGTTGGATATTGCCTTACTATGAGTATATACAAACTGCATAACAGTAAGAGCCACCGCATTATACGGTAGCTCTCTACTGTAATACAAGCAGACTATTTATATGAGATTACGCATTCAGACAACAGCTTGCGCGGTGTTTTTGTTTTGCTGTTACGCAACGGATAGCCAAGCGAAATTATTGCCATTAGTTCGTAACGATCTTTATCCACTTGCAACAATTCTTTTACTTCGGTTTGTCTGTTGAGTATCTCGCCTATCCAGCACGAGCCGATTCCAAGCGACGTCGCGGTAAGCAACATATTCTCAATACATGCGCCGATTGATTGACAGTCTTTTACGTAATCGAAGCCTTTATCTTTATCCAAGAATACGCATACAAGACAGTCGGCATTACGCACAAACTTGCTGTGCTGCATTAAGTCGGCTATGCTTTTAATTAACACTTTGTCTTTTTGCGCTACGACAAACCGCCACGGCTGACAGTTCTTTGCACTTGGCGCAAGTAAAGCTGATTGTAGTATGCAATCAAGTTTTTCTTGCTCGATTTGTTGCTGTTTATATATGCGAACCGATGCTCTTTCACGAATTAATTTATCTGTTGTTTCCATTTCTATCTCTATATTGATAAAAACAGAGTGGATTTGTTTATTAAACCCACTCCATTTTTCATTATTTTTTTAACTTGAGCTGTGCCATTTTTGCTTCCGTTAAACCCACTATCGGTTGTTTTATATACTGTTTTATTTTATCGTAGTTCTTTTGCGAAAGCTGTATTTGTATTAAGTCTTTAATTTTAGTTATTTTCCAATATGACATCCCCTGTATCGATTTGGTCTTTGAAATTATCAAGAATGGTAAACCACTTTCGAAGTAGCTGAATTCATATATTTCATCCCATTTCATAGAAAGTTTAAAGAACCTATCTAAAAATGCACGCGATATACCATTTTCATCAATAACGACAATGGACAAAAATCTACGAGCACCCAAAAAAAAGATTAATAAAGACCCACCTAACAATATCACTCCCGCTACAATATATATCCACAAATCCGTCTCAATGTCACTAGGAACACATATGAAGAACACGAAAACACCTATTAAAAAAATTGCAGAAAAAATCATACCCCCTAAAATCAATGGAGAAGGAATTACTTTATTCTTATTATCTGTTTTTTTCAAGAATTACCTCCTTTAAATATATTCCAAATAGTTGAAGCAACAACGCCCAACAAAGCAAATGGAAAGCCTATTACTATTCCACCTATTATATTTAGGTATCCGTTAAATGATGCCGCAGATACAACTTTTTCAAAGAAATTTTTTCCTATTACGGCGTCAACGCCTTTTGCAATGCAATTTGTTATTCCGAACGATATGACATTTAAGAAACCGGAAATAGCACCAGAAAAAAACATTTCATCTTTATTAATATTGTCCCATCCTTTTGACATACCCTGTTGGACATAGCTCCCGAGCACTCCACCGGCAAAGCCAAAAGCAGCAGCAAAAACAACTCCAAGCAAGCCTCCGGAAGCTAATCCTAATGCCATGCCTATAGCAGAAATCGCACCTGAAATTGCTCCGCCGACAAATCCGTTCCAAAAATTCCCGCCATTAACAACCTCAGTAATTCCTCCGACAACGCCAGCTACCGCTGCACTAACAGCAGTAGCACACACTATAGAGCAGATAGTACCTATGATACTGAAAAGCGTAAATAAGAACCTACCACTCGGATCTACATTCATCACGGGATTATTCCCGCAATAAGCGTAAAGGTTAAGTCCGTTTATGGATTCGGGGTCAAGATACGAAAGATCGTCTATCGTGATAAACCGACCGACTTCAGGGTCGTAGTACCGCGTTTTAAGGAAGTACAAGCCCGTTTCTGTATCATAGTAGTACCCACGGTAGCGGAAAGGATTAAGTTGAGAAAGTTCGCTATAGGGGCTCTTATTCTCGCCTTCGTTGTCAGGCGAATCATATTCGACCATTTGCCCTTTATTATTAAGAACCAAAGCCTTATGGTTGCCCCACGCTGAGTATACATATTCTACCACAACGTTACCAGTGCTGTCAAGTATAGCAATAATATTTCCTTACACACCGTATTATATCCGCACAGTTATAAACTGCGCAAAACTACTTAAAAATGACAACTAAGCAAAATATATTCTACCGCTCCAAAAGCTTATCGCATGACACATTATAAAATTTGGCAAGTTTAATAAAGTTTATCAACGACGGCACGGCTTTGCCAAGCTCATAAGCCTGATATGACTGATAAGTTATGTTGAGCGCCGCCGACACTTCCTGCTGAGTCATCCCCTGCTGCTTGCGGAGCTCGATTAAGTTTTTAGCCAAATTATGTAATTCTTGTAAATCTTGTGATTTTTGCATGGAATTTCACCTTTTAGTGTAGCTGCACAGTTTATAACTGTGCGGATAAAGACGAAAATAAATGTTTAACTTATAGGATTTAAACGTAAATATTCTTGAGTCTCTTCTAAACCCTTTGTCTTTATTAACTGAAAAACTTTTTCTACATTTTCCTCAATCCATTCCATCGTATTTTTACGATACGTCCAGCATATCCATGTTGCGTAATAAGATGTGACATCATCACTAATTTCAAAACCGGGCTCATCATCTGAGTCTGCCCCTATGTATTGGAACATTAATCTCATTACACACTTGTAAGGATGCCATCTTTTTAAAGCTTGTCGTTCCTTGCTTATATCATAATTATCTTCCGATAATTTGATCAACCATAACAAACTGCAAACAATCTCACATCCTTGTTTATTTAATTATTCGTTATAAGGCTTGAGAAAGTCTTGCATCTTCGCAAGTATCTCATCTTCATGTGCATATAATGCCTGTCATTTTGCTTCAAATTTTTTACCATTATAGATACACAACTCCTTTATATAGTAACACCCACAGAAAGTTTGCGGCAAAGAAGTGATAGGTCGTTCATGAGCAATTCATTATAAATCTAAACTATCTCATCTACAACATTAAGTCCATTGTTTTTTGCGTAGGCGTACAGCGCGCATATATACTTATCGCAAAGCGAATCGGGACTGTGCGCGTCGGACGAAACAACTACCCTTGCGTCGTACTTTTTGCACAGGGAAATAAGCTCCTCGGTCGGATATCTGAAGCCATGATATCTTATGCCGTTGGCGTTAAGCTCAAGCGGAATTTTTTTATCTGCGGCAAGCTTGACCGTTCTTTCCATAGCCTCCACCATTACGTGCGTTATTTTGGGACGCCTGTAAAATATCAAATCGGGGTGCGCTATCATTGCAAAATACCCGCTCTCTATCGCCGTGCAAACGTTGTCGAAGTACGCCGACACAGATTTATCGTCTGTGCCGTCCACAAACGAATTGTACAAAACGCCTTTGCGCAAGAACATATGCTGACCGAGTACCATATAATCGAGCTTTTCTGCGAGCAGTTTATAATAGTCGTCATGACCCTCGAAGTATTCTATTTCCACGCCGCGAAGTATGCGCACTTTGTCGCCGTACAGCCGTTCCGCCGCGTCGAACTGAGGTAAATACTCGTCGCCGATATTGTATGCCGAAAAAAAATTGGGGTCGTAAGCTTCAGCCGGCGACGCGCAGTGATCGGATATGCCCATAATGCGCATACCGTGAGCCACGGCTTCCTCCGCATAGTCGGATACTGTTCCGCCAGCATGTCCGCACAAATAATTGTGTGCGTGATAATTGCCGATCAGCTGTATATTTTCCCAATCCTCGGGGATAGAAAAGTCTTTTAGCATAAATCCCTTATTTTTCCTATTTATTATTTTGTGAATAATACGCCGTGTGCGGCACATACTATCGGTACAAAGCAATATTTTTTACGCTTTGTTATCATATATGCTCACTATGGTTTTCCACAGTGAGCTTTTTTTATTCGATTTTTGTGATATTGACCATGCCGCCCGCAGCCTTTACCGCTGATTTGCCAATCGGCACGATAAAGAAGTACTTGACTGTCTTTTTGTCGGACGGCAGATTTAGGTTGACTGTTATATTCTGTTTGGCGTCTATCATGAACTCGCCGCCGCCGTCGCCGTCTATGACGAAGTTGCGCACAATGAACTTTCCGCCGTCGCCCTTGAACATGTTCAGCTCGTCCATTATAAGCGCAGTGCTCTCGTCGGTGACTTCTATGCTGTATAAATGGTCGAGCAGCTTAAGGTTGGTAACCGAATTGAACCCGGGCAAGAATGTACCGAACGCTATAGCGTCCTTCAGGTCGGGTCTAAAATACTCAACGTCGATCAGTTCCTGCATACCGATAAGCGCGAGCATATTTCCGTTAGCAGACAGATACTCGCCTTTTTGCACACGCTTACCCTTGGGCAGATACACCGAGTAGTTTTCCACATTGTCGGTTTCGTTTGCCGACCACAGCGCCGCGCTCTTTTGCGCGATCTGCGCCGCAAGCTCGTCCAGCCCGTACCGCTTGAGTCCGTGGTATACTATAAAGTTGACATACGGCACTATGCTGCCGCGATACTCAAGATACGGCGGTGTACGCTTTCCGTTGTTGTCCGGCTTGCTGCGCTTGCCAAACTCACGGTTGTCTATAGACAGCGTCGGTATTACGTAATCGCCCCAGAACCGATTGGTGTCCGTAAGATTGTTTACGATAAGCGAAAGCTTCTCTTGCGTATCTACCGCGCCGGCAAGTAACGGATAGAACGACGTCGCGCCTACAGCCGCCGCCCATTGACCCGTAGTGTATCTGTTAATATACAAGCCCTCGCCTTCGCACCAAAACGTATCGTTTATGATTTTTCTCATGTCGGCTTTGGCTTTGGCATACTTGATCCTGTCTTCCGACAAGTCGAACATGGCGGCGATGCGTTCCAAAACGTCAAACGCCAACAATTTAAGCGACGACAAGTCCAGACTGAACATAGCCGTAGGATTAAACTTTTCCTTTAGCGGCGAGTCCGTCCACTTAAACGCCACGTCGTTTTTGCTCTTTTCGGCAACGACCGGCGTTGCCACCGGCGGATACAGCTTGGCAAGCTTGAGATATTCGTTATACAATCGGTTTCTATCAGTAATGTGCATGTAGTTGTGCCATACCGCAAACACCGCCATGATCTTGTCTTCCAGCGTGTAGCTTAGTTGACCTACCGCATGACTCGTGCCGGTATAACAACCGAGTATAGCCGAACAGTTTTCGTCCGTGCCGTCCATGTCGAAGTGGTTATCTAACATTGTGCGCTTGGGCGTAAATATCTCGGTGAGCAAGTACGGATAATATACGCGCGACCACAGTACGGCGTTTAGCATACGCTCTACGGGCGCGCCCAAATCGCCCGAACCCATCGTTTTATTGACGCCGTAGCGAAGCTCGCTCGTTTCGATCAAGCTCTGTATTCTATCCAACCGCGGCAGTTCGACGTCAAAAATATCCTGATCGCCGACGCTTGCATACACGCACACGTTTGGCTGATGGCGGTTGATTACAAACTCCATTATCGCTTCGTTAAACGCGCCGTTAGCCGAATCGGACGGCGGCATATACGACACGGCATAGAAAAACTCCTTTGCGCTGTCATCTTCAACCAAGTACCTGCCGCGATACACGGCATTGTTATCCGTAAGCTCGACCGTGCCTGGTATAACAGCCATGTACGGACTGCGCCCGCGCACAACAGCCCCCTCGATTGAAAGCTCGCCCGGGCAGTCATAGCACGGATAGAAAATTATTCGCACCCTAAGCTTGCGCCGCGAACTGACCTGAAGTATAAGCGATCGGTCGTTCTGCCGCACCCACTTTATGCTTAGCGGTCCGGAGGTGAAATGCGCAAAGCTGCCGTCTGCGGTGTTTGCGCATGAACTGCCCATGTTACGAACAAAATCGTCGTTGTCCAACCATTTTTTGCCGGCATAGTACAACACGCGCACGCCCCACATAGATCCGTTTTTGCCGACAAGCATTGCGCCGTTAATTGCGCGATAGTCGTACCCCACGCCCATTATGCATTTGCCCGGGTAGTTATCCTTGCCTATCGGCGGACCGTCGTCGCTTCTTTCGTAAAACTTATCGAAAAACGGCGGGCGGAAAGCAAATCCGTATTCTTTATTTATATACTTCATTATTCTGCCTCCGCATCATGCCAGTAAGTACGCGTTGGACGGCAAAGATATTACCTGCTCCGTCCTTGCGCTTATCTTGAACGAATTCTTCCCGATTGTCTGATCGGGCACTAAATACACACGCGCGCGGTATTTTCCGACAGCCATTTGCCAGTCTCCGCCGCACATGCAATCAAACATCTCACTGTTAACCGACACGACCGCCGCGGTACATGCCGTATCTGCAAAAATATCAATAAGTCGCGCTTTTATCTTGCGCAACAAAAAGTTGGGCGCTTGCACGTACGCCGCGCCATGACATTCCGAACACCGACGAAGCAGTAATGATTGAATTTCCCTGCCCGTCTTTTTGCGCGTCATTTGCACTAACCCCAGCTCGGTCATGGGCAATACGCGCGTGCGTATACGGTCTACCGCCGTCTCCTTGCGCAAAACGTCCACAACTTCCTCGTTGTGCAACGGGTCTTGCATGTCGATAAAGTCTATTACTATCATGCCGCCGACGTTGCGAAGTCTGAGCTGGCGAGCTATCTCTTTAGCCGCCTCGCAATTGGTTTCGAACACAGTACGCTCTCTATCCACGTCGCCTATGTGCTTGGCGGAGTTAACGTCTATTACCGTAAGCGCCTCTGTGTAGTCTATTACTATATTCCCGCCGTTTTTGAGCTCGATCTTGGGCTGTAGCAGCTTTTCCACCTCGTCGAGAACGCCGTACCTTTTGAGCACGTCCTCGCCCTCTACAAGCGTGACCTTGACTGAGCTCGCAAGGTTTTCCGACAAATCCTTTTTGAGCCGCGTAGCTATATCGTTGTTGTTGCAGACTACCTCGTCAACAGCTGAGTTGAGCAAGTCCCTGACCGAACGGAAAATAAGGTCGCCGTCGCTGTACAGCTTGTCTACGCCTTCGGCGGCATTGAACTTGTCCAAAATGCTCTCGTATAGTCCGTTAAAATACTTAATTTCGTCTATTATGTCCGATTTGGGCGCGTCCTTTGCGGCGGTACGCGCAATCAGTCCGCAGCCCGGCGTCGGGCGGTTTTTTGTAAGGAGTTCAATCAGCCTGTCGCGAGATTCGTCGTCCGATATTTTGTTGGACACGCCGATAAAGTCTACCGTCGGCATAAACACAATATATCTTCCGGGAATGGAAAGGTTGGCGGAAAGCCGCGCGCCTTTGGTTTCAGTCGGCTCTTTTATCGCCTGAACAAGCACATAATCTCCCTCGCTGACGTCAAGCCGTGTGGGGAGCTGACCCGAACGGTACAGCGCGGTACGCTTTTCCAACATGTCAGACGCCGCCAAAAAACCGTTTTTGCGCTTGCCTATATCCACAAACGCAGAAGAAAGCCCGGGCAATACGTTTACAACTCTGCCTTTGTAAATATTGCCTGTAACGAGTTCTATGTTTCGGTCCTCTACGTAAAACTCTTCCAGTACCCCGTCCTCCAAAAGAGCGACGCTGCACATATATGGTTCATAGTCGACAAGAATTTTACTTTTCAAAACTGCCCCTTGCGTACGATGAGTCGGTTAACGCAATCTGCTTTTTACCGAATACTATTGTACTACAAAGTTTTTTATTTGTCTACTTCTTTTAAAAGAGAAGTAGCTCATTCGATTGCTTTTTATGTAAATTATGCCTATCTTTTTTGGTCATACGGAGCACCGTAGCGTTGTTTAGCTTGCGGACGTGACTATCCATTTTAAACACTCACGGTAGCCTTCAAAGCCCTTTCCGCACACCGTTTTGTGGGCATACATTCCGACGTAGGAAAGCCTGCGGAACGGTTCGCGATTATGAATGTCGGTCAAATGGACTTCCGCCGTCGGTAATCCTACCGCCTTTAATGCGTCTAAAATCGCCACCGAAGTGTGCGTGTACGCGGCGGCGTTGATAACGATACCGTCAAACTTGCCGAGTGCATTTTGAATGGCAGTCACCAATTCTCCTTCCGAATTGGATTGAAATATTTCCACGTCCAAATACAATTCTTTTGCCGCGTCTCGGATAAAGTCCACTAAGTCATTATATGTTCCGTTTCCGTAGAGTGCGGGCTCACGAATGCCGAGCATATTAAGATTCGGACCGTTCAAAACCAATACTTTCATATTTTCAACTCCCGTAATATTTTATCAACAGTTTCCTGCGGCGTGGCGTCGTTGCTTACGACAAAATCCGACGTCTTGCGGTAAATGGGATCGCGTATCTCAAGCATCTCTCTGACGCGCTGCTCGCTGATAGCAAGAGGTCTGCCCGTTCTATCCAAAGATTTTATGTTGCGGGTGAGATACACCGTCACGGCGTTTTGCCGTAGGCGTTCCCGACTGACATCCGATAAGGGCGCGCCGCCGCCCGTGGCGATTACGAGCGCGTTTTGTTTGGATAAAGCTTCCACAACTTCCCGCTCCGCCGCGCGGAACTTTTCCTCGCCGTCCTCGCGGAACACTTCGGGAATGGATTTGCTGAATATTTTTATTAATTCTTCATCGGTATCGACAAAAGTTTTATCCAAGCGGTCGGCAAGCAACTTGCCTATCGTCGTTTTACCGCAACCGGACATTCCCACAAGGACGATATTTTGCTTTACACGCTCTATTTTTCTCAAAACGTCATGTATAACTGCGTCGTCGCAGGGTGTTTCAAAAAACAAATCACGGGCAAATTTTGCTTGCGCAACCAACATGATCAGTCCGTTACCGGCAGCAATTTTCCGTTCCTTTGCCGTAGCCACCAAACGGGTAGTCAATGGATTATAGACCGCGTCGAATACTCCTTGCAAACGCGGAAACCACGCTAAGTCCACGGGACACCCGTCGTTATTGGGATACATTCCCACGGGAGTGGTGTTGACGATAATTTCGGCATCCTTCCCTTCGAGCCGCAAATTTTCGTAATTAAGTTCCCCCGTTCGGCTGACAGTGCGAATGCGCTTTGCGTTAAGCGACTTCAATAGCGCCCGCGCCGTACGCGCCGTTCCGCCCGAACCCAAAATCAAGACGTCCTTCCCTTCGGGACGAATCCCGTACGCGTAAAGCGCGAATTTCATGCCAGCAAAATCGGTATTGTACCCGAAACGCTTCCCGTTTTTGACAACAACGGTGTTGACCGCTCCTATCTCTGACGCATCGGGATGAATTTCATCAAGGTATGGCATGACCGTTTGCTTATACGGAATAGTTACGTTAAACCCCACGTACGGTGGGTTCGACATGAAGCTCGCCAATTCTGACGGAGACAATTCTTTCAGCTCGTAGTCGTAGCCGAATTCTTTGTGGATTACGGCGGAAAAACTGTGTCCCAGCTTTTCCCCGATCAAACCGTAGTCAGCCACTTACGCCACCTCGTAATAGCTGCCTAAAAATACTAACTGTCCTTCCCCGTTCTCCAATTCCGCAAAGAGGTTCGCCACTTCGGGATTTTCGATATCCGCCTCGAAATCGAAGTAGAACATAAACTCAAACGTCGAATTCGGAAGTGGGCGGGACTCCAATTTCGTCAGGTTGAATCCTAAGGTGGAAAATTTGTTCAACATACGGTTGAGACTTCCCGACGTATGTGGTAAATTAACCATTATAGACACGCGGTTCGACTTTTTGAAAATTTCCATTTTTTTTGAAATCAATATGAATCGAGTATAGTTGCTGTCGTTATCCTGCATATTCGCGGCAAGAACGTTCAGTCCGTACAAAGAGGCGCATTCCCGACTGCTGATGCATGCGACGTCTGTCCGCTCCGACTCCGCCACCATCTTTGCGGCAACCGCCGTGTTGGGAACAATTGTAACTTTTACGTCCGTTTTTTCCAGCCACTTTTTACACTGGTTGATGGCTTGCTCGTGCGAGAATACCTCTTTAATTTCACTTAGCTCCACGCCCTTTTTAGCAAGCAAGTGATGTTGAACGTGAAGTTTAATACTGCGTACAATGTAGAATTTGTGTTCTTTCATGAGGTCGTACACGGCGTTGACAGAACCCACAGAGCTGTTTTCGATCGGCAGCATGCCGTACCTACACAAGCCCTTTTCCACCGCGTTAAAAACGCCCTCGAAGTTTTTGAAGTAGGTAATGTCGCTTAGCGGAAACAGCCTTGTAGTTGCAATCATGCTGTACGCACCTTCAACGCCTTGACAAGCGACTGTCGCGTAGTCGGGGAATGTTTTTAATCCGCTTTCCAGATTAGAACGGATCTCTTCGGCCACGCCGGAATGGATGCGAACAAACCGCGCTTGATAAGCACGGCTGGTTTCAAACAGCGTTTCAAACACTTGTTTGCAGTAGACGCGCACGCTATCATCCACCGCCTTGGTCACACGGCGAATAACGGCGTTCTCTCTGGTCAAATCCTGTACGTAGCTATCTGTTCGTGCTTTTTCCTCGCCTACTTGCTTAATCAGTTTCATGCGCCTATCGTAAAGCGACGCCAGTTGGTCGTCTATAGCATCTATTTGGGTTCTAAGTTCATTTAATTCCATAGTTACCTCCCGCCCGAAGGCGTGTTATTACTTTTTTGCTTTAGTAATTTTGCCCTTGCATTTCCAATAACGCATCGGAAATTGCGATTGCTACGCAGGACTCCACTACGGGTACGGCGCGGAGTGCAATACATGTATCGTGCCGTCCGCCCACGGTCAGCTTTGTAGGAGTCATATCTTTTATGTTCACGCTATCCTGTTCTTTTGCAATGGACGGCGTAGGTTTTATCGCAACGCGCACCAAAACGGGCGCACCGTTGGTGATTCCGCCGTTGATTCCGCCGTTGTGGTTGGTTTTAGGGACTATAGCGCCGCCATTCAACGTCCACGGATCATTCCCTTCGCTACCTTTCATTCGAGGCAGCAAAAAGCCCGAACCGAACTCCAGTCCTTTAGTTGCCGGCATGGCAAAGATTGCGGACGCGATCCGTCCTTCCATGCTTCGAAAGCCGCATTCGCCCAAGCCCACGGGCAGTCCCAAGGCGACGCACTCGATTATGCCACCGACGGAGTCTCCTTCCGCCTTGACAGATCGCAGCATTTCCTCGATTTCCTTATTTTTTATGCCGCGCAGCACGGGAACGGCTTTTCCCTGTGTGGTTTCCATTTCCTCTTTGGTAGGAATGCCGTCAAGATAGGAGGAAGCGTGGATTCCGCCGACTTCGCTTAAGTACGCGCCCACAAAAATTCCTTTCTTTTCCAGATAAGTCTCAGCGAGATATCCGACAACGCATAACGGCGCGGTAAGCCTTCCCGAAAAATGCCCTCCGCCTGCCAAATCGGCGAATCCTTTATATTTTACCCCAGCAACGTAGTCGGCATGGGCGGGACGGGGAACGTCCCTAAAGGGTTCGTAGTCGCTACTTTTCTGATTTGTGTTATAAATTGTGGCATTCAACGGCGCGCCGGTGGTAAATCCGTTCTTGACACCCGACAAAAAGACAGGCCGATCACCCTCGACACGCGGAGTGGAAAAAGCGGACTGAGTCTTTCGGCGTGACATAAACGCCTGTAAACCTTTCTCGTCCACGGGAATACCCGCAGGAAACCCTTCCACCGTGACGCCTACGGCAGGTCCGTGCGATTCACCGAACACAGTAATCTTTAAAGTGGCAAACGACATATGTTACCTCCCAAGCTTTCGTAATCCGCAAAGAATGCGGGATAGGATTTTTTTACAGCTTCCGCGCCCGTTAAAGCAACAGGCGATCTGGCACGAATGGCTGCAACCGCGCCCGCCATTGCCAAACGATGATCGTTGTAGGAGCTGAGCGTTGCTCCGGTAAAGTATGGAACGCCATTAATTTTTAACGCATCTTGCTCTGCAATATAAGCGACGGGTACTCCCAAACGCGTCAACATATCCATGACGGCAGTCAAGCGGTCGCTTTCCTTGAGTCTCAAACGTTTTACACCGGTGATGACCGAAGTCCCATTCGCCGAAGCTAAGGCAACGGACATGGCAGGCACGGCGTCGGGGATGTCGTCTGCGTCAAAGGTGATGCCGTGAAGCGCGGACGGTCTTGCCGACAGTCTACCGTTATTCCAACTTAAATTCCCGCCCGCTTCCTTTAATAATTTTTCCACGCGCCGATCGCCTTGACGGGACGAGGGATTCAAATTCCCGATGGAAATTTCCTCCCCGAGTAGCCCCGCGACCATCCAAAACGCCGCATTGGACCAGTCGCCCTCTACTTTTTTCTCGCCCGAAACGGAATATCCCACGCCTCGGACAAAAAAAGTATTTCCTTTTTGCGTGATTTCGGCACAGCTGCCGCTTAGTACGTCCAAAGTGATATCGATATAAGTCTTGGAGGCTTCGCCGTGCACCGTAAGTGTGCTATCCCCATCCAATAACGGCAAAGCAAGCAATAGTCCGGTCACGTATTGGGAAGAACGACCGGCGTCGATTTGATAATCCCCCGCCGATAACTTACCGGAGATTTTTAAAGGAAATCCATCTCCCGTAACTTGAATCCCGTGTTCCTTTAAGCAGTTTAAAAGCTCTTCCATCGGACGTTCGCTCAACCGCTTTGCGCCGATAAACGTTGTTTCAATCCCCAAAGCGGCGCTGATCGGAACAGAAAACCGCAAAGTAGAACCGCTTTCACCGCAATCCGCTACCGCACGCTCCGCCTTTACGGCGGGCATGATTTTGACGCCGCCGTCGACGGATTCAAACCTTGCACCCAACGCGGTCAGTACGCGCAAAGTGGCTAACATATCTTGCGAGGAAAAATCACCCGTTAACACGCTTTCGGTACGGGAAAACGCCGCCGTAATCAACATACGGTGCGCGTAGGATTTAGAGGAAGGTAAATCCACCCGTCCTTTTAGGCTTTTAGGGATCAATTTAATCTCCACAGAAAAACGTCCTCCAATCCTGTTGCGCTACCGTTAGAGTTTCGCACTTTCCTATTCCGCGGGGTATAACCAAATGCAGCTTGTCGCCCGCTCTCTTTTTATCTGATTTTATCGGCTCTAACAAAGCCTCCGTCGGATATTCGGCATGTATTTTCATTCCGTATTTTTTACATAGCGAGAGCATTCTTTCCCCATCATCAGCGGATAAAAGCTTATTCTTAACGGCGATTTCAGTTATTCGCATCATACCGTCGGCAACCGCCTTGCCGTGAGAGATTGAAAAGTCACTTACCTTTTCGAGCGCATGTCCGAGCGTGTGACCGAGGTTTAAAAGCCTCCGCACTCCGCTTTCCCGTTCGTCTGCTTCCACGATGTCACGTTTGCAGCTTACGCATAACTCCAAAAAGCGTTCGAAGTTTTTTTCATTCAGTCCGCTTTCCATAATTTCCATCAGCTCTCCGCCGCAAAGCGCCGCGTACTTCAAGCCTTCGCCAAGCCCGTCCTGTATATATTCTTTAGGAAGGGTTTTCAACGTGTCTGTGTCGAAGATGACGGCAACGGGTTGGTGGAATGCGCCCATGAGATTTTTTCCTCCCGCCAAATCCACCGCAGTTTTTCCGCCTACCGAAGAATCAATGCCGGCAAGTAGCGTAGTGGGGACTTGCGCGTAGTATATTCCGCGCATATAGGTTGCCGCCGCGAATCCGGCGACGTCCCCCGTAACCCCGCCGCCAAGCGCAACAATGCCGTCAGTACGTGTAAATCCGCAGTCGGCAAGCGTATCCAAGATATTTGAAAACGTAGCTAAGGTTTTATTCTGCTCCCCGTGCGGAAAGACAAATTTATTTGCCTCGAATCCACGCTCGTTCAGCGCGGCTAAAACGCGATCTGCGTACAGTCGATCCACGGTATCGTCGGTAACAACAAGGAGCTTCCCTTTTTTGCAAAGAGATGCCAAAACAGACGGAATCTCATTTAGAAGCCCCGCCCCGATAGACACATCGTACTTTCGAGAAGCGTTAACGCGAACCGATTTCATCTTAATCACCTTATATAGCCTTTACAAGCTGTACTGCTGCCAAAGTTCTTTGAACTTAGGGAGTGAACGCTCGATTTTTTCGGTAGGAACACAGTAAGCGATACGAACGTAGCCTTGTACGCCGAAATCGTCGCAAGGGACTACTAAAATATCCTTCCCTCGCGCCTTTTCGCAGAATTTTACGGCATCATCTTCCAAAGCCTTGACAAAAAGATAGAACGCGCCGTCGGGCTTAACGCATTCGTAACCGTGTTCGGTAAGCGCATTGTACAAAATATCACGGTTCTTTTTATACGCCGTAACATTCACTTTTGTATCCACACAGCGCTTGATAACCTGCTGAAAAAGACTGGGCGCACAGATGTAACCCAACATCCTTCCCGCACCGCAAATCGCAAGATAGACTTTTTGCGCGTCTTTCATTGCCGGATTAACTGCGATATAGCCTATTCTCTCGCCCGGCAGAGACAATGATTTTGAATATGAGTAACATACCAAAGTATCGTCATAGTAATTCATTAAATACGGTACTTTTACTCCGTCATACACAAGCTCGCGGTACGGCTCGTCGGAAATTAGGTATATCGTTTTTCCGTACTCTTTTTCCTTTTCCTTTAATATTTTGCACACGCGCTCTACGGTATTGGAGGTGTATACGACTCCGCTCGGATTGTTCGGCGAGTTTATAATAACTACGCGCGTATTCTCGTTTATCTTTGCTTTAAAATCGTTTAGATCTATCTGGAAATCCCTTTCGTTCGGTTTAGATACGACCACCTTTCCGCCCGCGTTTTCTATAAACACGCGGTATTCGGTAAAGAACGGCGCAAAAACCACGCACTCTTCGCCGGGGTTTAACAGCGCTTTCAACGATATCGCAAGCGACGCCGCCGCGCCGCACGTCATATAGATATTATCGGGCGTGAGCGTTAAGCCGAACCGTTTATTTACAGAGTCGGAAACCGCCTTTCTCGTGCCAAAGTCGCCCTGCGCCGACGTGTAGCCGTGCAAAAGCACAGAATCCTCGGTTTTTAGCAGCTCTTTTATAGCCTCTGAAACCTCTTTCGGCGGCTGCACGCTGGGATTGCCGATAGAAAAATCGAATACGTTTTCCGCACCTATTTCCGCCGACCTTTTTTTGCCGTACTCGAATATTTCTCTTATAACCGAACGCTTGCTGCCAAGCATGTACGCATTTTCGTTTATTTCCATGTCTTCGGTCTCTCCGTTTCCGTCCTATTTTTCGCGCACCTTGGATACTACAGGCAACATCACGTCCAGCCGCTTGACAAGCTCGTCAAACTGTTCGGGGCGTAGGCTTTGCGCGCCGTCGCAAAGCGCGTGCGGCGGATCGTTGTGGACTTCTATGATAAGTCCGTCCGCACCTGCGCCCACTGCCGCCAAGGACATGGGTGCAACAAGTCTCGACAGTCCCGACGCATGAGACGGATCTACTATGACGGGCAGATGCGTCTTTTCTTTCAAAATCGGAATGGCGGACAAGTCCAATGTGTTGCGGGTGTACGGCTCGAAAGTGCGAATTCCGCGTTCACAAAGAATGACCTCCGTATTTCCTCCCGCCATGATATACTCCGCGCTCATCAACCATTCTTCGATAGTATTGGCAAGTCCTCTTTTCAAAAGGATCGGTTTGCGAATTTTGCCGAGCTCTTTCAATAGTTCGAAGTTTTGCATGTTTCTCGCGCCCACTTGAATGACGTCCACGTTTTCAAAAAGAGGAAGATGATTGATGTTCATGATTTCCGTCACAATCGGCATTCCGGTTTCCTCTTTTGCGCGGAGTAAAATCTCCAAGCCCTGCGCTTTTAATCCTTGAAAGGCGTAGGGCGATGTACGCGGTTTGAACGCACCGCCGCGAAGCAGCGTAGCGCCCGATTTTTTGACGGCGCGTGCGATTGTAAGGACTTGTTCTTCACTTTCCACCGAACACGGGCCGGCAATCAGTTGAAAATTTATTCCGCCGAAACGGTGTCCCGCAACGTCTACTATGGTATCTTCGGGGTGGAGCTTCCTGTTTGCGTTCTTATACGGTTCTTGAATTCTTGTGACCTTATCCACTATGTCCAAAGAATTCAACAAATCCATATCCACGCGGGAAGTGTCACCCACCAACCCCAAAACCGTAGAGTTCTCTCCTCGGACGAGATGAGTTTCGAGACCTAAATTATTGATCCAGCCCATCAGGTTTTTCAGCTGCTTTTCATCCGAATCGTTTTTCAGAGTGATAATCATGTTGCCTCCTACAAAAAAACCGCCACTGCGGCGGTTTTGGTTTTTAATTTTGACTTTCCAATCAAAGAAAAATTTTACCGCACACACAAATTGGGGCTACTAAAGTAATAGCCCTTGCTAAAGTAAAAATATGCGCTGTAAACATTCAAACGGTTCATATTTCTTCTCCGTAGCCAGATAAATAGATTATAAAAAAAATCTGCCGTTTTGTCAATAATTTTGATCAAGTTTTTTATTCCTTTTTCAAATTAGTCTTGATCCCAAGCTCAAAAACATTTCCGACGTTTTTTCCGTAGCCGTGTTGCTTGACCGCGGCTATAAGTTGAGTTTCCGTAAAACGCCCGCACTCGTTCATGTTGTCGTCTATTACGGTAAACTCGCTGTAACGGTCGGGGTCGAGCATTGCGCACACATCGGCAATTACGGCATGACGCGACACTGCATACAGCTTTACCTCAAGCGGACTTTTGAGCATTTCCATGCGGTTGCCCACAGCAAAAAGCGCGCGATATTTTGCTCTGCCGTCCGGAATGAACGCCGATACTATCATGAACAGCCCGACGCTAAGCAGACACAGGTTTAGCGCGTGCACAGAAAACAGCACGAACAGTGCGATAGCAACTGTTCCGCAAACCGCCGACACTATGCGCATGATCGTATACGCTTTGCCGCGCTTGATTTTTCCGGAGAGCAACGCAAGCATTACCCTGCCGCCATCCAGCGGATATACCGGCAAAAGGTTGAACAGCCCTATATAAATATTGCCGTAGCAAAAGGCTTGCGTAAACATGTATGACGACGGCAGCACCCACCACACCGCCGCTATCACCACAGCGACAAAAATGTTAAAAACAGGTCCGGCAACGGCTATAAACACTTCGTGCTTGGGCTTTAGCTGAACGTTGCCGCACAGCGCAGCGCCGTACGGCATTAGTTTGATCACGTTAAGTTCGTAGCCGAGTTTTTTGGCGACGCGCGCGTGTGCGCACTCGTGCAATAGCACCGCCGCAAGCGAGCAGCAAAACTCGTATGCCATGCCCATCGCAACAAAGTACAGCGCCATTACAAACATTATCGGCGATATGTATATGCGCATTTCGTCGCCGCTCGGCTTTAGTTTACTCGAGCTCTTTCCAAACATGTTTTATCAGCCGAACAGCACCGTCCCGAAAGTTCCGCGACCGAACACGTCATAACAGAACACATTACGCAAAACATCTGTCACTCCGCTTGCAAACGGCAATGACGGATAATAGTGCAAAACCAAAATCACTCCTATTATAAGCGCGGAAATAATTAGCCGCACAAAAAAGTATGTGCCTCTACCTTTCCGTCCTCGCGCAGCTCCCTCGCTTGTCGTGTGCGAAGACGGCGCTGATGATACCACGCTCTCTACAATATTGCAACCGGTATACTTTTCGTCCATGCCATAATATATGACTTACGGCATGTCAATATTATTTGCGGACAATAACCGTGATAAATCGCACAATCTTAATCGCTTTCCGAAGTTTTACCTACGTTGTATATGCGCGATGCGGCGGCGGTTATCGTAACGGCAAAGCCGTCCGTCGCCTTTTCGACCGACATATCAAGCTTGGTTACGTCCATATATTCGGATAATAACGCCATAACGTCGCTTTGAGCCACGCGCATTGTGCGCTTGATCTCGCCGCTAAAGTCGTTTTCTATCATTCGCGCCAAGCGATTGGATATATCTGTCATGCTTTTAAATTCTCCTTCCCAATTTGCGGCGTATGCTACCGAAAAAACCGCGGTAGCTCGCCGCCGGATCGAGCGGCTCGCCCGTGCCGAACGCTATGCGTTTTGCCAAAAGCTCAAACGGTTTTTTGGGGACTTCGGCAAAGCTGTACACGCCGTCTGTTTCCGGTATCATGCCGTCTACGCGCGCCTTAAGAATGTTCTCTATTTCGTCCTTGCTCGGAATTTTTCCCTCTGCAAGCAAATCGCCGCGCACACGGTTTACAACAATTGTGGGCGTGATCCTATACGACGACAGCAACGCTATCACCTTGTTTGCGTCGCGTATTGCGCTTATGTGCGGAGTGGTTACGACCAGCGCGCTCTCGCACGCGCCTACCGCGCGGCTGAACCCCGCTTCTATCCCGGCGGGGCAATCGACAATCGCATAGTCAAACGTGACGGCAAGACTGTTAAGTATCAGCTTGATGTTCTGCGCAGTTACCCGCTCGCCCAAATAACCGTGCGCCGACGGCAACAAAAACAGATTGCGCTCACATTCGATAAGCGCCTGCCGCACACGACATTTATTTTCTATAACGTCGGCAATATCATAAACAACGCGGTTTTCCTTTTCCAAAACCACGTCGAGATTGTTCAGCCCGAAATCTGCGTCGATCAGCGCGACGCGCTTGCCTAAACACGCAAGAGCTTTGCCCAAACACGCCGTAACGGTCGTCTTGCCTACGCCGCCCTTGCCCGAAGTAATGACTATGCTTTTCATCATAAAAAGTATAGTACCGCCGCGAATAAAGCGCAAGCGGAAATTTGTTCGCTTTTGTCGCAAACAAAATTTTTTATAATTCAGAATTAAGAATTAAGAATGCAGAATTATTGACTGCACTAACGCGCCATTATTGAATTAATCTCTTTATTGGTGAGAAATTATGTCGTACAGCAGCTCGTCATCGGAGAGCAGCTTGCCGCCGCCAAGCACCGTGGCGTATTCCGCGTCGCCCGGAATATAGACCTTGAGCCTTAAAAGCTTGCTGAGCATTGGCGCAAGCCCCGGGATTTTTGCGCCGCCGCCAACGACGGATATTCCCGTGCGCTGAATTTCCGCCGCCACCGTCGGAGTTCCCGCATTGATCACGCTTTCTATCGCGTCCGAGATGTTCTTGTAATAGTCGTACACTACGGTGTACAGCTCGTCCGCGGACACCGATTGCGAGCGAATATTTTTTGTTTCCACGTCGATTCCGCTTACGGTGGTGGTTGCGCAATCGTTGCGAATAAGACTGCACACCTTTTCCTTGACAGACCTTACAACCGTTCTGCCTATGTTTATCTTGTACTTTCCGCTTACGCAGTCCATGAGCGCGCGGTCTATCATATCTCCGCCTATGTTTATGGCGTAACCCGTGACAATGCCGCAAAGGCTGAGTATTGCTATTTCCGTCGCGCCGCCGCCGATAGTAGTTATTATCCCGCCGAAGTTGGACGATACGGGCATGTCCGTACCGATTGCGGCTAGCATGACAGAGCTTACCATTGTTATTTCGTCAATACCCGCGCGCATGAGCACGCCCTCGTACATCTCCCTATCCGCAACGGTCACGCCCATGGGCACGCCGACGATACAGCGAATTTTGGGTTTGAACACATACGACTCTGGCAGAATTTTGCCTATAAACTCGGTCAGCATATCCGCGCATGCATCGGAATCCTTGATAGTTCCGTCTATAATCGGGCATACGATTTTGGTTTTTTCGGGTGCTCTGCCCATCATGTAATACGCCTCGCTGCCAACGGCGCGCATACGTTTTTTTCCGCCGTCGTCGAAGTAAGCGATAACGGACGGCTCATGCAAAACTATGCCGTTGCCCGATACAAAAATCGACGTAAACGACGTTCCCAAATCAAGCGCGATATCCATTTTCGCCATAAACCAAATTCTCCTCGATAAGTTTTTCCGTAAGCTCTACAGGCAGTCCGACTACGTTGTCGTAGTCGCCGTCCACCATTGTTATAAGCGGTTTTATCTGCGGGTCGTCTATATTGTACCCGCCCGCCTTGTCGAACGGCGCGCCGCTCTCGACATAATTATACACTATATCTTTGTTAAATGCACCAAAAGTGACGTGTGTTTTTTGAGTTTTTTCTATAATTTTACCGTTGTAGCCAAGAAAAACGGCAGTTACCACCTCATGAGTTTTGCCGCAAAGCGTCTTAAACATACCAATAGCTTGCTCGGCAGTTGTGGGCTTGCCGAACACGATATCGCCTAGCCCCACTACCGTATCAAACGCGAGCACAGGCAAATGCGTGCACGACATAGCTCGTTCGCCTTTCTTTCGGGCGTTGGCAACAGCGGTTTCCGTAGCGCCGCCAAGCGTAACTTCGTCCACGTTTACGGGCATGAATATCGGATTTATGCAGCTTATCTTTTGTATAAGAATGCGACGGCGAGGTGAAGCCGTCGCAAGCACAACATCAAAGAATCTCAAGATTCTTTTTGTACGCCTTGGCAAAGTCTGCGCCCGCGGAAAGAGCGTCCTTGATTTCCAGCGAGCAATCGCCCTCTACCTCGGTCTTCATTATTACGGAGTCGCCGAGCACGTCGCATGTGATCGCCTTGACAGAGCCCGACATAGAACGGTCGAGCGAGTCGGCAATGCGCAGTATCACCGCAAGCCGCATGACGGCGATAAGATCTTCCTCCTGCACTATGCCCGAATATTTTTTCCACTCGGCGTAGGATAAGTCATCCAAATCGTGCGCGAGCACGACAAACGCCGCAAGCACCAAATCGCGGTGCGACACTCCGTACATATTGGAATTCATGATGTAGTAGTTGGAATGCTTGTAGTTGTTGTAAAAGCTGATGCGCCCGCCTGTTTCGTGCATAAGCGCCGCTATGCGCAATACACGCACATACTGGCGCGGAAGCTTGTGCAAAACCCTAAGCTGTTTGTAAAGCTGGATTGCAAGATTGCAAACATGCTCCGCATGCACTATGTTAAGGTTGTAGTAGTGAAGCCGCGTATACACAGAATAGCCTAATATATCGCTTATCGGCTTTTCTACCGTGGTCGGTACGGTGTGGTTGAACATAAATCCTTCGCGTATGCCCGAACCCGACACTACAATATCGTCAAACTCGGTGCTGTCAAGCAAGCTCTTTATGCAAGAAAGCGCCGCGCAGAATATATCGGCGCGCTGTGCGGACAGTCCTTTGATTTTGGAGCGCTTTTCCACATCCAAAATCTTTATCATGTCGTAAACCTTGTTGAACGTTTCCACGCCGATATGGTAGTTGTGAACCATGGCGAGCGGGTACTTTTCTATTCTCTGCACTATATTGGCTAGGTTGCGGAACGAACCGCCGACTCCTACAAGCCGATATTCCGGATCGAGCGTCTTTAGCCATTCTATGCCGGCAAACTGGTCGCGCATGTACGTCTCTATCATTTGCGATTGTTGCAGCGGCGTCGTGTTCTCGTTAAACAGCGAAGACAGCGTCATTGTTCCTATAGGGAGGTTAACGCGGTTGACTATCATTCGCCTATTATACTGTATAAGCTGCAAGGACGAGCCTGAAATATCCATGATCACGCCCTTGGGTATCTCGAGCGAGTTGATCACGCCGTAATATATTTGAGTAGCTTCCTGTTCTTCGCCCAGCACGTCCATTTTGAACCCGCAAACAGTGTTTACCTCTTCCAAAAAGCTGCGCTGGTTTTTGGCTTTACGCACGGCGTTTGTTGCAAACGCATAAATCTTTTCCACGTTGTTGGCGTCGCACAGCTTGCGGAACATCTTAAGCGTCTTGACCGCCTGAGCGATACGCGCTTGTTTTAAATATCCGTCGCGCTCCATATCTTGCGCAAGCCTAACGGTTTCCTTAAGCTCGTCGTACACGACAAAATACCCGTCGTCTATGACGTGTGCCAACACCAATCTCGCCGAATTAGATCCTAAATCAATTATCGCAATGTTATTCAAAGCAGTTCCCTCAAGCATAATATGCCCATTTTGATATATACACGGATTATACCACACTTTTCAAAGCTTGTAAAGGGGGTATTTTAAATAAATTTTTAAAACTTTTTTATCACATTTAGCCAAATCAATCGGGAATGCGGTATTCGGAATGCGGAATTATACAAAATTCGACAAAACCCTTTACTTTTTTTCGCGCACGTGATAAAATATAAGGTATGGCGATTAGTAAGAGATTTTTATACACAATAATAACAATTTTATTGCTAGCTGCAACGGCATTATTTGCGGCTTTTATCGGCGTTCCGCGTGCGACGACAGCGGAAGAAGCCAACACAATCGCTCTGTCCCCTGTAAAAACCGAGGGCGACGACGTGACGTACTACTGCTTTGACAATCCCGCGTCGGTATTTGCCGACGGCGAAGTCAAGCTCGTTGCGGGACAAAACGGCATATATTCCGTTTACGACAACGCCGAGAACGGCGAAAAAGAAATCTTACTGAAAAATATTCCCGCAGACAAAGTGTACCGCCATGTAGATCACGAAAGCACCACAGAGTATTTGATTGTGCTGATAGACGGACAGATTTATTCCGTCGGCAGCGACGACGATCAAAACGCATTGAACACTACCGACGAAGTCGTGGATTTTTGCGTGTCGGGCGAAACGCTGTACGCGATTACGACAACCAATCTGGTATCCGTTCCCCTACTGGTCGACGGCATTGACGGACAAAACGCCAAGCTCGTACCGCTTGTGTCGGACAGGCACTCCGTTGTTACCGCTAAGCGCATAACCGCAGCCGTCGGCAAGCTGTACGTATCGATCAAAGCGGTGTTCGGCAATAAGTGGGACGTGTGCTCCGCCGCTGTTTCGGACACAGTATGCACGCTTGACACCGTGCTTAATCAATCAAACGACGTTTTGTCGCTCACGTCGAACCAAAACGGAGTAATTTACACGCTCACCCGCAGCGAAGTTGTCGGATACACCGCGTCGGTCGGCGGCGGACTTATCAGAACGTATTCGGCGGACGGAAGCGACTTTACAGATATTTACGCGTTCGGCGAAAGCTTGTACGCGTTAGACACGCTTAACGCTTTGCACATAATGAGCGACAAGCTAACCTCCGATACCGTAATCGCGGCATCCGCGAGCGCCGCCGAGGGATTCTTCAATATTCCGTTCGGCATGACAGCTAAAAAATCCACGCTGTACATGGCTGACACAGGCAATAACCGAATAGCCGTATACGAAAACGGCGGCATTCGTTATATCGCCAGAGAGTTCCGCTCGCCGGTGTCGGTAGCGGCGGACAACGCAGGCACGCTGTACGTTGCCTACGACGACAATAAGGTCGGTGTTTTTATCGGTAACAGCTACGGCGACAGCGACGAGATCAAGGTGGCTACAACCGAGTTCGGCAAAATCCGCCAAATCGCGGTAGACATAGAAAAAACGCTGTTCATACTTTCGGACAGCGGGCTGTGGAGAGTCGGACGCGACTATATCCCCCGCCGCATCGGCAACACAACGTACAAGGCGATTGCGCTTAGCATCGGCAAGAGCAATCTTTACGCACTAAACTCGGACAAAATCGTTTGGCTAGACAAATCGTCGGGTGAAATTAAAGGCTCTCGCCCCGCTAAGCCCGGCGCTATATCGATTGCCGCAGACCTGAACGACACGGTTTTTGTTCTGTACAACGACAGAATAGAGAGCGTAACGGCGAGCGACGCGTCTACGGCATACACGCTCAGCTTGGACGATAAGACGTACACGCTCGGCGAAAAGTTCGGGCAAATCATGCTGTGCTTTATGGAGGACGGACTTGACGCAGACAACGACGAACATAACTATGTAATAGTGCTTGACACGTACCGCCACCGCGTGCTAAAAGCAAACGGCACGACGCTAGGCGCGAGGTTTGTAGACTATTCCTACGTGTCGCCGGACATAGTGGAAAGCACCGCTCCGGTGACGGCTCAGAACGGCATTATTCGCAAAGCTCGATTCGATACGCCGCTGTTTGATTACCCTATCGAAACAAAGTCGAACTACACCGTTTTAAGCGGAAGCTACGTAATTATGCCCGATTATAATGCTGTCGCGCCCGGCTATAACCCCGACGAAACGCCTGAATTTGCTTTGGTGCTGATTGACGATGTGCAAAACAATAGGCTGATTCAAGGCTATGTATACAAAGATGCGCTCACCGAACCGCTAAAGTACTCCCCGCCGCCGTCAAATGTTTGCACGGTCACGGGCGAGCTTGGGACAATACTTTACAAGTGGCCCAGCCGCAACGCAAAAGCGGTGGACGGCGATTTTGAAACGTCAAAGAACACCAAGTTCGACATGCTCGACTTTGTGGACGCGTTCCAAGACGGCTACGGATATTATTGGTACAGACTAGCGCTCGATAACGGTACGGAATGCTATGTTCCCGCGGTTAACGTGAGCACTATCGACTATCATCAAGCAAACATTCTGCCAGACTACAACGCCGAAATAATAGCTTACGACGGCAACAACTACGCCAAAACGTACACGCTTGACAACAACGGCAAGTACATAGAAGTGCGCGACGTAACGCTGCGCGCGGGCACGCAAGTGGAAGTTGTCGGCTCATTCGATTCGTCCGAACGCTATACTAAAATTAAGTATCTTGACGAAAAAACGCACAAAACAGTCACATGCTACGTGGAAACCGTGCACGTTAAATTTACCGGCGTAAATATTGTTCTTCTCGTCGCAATAGTCGTTATTGCAATAACGTTAATACTCGCTATAATCATTATAGCAAGAGTATATTATGCCAAAAAGAAGCGACTCGACAATGACGGCGATAATAAAGGAAAAGATAACGACGCAGACGACGTAAAAGAAACCGATTGACAGTAAATGACAAAAGAGCGGGATACCGCTCTTTTTTTGTGGTATTTTATATCAGCGTTTTATTCGTCCGAAGTCGAGGCGACCTCGCTCTCCTTTTGCATAAACTCCACCGCTCCGATAGAAAATTCGTATGCGGTACGGATTTGAGTAGTTCCGTCGTCTAATCGTTTTGTATACTGCCTGGACTGAATACGTCCGGACACGTCGAGTTTTTGTCCTACGGGCGCATTCTTTATAAGCCGCGCATTCTTGCCCCAAGCTATGCAAGGGATATAATCAGACTTGGCGTATGCACGGTTGACGGCAAGCAATACGTCGCAGATTTCACGATTGAACGGCGTTGTACGGTATATGGGCGGCTTACAAATATAGCCTATAAGTTCTGCCGTATTTGGATTTACGTCGAGCACAGGCTCTTTTATTTCGCGCGCAAATACGCTTAAAATCAGTCGCGAGCGCTCGCCCTCCGGACGGTTAAAGCTACGGAACTGCCCCGCAACCGATATGTAATCGTCCTCTTTGAGGTTTGCTATCAACCCTTCCGCCGCAGTTATCGGTATCACGTCCAAGTGCTCGGACAATCGCGGCACGTTAAGCTTGAATTCGTAAAAGCGCTCACCGTACAGGTCGTGCGAGTATTCTATGTCGGAGCCTATTCGCCCCTGCAAAAACACGGAATTGGTTGATTTGTCGTTTTTCATTAAAAGTTTAGCTCCTTGTTTGTCTACCCGTATGATCGATAGTATAGTTGTCTTTGTATATGAGCTCGCCTACCGTTTTGAACGTAAAGCCTTTTGCGCGCAATCCGTCAATTATTGCCGGAAGCGCCTCAAGCGTATGCTTGCCGTCGTTGTGCATGAGTACGATACTGCCGTTGCGGCACTTGCTGACTATGCGCGACGTGATTTGCTCTTTGGAAATCCCCTTCCAGTCGAGCGAGTCCACGTCCCACTGTATAGTGTACAGCCCCTGCTCCTTTGCAGTGTTGAGCAACGTGTCCGAGTAATCGCCGTACGGCGGCCTGAACAATTCAAGCTTGCGCCCCGATATGCTCTCTATCAACGACTTCGATGTGGACAGTTCAAGCTCAATCTGACTTTTGGACAGCTTGGACATGTACGGGTGCGTTGCGGAATGTGTGCCTATTTCTATTCTGTCCGACGCGGCGAGCGTTTTCAGCTCGCTCTCGTACTTTTCTGCCCAAAAGCTTACAAGAAAGAATGTAGCGCACGCGTCCTTTTGCTCCAACGTCTCAAGAATGCCCAGCGTTTTGTCTGCACCCCATGCCGCGTCAAATGTGAGCGCAACAGCCTTTTCGTCGGTTTCCACCGAGTAGATCGGCACTTTTTTGGGACTGACGTTGCTGTATATTGCCGCAGCGCCCGTATAGTACACGCCCGTAACGGCAAGAGCCAGAACAACCGCCGTAATAACGGCCAAAACTATCGCCCGTCGTTTGACAACCAAAAACCTCATCGGACATCTCCAATATAACATGATATTTCGCGAAAAATATGGGAACATTTGTCATATAACCGCGAATTTTGCATTGTGGCAGTCCCGATTATTCGCATAACACATTTGTATGCATGTCCGTAGCCCGATATGCCGACGCGACAAAAAAACTCCCGACATAGTGAGACTTGCGATAGGAAATCGCAAGTCCCACAGTTATATTTGCCTTACTGCAAGTGATATTCTGCTATCGCAGAACGATGCATCGCATAGCGAAGTGAAATTTCGCTACGCGAAGTTATAGGCAGATATAATATCACTTTAGCCGCAGGCTAAAAATATCGATGTTTGCTTGCAAACAATATCGATGATAGAAGTTGATTATATAAAGTATAGCCCACTATACTTCGCTTGTGAAGTATAGTGGGCTATTTTTGTCACAAGATTATCCCTATTAAATGCACCCTATCGTAAGTTTTAATTTTGTATTGAATTGAAGTTCTGTTATTCCTTGCTCGCAAGCGTCACTATTCCGACAGTACCGATACCGATATGCACGCCGCCCACAAGGCACATGGGCTCTACCTCTACATCGGTAATGCCCAAACGACGGTTCAGTCGCTCTTTTAACGGCTCTATATATTTATCGTCGCCGATATAATACAAAAGTATACTGTCTATCTTTTCGGGCAAGTGCGATATTGCCGCTTCCGCCGCGCGGTTAAAGCCTATCGATTTGGCATAAATAGTCAAGTCGTTTTTTGCAAACTCAAACACCGGCTTGAGCTTGAGAATATTGCCCACCCTGGAAAGCAGCTTGTTTACCCTGCCTCCACGCGCAAGCTCGGTAAGCGACGCGGGAATAAACTGCATTGCTATGCGCTGCTGCAAATCGGCGGTAAGCTCCAAAAGCTGCTCAAACGTCGCACCGGCCTGCTGCGCCTTGACTATCTCGCGCATAAACATAAGCGCCGAAGGCCCGGCCTCGCCCGAATTTACCGCGGCTATCTTTTTGCCATCAAACTGCTGCACAGCAATGTTTGCCGAGCCGATAGTTCCGCTCAATCTATCCGCAATAGTAAAAATCAAAATCTCGCTGTCGGGGTCTTGCGCGTAAATCTCCTCTATCGCCTTTACGAATTTTTCGGGCGACGGTTGGGATGTTTTTCCACCGTTCTTGCTCTTGGCAAGCTTTTTGTAAAAATCGGGCCACATCTCGCGGAAGCCCTCTTCGTACTCCTTGTTGCCAAGCGTAAGCGTAAGGCTGACAACCTTGATGTCATACTGTTCGACATACTCGCGCGTCAAGCCGAAAGTGGAATCCACTATAAACTTTACCATTATCTCACCGCCGTGGTATATTTGCGACGTCAAGCTCGTTCCCGCATTGATGCGCCAACGCCCGTTCCCTTTTTAACGCCACATATAGTTTAACATATTTTTGCCCTTTGGTCAATCCTTATTCGCGCTTTTATAGTCGTAAAAACCACTATTTTTATCCGAAAACCACCGCCATTATACTATCATATTCTTAAAAAACACGCGTATTATGATTTTATATTGCTATAGTTACAGTTTAAAAAAACTAAAAATCGTGTTAAAATGCTTGACAATCATGGCGCACGCTCTTATAATTAAACCGACATCAGCAAGGGCGCTAAATACTTTGGGCGTCCTTTTATTTTTTGGAGGTATTATGTCATACATACAAGAGGTGCGCGCGGCGGTTGCCGCAAGAAACGAGGGTCAACCTGAATTTATGCAGGCTGTAGACGAGGTGCTGACCACCATCAAGCCCGTTGTGGAAAGCGACGCCGTTTACAAAAACAACGCAATACTCGAACGCATTACCGAGCCGGACAGGCAGATAATGTTCCGCGTGCCCTGGACTGACGATAACGGCAATATGCGCGTCAACCGCGGATATAGAGTGCAGTTTAACAACGCGATCGGACCGTACAAAGGCGGACTTCGCCTTCACCCGTCGGTCAACCTTTCTATTATAAAGTTTTTGGGCTTTGAACAAATTTTTAAAAACTCGCTTACCGGACTTCCCATCGGCGGCGGCAAGGGCGGTTCGGACTTCGACCCCAAGGGCAAATCGGAACGCGAAATACGCGAATTTTGCCAAAGCTTTATGACCGAGCTTTCGCGACATATCGGCGCGGACACCGACGTACCTGCCGGCGATATAGGCGTAGGAGGACGAGAAATCGGCTACATGTTCGGGCAATACAAGCGCATAAAGAATCTGTATGAGGGCGTGCTCACCGGCAAGGGTCTACCCTACGGCGGCTCGCTCGCACGCACGGAAGCTACCGGATACGGACTTGTGTACATTGTGCAAAATATGCTGGAAGCTATTTTAAGCAATGGATTTAAAGGCAAGACAGTAGCTATTTCGGGTTCGGGCAACGTCGCTATTTATGCGGCGCAAAAGGCAACCGAGCTTGGCGGCAAGATTGTAACAATGTCGGACAGCAACGGCTGGGTTTACGACGGCAACGGCATTAATCTGGATGTTGTAAAAGATATTAAGGAAGTCAAGCGCGGGCGCATTAAGGAATACGCCGAGCGCGTCAAGACCGCCGAATACCACGACAGCGGCAAGGTATGGCAGGTCAAGTGCGATATCGCCCTGCCCTGCGCAACGCAGAACGAGCTTGACATTAACGACGCAAAAACGCTTATAAAAAACGGCGTTGTAGCAGTCGGCGAAGGCGCTAATATGCCGTCCACTACCGAAGCGATAAACGCGTTCCAAGCAGCACATGTTTTGTTTATGCCCGCTAAAGCGGCAAACGCAGGCGGCGTGGCAGTATCCGCACTTGAAATGAGCCAAAATTCGCAACGGCTCAGTTGGACGTTTGAAGAAGTTGACAACAAGCTGAAAGGAATTATGCTCGACATATTCAACAAAACAGCTTCCGCAGCCAAGCTCTACGCAACGCCCGCCGACTATGTTGCAGGCGCAAACATTGCAGGCTTCCTCAAGGTAGCCAATGCAATGATCGCTCAAGGCGTGTAGAATCATTCAGAACAAAGAATACAGAATTATGGGCGGTGTTTTACACCGTCCTTTTTTTATTTAGGATCACGGCGTTTTTTGCTTTTTTATTTTTTACTGCCGTAATAATTGCCTTTACCATTTGATATACGCCGAGCGCGATCAGGAATGCGCCGTAGCATGCTCTTAGTACATATCCGCCCGAATACTTTGCCAAAAAGCTTCCGCCCACTGCACCGATAACCGCCAGCGCAACTATATGCACGCTCTTACCGAACGTGACATATCCGTTCTTTTTGTGAATGCAAATAGCCACGACCGACATGGGAATAAACGCTATCAAATTGATTGATTGTGCGAGATGCTGATCTATTCCCGCCGCCAAAGTCAGCAATGGTATAAGCAGCGTACCGCCGCCCATGCCCATACCGCCTATTATTCCGCCCAGCGCGGACACGATAATAATTACTTGTTGCGCCGTCATACTATCACCAATTTTATGCCTATCGCTATCATAAGCAATGCGAATATAAGACTGATTGCGGTAGGATTAAGCTTATTAAGCAACGCCGCGCCCACTATACCGCCGAGTACTACGCCTATGCACGCGCACAATACGGCTTGGGCGTCGAAGTAGCCGTTGCTTATATAGATAGCAGCGCTGATTACGCATATTGGCAGGATTACAAACAGCGCGGTGGCGTGGGCGCGTTTGGCGTCCAGTCCGCTAAGTTGAAGCAACGGCACGGCGAGCATTCCGCCCCCGCCGCCGAAAAATCCGGATACAAATCCAACAGCCACGCTTCCGCCTAAAATAAGCGTCGATTTTGCCTTTGAGTTCATGTAAATAGTTTTGCTAAACTTTGCAAAAAATAATCGCATATCACGACCGCAAACCGTACCACCGCAAAATATTTTGCGTTAGTGGCGATTTGTGCCCAAAATCATTTGCAATTTGCTCTAACATATTATATAATATACATTGTATAAGAAAAATTCCATATTTTTATAAAGGTGTTTACATGCACATTATCAAAAGTCTGAAAAACAAATCGATAACAATACTGCTTTCCGTGCTGATTGCAGCATCGCTTTTGTTCGGTGCGGTCGTTGCCGTAATCGCTCCCGCGCGTGCCGACGAGGTTGACGACACAAAAGAATTTGTCACAGCCTCGCTCGGGCTTAACAACACGCAGTTCGGCGAATCGTCGGGCAACTACCCCGCTACCCCCACATCCTGGACGGGCGAATACGTAGACGGCGGCAAAGGCGAGCTTGTAAAGGGCGTTGTGGATCTTACCCCGTCCGTATACTCGACAAACGGCAACAAAAAGTACAAGCTCGACCAGTACGACGAGTACAAAAGCGAGACAGATATCCCCAAAACCATTTTCGGCGAGGATACCGAATTCGGCGGCGACAAAAAGGCTCTGCTCATTAATACCGCTTCTAAGAGCGTGAGCACCGCTTATGCCTACAAATCCGGCGACATGACTCTTGCCGCCAATTCATTTTACCGCTTTTCGGTATGGGCAAAGACCGGCGATTTTGCGGGTCAGTCCGGTGCTACGATCAAACTTTCGGGGCTTGGACAGAACTTTGCGTTCAACAACATAAACACCGTTCGTAACAACTACAACGACAAAGGCGAGCCGGTTCTTGACGCATCCAACAATTACGGCTGGGTCAAGTACTCTCTGTACGTTCGCACTTCCGCTTCCCTATCCAAAACCGTTCAGATCAACCTCGGATTGGGCGACGCAGTCAAAGGCGACGACGAAGATCCCGACGTGACCGTCCGTCCTGCGTCCGGTTATGTCTTTTTCGATAACGTTCAGGCCGAACGCATTTCGGCATACGACTTTGCATCGGAAACATTGCAATTCGAAAAATTAGAGGGCAAGGAAAACATTTACGGCCGCGGCAACGCGCTTGCTATCGACCTTAACGAGACCAAGTCGTTCACCACCAAGAACGGCAAAGAGATCGGTACGTTCTCGCAAAACGTCGATGAGTGGAATACCCACATCTACTACGACGTACCCGACGAAAACCTTTCCCACGTCAGCTCTGCGCACAGCGGCGTTTACAACTCACAAGGCAGAGTAGACACAGAATCCAATACCTACGGTTTTTCCAAAAACCCTTGGTCGCCGTACGGCAGAGCGGAATACGATATTCTGAATAAACAATCACCGTTTTTTGCGGGCGATCGCCTTGCAAACATCTGGCTTATCAACACGTACGACGGCAGTGAGTTCACCGAAACGGCAAGCGGCATCGCTTCCCCGTTCGTCACAATAGAACGATTCAAGTACTATCGTTTCTCCGTTTGGGTCAAGGGCGATAACGTTAATGGCGGAAACGGAATTTCCGTACTGTTAAAAGGCAAGCAAATAGTTAACGGCAAGCCCGCCGAGTACGCAAAGCTTCTCACCTCTTACACCAACCTTGAGGGCGATAGCGAGGACAACGCGCATTACGGCTGGAAAGAGCAGGTTGTTTACATCCACGGCTCTATGCTTCATGACTACGACATAAGCTTCGAACTGTGGCTCGGCTCGCCCGATTCTCAATCGTCCGGCATTGCCATGTTCGACAACGTGACCTTTACCGAACTTAAGTACTCCGACTACACCGCCATGTCCGAAGCGGACGGCGGAAACATATTCGCCATAGACGACTTGGACGACACATCCAATATAACCAACGGCACATTCCTCAATGTAGGCGATATGGACGAAATCAAGTTCCCCATGCCTGTCGCCGAATGGAGTTACCTCACCCCCGACAACGTAAATACGCGCGGGTTTGCCAAAGACGAGGTTGACACGGAAACCGCAATACACGGCATAATCCCCACCGACGCGGAAACATTCAACAAGATTTTGTCAAGCGGCGCTATACCTAACGTAGACAGACCGACAGATAACGACCTTAACAACGTATTGCTTTTGTCTTCTACCACTAAAACAGCGTTCTGCTATCAGTCGCCGTCGATAACGCTCGCGACCGACCAAGCCAACAAAATCACCGTTGACATGAGGGTGGGACGCATAGACGGATACGGCGCCTCGTTAGTTCTCAAGACCACAGACGGCGTTGTGCTTTCCACTATAGAAAACATCACAAACACCAATAACAAGTTCAGAGCATTCACTTTCTACCTTGCCGCGCCGCTATCCGAGCAAACGGTTTACGTGGAAGTCTGGCTTGGCATGAACGACAGGACAAACAACAAGTCCAAGCTCGCTTCCGGCAATGTTTATGTCAAGCAGGTTTCGCTCAACTCGTGGACGGCGGCCGAAGGCAGCACGGTCGACGCAGAGTTCAAAGCTATGCTCGAACAGTACAAATACGATATCGCTCACGAATCCACGCTGAAAAGCCTTGACTACGGCGTATATTCGTTTGCCGCCCCCACGCTCGACTACTACGACGTGTATTCATACGCAAGCGGCGACGGCTACGGCGTCCCCTATCAGTGGAACGTAACCTCTGCCAACCAAAACGTAAAAAGCGGCGTGTTCAATGCCGATTACAAAAATGGCGTGGAGATTTATCCCGGGTTCAGCAGCAAGGATTTGACCGGAAGCATGCTGTACATCTTTAATACGGAAAAGAACTCCACCAAATACACCTACGACAATTCCATTGCGCTTGTAGCCAATAAGTACTACCGCATAGACATTCAGGTAAAGGTGCGTGTTACCGACGAGATTCGCAAAGACAAAACTTCTGTCGGTGCGGGACTCGCGCTCACCGGCTCGACAGCGGCGTTTACAAACATCAAAGATACCACCACTATCGCCGACGTCACCAACGAGGATAGCCGCGATTACGAAACGTTCCAGACCTACTCCTTCTATATATCCACAGGTGATAACGGCGGCAATATCGGCTTGGATATCACTTTCGGCGGCGACACCAAAGAGAGCTATATCCAAGGTCGGCTTGTGATCGGCGGAATCGAAATGACCGAGATAGACAACCTCGACTACGAAGCCGCACAAAAATCCACCGACAAAAAAGTCATTGCAGTAGAGCTTTCCGAAACCAATACAGACAGTGACAACACCAATACCGAGGCAGCTTCGTCCGATATACAGTGGTGGATTATCCCGACGGTTGTAGTCAGCGTAGCCATGGTTGCCGCAATACTTGTTATAGCGATTGTTCGTATAGTCGACCACGTAAAGAGCAAGAGAAAGGTCACCTACTCCACCGAGTATGACCGCAGCGACGTTTATGACGAAATAGAACGACTCAGAGCACAAAAGGAAAACGCCGAAAAGGACGCCGCCGTCAATAACGAAAATGCCGAGCCGAGCTACGAGGAAACGCCTGTAGCAAGCAATACTGAAGAGTCTGAAACAGAAGCGGAAACGCTTGCAGAAGAGGCAGCGGATGCTAAGGCTGAAGAGCCTACCGAGCAAAAACCTGCGGAAACCAAAAACTCCGACGACGATTTGGATGACTAAAATCTTTAATCCAACAATGACAAAATCCCTTAAACAGAACGTTTAAGGGATTTTTATTGCAACCTAATAATTCTTAATTCTTCTTAACTAATATCCCCCGTCGACATGCAAGAGTGCGCCGTTAATAAACGAAGATTTTTCTTCGGCGATGAACAGCGCGGCGTGGCTTATGTCTTCCGGTCTGCCTATGCGCTGTACGGGCGTGTTATCAACGATTTTAATTAATGCTTCAGGCGGCACAGGGTCGTTCATTTCGGTTGCAATCAATCCCGCGATTATCGCGTTGACCGTGATGTTTGCAAGCCCTACCTCGCGCGAGAGCGCCCTGGTAAGCCCGTTCACGCCCGCTTTTGCCGCAGAGTATGCCGTTTCCGTGCTAGACCCGCGCTCCGACCAGAACGAACTGATATTGATGATCCTACCAAATCCGCCTTGCACCATATCGGGCAAAAACGCGCGTGTGACAAGCCATACGCCCTTTAGGTCTACGCCGATCACTCTGTCAAAGTCCGCCTCGCTGTCCGCCTGCATTAAGCCTATATGCGCTATGCCGGCATTGTTGATGAGCGTATCCACATGTCCGAACGCTATCTTGTCGTGCATAGCCTTTACCTGTGCGGCGTCCGACACGTCGGCTTGTATAGCTTGACATGCAATCTCTTTTGCGCTGAGTTCGTTAACAAGCTCCATGGCTTGCTTTTCCGATTTGTTATAATTGATTATAACATTGTAGCCCGCATTGCCGAAGTCAATAGCCATCTGCCTGCCTATTCCGCGCGCCCCACCTGTTATAAGCACCGTTCTTTTCATCTTTTTACCCGTACACCTTTTCTTTATACTATATTATCGGGAAGGTCGTTTTCAAACAACACAGTTTTGTTCCCATCAATATTTTTTAGCGCCTCGACTGCAAGATCGCGCGATGCAAATGTCATTATTTTGCTTTCTTCCATGCCATTTTTGACCGCACCGCTCTTTATATCGGTGGCACGAGATCCTACAAGCAACGCATAGTCGCACACCTCGGATATTTGCCGACCAAGCTCGACGTTGCTCGGCTTTTCCAATGCGCCGAGCTCAACAAAGCCCGGTGTGATAATAATCTTAGTCCCCTCAAAGCGCTTTAACACGTCAAGCGCGTTTTTTGCGCCTATCGGATTGGCGTTGAACGCGTCGTCTATTACCGTTACGGCAGTGCCGCTATCGAGCAACTGAAGTCGGTGCTCCACGGGCTGCGCCGCGCTCACAGCGCTTGCTATTGTCTCCAATTCAACGCCGAGCGACAACGCAACAGCAGCGCATACGCACACAGTTTCGGCTATGTGCGCCCCGAGCAGTTTGGTTGTGACGTGCTGTTTTTTATCGCCCGCGACAAGCTCAAAGCTCGTGCCGCGCGCGTCGATTACAAGATTTTCGTACTTTACGCTTTCACCTTCGCCCGCGACTTTCACCTTGCATGCCGGATTTCTTTCCGCCAGAGCCTTACAGTCGGCATTGTAACCGTTGAGCGCAAGCAATCCGCTATTAGGAATAGCTAAAGCCAATTCATACTTGACGTCCGCTATATCGGCGCGCGTGCCCATGGTTTCGGAATGCATGTCGCCCACCGCGGTTATAATGCCGTACATGGGACAAACTATGTCGCACAGCTCCTTAATATCGCCCTTATACCGTGCGCCCATTTCCGCTATGAATATTTGCTCGGAGTTTAGGCTGTTGTTTATCGTTTTGCACACTCCCATCGGAGTATTGAAGCTGCCCGGCGTGGCAAGAACCGAATACTTACTTTCAAGCATGCTCTTTAGCAAATTCTTAGCCGTAGTCTTGCCGTAACTGCCCGTTATGCCTATTACTATGGGCGATTTTTCTTTAAGTTTATTCTTGGCACGCTTGACGTATCTTAAGTTATTCAGCTTTTCCAGCGGACAAGTAATTATGTTTGCCAGCAGCGCAACAAACGGAGTAAAAATTCCAAGCGCCGCAGTCAAAGTTTGGCAGTACATTGAGTAATACGTAGCGACAGCTATCCCGCCGCCTAATACAAGCTGTATAATAAGATTGACAATAAACAGTCGTATCATGCGCCCTGTGAACTTTATTCTGTTCGCGCCGTTCTTTATGGATACAAAGAACACAATTGCGAATATACAATAGAACGCTACGGCGCAGTATCTGACCCACTCAAACGCGTTAAAACACGTGATGAAGCATATCTCGGTAATAAACCCGAAAAGCATAAGCGCGCTGTATCTTATCAGTACGTCATAGTTGGTGCTTTTCCACCAAGCGAACACTCCGCGACTCTTGTAACCGGATAACTGTATTATCTTCAGCATCGGCATGCTTATTATTGCTGTTTGTATTGCCGCAAGCGCGATTAGTGCGACAGAAATGTAATATTCCATGTTTTTATTCCGTAATGAAATTTTTTAGAAGTGCGATAAACTTGTACTGCGAATCTATGTATGAATAGTGTCCGCCGTCCGCCCAAACGAGCGTGCTGTTTTCTATACCGCGATGCAAACGCTTTGCCATGTACGGCGGAGTATCACGGTCGCGCTTGCCCCAAAATATGAGCGTTGCGCACTTGATGTACGGCAACAGTCTATCCAAATGAGTATTAACTATGCGCACAAACACTTTACGCATATCCGACTCTACATTATTATAATCCGAAGAACCGAATCCGTCAAGGGATTTGCCGCATTTAACCCTGTGATGATAGCGTGCAATACGTATTTTCTTTTTTAAACTGAACTTGGGCTTGAGTCCCGCACTGTCGACAAGCACGATTTTTTTAGCCAAGCCCTGTGCGGCAAGGATAATAGCAACACGCCCGCCAAAGCTGTGCCCGACTATTATAGGTTGGTCGATTCCCTGTTCTATCATAAAGTCGCGCACGCACGCGGCGTATTCGTACACGCCCCAACCGCTCGGAACTTTTTTGGAGAACGCGAAGTTAACGCAGGATATACCTAAGTCCGCGACGCTTTTGTACGCCCCATTAAACGAGCTTAAGTCTCCGCCCCAGCCGTGCAAAAACAAAACGACTGCGTCAGTCTCGCCTTGTGCGCGGTACATCTCGTACTCGCACTGCACTCCGTCCACAGTCGTTACCATATTACCTCACTACAAATTAAGTCGCATTATCAGCGCGTCTTTTCCTTTGTAGTAGTTTTTTCTCTGCCCGACTTTTTTAAATCCAAGGCTTGTATACAGTGATATAGCGGGAATATTCCCGTCGCGAACAAGTAAGAACACGCTTTTTACTTCTTCGGCTCTTAGCTCGCCAAGCAACGCTGTAAGCAGAGCCTTTCCCGCGCCACGTCGTCTATGTGAATTTACAACTGCGATATTGGATATTTCGCACTCGTCGCACGTTACTTCGCCCGACACATACCCGCAAAACTCGCCGTCTTCTTCCGCTACCAAAAACACAGCGTCGCTATTGATTTCTTGTGCAATTTGGCTTTCCGTCCACGGACAGTCTATACACGATCGCTCCAATGCCGCAATGCTGTGCGCGTCGGTGTTTTTTGCCTTGCGCACCGCAATCACAAATCGCCCTCGCCGCGTTCGGGTTGTGCCTTGCGTATGTACAGCGGCAACAATTCCTTTTGCTGTATAGCGTTCCCCATATGCTTTTCGGCGGCTAACCGCATCTCGCGCGACGTTATGCCGACCGTCCCGCCGAAAATTCCCGAGAGCTTATTATCGGTCGACACGGAAAAATCCTTGTGCGCGGCGATATATTCCTTTGCGCTCTCTATAGTCATGCAAACGGCGGGGTCAACGGTCGTTTCGCCGTCGAACCGCGCGACATAGCACACCGAGTTCCCGGCGTCGGATACCGATATAACCTTGCCGCTGTTATTGTTATATGAATTGAGCCGCAAATTGTTTACGCCAAAGCACGGTTTGCCCAGCGCATAACAAAACGTTTTTATTGTTGTCAGACCTATGCGCAGTCCCGTGAACGAACCCGGACCGACGCACGCACCGAATATATCGATGTCGTGTAATTTTGCACCGGCCTTTTTGAGCAATCCGTCAATCATGGGCATAAGCGTTTCAGAACCCGCGTTTTTCAAATTCTCGTCGTAGTAGTATTCGCCGTCGATGTGCAACAGTGCACGCGTACCCGACGCCGTATCTATCATCAAATAGTTTTGCATGTGACCGCAACCTCTCTTATATTGGCGTCAATTTTGTTTATGGAAATCTCTATTGTACGACAACCGTCGAACAGTCCTTTTATATTTTGCCACCACTCCACAGCGCAAACGGTGTCGCTATCGCCTATAAAGTCTGTAAGCCCCGCTTCCGCCGCCTCGTCCTCGTTTTCCAGTCTGTACGCGTCAAAGTGGCAAAATTTGCAGTCGCCGAAGTATTCGTTCATTATGGTAAACGTCGGCGACACGACCTGTGATTTTACGTTTAAGCCCTTGGCAATGCCCTTGCAAAGCACGGTCTTGCCCGCGCCCAGCTCGCCCGTCAGCAGTATTACGTCGCCTCCCGCCACGGTTTTAGCGATTCTTTTGCCAAGTGTTTCCATCTTTTTTGGCGATTTGATTATGTACGTTTTATCTTCCACGTTTGCCATCCTATATCTTTAGCTTTTTGAACAGTGCGGGAGCAGCAAGCGCCGCCCAAGCCGCCATAATAAAGTACCGCAAAAAGCAATACAGCATAGGAATGCTTTCGGGCAAAAACAGCTTGAAGCCTTGCTGTATTCCTACAGCCACGCCCAAACCTACAACAAGCCGAAGCGCAATCTTCCACCAAATGCGGTTGCTTTTTACGTCGTACTTGACATACCGCTTTTCCACAAAATACCCCACGTCAAATGCAACAAACGCGCCCAAACCTTTTAGTATATCCGCGCCGCTCGGACTATTCAGCATGCCAAGACCTGCAAGAACGGAAATGATTATTATTGATACTATTATATTGGGTATTAAAAACAGTTCTTCCCTGTCCCCGAACAGCGACAGCAAAGCGTTAAACGCTATTGCACAGAACACACCGACCGTAAGCCCGCAAAACACGTCTGACAGATAGTGCTGTCCCAAATACATGCGCGAAATCATAACAAGCAGTGTTGCTGCTATACAAATATACGGCACTATTCGATATTTTTTTCCGTACTTGACAGTAAGTAACGTCGATATGGACGATATGCTCTCGGTATGCCCCGACGGGAACGAATATGTACTTTCAGGATTGCCTATGCTGCGCACCTTGTATGCGTTGAACGGGCGCGTGCGCTTGAACCCGAGCTTTAAAAAGTTGGTTATTGCAACGCCCAGAATATATACATTGAAAAACCTGTAAGCGTACTTCTTGTCCAAGCACCAATACAGCACTACGGCTATCGCCAAAAACGCGAGCTCCGTGCCAAGCTGCGAAATGCCGAGAAACACCGCATCGGTGAATCCGTTTGACATTCGCTGTAATAATTTGATTAAATCGGCTTCAAACTGCACAATTAGTCCTCGTACCGCTCGATATTGCTTCCGTCCGCCCAAAGCCGCTCGATGTTGTAAAACTCGCGTGTTTTGTCTGTGAATATATGAATGATAACGCCGCCGTAGTCGAGAGCGATCCATTCGGCGTTTATATCGCGCTTGTTGGGATTAATGCCGAACTGCTTGGTTAGCTTGTCCTCCACATAACCCATGAGCGCCTTGACCGCCGTGGTAGACGACGCGGACGCTATTACAAAGTAATCCGCTACAATCGTCTTGCCGTTTAGACTGACGATATCAACATTGCGCGCCTTGTGGAGCGACAACTCGCCAGCTGAAACAAGCGCGATATCCTTAATCTCGTCGCCTGTCGATACAAACTGTTTTACAGGCTTTTCTTTGGATTGTTCTATCTTTTGAGGCGAGCTCGTCTGCTCTGCTTGCTCGATTTCCGTTTGCGGCATATATACCGAATCGGCGTCGACAAGCGTCTCATAATATGCTATCGCCAGTTCGGACAGCGTGCACGGTTCGATTTCCTGCAATTTGCGTATTTCCTTTAACGCCTCGAGCATGGCAACGTCTTTGTTGCCGTTGCTTAAAACGCGCATGCGCCCAAGCGAATTGTAGTTGCGCCCATGCTCGGTCTTGTCCGCAAGATACACAATCTCATCAAGTACAGTCATATTTGCACGCGCGGTTGAGTGATACTTGATTGCTTGTGATATTTCATCCGAAACACCGTAACGTGTTTTTGCTATATATGCGCCTATCGGTCCGTGCACGGTTTGTACAGGAAAACCGTCGATATCGACTTTTCCGATATAATCGTCAGGATTTTGTGATTTGGCTATGTCGTGCAAAATACACGCAATAACAGCGTCGTTAACGTTTGCGCCGTAAATCTTGGCAAGCTCTGCGCCACGAATCGCCGTGCGGTAAGTGTGTTCTATACGGCGGTAGTTAAGTCCGTAATCGTGCAAGTCCCGCGCATAATTGCCGTACGGATTGAACAGTCCTTTTTTCTCTACCGCGGCATAAACAGCCGAAGGCAAATATTTGTTGGGTTTGCCGAATGCAATATTGATTTTTGCTTCGGTCGAAGAAATATCGAGTCCTGCAAACTTGGCGATTTTAATCTTAATTTTACGCTTTTTCAGCGATTTAACGACCGCCTCGTCCAATACGTAACCGGGGCGCGGCACTACGTAAAACGTGACAAGCATTTTGAGCTTATCAATTTCGTGCCACTGCTCAAGGCGTTTTACTTCCTCGCTGCCGATTACCCAATACAGTTCTCCTTGAACGCGCTTAGCTAAGTACGCGGCTGTATCAACGCTGTAACTCACGCCCTTTTTTGCTATCTCGTATCGGCTGACCTCGGTTTTTTCCGAAGCAAAAACCTTTTTGCACAAAGTAAACCGCGCAGAGCTGTCGGGCTGTTCTGCTTTGAACGGCGAAATGTACGACGGCATGACTATAACATGGTCGAAGTACCGCTCTAGGTTTTTTACAATATCCACATGTCCGAAGTGCGGCGGATTGAAGCTGCCGCCGAAAATTGCTATCTTTGCTGATTTTGCCGAATTATTCATCATAAGTAAACTCCGTATCAAGTATTCTGACCAAATCGCCCGTTTTGATGCCCGCTTTTTTGAGCGCTTTTGTTACGCCGCTGACGTCAAGTCGACGCTGAAAATACATAAAGCTGTCGCGATCGTCCAATACCACGGTGCGGGCAAGCTTTTCTATCATCGCGCCGGATAACACAAACGCGCCGTCGTCCGCACGCGATATTGCGTAGGAATTGGGATCTGCTTCCTCGTAAACAAACGGCTCAAACTCTATCGGCGACGGAGGCGGAAGAGTTGAGAGCCGCTTGGCTATAGCGCGAGATAAAGCTTCCAGCCCGCTGTGGGTGACTCCGCTTATCTCGTAAATTTCGCCGTTAACGCGTTTGCGGAAGTCCGCGATTTTTTCCTTTTCCGCGCAGTCGATTTTGTTTAGCGCTATTATGTGCGGCACGTTCATAAGCTCTTCGTTGTACTTGAACAGCTCTGAATTAACCGTTTCGTAATCCTTGACCGCGTCGCCGTCCGTAGAAATATCCACAACATGCACGATTATACGCGTGCGGTCTATATGCCGCAAAAATCTGTGACCAAGTCCCGCGCCGTCCGCCGCGCCCTCGATAAGTCCCGGTATGTCCGCGACGGTGAATGAACTCTCGTCCACATAGCACACGCCGAGATTGGGCGTGAGCGTGGTGAACGGATAATTTGCTATTTTGGGATTTGCGCCTGTCAACACCGATAGCAGCGTCGATTTGCCTGCATTAGGCAGTCCCGCAAGCCCCACGTCGGCTATTGTTTTTAGCTCCAATACAATGGAACGTTCCTTTGTCGGCTCGCCTTTTTGACTGAATCCGGGAGCTTGTCTCCTAGACGATTTGAACCGCGCGTTGCCCTTGCCGCCTATGCCGCCTTTTAGAACGACTACGCTGTCGTCGGGGTAAAACATGTCCGCGATTATACAATTGGACTGCTCGTCGCGCACGACCGTGCCGCGCGGCACGTACAAAATCAGATCGCCGCCGTTTTTGCCATGACGGTTTTTGCCCGAACCGTTGCTTCCGTTTTCCGCGCGGTAATGCTTGCCGAACCGAAACTCAGACAGCGACGCAGCGTTGGGATTTACCTTGAAAATAACACTGCCGCCGTCACCGCCGTCGCCGCCGTCCGGACCGCCGTTGGGCACATACTTTTCCGTATAGAACGACGTACAGCCGTCGCCGCCGTCGCCTGCTTTGATATATATTTTTGCTCTGTCTATAAACATATTAACCTACTGATTTTACTACAATTTAGCGTATGAAATTCCGTGCGGACAATGCTCCTTTACAACACAGCCCTCACAGTCGGGCGTGCGAGCATGGCAGCAATCTCTTCCGTGCCGAATGAGCAAGAAGTGTACGTCGCGGTAATCTTCGGGCTTGAACGCAGCGCATAAATCCTTCTCTACCTCGTCGGGCGTTTTGCCGCGCGTAAGCCCTAACCTGTTTGCCACGCGAAACACATGAGTATCCACCGCTATTGCAGGCTGACCATACGCCACACTCAGCATAACGTTAGCGGTCTTTCTGCCCACGCCGGCAAGCGATAACAGTCCGTCCATAGTGCGCGGGACTTGTCCGTCGTACTTTTCCACGATATCCTGACAGCACTTTTTGATGTTTGCCGATTTGTTCTTGTACAGTCCGCAGCTTTTGATATGTTCCTCCAGAGTTTCTATCGGCATATCGCAAAATGCTTTAGGCGTGTTAGCTACAGCAAACAATTTGCGCGTGACCTGATTGACGCGCTTGTCCGTACACTGTGCACTTAGTATAACCGAAATAAGCAGCTCAAAATCATTGCCGTATTCCAGTTCGCAGCACGCGTCCGGATAAGTGGTTTTAAGTTTTTCGAGTAGTTGGTCTGTCATGTGTGATATAACCGTTTCTGCATATTGGGCACTAAAAAAGCAAGCAAGCAAAACTTGCTCACATACATTCTACCACAATATCTGTAAAATGTAAAGGTTTTTCAATAATTACCCTGCTTATAAAGTGATTTATATGTTTGACCGTCGTACGCGTAAATCTCGCGTAATGCCGCATAGTGTCCGCAATTGAGTACGCTTTGGCATAGCTTGTAGTCGGAGCAACGGACTGCGAGTCCGCAACCCGAACCGTTCATAGGCGCATTTATCAGCTTGACGTTTCCGCCGACCGCCGCCACTGCGTCGGCAAATCTAAGCGCGCTGTTTCTGGAAGAAAACGAAAAAATGTAATTCATACGCTATAATTTCCTCTTAATAGTTCTAAACCGCCAAATTTCGCATTTACTAATAACGGTCTCATTCCGTTTTTGCATTGATTAAAGCGGTCTTATTCCGTTATATGTATCGGGAGTGTTTTCTGTCATGATTTATTTCGACAACGCCGCAACTACTATTATCAAACCCGAGTGCGTAATCAAAGCCGAATCTTACGCACTGAAAAGCCTGTGCGCCAATGCCGGGCGCGGCAGTCATTCCGCCGCTATCAAAGCCGCACAAATCGTTTACGAGGCGCGAAAAGCCGTTAAAAACCTTACCGCATGCGACGATGTGGCATTCACATTCAATTGCACCGACGCGCTCAACACAGTGCTGTTCGGCACAGCTAAGCCTAACGGCCATATAGTGACCACTATTTACGAGCATAACAGCACGCTCCGCCCTATAACAGAGTTGAATAGGCGCATGAACGTTGAGTACACCGCCGTCCGTCCTAATACGCACGGCGTGATCGACCCTGCCGATATAGAGCGCGCTATCCGTCCCAATACATATCTGATTGCAGTTAACCATGCGTCAAACGTTACAGGCACGGTCGCACCGGTAACGCAGATAGGCTGTATAGCGCGACGGCACGGCATACCGTACCTTATTGACGGCGCACAGTCCGTCGGATATCTCGACGTTAACATGCGCGAAATCGGGTGCAACTACCTGTGCTTTTCCCCGCACAAGGGACTGCACGGACCGCAGGGCTTGGGCTGTCTGTGCGTGCGCGGCGATAGCCAGCTTTTGCCGTTTAGATTCGGCGGCACAGGCACTGCGTCGCAAGCGCTATCTCAACCCAAAGACTTCCCCGAAGGATTTGAAAGCGGCACACTGCCCGTAAATTCGATATTTGCGTTGATTGCCGCAATAACGCATTACCAAAGACTATCGCTCAACTCAAAACGAAACCTCGCCGTTTGCGGCGATACTTTGCGCACCGAGTTAAGCAAAATTGCAGGCGTCAAGATTTACGGCAAGTACAGTACGCTGCCGAATATAGTGTGCTTTAACCTAGCAAAACTGAACGCCGCCGCCGTCGGCAACATCCTCAATGAGCAATACGACATTGCCGTGCGGTGCGGACTGCACTGTGCACCGCTGTGCCATTCGTTTTTAGGCACGCTGGAAAGCGGCGCGGTGCGTGCGTCGCTCTCCTACCACAACAGCATGAACGAAGTGGAGTTTTTTGTTAAAGCAATACGCGAAATTTGTCGGTAATTACGCCGATCACTCAGCCTTGATCATCTCGACAAGCGCGTTCAGCCTTTGCCGCGCGATATCGTCGAGTCCGGACGATACAAGCGATACAAAGCCGTCGAGCTGTTCTTCGGAGAACGTGCCGTTGCGCTTTGCCTCGGCTACGTTTTGGCGGAGCGCGCGGAGCAGTTCCTCCTCGCTTTTTCCGACATACTTGTTCGCGACCGCCTGCACCTCGTCCCGTAACGTGCGATTGTCGTTCTCATTTTTACTATCCTCGCGACCGAAATCCTTTATACTGCGCATAAAATATCCTCCACGCGATTATTGTATGAGTGAAAGTCGTGAAATGTGAGCAATAGTGCGCCCGAATCCACTATGGCTAAAGGAGTAAACCATGGATTTAAAACAAATGCTTCCGCTGTTATTAAAAGGCAGGCTTGGCGAAAAAGAACAAGCCCTTTTAAAGCTTACAGAAAACCCCGACCCGTCCACAATAGGTACGCTTATCTCGCAAATGTACGACAGCAAAAAAACGCCGCGTATCGATCTGTACGCGACGCTCAAAAAGCTTATTCCCGCCCAAACGCTCGGGTTGATTATTAAATATTTCAGCACAAAACGGTCATAGCATCTTATAGACTAAGCATGCTATACGGAAGGTCATTGCGTCGTTGAAATTGCGAATGTTAAGTCCGGTGAGTCGCTCGATCTTGTCAAGTCTGTATATCAGCGTGTTGCGGTGAACGTACATATGCCTGCTCGCTTCGGAAATGTTGAGCGAGTGTTTTATAAATGCGTCCGCTGCCGTCATGAGCTCTGCGTCGGACAGAACCTCGCGGTACGACCTGTCAAGCACGGTTTTTACGTATCGTTCTTTATCCGCAGCAGTCAGCGCTGAAAGCGACTTTATCAGCGCGTATTCCTTGTAGGAATATATATCGGACAGAGGATCGAACTCCGCACCGCCGACCAGTGCGGCTTTTGCATACGCATAATATTTGGGCAGCTCGGATACGCCGTGCGCAACACCGCCAACGCCTATCTTTACCTGCTCCTTAATCTCTTCGGACAAATTCTCTTTAAGTACTGCGGCAAACTCGCCCGCCGAACGGTAGTCGGCGTCGTTGCCAGTCTCCTTGCACAGCGCGGTTATTCCGTCCGCCATATCGGCTACAAAATCACACTCGTCCGCCATTGTCATCAAATAATCGGTAACATTGCTGTTGCCCGCCGCGCTGTATACGGCGAAAACGAAATAATCGGACTTGCCGACATGTACGCCATGCGGCACGCCGCCCGTCCCACGCAAAAATTCACAAATCGGATTTTTAGGCGAATTGGATATAACCGCTAAAACATATACGCGAGCAAGCGCAGCCATCATCTCCTGATAAATTGTAGAACCTTGCAGCTTGAAAGAATACGTCTTTCCGTCGCAAACGACCGTAAAAACAGTGATGTCGTTTTCCCTATCGCACAAAACGCCGCCATCCGGAACGATATCCGGAGTTGCCGTTTCGGTAACGTCCAGTCCGCACACGCTTTTTATTTGTTTGATGATGTATTCCGCTTGCATAATCACTTCCAATTCTTCATTCTACAGCCACATACCGCTCGCCTACAACCGCGTACTCGGCTTTAAGAAAGTCCAACGTCTTTGTAAGCTCCGATAATTTTGACGCCATTACAAGCACCGTGCACGTCACATTGCTCTCGTAACGTATTTGTAGGATCGTGCAGTTTAAACCGCGCAGAACGGCATTTGCGCGCTTGTACGCCTCATTTCCGCAACACATTTCGACTACGGCGTACTTTTCCGCCTTGCTCACGCCGACTTCCGCAATAAGCTCTGCCGCGCTCTCGCGATACGCTCTTGTCAGCCCGCCCGCACCAAGCTTGATTCCGCCGAAGTAACGCACGACGGCAATACAAGTCTTTCGTGCGTCCGCCGCAGCTATCGCCGAATATATCGGCTTTCCCGCCGTGCCCGTCGGCTCACCGTTGTCGTCGTAACCGAAATCATCACCCTTTTCGTCGGCGATATAGCCGTAGCATATATGCCTTGCGCCCACATGCTCGGACTTGAGCGCGTCTATCATTGCATTAACGTCATCGCGCGCTTCTATGTGCCGCGATATTGCTATAAACCGCGAACGCTTAATAACAAGCTCTCTTTCGCCTTCGTTGACGCAAACTATCATTGCAATATTACTTTTAGGCGAACCTTTTTGCCCTTGCATAAAACGAACTCGGTTTTGTCGGTGTAGTCGCCTATCTTGCCCGTGACGTTGTCCACCTTTTTATCGTCTATCTTAACGCCGCCGCCCTCTATGAGCCTACGCGCCTCGCCCTTGGACGCACACACCTTGCACGCCACCATAACGTCCAACAAGCCGCTTTCGCCGTTTGCGTTTATCGTGACGGTGGGCATTTCGGACGCACCGCCCTCAAACGCCGCTTGCGCCTTAGCTTGCGCATCGACAGCCGCGGCTTCGCCGTGGATGATCTTGACAACCTCGTACGCAAGGCGCTTTTTGGCGTTGTTTATGCGCTCGTCGCGATGCGCGCAAATTTCCTTAATTTCGTCCAAATCAATATACGTCAAAAGCCGCAAGCAGTTTTCCACTTCCTCGTCGTCCACGTTGCGGAAGTACTGGTACATCTCGTACGGCGTGGTTTTGTTCGCGTCAAGCCACAGCGCGCCCTTTTGGGTCTTGCCCATCTTTTTGCCGTCTTTGGTTTCGAGCAGCGTGCAGGTGAGCGCGTAGGCGTCCTTGCGCTCCACACGTCGAATAAAGTCGGCACCTGCAAGAATATTGCTCCACTGATCGTTGCCGCCGATTTCCAGTATGCAATTGTAATCCGAAAACAGGCGCAAAAAGTCGTACGCCTGCATGGGCATATAGTTGAATTCCAAAAAGCTCAAGCCTTTCTCGAGCCGCGTTTTGAAGCAGTCGGCGGTGAGCATTTTGTTGACCGAAAGATACGCGCCGTACTTGCGCAAAAAGTCTATATAGTTGAGATTGCACAGCCAATCGGCATTATTGACTATGACCGCCGCGTTTTCGCCATCGAAGCTTACAAACCGCTCAAGCTGCGGCTTGATTTTTGCGACGTAGCCTTCCACGGTTTCGCGCGTCATCATCTGTCGCATATCGTTGCGCCCCGACGGATCGCCGACCATAGCGGTGCCGCCGCCGACAAGAAGAATGGGCTTGTGCCCCGCCTTTTGCATGATGGACGCCGCCATAAGCGGTATGAAGTGCCCGATATGAAGGCTGTCCGCCGTCGGATCGAACCCACAATAAAACGTGACCGACTGCGAGCCCAAAAGTTTATACAGCTCGTCCTTGTACACCGTTTGTTTGATAAACCCGCGTGCGTCAAGTGTGTCGAATACGTTTTGTTTCATACATGCTCTCCTAATGTAGATATTATCATTAATTGTAAACCATTTTCATTTAAATATCAACCCTTTAAACGCGACTTTTTGTAAATGTATGATTTAAAACTTGATTTTTCACTGTTAATATATTATAATATTGCCATGCTACTACTTAACGAAAAATTTATCCGCATGCATACAGGGCTGAATGTGAATATCGTGGAGTCGTGCACGTCGACGTTCGACGAAATCGGAAAGTACGACGCGATTATTGCGGGACGGCAAATAAACGGCGTAGGCAGAGGCAATCATACGTTTTTCTGTCCGGACGGCGGACTGTATATTGTTATGCGCGTTCAGGGCGTTTACATAGATCCGCACACGCTCACCCCTGCTGTCGGGCTTGCCATGCACGACACTATTCAGGCTATTTTAGGTCTGCCCACAAGGATCAAATGGGTCAACGATATACTTTACAAAGGCAAAAAGGCCGCCGGGATTCTATGCAAGTGCGTAAGAAAAGCCGAATATCTTGTCGGTATAGGCGTCAATTACGCCACAGATCCTGTTGAACTAGAAAATGCGGGGCTATCGGATATTGCAATTTCTCTCGAAGCTCCGCCATCCCGCGCCTCGGCATTTGTTACAGGACTTTTGCGAATGATAAAGCGTGCAACTATCGCTACGTTCGACCCGATAAAATACGGCAAGCTGTGTGTAAACATAGGCAAAATCGTTGAGTTTAACCACAACGGCGTAATTGTACGCGGCTTTGCCGAAAGGATCGACGCAGACGGTTCGCTGATTGTCCGAATCGGCAACGCGACTATAGCTGTCGATGCGGGCGAGGTTTCCATTCTGCGCAACGTTCCGACACCATAAGCCGATACAATATCAGCAAACTGTAATTATATTTGTCAATAATTAGAAAAATGCACTCCAAAAGCTTTGAAGTGCATTTTTCTTTGGCGAGTATTAATCTTTTTCTTTACACAATCAGTCGAATAAAATCGTTTCGATTTTAAAGTCGCAATAGTATTCCGCTGACTTACACGTAAACTTAAGCACACTGTAATCGGGATCGGTCACACCCTTTTTGTAGAACAGTTTATCGCCGAATCGCCAAATCTTATCCTTTGTCGGTTGGTCTTGGCAAACTGCCATTTCACCTATCAATGTCGCGCCTTGGTACTTGAACCGCCCGCGCTTGTAAAAGTACACGCATGCCTTATTGTTGGCAAGATACTGCGCCACCTTTTTGGACGACGTGTTGGTGGAAAAATAAACGTCGTTGCCGTCAATTAAGCGCGGCGAAAGCATGGCGCGAATTACGGGATAGCCGTTTTCGTCCACCGAGCCTATAAACGCCGTTTTTTGTTCTTTAATAAAATCGAGAATTTCTTGTTTTGTCATATGTTCCTCCGCGATTAATAGATAATCTACTGATTGACCGACTGTTTTTCGCGTTTTATAAGCCGCACTACGCTAAGAACAAGGCTTGCTACGGCAAGCAATATAGCGCAAGTTGCGACAATAAAAATCAAAATCGAAAGAAAATTAACTTCCGTATACAGCAAGTAAGTTCCGCATATTAACGCAATTATATTGGCAGGTATAACCGCCACGTCGGCAGCTATTGTAATAATCGGAAATAAGCTCAATATTTTCCCGCGCTTTTTAGATGCGTATAACGTTCCTATACCCGTGACTAAGTTTGCGATTGCCGCGCCGAACGCCATTAGGCACAAAAAACCTATCACAAGGAATGCGGGAATAGCCGCCATAAAGAAAAGCGAAAACGACATCAACAAACAACAGAACGCCATAATAGCGAGGAATATTCCGTCAACAAACAGCACTACGCTGAGCGCAATATTCAGCCCACCCATAGCGCGCTCGAGCTTTGCCGTTGTTATATCGATCGTATTCGCAGTGTCAGACTGAACGTTATCTGTCATTTTTTATCTCCACTGTGTTTTGAATATTCTATCATATGCCAATGCAAAAAACAAGTCATTTATTATATCTTATAGGAATACACAACACACGCAATCGCGGGAATAATATACGCAGTAATGCATAAATACGCCATATCGAAGATAACAACCATATTGATTATCAGTATAGCCACCGACAATCCCGCAAACATATAACACGCGAGAGCGTTGGTATTGTTCCACACTTTTTCCGAGCTTAGCGTAGCCGACGTCCTTACGCCGAGCAAGCTATTTTGCTTGCTTATTCTCGGATGCATTGCGATTGAAATACAAAGCATTATTATCGCCGCAATGCACGTACAAAACGACGCTAACGCTGTAATAAGCTTTGCGTACATAGCGAATATAAAAATCAGATTTGCAAATTGGGCAGCAATCAAAACCACATGCACGATTGCCGCAGCTCTTTTGTCGGTGACGCGCCTTATGACAAAAACCATTGCGATATCGGCGATTAAAAACACTGCCGCTGTAATTATGTTCAAAAACACTTCGGCGTGCGAACCGTATCTATCCACTACTCCGCGCGTCCAGTGTGCGGGAATGATTTCTGGCAAAAACCGCCACAGTGCGACAAACGATAATACACAAAACAGCGAGATGAGTATATTTGCTATAAACAAATATTTATTCAAGCTTGCCTTTTTCGCAACTGTCGGAGCAGAGCCTTCCTTTACTAAAATATCGATAGGCACGTTAAAAAGTTCGCTTATTTGCGCCAAAGCTTGTAGGTCTGGCTGCGTAATTCCCTTTTCCCATTTGGAAATGCACTGCCGCGACACAAACAGCAGATCTGCAAGCTCGCTCTGCGAATAGCCGTTTTGTATTCTGTATTTTTTAAGATTGTCACCGAACATGGCTAAATTGTAACATATACCTGCACAAAAGTAAATAGCCATGCTGTAACCGTTTTGGCGCATGCGGCAACATTATTATTAGTTTATTATATATGCCTACATTTATTGTTCGCTACTATCAGCATTTACAAACAAACGAATAGGCAAAAATGCTTCGGTCGACTTATCATAAGCTATGATAATGTCCATTTTTTTCTGCAACGCTGTGTATGTCGCCGAGCTGATACCGCGAACAAGCAAGCGCGGCTGTCCGTCAATTATGCATGCGCATTTAAGTTTTGTTCCGAATAATCGCAAAGGAGCTTTTTCAATTTGAGCAAAAAATAAATCACCGCAATCTCTTATATGCGCATTTTGCTTTTGTTTTTTAATACAGAAAAGCAAAACCGCCAGTCCGAATAATAGCAATATTCCGGATAGTACAATCAGCATAAAAAATCCCCAATCCAAAACTATTGTCCAAATAGTCGAGACAATAGTAAAAATTCCGCCGATACCGATTGCAATACACGCTGAAACTTTATCAACTTTTACATCTTTATCGATATAATGTTCCGCCTCACGTCGGCAACCAACCGCTCTTTCAATAAGCTCAGCGTTTGCTTCGGAAATATTTTGTTCGTTAAGCGTGCCGTGCGCCGAGCTGTTAAACATAAGCTCACCGTTATCAACACATATATACTTCTGCTCCATACATATACCCCTAATTACATTTTTTATATTTTACAACAAATACTATAATAATTCAACTATAATTGACTATAATATCTTCCGATTAATTTTTTTCGTGCACAACAAATAAAGAGCGATAAATTGCTTGACAATAATTATTCGCGTGTGATAGAATAATAAAGCTCTGTGGTCCATGGTCCATTAGCTCAGTTGGTAGAGCACTTGACTTTTAATCAAGTTGTCCCGCGTTCGAGTCGCGGATGGATCACCAAAAATATGGACGGGTTCCCGAGTGGCCAAAGGGAACAGACTGTAAATCTGTCAGCTTCGCTTTCGGTGGTTCGAATCCACCCCCGTCCACCAAAAACGCTCCTACACTTTTATGTAGGAGCGTTTTTAAGTGTCAGTAGGTGGTTCACCGCGTGAAAAACTTAATCAGAATAGTAGCGCTTTTCGGCGCATGGTTCGCTAACCTCTTGCGCCTAACAATATCATAATAGTATAATACCTTGTTTATAGTATTTTTCAATTGTAGATAATACCGAGCGCAAAGGTCGTGCCGCATCTTGCGGCACAATCCCCCCCGTCCACCATGAAAAAATGAAGTCTGTATCATTAATTAAGTCGCTTACGCCAATTGTTATGTGTAACAGCGCTTCACTTCATTTCTTTATTAGGAACGCAGTGCCTGCTTGATTAGTTTACGACTTCATTTTTTGTGCGGCGCACTTGTTATACCCGCGCACACGCCATAGCGCCAAACATTTTTCTTGCAAAATTAACGCAAGCATGTTATAATGACATTGCTATGGATTTATACCACTATTTCGATAAAAACTATAAACCGTTTATGAGCTTGTCCGATATACCGATCGAACAAGCCAAAGCTATTATTGCCCAAAGAAAAATAACCAATCCAAATTCGTTTTGTGCAAAACGTCAAGACGACTATATGGAAAATAGACTGTACTTTGAAAATATTTTAAGAAATGAATTCTTGAAAAAAGGCGGAAATGTCGAAAGAAATTCACCGCATTATATGGTTGTGGAAAAATGCAATTGGCTATCGTCTTGGTACGAAGACAGCGCGTTTATAAAAATACCGATTGAAGAATTTGATTTGTCTACATTATCTTTTACATACGGCGATTCGCATCCGACGTTCAGTCCGCGAATTAACGACGGAAAAGAATATAGAAAAAAACTTTACTTATACGAAGAAATTTTGGAGATTATCGAAAAATACGGACTACCGCAGGAATGGAATAAGAACGGTGAGTTCGGACCCGAACGATATATTGAAGTGCATATTTGGAGCGATAAAACAATTAAGCGTTATCTTTAACAAATGTATTAAATTATTTGTTTTAGGTTATTTCTGCTCCACCGAAAATCGGAAAGTACTTGCATGCTTGCCGATTTTTACTTATTTAAACGATTTTAACCACGGTTTTATTGCATTTTTATTGAAAAGACGCTATAATAAAAGTAATTTAAATTAATAATACAATCCATTCTTTTGCTGTGTTTCGGAGAAAATCATAATGAAATTTATTATAATTTAATCGGAGATTTATTTTTATGTCATTAAACTTTTATAAAAACGACGTACTTACAGACCCTAAAAAATTAGTCGCGCGTGAATTGAAAAATGCAGGGTTTGATATAAACACAATGAAAATTCCATCTCGCGTCTATTTATTAGCCGACAGTCTTTACGGTATTGTGCTTTCCAAAAACTGCGGAAAGTACAAGTATCCATTGGGCGGAGATTTGTTTGTATTTAATGACAACGATTCTGTTGGATTTATAAAAGGAATGATGTGTTCCCCCGCTATCGCGACACAAGCGGAAGATTTGATTGCGGGCGGAGTAAAAGAGCTTATACACATAGGTTTTGCAGGTGGATTGCAGCAGAATATGCGTGTCGGGGATATCGTTCTGACTGACGGCGCATATAACGATACTGCCGTTGCGCGTTTGTACGGATTTGATTACGACTTTATAGAATCAACAAAATCGCTTACCGACGATCTTCAAAACTTGCTTACGCACAACGGTATCAACTTTATGCGCGGCAAGCATTGGACTACAGACGCAGGCTATATGGAAACATACGGACAGTTAGTAGAGCACCGAGATAAAGGCGCGCTATGTGTAGAGATGGAAGGCGTAGGGCTTTTTGCGGTAGCAAATTACAGAAAATGCCGCTCGTCCGCGATTTATGTTATTTCAGACGTTCACAGAGAAAACGATTGGAATTTAGGCTGGGGCGAGAACATGCTCGACACCGCTATAAACAAGCTTATTAATATAATTATTTCATCCACAAATTAAATAAAATTGTAATTTCAACATTATAATAGGTTTATTATGAAACATATAAAATACATATTTTTCGATATAGGATACACTTTAATCAACGAGGACGATGTTTGGGTCGAACGTTGCAGAGAACAAGCGGAAACCGAACAGGCGCATGCGATGGGAATAACCGCCGATATCCTTATGCAAGACATAAAATCCGCATCTTGTGAATTCAAACCGCAATGGAAGTCTGTAATCGCCAAATACGGATTCACTTGGTCCGCCAAGTACAAAAACGAACTGGAAACACTGTACGACGACACTTGTACTGTTCTGGAACAACTTAGCAGACAATTCAGCTTGGGAATAATTGCAAACCAAAGCGGAGATTTATCGGAGCGTTTGCGCGGTTGGAAAATTAATAAATATTTTAAGACAGTAGTATCGTCTTCAGATTATGGCATTTCCAAGCCTGACGAACGGCTGTTCACTATAGCGCTCGAAAAAAGCGGCTGCTCTGCTTGTGACGCCATAATGGTCGGCGATAGACTGGATAACGATATACTGCCTGCCAAAAGACTTGGCTTCCAAACAGTACGAATAAAACAAGGTTTTGCCAAAGACCAAGTAGCGCCGTCCGAAGCTTACAATCCGACTTATGAAGTAAATAACCTGACGGAACTGTTAGAGTTACCGTTTGTCTTACATTAATGCTTAATAACAAGTTTACTGTATTCCGCATATAAATTTATCGGATTTAAAATAACCCGATTAAAATTGTTGACAAATCTCGCCGAATATGGTATTCTTGACTAGCACGCGCAGGTGTAGCTCAATGGTAGAGTTTCGGCCTTCCAAGCCGACCACGTGGGTTCGATTCCCATCACCTGCTCCATGAAGTGCGCCCGTAGCTCAGCTGGATAGAGTAGCGCCCTTCTAAGGCGTTTGTCGAGGGTTCGAATCCCCCCGGGCGTGCCATTGGAGATGATGATTACGTTACGCGAACAAAACTTTCAGTAGGTTTGTCGTACAAACTTAATCAGCAACTCCCAATATGGTGGGTATAGCTCAGCTGGTTAGAGCGCCAGGTTGTGGCCCTGGAGGCCAAGGGTTCGAATCCCTTTACTCAC
>JAIEFT010000014.1 GCA_029066805.1 Clostridiales bacterium | reverse complement strand
TCATGATTGTGCCGCTTATTAAAGAAAAGGCGCTTTTGGTTGTGCTTACAGACATTAACGAAAAGGTCAATTACGACGAGGAGCTCGGCAAGGTCAAGCGCGACACGCTTGCCGTAACCGACACTGTAATAGAAAAGCAAATGCGCGTGGCGCAGGAAATCGCGTCGCTCCTCGGCGAGACGACGGCGGAAACCAAGGTTGCGCTGCTAAAGCTTAAAGCTGCTATGCTAGAGGATAAAGAAAGTTGAGTTACTTTATCGAAAGAGGATATACCTCGCTCAATCATGTCGGCGAGGAATTGTGCGGCGACCGCGTGGAGTATTCGGTTAGCGGCGACATGCTCACGGCGGTGCTTTGCGACGGCATGGGCAGCGGTGTTAAGGCTAACATTTTAGCCACACTGTCGTCCAAGATTTTGTGTACCATGCTTTCGGCAGGAATACCCATCAAGGATTGTATAGAAACGCTGATCGCGTCGTTGCCCGTGTGCAAGGTGCGCGGCGTAGCGTACGCTACGTTTTCGGTTTTTCTTATAAACAGCGAAGGCAAGGGCGAGCTTATAGAGTTCGATAATCCCGCGGGCATACTACTCCGCAACGGCGAGGTCAGCGACCTGCCTCGAGAAAAATCGGTCATACTCGGCAAAAACGTGTACACTACGACGCTTGATTTAAAGCCCGGCGACGCGGTAATAGTCACCAGCGACGGGGTTGAGCATGCCGGTATCGGCATGATGATGAACTTCGGTTGGGAACGTCCGCAGATTAAGGATTATCTCAAACGCGTAGTCAAACCCACGATGTCGGCGCGCGCAATATCGGCGGCGCTGGCGGGCGAGTGCAACGAGCTGTACATGAACGAGCCGGGCGACGACACTACGGTGCTCGGAATCAGGGTGCGCGAGCACGCTGTAACTTCTGTGTTTGTCGGCCCGCCCATTCACAAGGAGGACGACGCGCAGTACGTAGCCGACTTTATGGCATTGCCCGGAAAAAAGGCGGTGTGCGGTGGAACAAGCTCGCAAATCGTTGCGCGTCAGCTCGGCAAAGAGGTTAGCACAAGCTGTGATTTTCCGGATCGGGACATTCCGCCGATTGGATTCATAGACGGCATCAATCTCACTACCGAGGGCGTAGTTACAATACGGCGAGTGCTTGAGCTTTCCGAGAACTATCTCAATCCCGCCGATTGCAACGCCGCAACGCTCAACAAACGCGACGGCGCAACGCTTCTCGCAAAAATGCTGTTCGAGGACAGCACTGATATAAACTTTTTTGTCGGTCAGTCGCAAAACCACGCGCATGACGGATTGCCGATCGAAACGCGCATGAAGCTTAAGTTGATTGATAAGCTTGCCGACAACCTCAAAAAAATGGGCAAAATCGTTACGGTGCGGTACAACTGATTATACTGTCTTACCGGACGCACCGAAAGGACGTAATTATGGAAAACAGATTATTCGATACTACTGTACAAAAGTTAAAGTACGAAGTTATAAAAGAACTGATCATCGCGTATGACAAAGGGCTCGACAACGAGATATTCCGCGACATTCCCATCAAGATCATGCCCGGGCCGCATGCAAGCCTACGCTGCTGTGTATACAAGGAGCGCGCGATACTTCAAGAACGGCTCAAGCTTGCTATGGGTGGGGATAATGACAATCCAAACGTCGTAGAAGTAATCGACATAGCCTGCGACGAGTGCCCGGTGGACGGAATATTCGTCACGCCCGCGTGCCGCGGTTGCATATCCCACCGCTGTATAGAGGCGTGTCCCAAAAACGCTATATCCATAGAGAATAAGCACGCTGTTGTGGATAAGTCCAAATGCGTTGAGTGCGGCAAGTGTACTCAAGCTTGCCCGTACAACGCAATGATACTGCAAAAGCGCCCGTGCGTGCTAAGCTGTAAGGCGAATGCCATCAAGGTCAACGAGGATAAAAAAGCGGTAATAGACACCAATAAGTGCGTCGGTTGCGGCGCGTGCGTGTATCAGTGTCCGTTTGGCGCAATTTCGGATAAATCGTTTATTCTGGACGCGCTGGAAATACTGAAGAACTCGGAAAACAACACTAAGTACAAGGTGTATGCGATTATCGCGCCGTCGATCGTAGCGCAGTTCAACTATGCGCGGATCGAGCAGGTTATTACGGGCATGCAACAGCTCGGATTCAGTCAGGTGGTGGAAACAGCGCTCGGCGCAGACCTAACGCTCGACGAGGAAGCTAACGAGCTGAAAGAGAAGGGATTATTAACCACGTCGTGCTGTCCCAGCTTTGTCAAGTACGTGCAGATAAACTTCCCCGATTTGTATAATCACGTGTCGCATACGCCGTCGCCCATGGTTATGGCGGGCAAGCTGATAAAGGCGCTCGACCCGACCGCCAAGGTGATTTTTGTCGGACCGTGCACTTCCAAAAAGTTCGAGTACAAACAGGATATAGCCAAGGACTACATAGACTGCGTAATATCGTTTGAGGAGCTGCAAGCGTTTTTGGACGCAAGGGGAGTGGACGTGTCCACGCTGCCCGACACGTATCTCGACAACGCGTCGTACTTCGGACGGATATTCGCGCGCTCGGGCGGAATAACCGAGGGCGTAAAAGCGTTGGCGGCGGAGCGCGGATTCGAGGCTCGACCGGTAGCCATGAGCGGGCTGGACGAGTGCCGTAAACAGCTTACGTTGTTAAAGGTCCATAAATCCCCGTTCAACTTCTTCGAGGGTATGGCGTGCGACGGAGGCTGCGTAAACGGCGCGCTGTGTTTGCATCACGCGCCCAAGAGCCTTACCGACGTAAACAAGTACGGAGAAATGGCTAAGGAAAAAACCGTAGACAACAGTGTCAAACTGTACAAAATGGCTACGAAAACCGACTAAGTTCGTGCGGCAACCTTGCTGTCGATTTCCGTGCTACGTGCTGCAATATAACGCGCACGTAGCCCCACTACGAGCGCAACATATTGCATTCGTATCGCGCAAATCGCCGACGCAATTTTGCTCGCGTCACTCAGCCGATTTTCGTCGGGCAGAAAACAACAATTAGAATATTTTAAATAATTTAGGTCAATAATCGACGGCATGAAGACTCTTTGTGCCGTCGTTATTTTATTTGTCGCGGGGCTTGTCGGAGTTGCGGTTTGGTTCAGTCCGCTCTGCGGCTTGGGCGCGCCCACTGCTTACGACAATAATACGCCTGTGTCGTCGCTTGACGGGATATGTTATCCGCAGGGTACGCTTTGTCGTGTGGATTTTTCGGGCGACGTAGGCGATATGAAAAACGCGCTTGACAGCATACTTGCCGTAACGGTAAAAGAGGTGGAGTCCGGTGAATTGACTATTGTTTACGCCTACAGTCCGCGCGTTTGTGCCGATATGCAGTACTTAAGCTCGGGCGAGGCATACAACGTAATGGCGGCGCACTCTTCGGGTAATATAAGCATAGGCACGCCCATGCTTTCAGGCTGTTACTGATTTTTTTAAATTTTCCGTATAACAAAAATTATGTTGGCAATAATCTTCGGTACGGAGGAACAGAAATATGAAAACCTATCAGTCTGGAACAAAAGAAAAGAAAAACTTTTTTAAGCGGCACAAATACGCTTTGGCGCTTATTGTGTCGGTACTGGTTGTTGCTGCCGTAATCGTTTTGTCGGTGGTGTTCACGCTGCCGGACAAGAAACAACCCATCACCGACGTGGTTGTAGACCCGCCCAATGTGGACGTAAACAACGACCCCGTCGTCACCATGCCCATGAAGGGCGCGCAGGTCGGCATGGACTACGCCGATGACAAGATAGTGTATTGGAATACGCTAGACCTTTGGCAATGGCATCCTGCGGTTGACTTTGTCGGCAGCGGAAGCGTGTTCGCTATAATGGACGGCAAGGTGCTCGACGTGGAAAAAACCACTATCGAGGGCAATGTGGTAACTATCGAGCATGACGGAGGATATATATCCGTATACAAATCGCTCGGAAACAACGTGCCTGTCAAAAAAGGCGACACGGTCAAGTCCGGCGACAAAATAGGAGAAGCGTCCACCGCCATGATGTCCGAGCTGGATACGGGCGCGCACTTACACTTCGAGCTCAAAAAGAATGGCAAGTACGTAAATCCCGCGACCCTTCTTGATATAAACCAAGATAAATAAGATTTTTTAAACTGCAATACCGGTATAGTTGATCTCTTAAATAGTTTTTCCGTCAAAAGCCCCGCGAGGGGTTTTTGTTTTTTGCACGCAATATATAGGATTTTTGCACGAGCTTAACCACAATATCGTGTATAAATTATATGCGTGCAAACACTTGATATTTGCGCGTAAATATGATATAATGGTTTAACAACCGCAGTACAATTCCATACGGGGATACCCTAACAAAATTGCAAACCAAACTGCGGGAGTACGGATTTTTATTATGAAGGCGTACAGGATTCATGCTCCGCATACACTCAAACTTGACGAGATGGACGCATTGCCCGTCGGCGACAACTGCATTAAGCTGAAAAACCTTATGTGCGGTATTACGCCCGCGGACGTTGCGGTGTACGAGGGGCGGGTGCAAACCAAGTATCCCATTATTCCGCTCAGCCAGTGCGTCGGGTTTGTGTCCGAAGTGGGCGCAAACGTGACCGGCATTCAGCGCGGACAGCGCGTCGTTACGTATCCGCAAGCGAGCTGTCATTCGTGCAAGGCGTGCAAGGAGTCGCGCTTCTACGAATGCGAAAAGCCGCTTCTGTTCGGCGTGCAAGAGGACGGGTTTTTAAGCGATTTTTCCGTAGTGTCCGCTAACGACGTGTACACCATTCCGGACAGGATTTCGGACGAAGAAGCGGTGTTTATCGAGCATATAGCAACCGCGCTTAACGCCATGTCCAAGATGAACGTGGAAAAGGGCGACCAAGTAGTGATCATGGGCGCGACGGTAGAGGGGATCATCCTTGCTCAGCTCGCCATGTACTATCAGGCAGTGCCTATTATGGTAGACATGCACGAGGATATGCTGCACCTTGCGCAAAAGGCGGGCGTGTACTTTACTGTCAACGCCGTTGACGACAACGTGTGCAAAAAGATACTCGCGCTAACGGGCGGACACATGGCAAGCGCGTGCGCGTATCTTGTTTCTTCGCATATGCCGCTACAGAGCGCATGGGATTACACGGCGGTCGGCGGCAGAGTGGCTATAGTCGGCAAAAACGGAATAGGCGATTTAAACTGCAACGTCAACAATATGCTGGAAAAGAATATCGACCTTTACACCGTGGTGGACTGCGGCAAGAACTACTCCTCGGCGATCAACCTGCTTGCCAACCGCACGGTCAACGTAAGCTCGCTGTACGACACGGTAATCCCGTTTGCCGAGGTTCAGTCCGCTTACGATTCGCTCGTGAGCGAGCACGACGATACGCAATTCAAAACGCTTATCAAAATTTAATTTTTCGTCAGCTTGTCAGCGTTAAAAACACTTGACAGCGCGGTTTGATTAGTGTATAATCAATAAGCTAATAACCATGCAGCGACGATTGCATGGACAAAAGAGAGGTAAAAATCATGCAACAGAACATACATCCCGATTATCATGAAGTAACGGTAGAATGCGCTTGCGGCGCAAAGTTTGTGACCGGCTCGACGCAAAAAGGCGACGTAGTCAAGGTTGACATTTGCTCCAAGTGCCACCCGTTCTACACCGGCAAGCAGAAGCAGGCGGAGACAGGCGGACGCATTGCACGATTCAACGAGCGTTCGGGCAAATCCGGCAAATAGCTATTTTATAATGGCGGGCTATTTTTAGCCCGCCGTTTTTCTTTTTAAATCGAAACTATGTTTCGATTTTTTTGTGCGACGGCGCACTCATCACGTGATGCGGACTACGTGCGTCAAGTCGCCTTGGTTGTGTACGTTTGAGTACACGCCCGTCGGCGACTTGCCACCTGTTGTCTGCCTGACGCGTGATTGCTCCGTCGCGTATTGGTTGATTTTATATGGCGAAAAAACAGAACGATAACAAATACGACACTTCGGCAAAGTCGCGCCGCACGTCGATAGGCGGGCAGGCGCTGTTAGAAGGCGTAATGATGCGCGGAAAAACGTCCGTCGCAATGGCTGTGCGCGCGCCGGACGGCGAGATAGAGCTTCGCACAGAACGGCTTAAAGCTTCGTCCAAAGCGAGCAAGATACCGATCGTGCGCGGCGTGATTTCCTTTGTCAGCTCGCTTGCGGTGGGCATGAGCGCGCTTCTCAAGTCCGCGGAGGTGAGCACGCCGGAGGAAGAATCCCCGTCAAAAACGTCTACCGTGATCGCGACTATAATAGGCGTTGTACTCGCCGTGGGACTGTTTATCGGCGTGCCGTGGTTTATAGGCTGGGCAATCCGCACGTGGACGACGTTTAGTAACGTCGCGGTGATTTCGGTGATAGAGGGTGTGAGCAGACTGCTCATATTCATAATATACCTCGCGCTGATTAGACTGTTGGGCGATATTAAACGCACGTTCATGTATCACGGCGCGGAACACAGAACTATCAATTGCTACGAGCGCGGCATGCCGTTAACGGTGCAAAACGTTCAGTCATGCTCGACCAAGCATAACCGTTGCGGCACAACGTTCATATTCTTTGTTGTAATTTTTGCAATACTCATATACGCGCTGCTCAACTGGATATTCACACTGTTTGTGGGCTACGAGTATTTATTTGACAACTTCTTTTTTACGTTAATGATACGGCTGCTGCTTTTGCCGTTGATAGCGGGATTGTCGTACGAGCTGTTGCGCGGACTTGCCATGCTGCCCGACAACAAGTTCACCAACATTATTCGCGCACCGGGATTGGCGTTGCAAAAGCTGTCTACATGCATACCCGACGATGATATGGCGGAAGTAGCGATTGCCGCGTTCAACGCCGTGCTCGAGCTGGACGAACAGCCCAATAAAGGCACGATAGACTTTTACGAGCGCGAGTTTGCCGCAGAGCGCAAAAGATTAGCGGATAGACTGCCCGAAAATCCGCAGGACGCGGACTGGATATACTGCGACATATTGGATAAATCACGCGGCGAGCTGGGCGGCGTGGACAAAATAAAAATCGGACAGGTCAAAAAAGCCAACGAGTGCGCGGACAGACTGCTCGCGGGCGAGCCGCTCGGATATGTGCTTGGCAATGCCGAGTTTTGCGGTATAAAGCTGACCGTGGATGACCGCGTGCTCATTCCGCGCTTCGAGACCGAGGTTTTGGCGGAAGAGGCGGTAAGGATGATCGGCACGAGCAAAAAACGCGTACTCGATATGTGCACGGGTTCGGGCTGTATCGCCGCAGTGATTGCAAAAAACACCGCCGCGCTGGTTGTTGCCGTCGACGTGTCGGACGCCGCGCTGGAAGTGGCAAAAGCAAACCTGAAAGGCTTGGGCGCAGAAGTAGTCAAGTCGGATATGTTCGATAATATCGACGGCAAGTTCGACATGATAGTGAGCAACCCGCCGTATATCCGCACCGCGGAGATCGAAGGGCTTCAGTCCGAAGTGACAAAGCAACCGCGCATGGCGTTAGACGGCGGTGAGGACGGGCTCAAGTTCTATAGGATAATAGCCGACGCCGCGCCTAAATACTTAAATGACAAAGGCGTAATAATGTTAGAGGTCGGGTACGACCAGGCGGCGCAGGTATGCGCGCTGTTCAAAAAGATCGGCGCGTGCCGCATAATCAAGGATTTAGACGGAAAGGACAGGATAGTAGTATGCGAGAAATGAAAACCGACAAGCTCGACGCCATAGTTGAGCGGTTCAACGCATTGGATCTAAAGGTTCAAGACCCGAGCATAATCGCCGACAACAAGGCGTGGGCGGAGCTTTGCCGCGAGCGCAGCGAGCTTGAGCCGATCGTGGAAAAGTACGGCGAGCTTAAAAAAGCTAAGTCCGATTATGCGTCGGCGCTGGAAATGCAAAAGTCGGACGACGCGGAGATGGTACTGCTCGCAAAAGAGGAGTGCGAAGCATTAGTAGATAGCATTGAGCAAATCACAGACGAGCTCAAGGTGATGCTGCTTCCCAAAGACCCCAACGACGGCAAAAACGCGGTGCTGGAGATCCGTCCCGCGGCGGGCGGCGAGGAGGCTGCGCTGTTTGCAGCGGAGCTTAGCAGAATGTACCGAATGTTTGCCGAGCGCAAGCGTTGGTCGGTGGAGGACATATCGGTAAACCAGACCGAGCTTGGCGGCATTAAGGAAGCGGTGTTTGGCATAAGCGGCAAGGACGTATTTTCGCAGCTCAAGTTCGAGAGCGGCGTTCACCGCGTTCAGCGCGTGCCGGTTACCGAAACGCAAGGTCGAGTACACACCTCCACGGTTACGGTGGCGGTTCTTCCCGAAACAGAAACGGTGGACGTGGAGATACTCGACAAGGACATCCGTATCGACACATTCCGCAGCAGCGGCGCGGGCGGTCAGCACATAAACAAAACCGACTCGGCAATACGCATAACGCACTTTCCGACGGGCATAGTGGTTACGTGTCAGGACCAGCGCAGTCAGACAAAAAACAAGGAACGCGCTATGCAGTTTTTGGCGACCAAGCTGTACGACTACTACCAAGGACAAAAGGACGAGGCGTACGCGTCGCTAAGGAAGGGGCAAGTCGGCACGGGCGACAGGAGCGAACGTATCCGCACCTATAACTTTCCGCAAGGCAGAGTGACCGACCATCGCATAGGCTACACCATTTACAGCATAGACGAGTTCATGAACGGCGACTTAGACAAAATGATAGAGGCACTGCGAATAGCCGACCAAACCCGCAAACTCGAGGGCGACGCAGAGTAGAGAGGAGAGGGCTTGACAAATTGCCTAATATGCGGTATAATTTATTCATCGCGGATATGGTAAGGAATAAACGTATCGATAAATTGTAAATAAATCGAAAAAACAATCTGTGATTGTGCTATACTTGCATAAAATATAAAAGGAGGAAGTTTTATGTCCATTACGCTTAACATAAACGCCGAAACGACAGAGGCAATCAAGTCATTTGCCTCGCGGCAGGGGTTGACGGTAGATGAATATCTTAATATGGTTATTTCCGAACGGCTCGAAGATGAGTACGATTTGCAGTGCGCAGAGGAAGCGTTGAGGGAATATCGTGAAGACCCTACAACTTACACATTGGAAGAGGTGGCTAAACACTTGGGAATAGCGGAGGACTGATGTACAATGTTATATTATCGAAAAAAGCAGATAAACAGCTTAAAAAACTCGATAAACATGCAGCCGAAACTATTCATGCATGGATGGTAAAAAACCTGCAAAACTGCGAAAATCCCAAACAGCACGGCAAAGCCTTGAGCGGCAATCTTTCGGGATTATGGCGGTACAGAGTAGGCGACTACAGAATTATTGCCGAAATTCAAGAAGAAAAAGTGGTTATACTTGTTCTTGAAATAGGACACCGCAAATCGATTTACGATCGGTCGGATTTTTAGAGGAAAAGCAAATAAGATGTAGATGCTTCGGCGGGCAAGAAATGCCAAGAGTGACAAAAAACGAAATCGCCGACGAAAATTCTTTTGTCCTACCAAGCAACCGCAGGTTATTCCGAACGAGCGCAGCGAACTTATACGGACAACAAAGCAGCAAATAATCACACACCGCATGCGTAAAAACGCCTGCGGTGTTTGCGTTTGCGATAAAAAACAGTAAAAAATCACGGTATATTGGTATTTTACATAATAAAAATTATATAAAATATATTGCAATTTTTTTATAAATACGCTATAATACAAAAGTATACCCATAATTTCGAGTTTTCTCGATCACTCGTGGAGCAAAAATGATGAATACAGGTAAAAAATTTAACTTAGTGACTGTTATAATTACGATTTGCATTGCGATTGCTTGTGCGATTGGTTTAATTGCCTGCAGCGAAAAATATTCCGACGCGAACAGTTTGGTCGCCGGTATCGATAATAATGTCGAAGCTTCGGCAGACACGAATATTGCGGCTAGAGTATATTTAAACGGGTCGTACCAATATTCCGAACATCTAAGTGTAGAAGTTGCGTTTCAGAGCTTCGCCAATTCAGCTGCCACCGTTGGTAAGATTGAATTGCAAAAGGATTGCGAACTTACATCCAACACTGCGCTCATTAAACTAGCGGCGTCTAAGGAAGTAACGCTCGACTTTAACGGTTATGAGATTACGACAAAAGCCACAAGCATATCGGCAACTGCCGAAGCTTTATTCGTGTTAAAAGATGGTGCGAATCTTAATTTTGTGGATAGTTATCCATCTCGCACGCATGCATATTATGTAGACGAAAAAATAACATTTGTCTCCGGCGGCACAATATCGGGCGGAAAGAGAGGAGTAAAGGTAGGCTCGGGCTGCACGTTCACCATGAGCGGCGGCAATATAGTATTAAACAATAGCGGCGACGACAAAGCCGCAGGCGTGTTGGTAGAGGACGGCGGTACGTTCAATATGGACGGCGGCTCTATAATGTACAACACTACAAGTAGCGGTAAAGGCGCGGGTGTGTACGTATCGGAAAGCGGAACGTTCAGCGTATCGGGCTCACCCAAAGTCCTGGATAACAAGGTCGGCAGCGACGTATCCAACGTCTATTTTGCCAAGCAAAATAACAATATTAATGTAAGCGGCGAGTTGAAAAGCGGCAGCAATATATGCGTATCCAATGTCGGCGTTATTACTACAGGCTACAAAGCCGCAAACGGCAACGACGATCCCAACAAATACTTTAAATCCGATGACGCAAGCAAAACGGTGTATTTGACGAACGACGGGGAAGTGGAAATCGGGGACGCCGTAGCGTCTGTCTCGTGCAACGGAATAACGGATTATTTTAAAGTTTTCAACTCGGCGTGGGACGAAGCGCTAAGCAAAAGCGCACAGAGAGAAATCCCTACGTTAAAGCTTTTAGCCGATATTACCGCAACCAATTCGCTCGTTGTTGATTGCGGCGATGGCACAAGCGGAACTCTCATATTTGACTTTAACGGACGTACGCTCACTCTTGGGTATAACATAAATATTCAAGTAAAATCCGGTAGTTTATCGTTAGTCAGCTTAGCGCAGAACGGCGGTAAAATTACCGGAGGGCGGAGCACGGGTAGCGGCAGTGCCGTATATGTATCCGGCGGAAGCGTTCTTTTGAACGGTATCACGATATCGGGCAATACATCGTCATATGCCGGCGCTGTGTACTTGACCGACGGAAGCATGAACATGACCGGCGGCGAGATAAGCGAAAATAGCGGAAGATACGGCGGTGGCGTGTATCTTAACGGCGGCAGTTTCACCATGAACTACGGTACTATTACGGACAACACTGCAACAGGCACTGCGGATGAAGACGGCGGCGGCGGTGTGTATGTCAGTAGCGGATCGTTCACTATGGGCGGCGGCGAAATTAAAAATAATACAGCTTATAAACACGGTGGCGGTGTTTACGTTAACACCGGGGCTTCATTTAATATTAATTGGGGTTCTATAAGCGGAAACACAGCCGGATCGGATAGTTATGGCAACGGCGGCGGCGTGTATGTAGGCGGCGGTATCGTAAATGTAGGCGGAAGAGCAGTGATCAGCGGAAATAAGCTATGCGAATAGGAAAATACA
>JAIEFT010000013.1 GCA_029066805.1 Clostridiales bacterium | reverse complement strand
CAAGATAGAAAGAGATCCGACGAGGAGAGAAAAGCGATTCGTCGGTATTATGCTAAGCAAGCGGCAAAAGGAAAAGCAGCTCAACAAGCTGCGCAATCGCCCGGCGCGAATAACCCGGGTCAAGGAGCTGCGCCGGAATCCAAGCAAAAATTCCCGGATAAGTTTCCCTTTTGGGCGAGGTTAAAAATAAGTAAAAACCGCACTACCCTTGTAATCGATGAGGATATGGCTGTAGATAAAAAGACAAACAAGCCGGTGGATGGCTTTGTACATAGAGAAGCTACAAGCGAATACCATAAAGGCTTTGAGGAAATCCAGCCGAATCCGGATAAGGACAAGCGTCCCGACCCTATGTATTTAAAGAGTCCTCGCAAGTTGCCTAAGTATTTGTTTAATCCACATAACAAGCAATTAGATATGCCGGAGCACTTGCGTGAACGGTATGATAAAAACAATCATAAGACCGACGATAGCGACGGAGATAAATAGGCATAAAAAAAGAGTTGCAATTTCGACCTTTCGTCTGACAGCGTTTCCGCCCGCCCCTCATTTGGGACTACCTCAATAAATGAAGCCAAAGCAACTCAATGCTCTTATTATACGCCGCCGAATGGTATTTGTCAAGTCCTTATGAATAAAAATTCAGCGCGGTGATTTACCGGAGTCAACGAACGTTGTTAAATAACCGGTCCGGCGACCTGAGCGAATAAGCTGCGCGATATAAAGGTGCGTAACATGGAAAATAATCGGACCGAAGAAAAGCAATACTGTTTTTTGCGGGCGTGGGTATTATCCCGATGACCCGGAATTTGATGTAGAGCGCAAGATCTGCGAACACTGCGCTGCCGAGCTGGATAAAGACAATCCGTATATTAACTACATGTCAGAGCAGGATTAGAACAGCGGCAATAGACAGTACCCGCGTAGCGGTGACTATTCCCCGAGCCGTACAGAGCTGCAAACATGACAGCTACGGCAGAGTAGCGCCCACGCTTGAGCATGGGCTTACCGTCTTGTTAACTACCTCATCGGCGAGCCAAACTAATGGCCCGCCCGGGAGAGCTCCCCTCGCGACAACCACCAAAGGTGCTGGCGTAGCCACTCTTTTATCAGCACGCCTTAGCGTGCCCCTTGTGTCCGCAAGGTACGAAGCGGACCGGCTGTGGAGTTGTGACCAATTGTTCGTAAGTTGAGCTTGCGAGACTTATGACCAATTGTTCGCAACTGCGCAGCCCACGAAATAATGCTGAGCCGAACGAACGGACAAGCAGTCCGAACTGAGCGAGCCTGGCATCCGAGCCGCCCATGGCGGCTACAAAATACTCACGTCCCGCCGAACGGAAGGCTTGCCCGGTCGGCGGGCGTGGACCGGGTTGACCGAGCGGCGCGCAGCGCCGCGAAGGGCAACCTCTTGAGATATTAGAATTAAGCTCCCACGCGAGCTTAAAATCGGAGAGTAAACATGAAACTTGGGGAGTTCAAGAAATCCGCACAACGTGCAGCAAGGCTTGCAAAGGCACGCGAGAATGGTGCGCGTAAACGGAAGATTTTGTCGGCACAAGCAGAGCAGCTTAAGCACGAGCGTCAAGCCGAACGAGCTGTCGGCAATGATTTGTATTATGAAATTCCGGAAGAACTCAAGATTACCGAAGATTATGTTGATACCGTTTCGCATAATCGCGATTTCAATGATATTTACAGCGAGTATTACGAGCGGCTATATACCGAGACAAATCTTAATAAGTATCGGACTCTTGGCGAGCGTGTACATAATTGCAACAAGTTTTGGTTTGGTGATCACTACCGCCTTCAGCGAGTTTTTGACGTAAAGAACGTACAGCTCTGTCATGATAAATTCTGCGTGAACTGTCAGCACCTTAAGCAAGCTTCCCGGCTTATGCGATTCACTCCGGTGTTTGACGAACTGCGTAATACATATGATTTATATCACTTGACTTTAACTGTTCCAAACGTTGGCGGCACCGTATTAGAAAAAACAGTGGGCAGTATGTTTAATGCTTTTAAAAAGCTTATTCGCTACTTCTCCGGCGACGCAAAAATAAAAGGTGTGGATTTTGCGCAGTACGGATATGGTGGCGCGGTTCGGTGTTTGGAAATAGTCACGAATCCTACGGACTTTCATCCGCATATACATAGTGCCATACTTTTAAAAAAAGACTTGCCGCTTTATAAGGAGTTCGTTAATTGCTACAGCTTCAATCACGGCAAGCTTGAGCGTATATTTTCCGAGCTTGAGATTCTCATACAAAAGATATGGTTTTTAGCTTTAAATAATACAAAGGTCAATCTTGAGAACATATCCACTATGCCGGACGGCTACAGCTGCACACTTAATGAAGTTGAGGACGACGGTTGGCACGAGGTATTTAAGTATGTGACTAAGCTTACCAAAGACGGCGCGGCGTTTCTTACTTATGAACAGTTTAAAGTGTTGTATAGCGTGTTGTATCGCTGCAAGGTCATGCAAGGGTATGGTTTGTTGTACCGTGTTGCCGAAAACGACGAGGTGGATGCTAGTGTCGAGGAAGCTTATGCCGAAGTTTTAGCAAGGCTAAGGCTGTTTGAAAAACCCGAAGTAAATACTTCTGTGGAGCTGGAAAAGCTAATGCATGATTTAAAGAATAAGAATATTACGTTTATATCCAAGCGTTTATTTAGGGCATGGCTCGAGGAATGTCGCGAAATTGATAAGCTTGAGCATCCGTTTTAAAGTTTAAATTTATATCGTTATACTTTGCCCATGGAGGTAAAGTATATGAATACAAATGAACAACTAATTCGGCAATATGCCGAACAGCTCAACAAGATAGCGTTTAAGCTCGTGTCGCTTTTGAACGATATCGACATCGAAGTACAGGAACGGAGGGATAAAATCTTAATCATGACACCACGTAGGAAAAAACCAAAAGAAGGCTGCATATTGCAGCGCAGGGACGGACGGTATGAGGGGCGGTATATGCAGGATGGGAAACAGCGTTCTGTTTATGCTCGCGCTTATGATGATTGTTTGACAAAGCTCAATAAGGCTATAGAGCTTAGAGACAAAGCCGTATCCTCAGAGTACACTCTCATAGAATGGCTGACTGAGTTTATTCGCACATATAAGCAAGGCGAAGTCGCCGCCGAGACTTACAAGCAAATGGAGCGTAATATTCGGCTGCATGTTATTCCTCATATAGATAACGCTATATCGCTTGCCGTAGTCAAGCCTATGGATATACAAAAACTGTTAAGCTCTATAGAAGCTATTCGAACGCGGGAGAGCGTGCATAATCTTTTGACAGGAGCGTTTCGGCAAGCGGTTGCCGAGCGGCTTATAGATTACAATCCTATGCTTGCCGTAAAGCGCGTAAAGGCTAAGCGGGATAAAGGCATGGCGCTCTCAGTAGCCGAGCAGTCGGAGTTTATTCAAGCTATTCGCGGGGACAAGCTTGAATATTATTACTTGTTTTGTCTATATAGTGGTTGTCGCCGGAATGAAGCTTTGGCAGTTCGCCGCGAGGATATAGACGAGCAACAAAAGACAATACATATTCGCGGCACAAAAACTGAATTGTCGGACCGGGTAATACCCTTGTTTGACACTATATCAAAAATTTTATCCGTGCTGCCATCCATCGGGAAGCTGTTTGATTTTAAGTCCGATTATGTATCTCGGCAGTTTAAAAAGTTTTGTCCGGCTCATAACTTGCATGATCTTCGGCATACGTTCGCCACAAGGGCGTTAGAAGCAGGAGTGCCTATAAAAGTAGTTCAGACATGGCTTGGGCATAGTGAGATTAGTACTACGGCTGATATTTACAGTGATGTTAGTCGTGAATTAAGTTTATCCGAGGCGGCTAAGCTCGATTCTCTGTTCGCCGAAGATCCGTCGGACTCCGACGATTGACATTACCGTTTATTCGCTCCGGTATTTGACACTAATTTTGACACTAAAACGTACCGAAAACGATTTATCATGAGCGCGCGAGTGGTCAAAACACATGATAAAAGGCTGTCCTGTGGTTAAGGATAGCCTTTTTACGTGGGCTTTTGCCCTGCTGGTCGAAGTGGCGAGACTCGAACTCGCGGCCTCATGGTCCCGAACCATGCGCGCTACCAACTGCGCTACACCTCGGCACATTTTTTGTGTATGACTATTTTACAACATCGGGTGCGTTTTGTCAAATGCTTTATCGAAATTATTTACAATTAGTGATTTTACTCTGCCGCTATTTCTATTGATTTATTTAAGTCCTTGCTCAATCGCGTGGGCAACGCACACAGAGTAGTACTTGGCAATGTCGTCGGAAACACTATTCCACAGTTTATACTTTTCCTCTTTTGCGTTAAAAACATGATACACGCCGATATCCCCGCTCACTGCGCGTCTTAGCGAAAAGAACATATTTTTCGCATACTCGACATAATCCACAAAGTCCATATCCAGCGACCCAATCAGCTTTGTAATCCGCATCAACGTCTTTTGAGTTTCGGGCGCGGGCAGCACTGCCTTTCTGTTCAGTCTCGGCTCAAACCGCAATAGCGCAATCTTTTGCGCGTTTCTTTTGCACGCGAGCGCAGCAATCTCGCGCACGCACTCCTCCTTGCCCAGTCGTTCGGCGCAGATAATCCTGCCTCTTTTATCCAAGCACGCGCACACGTCCGCAGGGTTGTACTCGTTCATAAAATACACCGCGGCGTATTCCGCCATATCGCGCTCGGACGTCACCTTAAAGTCCTTTACGGCGCGAAGCTGCGCCTGTCTTTGCAAAGGGCGCATAACAGTGAAAAACGTTGCCACTCTGTCCGTCATGCCGTCGATCTGCATCAGCTCCTCGTGAGACGCGCTGAAAATTCCCGACACTCCGCCGAACCGTTCAATCAGCCGCCAAGCAAGCTCGTCGTTGTCGTGCTCGTACAGCACTTTCAAGCAAAACCGCAAAATGCCGATGTCGCTGTTTTCTATTTCTATCAGTTGTTTTTCGCGTTTTCCCATCACATCGCAATCCCGCAGCACATCAAAATCGTCACGGCAATCGCGGCGGTTGTGACCGCGCTTAACAGATTTACCATGCTGTTATTGACAATCCTTACACCCTTGACAAGCTCTGCGCCCGTACCGCAATGCTCGGATCTTTCCGTCGTCTTTCCGCACACCGAGCACTTATATAACGCCTGAATCGACGACCCGAGCACGCTGTCTATAACCATGCCGAGCACCGCACATCCAAGTATTACAAAGTACGCTCTTATGTCGAATGCAAAGAATACAAACGGCAATGCCGCACCGACCGCCGCGCAAATAACTGCGGCACAAGACCCAAGCAGGCTTACTCCGCCGCTTACGCCCGCCTTGACGCGCCTGAACCTGAGTATATCTATCGGCGGTTTTTTGGCGAGCCGCCCGACGTCCGAAGCGACGCTGTCGGTAAACTCTTCCACCAAAACGGCAAACGCGACAAACGCGAGCGCCCTTACGTCGAGCACACGGAGCAGCAGTGTAAACAGCATGATTACCACACTGTTTACCAAAATCTGCCAGCCGCCGCGCGTTGACTTTTCCGCGTCGCCGTCCTCATTTTTGCTATTGAATATTTTGCCGGTCACGCGCGAAATTACCGCTTCCGCGGCGAACAGGCATACCGCCGTGACCAAGAACACATATCCCAAGCAAAACACCGAAACAAGCAAGTACAGATACGATATTATATTGGCGGCAGGCGTGAGCGTCTGCTTGACCGAGTCCACCACAAACATGGGCGCGGCTATTATTATGGCTACCTCGAGCGCCTGCGGCACTACGCCGAAAGCAAACATCGCCGCATATGCGAACACAAAAAACTCGACCAGAATATTATCCGTACCGCGCGTCCCTATCAGCTCGGCAACCGCGGCGAGCGCACCAAGCGATATTATGAACAGCGCGTCATAGCCCAGACCGAAGATAAGGCTTATCGTCATGGCAACGAGCGACGACACGACAAACACCATTATCATGCCGACGAGCGTTTTATTGCCGAACACCTTGATGTTATACTTGCCGGCTATTCGCTTACCGATAGGCGCAAGCCCGTCGCCCAACGCGAGGCTGTAGTATGCCACGCCGGTAGTGGCAAAAAGCTGCGGGTACGCAAACACTGTTATGCACATTGCAACTAACGTGCTAAAGCAAAAAAAGCTCATGCCGAATCCCTTGCTCGACTTTCGCTCTTCGCCGCCGTCGCCCTCGCGCACCGCCGACTTTAGTTTGCCGCTGAACTCGCCCGCCGCGACCAGCATGAGCGCCGCGGCATTGATGATTACCGTATGGTATGTCGGACCGGAAAAGAAATAGCAGATGATCCAGCACGCGCTTGACAGCAGGTGCGAAATTTTGCGTGATATTTCCCTTTCCACTCCGAGCTTACGGCTTAACACCTCGCCGACAAGCATTACAAAAATCATGTATGCAAACGACAAAATGTAGCCGAGCAGTATTCTTGTTGTTTCGCTCATTTGTACTTATCCTGAATGTCTGCGCCCGTAGCGTCGTCGGTGACTGCAAAGCTCTTTATTACCGCTCTGCGGAAAAATGGATTAAAGCCGTCGAGCGGTTGTTTTTCCGCAAGAATCTTATCGACCGCCGCCTTGATATGCGGGTACAGCGTTTTAAAATACATGCAGCTCTGTTGCGGAATATTGTTGAGTCCGTTTTCTATTAAAGCGCAGTCGGTGCAGCCGCCGCTGCAAAGGTTGAAGTACTCGCAAGACTCCCTGCACTTTTGCCGACGCTCGAACGCGCCCGCAACAAGCCCCATGAACCCGTCCGAACGGTAGATCTCGTTAAGATCGGAAAAGTCGTCCACATTCCCGAACGGATACTGCGTGACCGAGTATCTGCCGCAGTTGTAGATTGTGCCGTCGGGCGCAACGCCCAAATATTTGCCGTGACAGGATGAATTATTGCAAATGCGAAAATTCGTACCAAGCGCCATTGACACATACGTAGCGAACAAGCGTACGTCCACGCCGTTTTTATCGTACAGCCAGTAGTCGAAAAGCTCCGTCATATTTTCGGCAAACCGCTGTGCACGGCTGCCCATTTCCGCCGCCCCGCCTTCCTCAAACACGGGCGAGAATTCAACATTGATGCCGAGCTTGGCAAAGTACTTGTAGTTTTCCAAAATATCGTAATCGTCGTCGGCGACAACAGCCATGGCTGCCGACCGCATACCGTTTTTGGCGAGAAGCTTAAACGCCCTTAGTGTATCTTCCGTCCTCTGCCTGTACTTGTCGTTTTGCAGTCCGTCAAACGATATACCCGGCTTTATGTCGTATTTTTTAAACAACTCTATCCACTTTTTGTCAATGAGCGTGCCGTTGGTCTGAATCTGATTCTTTATAGTTACGCGATATTTGGTTTGCGCTGCGTCCTCTATGCGCATGGCGTTTTCAAAGTACTCTAATCCTGCTGTGAGCGGCTCGCCGCCGTGCCAGATTATGTGTATGTCCTTGCGGTACGGTGCGACGATATCTATAAGCTTGGTAAACCGCTCCAAGCCGAGCACTTGCGCCGAGTAGTCCGAATCCTTGTTATAGCAATATTTGCACCTGAGGTTGCACGCCTCCGTGACCTTTACAATAATGTTTATTCTGTCCATATTCTAATCCGATTCTCCACCTTTTTCTCCCTTTCCGTTTTTCCGCTCCTCGCCCGTCGTGCGTTGAACATACCTGTCCGCCTCGTCAAACCTTTTGCGACTCTTTTTCATGGCGCGCATGTTTTTGGTTAGCTCGCGGAAGTACTTGAACTTGACGTCCTTGCCTTCCAATATATCGGGCACGACGCTTACCATGGCGTGAGTGAGTATGCCGCGAATAGCGTACCATTCCGTGCTTTGGTTTTTGGTCGCGTTAAGTGCGTCCACCACTCTGCCGCAGACTGTGCGGTTAAGCTCGAAAAGCATGGCGTACTCGTTGTTGAACAAAACTTCAAGCGTAGGCGAATCGTCTTGCTTTAGCGGATTGAACTTGTTTGTTTTAACATCCTCGTCGTAATCGCAAAGTATATCCACATAGAACGTCCAAGCGGCGATCGCCTTTTGAAGTTCCTCATATTTTTTAGGCACTTCGCCTATACAGCGCAGGCTGTCAGCCATGGTTTCCCCGTAAGCGTCAAGCAAATCGAGCACCGCCGCCTTGCGCTCTTGCAAACGATTGATGCGCTCTATCCCTTCGTAAGTGACCCTTGCCAGATTGGGCTCGGACTCCTGCGCCTTTTTTATGATTTTGCCTACCATCAGCTTTAGGATATTCGCTTTGAATCTATCGCCGTCCAAGCGATCGTCGCGCATTTTTTCGCCGAGTGCTACAAGTATGCCGCGCACAAACCGCATGGCAAGCTCGTCCTTTTCCGATATGCGCATGCCCGCTTTGGAAAGTTTTTCGCAACGAAAAGATGGCGGTGTGGGTAACCCGCTCGCCATGCTGTAAATCATATAGTATACGGTTGCGTCAAACGTTGTTAAAAACCGCGCACGCTGTCCGCCCATACTGCGCAAGCCGCAGCACAGTCTACAATAATACGCGCGAAAAGTCCTTAGTTGACTGCAAGTAAGACCGGCATCATACGGTCTGAAATATCCAAACATGCTCTAATTCAGCGGCTTAGCAGCAGCTGTCGGTATAGTCCCCGTAAGTATATCCGTCGATATGATATGTATGTACATCGTCGTCGCTGTCTACCTGCGCATAGTATTGCTTGAGAAGCTCGTCACAATCCTCAGGTTTTTGAGTGGTCTTGTTGTCTTTCATGGTTTCTCCTTTGGTCCGCAATCGGACAGGTCGCGAAAATCGACAAGTTTGGATTTTTCGCAGTTGATTTGATTGGTGATATCTGCCGCTTCCGTTCCGCTTGGCAGAACGCACAAAAGCTTTTCCAGCATTATTGCCGACAGCGATACCGCATAGTATTCTATTGGCAAAAACACAGCGGGAACATTGTTGCCGTTTTCGCCACGAAAGGCTTTTTGCAGCGCCTTGAGACTGTCGTAACCGTTTTGTTCGCTAAGCCACAAATGCGCGACTTCGTGAAAAACAAGCTTGAGCACATGCGCGCCATCGCCGCCGAATATACTGCCGAGCGAAAAGCACACAAGCCCTTTGTCGGTCATGTACGCCGGTTGTTTGGAGCACAGCCTAAACTTTAACTTACAATCACGGATGTAACGCGATGCGATAAGCGTTTTGAACAAGCGCTTGACCGCTCTTTTCCTCCGAAGCCTGCCGCGCAAAACCAAAAGCGCCGCGGTATAAACATTGCCGTCGCTTGGCGGGGTCAGCCCGTCGGGCTGCCAGTTGCCGCTGCGAATACGCTCCGTATATTCCGCAAGATCGGTCGGGATTTCGTACACCGCTCTGTCAATCAAAGTACTTTAAGTATATATTAGGTATGTGAGTTTTGTCAAGTAGTTTACAAATATTTTCACATAACGCCACGAATTTTGGCGAAATACGGGTGTATTTATTTAATCTCCGCCCGCGACAAACCGCATTATTATTTAAGCTCAAGCTCATGCCCGAGTATTTCCGCTTTATAAGCGAGCATTTTTTTGCGGCGGATTTTTATGTACCTCGACCAAAAATGCCCCATGCGCGCCCACAGCGAGTAGTTCATAAACCCGCGGCGCAAATACTTGAGCGTGCTATTTGTCATATAGCTATCCATACACTTTTTAAGATAGCTAAGCTTGCTGCTACGATTGGATATCTTAAAGTAATCGACGCTGTCCACGTCAATACTGCCGTCGTATATTTCCGGCGGCAACACGCTCTGTAACGCATACAGATAATCAACGGAATGCTTTTTCAGGTTAGCCATAAACACCGGCTTGCAGTGCTGTGCCGATCGGCAGCCGCGGCAATTGAACGAACAGCCGTTGTTGAGGAGCAACACAACTTTGGCGTGCTTTTGTTCGCGCACGCAGCGAAACGCGTCGTTAGCGCGAATGAGCGCGCCGCCGAGCACATAGCTGTCGTACTCGTTTTGTACCTTTTGTATATCGGCGACCGATCTGAAAACATTATTGAAGCTACAGATGTAATCCTTGCCGGGGAACACACGTTTCACTGCGTCGTAGTACTCTTCCATACAGCACACCGAATCTATATCTACGTTGTGTTTGACAAGCACGTCGCGCGCGCTTTCTATATCCTGCTCGGACAGCATGTTTGTGTTGAGCACCATTTCCAGTCTGATACCGTGGCTTTTGACTAAGCCGAGCAGCTTCCAAAACTTATCTATTATGCGTTTTTTGGATAGCTGTTGCTGTATACCCCTGCGCGTGTGGAAGCGATTGCCGAGCGGCGCGGAAAAATACACCTCGTTTATGTACGAACCGTACCGCTCGAAAAACTTGTCGGCGGTACGCAGCGACGTCTTAAGCGTCAATCCGACGTTGAATTTTTTGGTAAAATCTATCGGCATGATTATAATTATTAACTCTTAATTATTAATTCTACTAGTCGAGCAGTCCCGCGTCAATGGGGTCGAAGTCGCCGTCGCCGCCGTCCATGGGGTCGTCGGGCGGAGGCGCGGATTCCTCAAACCCTGCGTCCCTGCCCGAATAGTATGCAGGCGGCGCGTCGGGCGTGCCCCTATCGTCGGGAGAACGGAAGGTAGTTGTAGCCGCGTTCCATATCAGCTTAACATTGCCGGTCTCGCCGTTACGGTGCTTGGCTATATTGAGGTACACCTCGGTGTTGGCGGCTTTGTCGTCGCCGCCGCTCGGAATTTCCTTGCGGTCGATAAACAAAACGATATCCGCGTCCTGCTCGATTGCGCCTGAGTCGCGAAGGTCGGACAGCTTGGACTCCTTGTCCGCGCCCTTGCGCTGTTCTATGCTACGCGACATCTGCGAGAGCAGAAGTATAGGCACGTCCAATTCCTTTGCCGCCAATTTAAGCGCACGCGTGATTTCCGCGATTTCGCGAACAAAGTTATCCACCTTTTTGCCGCTCTGCATGAGCTGAAGATAGTCTATCATGACAAAGTCCAGACCCTTGGAATGCTTGAGCGCGCGGCACTTGCTCAGGATTTCAGCGGGCGTAATGTTGCCCGATTCGTCTATGAACATATTGGTTCTGACCAGCTCGTCGCGTGCGGAATACAGCCTGTCCCACTCCTGCTCGGTGACGATTGCGCGGTTGGCGCGCGACATATCGTAGTTGCCCACCGAGCACAGTATACGCTTTGCAAGCTGCGTCGCACTCATCTCGAGCGAGAATACCGCAACAGAAAACGGCTTGCCCGTGTCGGGACGCTTACGCCGCGCCGCGTTTACCGCGCAGTTCATGGCAAAGCTGGTCTTGCCTTGACCGGGACGTGCGGCAAGTATGATAAGGTCGCTCTTTTGGAATCCTCCGCCGAGTATGCTGTCCACCTTGGAAAATCCCGTAGGCACGCCGCGAAAAACGGTCGTTTCGGTTGCGCGCTGCTTAAGATCCTCGAGCACGGTCTTGACAAAGCCCTCCAAGCGTTCGGGCTTGCCGCGCCGTGTGGATTCCGCCAAGCCGTACAATGCCGCTTCCGCGCGCGTGAGCGCACTGTCATCGGGGTCGAGCGCATAAGCCTCGTCCGCCATTCTTTTGGCAATGTCTATAATAGCGCGCAGCCTAGCCGTCTTTTTTACAAGATCGAAGTAGTAATCGGAGTTGGCTACCGACGGCACTGCCGCTATCATCTTTGACAGATACTCCACCCCGCCCGAAAGCGCGAGCGTGCCGCTGTTTTCCAACGCGCCGACCACAGTGACAAAGTCGATCGGCTTAGCCGCAGTGAACAGATCCGCCAGCGCCTCGTACACGTATCTGTGCGCAGGCGTATAAAAATCGTCGGCGGTCAGCTGCGGCATGAACTTGCTCGCAGTCTGCCCGTCAATAAGCATGCCGCCGAGCAGTGCGGTTTCCGCCTCGTAGTTGTTTGGCGTTTCGCGCGCAACAACGTGCGGGTGGTTCTTTATAAACTCTTCTCTGTCATCTCTTTTAGGCATAGTTTTCTCCGAATAATTCAGAATTGTTATGAAAGCTCAGTCGCGCGTCAGACGGGCAACAGGCGGCGAGCCGCCGACGGGAGTGTAGACCCACCTACATGAGCAACCAAATGTTGCACGCACCTTGGTTTATCACTCACTTCGATATTACACCAAAGTTTGCGAAGGGTCAGCCTGTGGCTGCGTAGCCCGTATCACGCGATGAATGGGCTTTCATAATTTGCTCGGTAAGTTGTTGTTATAATCTCGATACTCCTCGGGATTGTACGGGAAGCGGTCGAGCAGCGTCGGCTTTTGCTTTTTGGGACGGGTAGCGATTATTATTACCGCAAATACCAATGCGCCCGCGGCAATCGCCGTCAAGTACCAACCGTACGGCACGGCACGCTTGTACTTGTATTGTATTTGGCATTCGGTCGTATCGAAGTACCGCGAAAAAACATACGCCGTTTTATCCCCGTCCTTAACCTTGCTCCCCGAGCTTTCCATTCGCTCCGCCCCGTACCGCACATAATTCAGCAACAGCCCGTCGGGATCAAGCCCCTTCAGGTACGGGAAAGCGATATCGATAGCGGGCAGCGATACTATTTCTTCTCCGTTTTCGTCATGCGCTATCGCACCGTTCTTTATCCGCTCAAGCACGGTTGTAGACCGCATTGGCTGAACGTTATCGTAGTTATTCCGCACGCCGTTAAACGGATTTTCCGCAACCGCGGTGTACGTGCGCACAAACGGGTTTTCGGTATGCGTGGTGGTAAAGCTCACTTCCGTGCCGTTCTCTTTAAGGTCGTTGCCGTTATTGATCGGCTTGCGATAGCGCACCGTGTACTTATCTTCCGTGCGCGACGCGGATACAAGACTGTAGCCGAAGTCGCCGAACAGCCGCGCAAAATAGCTTTCCACAGTGTACTTGTTGCCGTCGGCGTCGGTGGTTGCCGTGCGCTCCATGTTCGCCACAGTGTCGCCGTCGATGCTTAGCTCGTAAAGGTTGTACCGCACGCCATCCTCGGTGTAGTCGTACACGGAAAGCTTTGCGCCGCAGCCCGTAAGCAACAGCGCCGCAAGGCAGACCGCAAGCAGCAGTATGATCCGCTTGGATTTTTTTGCCGAATCGGTATGCATTTACGCGAGCTTTTCCAGCTCGTCAAGCGCTTCGTTAAAGAACTTGAACGCGTCGTCGTACGGCTTTGCCTGCGCCAAATCTACTTGCGTGTCGCACAAAATTTCGTACGGCGATTTGTTTCCGCCCGCACTGAGGAACTTGGTTTTGTAAATATCAACATAGCCGTCGCACGACAGTATGTTGTGCGCGATGCTGGTAGCCGCAGTCATGCCTGTGGAATACTTGTACACATAGAATGCCTTGTAAAAGTGCGGAATTCGCGCCCACTCGTATGCGATTTTGTCGTCATGAACGACGTGCTCGCCATAGTACTTTTTGTTGAGCTCCAGATACATTTCGCTGAGGTTATCCACGGTGAGCGGCTTGCCCTCGAGATCCATTTTGTGCGCGTTGTATTCGAACTCGGCAAACATGGCTTGGCGGAAAACCGTCGTGCGGAATCTGTTAAGGCGCAGGCTCAAAAGATACTTCTTTACATTGTCGTCCTTGACGTTTTTGGTAAGATAATCGTCGAGCAACGTTTCGTTGCAGATGGACGCGACCTCGGCGACGAATATCCTGTAATCCCACTTGGAATACGGCTGACTAACTTGCGAATAGTACGAATGCATGCAGTGTCCCAGCTCGTGCGCGAGCGTGAAGATATCCTCGGTGGTGGGCGCGTAGTTGAGCAGTACATACGGGTGCGCGCTGTACGCCGACCAGCTGTACGCGCCGCCGCGCTTGCCGTCGTTGGGCATAACGTCTATCCAGCCCTCGGTCATAGCGCGGTCTAAAAGCTTAACGTAATCCTGCCCGAGCGGCGACATTGCCGACTTGACGATTTCGCAAGCTTGTTCGTAGGGCAGCTTCATTTCCGCATTGTCTACGATCGGCACGTACAGGTCGTACATGTGCTGTTCCTTGAGTCCGAGCATTTTTTTGCGCAGCCCGATATATCGGTGAAGCGGCTCAAGATTGCGACCTACAGCGTCGATGAGATTGGTATAAACGGACGTAGGCACGCCGTCGCCGAACAACGACTGCTCCAAGCAATCGCCGTAGCCGCGCGCCTTGGCGTAAAAGTTATCCGCCTTGACGTTGCCCGCGTAATTAGCGGCAAGCGTGTTGATATGCGCGATATATCCGTCGTAAAGATTGTTAAAAGCCGAGCGGCGTACAGCTCTGTTGCCGTCTGCCAAAAGCTCGCCGTAAGACCCGTTGTTTAGCTCGACCTTTTTGCCGTCCTTGGCGACCGGCTTAAACTTGAGGTCGGCGTCGAACAGCATGTGCGCCACATTGTACGTAACGCCCAACGCCTCGCTCGCCAAAGCGAGCAGCTTTTCCTCCTTATCGGAAAGTATATGCGCCTTTTGCCGCACGACCTCCTTCAGCATGAAATCGAAATCGGCAAACTCGGGGTCTGCAATGTACGAATCGAGAACGCTGCCGTCAAGCGCGCCTAGCTCGCTGCTTATATACGACGCCGACGCGCCGTACTTGCCTGCCAAGCCTTCCGTACGCCCTGCTAAGCCCACCGCTTCGCCGTTAGTCGAATCCTCATCGCGGTACATGTGCGAGTAAATGTAGATAAGCTCGAACTTTCGCGACACTTCCGCGTCCAGCTTGAGGCACGCAAGCGCGTCCTCGCGGTTATTCAGCTTGCCCTTGTACGCCTCGATAGCTCCAAGCGCGCCTTCCACTTCGCCGAACAGCTTTTCGAATGTGTCGGCGCTGTCCACCATTGCGGATAGATCCCAGTGGTACTTGTTTTCGATTTCGCTTCTTTTCATGTTTTATTGCTCCTTAACTTAATTATTATTAATAGCGGTTGAGATTCTTCGCTTCGCGCTTTCGCGCTCGCTCTGAATGACAAAAAAGTTTAAAATAATGTCATTTCGAGCAACGCGAGAAATCTCATAATTAATTTTTGTACGAATGTATCGGGGGCGGGATAATTCCGCCGCGGCTTATAAACTTTTCGGGCGAGCCGCCGTTGATCGGCATGATCGGCGCAGTGCCGAGCAGTCCGCCGAAGTCGGCTTTTTCGCCTACGGTCTTGCCGTAAACGGGAATGACTCGCACGGCAGTGGTCTTGCCGTTTATCATGCCTATAGCGCATTCGTCGGCTATCATGCCTGACAGAACCTCGGCGGGGGTGTCGCCGGGCACGGCTATCATGTCAAGCCCGACCGAGCACACCGCCGTCATTGCTTCCAGCTTATCCACAGTGATTGCTTTCGTTTCCGCCGCCTCTATCATGCCCGCGTCCTCGGATACGGGAATGAACGCGCCCGACAGTCCGCCCACGCGCTTTGCCGCCATAACTCCGCCCTTTTTGACCGCGTCGTTAAGTAGCGCAAGGCATGCAGTCGTACCGCACGCGCCCACCCTCGACAAGCCTATGCTCTCCAGTATGCGCGCCACACTGTCGCCCACTGCGGGCGTGGGCGCAAGCGACAAATCGACAATGCCGGGCGTTAGGTCAAGCTCCTTTGCCGCTTGCTCGCCGATAAGCGCGCCCAGCCGAGTGATCTTGAACGCGGTGCGTTTTATCAGCTCGCATATTTGCGTTATGTCGTAGTCGGGGTGCTTGTTTATCTCGTATTCCACCACACCCGGACCGGACACGCCTACGTTGATGGCGCACTCGCCCTCGGACAGACCTGTGAACGCGCCCGCCATAAACGGGTTGTCGTCCACCGCGTTGCAAAACACTACAAGCTTGCAACAGCCGATCGAATCCTTGTCGCGCGTTCTGTACGCCAAGTCCTTTATGATCCTGCCTAATTTACCCACCGCGTCTAGGTTGATACCGCTCTTACCCGACGCGACGTTGATACCCGAACACACAATATCCGTTTCGGACAATGCCTGCGGCAGAGTATCCAAAAATTCCGCTTCCCTTTTTGTTTCGCCCTTTTGCACTAATGCGGAATATCCGCCCACAAAGTCCACGCCAAGCGCCTTGCCGGCGCGGTCGAGCGCATGCGCCAAACCTATGTAATCGCCGCACGCCGAACCGATTATCGATATGGGCGTGACCGCCACGCGCTTGTTTACTATCTTAACTCCGTAGCGCGCGGAAAGATTTTCGCAAACGGGCACTAACCGCGCGCACACGCGCGTGATTTTGTCGTAAACCTTGTCGGCGCACTTTTTTGCCGAGCCGTCAATACAGTCCAAAAGCGACAGCGACGCGGTGACAGTGCGCACGTCGAGATGACGGTTGTCGAGCATATCTATGGTTTCGAGTATTTCGTTGTTTGTGAACATTTTTAGTTGTGACCTCTTGTCGCAAAATGTTTTTGAATGCGCAGTCGCGCCGCAGACGGGCAACAGGCGGTGAGCCGACCGAAGGGAGTGTAGACCCACCTACATGACCGAGGCGGGGCGCCGCACGTCGCTCGTATCCGGTGGTGCTACGCCATGCGCTTTCAAACTCTCTGCATACTGGCAAACAAATCCTCATGCTGCACATGCACGGTTATACCCCAGCCGTCAACAGCGGACTGAAGTCTGTCGCACAGCGCGGAAAGCTCGACCGAAGCGCCTTCGGCGTCCACGTGCATGATCATTACAAAGCTGCCCTGCATAATGGTCTGCGAGATTTCCAGAATATTTATATTGCAAGCAGCAAGCTCTGCGGCAATCGCCGCGATTATGCCCGTTCTGTCCTTGCCGACTACCGATACTATCGCCTTCATAGCACATCCATCGCCCCAAAATTTTGCAATTGCAAACGAGGTTGTTTACCTAGTATAGCACAACCATACGGATAAGGCAAGTGTTAAACAGAATTAAGAATACAGAATGCGGAATGCGGAATGCGGAATTTATTTGAGCATGGAAATAAGCTTATATCTTTTGAACGCCGAAAAATCAAGCCCGATGAGCACACAGCCGTTAAGCTCACCGCTTACCGAATAGCCTTGCTCGTGCTCGAAATAATGACAGCCCGAATACCGAGTAAGCATATGCGCGAGCGGCGGGCGCAGCGCAGTGAATCCCGCCGCCTCAAGCTCTTTTATTCGATTTGTTTTAATCAGCGCATAAGTCGCACCGTCGCCCTTGACCGGAGGGATCACGCAGTCGAGCGAAGAGCTTAGCGCCGCTAAGTTAGCTCTGTTGCGCTCGTATATTTTGGGCGCGACGGAAAGATAAGCACAGCAAAGCGCCGCCGAAAAGTTGTTCAGTCTGTAGTCGTGGTTTTCCCCGTCAGTGTATTCGTATCTTGCGAACTGCTTGATCGGGAGAATGTCGTCGGCGGCAATTGCAGCGCCGCAGCCAAACCCTAACACACCGTAGTCGCCGTTACTGCCGCACGGCTTGCCGCCCGCTACTCCGCACAGCGCGTCGGCGCACAGCTCGATCGTGGGAATGTTCCACGCCTTGCACATGGGGATCAGCTTGTCGTAGTCGGCAACGCTGCCGAACGCGTTGTCTATTATTACCGCCTTGGGCGGCTTATTTTGCAGGCTTGCCCATACAAGCGCGGTCTCCAACGCGAGCGGAGAAATGCAGCGCGTAACGGGATCGCAGTCCAAAAACACAGGCACTGCGCCGATATTGGTTATGGGCGCGAGATACGAGTAAAACGTAAACGTAGGCGCAAACACATAGTCGCCGCTGCGCGCGCCGCAAAGGTGCAGTGCGGCATGTACCGCGCCGTCAAACGTGGAAATCGCCACTGCGTTTCTATTCGTCATTGCGCAAAGCTCGCGCTCCAGCCGCGCCACATAGTCAGTCCCGCTGAGCGCGTCGTTGAGCGCGGCGGCGGCATCGCCGTACTTGTCAATAAAAAGCATGTAGTTAGTATGCGGAAAATTGTGTCGGTAATTCACTTGACAATAGGAACATCCTAATATATAATACAAGCAAATAAACATTCTTTGGGGCGGGGTGGAATTCCCCACCGGTGGTGACAGTCCACTAAGATTGCCTATATAGGCAGTCCCGATTGGGTGAAATTCCCAAACCGACGGTATAGTCCGGATGATAAAAGAATTTTGTTCAATACCGTACGTATTAGTATTGCACACTCCCCAAAGCATAATTGTGGAGTTTTATTATGCCTAATCAAAACACAAAGCAAGGAATAAGTTCGACGCACATCGCGTTTATCGCAATGTTCGCTACGCTCGCGGGCGTGCTGTACATACTGGATTTTGCATTGCCGTTTGCATTTCCGGGATTTTTGGAATTTAAGCTGTCCGATATACCCATACTAATCGGCTCGTTCACGCTCGGTCCGGTGTCCGGCGCGGTTATCGTGGTTGTGGAAATTTTGATAAAGCTTGTTATAAAGGGCTCGTCCACCGTGTTTGTGGGCGAGCTGTCCGACCTTGTCACCTCATGCGTGTTTGCCGTTACCGCGGGCATCATCTACAAAAAACACCGCACGTTCAAGGGCGCGCTTGTCGGCATGGCAATCGGCACAGCGGCGGAAGTAATAATCGCCATGCTGTTCAATTGGCTTGTGCTTGTCCCGTTTTATGTGCAGGTGTTTTTCGGCGGGAGTTGGACGCCGCTCATCGGCATGATGAAGCCGCTGTTCCCCGCTTGTACGGAAAGCACGTTCTACAGCTTTTATCTGTGGGCGTCGGTACTGCCGTTTAACCTGCTGCGCTGTTTGGTGGCGATAGGCGTAACGCTGCTTGTATACAAGCGAATATCAAGGCTGATAAATTCGGTCAACCGCAAAATTTACGGTAAGCCCGATTACGACGAGAAAAAATCAAAAAAGACAACGATAATCCTTGTCTGTGCGGGCGTAGCGATTGTCGCCCTGCTTGTGACGTTTGCACTTCTCAGATACTTTGTGTTCTAAAAGTAAAAACCGCTACGGAAATTTTCGTAACGGTTTTTAGTTGCTTGTTTATTAATATTAAAAGGTATTAGAGCACGTCGGTCATATCGAACACATACTCTACGACGGTATCGTCGGTGTAGGAAACCTTGACCTTAAGCAAAACCGCCGTACCTTCACCATTGATTTCCACACCCAATTTAAGCTCCACATTTTTAACCGAGTCGTGCTTATCGATGAACTCGATTTCCGGGCTTTCCTCGTCGCCGCCGACTTGCTTGCCGTAAGCGTACTGAACAAAGCCTTCGCCTTCCTCTTTTTGGTAGAACTTAAACTTATCGCCGTACAATTCGAGCTTTGCCTTTTCGTCCTCGGTCAAGAGCGCAATCGAACGCATGAACGACCATTCCGAGTTATCCGAACCGGCAAGGGAAAGGCTAGCTTCCTCCAAATCCAATACGACCGAATAAACAAGATCGACAAATACGGAATTTTCGTTGATTGCACCGTTGGGCACTACAAGCTTGTATGCTTCCCCGTCTTTTGACCAAGCGCCTGATTGATATTCCTCATACTCGCCGTCGTTTTCCAGATGATAGATGACAAATTTGTTGCGTTTGGTAACTACAAGCTTGTATTCTTCCTCGTCCACAGTGCCCAAAATATTTTCGGCTTTTTCGTCGTCCCAGCCGATTATCTTGGAGCTGCCGAGTGCGACCGTAGAGCCGTCCGCGTCCACATATTTGACAAATTTATAATCGCCCACTATTGCGTCCGCTTCCGCAATATCGTCGTAGTAGGAGCATGCAAACATCCACAGATACTCGTATTCCGCAACAGGCAACATAACGGCGGAGTCACCGGATGCCAGCACGGAGGTGATTTTTTCCAAAATGTCCCTAAGCTCGGCAGTTAGCGGATATACCCCGTCCTCGTTGGCGTACTTGGCATAATACTTATCTACGGTTATATCATTGGGAATACTCGCCTCGTTTTTGTCGTTGTACTTGTACTCGTCAAAACCTCTGAGTAAGTTGCGGTAGTCGTTAAACGTTTTGCCTTTTTCAATGTTTGCTTTGTCGGCGTCGACTGTAACGTCAACAGTGTACGGCGACACTCTGCCGTCAGTGGCAAGCTCCATATACACCAACGCGCCGCCCGCGCTGAACCTGTCCTCCTCCAGATTGCCGGTGAGATTGACCACAACGATCGGACCGTTTTCATTGCCGATATGATAGTATTTGTCCTTGCCCAAAACAAGATCGACCGAGCCGTCGAGCGGCATGGGAATAAGCTCCTTGTCGGCGGGACGATTGTACTTGACAAGCGTTTCCGTCGTGGTTACGACCTTAGTTTCGTTTTTGAGCTCAGCTACCTTTTCGACGGTAACGTCAACGGTTGCGGGGTACGTATCAGCCTTAACCGATACGGCAAAGTACAGCTTTTGCCCTTTCATGTCCTCGGTGAACTTGGCTGTGCAAGAGCTTTCCTCTTTGTAGTCGGCTTCGGCAAACGTGGTTTTTTCTGCTTCGGTCTCGTTAGCTACCTGTTTGATAGCGCCGCCTTTTACGGTAAGCTTGTATGCCGCGCCTGCTTCGGGGGCAAGCGCAACAACAGCTTTTGCGCCGCTTTGGTTGATAACAGCCTTGACCGTGCCCTTGTCCTTGATTTCCGTTTTGGACGCGGCGGGCGCGGCGATGATAAACTCCGCCTTGCCTGCGGCTTTGCCGTTGTTGGTAACGTTAAGATAGTAGTTTTCGTTCGCGCTCACGGTTGCATAATGACCTTTTTTGTTGAACGCGCCGCCTCCCGTCAAATACGAATCGCCGATCAAGAACGTTTCGTTCAGCTTGTAGGATGCAACGTCGTCCGCGGCGTATACTATATATTCGCCGTCGTAGTCGGACGTGAACGTGTAATACGCGGTTGCGCCCGCGTCAAGATTAACCTCAAACTTATACGCCTTGCTACCCTTGATATTAAGATTTTTATACGCAGCGATCTGCTCCGCGGTGAGCGCGGTCGCGGTTTTAAAATCGATAACATTAACCGGATAAATCGTTACCGTCGTTTCGGTCTTGGTTGCGGAAAGGCTGTTGTACGTGTTTTCCGCGCCGACCGCAACGTATTGACCGTTTGTGTTTTTGTAAATCGAATAACCGTGTCCGTCGCATTCGTACCCATAGTCGGCGGGAAGCTCAAGCACCTGCACGTGATAATCGGTCTTTGCCACATTATACACCTTGCCGACGCCGTCCTTGTCTACGAACACGGGATTGAGGCAGTTGCCCTCAAGCGTGCATATGCCCACCATTGCGCTCGCCGCGGTAAAAGCACTGCCGTCGGGATTTACAAGCTTGATCTTGTACGCAAAGCTTTCCGACAGGCTGACTTCAAGTTTGCGGTTCGAGCCGAACTCAAGCGTCGTTCCCTCGGGTAATGTATAGCCGTCGGGAAGATTGGTTAACGTCACGGTATAGCCGGCGTCCTCAGCAAGCTTGAATTCGACCTTGCCGTTTTTATCTGTTTTTTGGTTGGGTTTGCCGAGAATAGTGTTGCCCTTTTTGACGGTGACCTGTACTCCCTCTGCCGCGTCGTCCCCCGCTTTGACTATAACGGTATAAGTAACCGATCCGTCGTTGGGAGTATCGCCGCCGCAAGCAACGACTAGTCCCAAGCATGCGACTATGCAAAGCGCCAAAAGCACAAGCACGATTTTGTTACGCAGTTTTGTCATGATTTTGCCTCCTTAAAATAGGTGATCGTAAAAGTGAAATTTAATTTGTAAGCGAATTAGGGGTTTTGTGCGTCATGTGTATTAAAGTACCAGCAGAACCTGAGCCATTCGTTTTCGAGCGCTTCTTCGTATTCTATACCTTTATCGGTAATGTTAAGCATGTTGATGCGCACTTCTATAAACAGCTTGAGTATCTTGACAAGTCTATCGTCCACCTTGACAAGTCCCGCTTTGTCTCCGGTCGTTTCGGCCTTTGCGATATATTCCTTTATTATATCGGTGTAGTCGATATAGTCCTCGGCTTCCCTGCCCTGAACGGGGTGATCGGCAAAGACAAATTTGGGATCGTAGCCGGAGATCAATTCGCCGTTTTCGTCGGTAGCGGACGAGTACGCTATTCTGTACCTAAAGTCGAACGTATAGTACTCGAGCTCGGTTCCGATTTCGGGTACGCGGAGCTTTTCGTCAACAAGCTTGGTTATTGACCTAGTCGTGTACGTCGTGGGATACATAACGTCAAAGTAGATAAAGTCGCCGAGCGAGCCGTCCGCATTCTTTACGTGGTAGTAGCCGTCCGCATCCTTGCCGTATTCCACCGCGCCGGAAAGCTTAATGCCAACCACCCTTTCGTTATCGCCGCTGCCTTGCATGATAAGCTCGTAAACGTTATCCGAACACGGCACGAGCTCGGTCGCCGATTGTCCGACATTGGTTATTTTAAAGTTAAACGTGCCGGTTTCCGCCATGAGCAGCGCAACCTCTATATAGTACTTGTGCCCTGCGGTCAAGTAGCGGTAGACCGAGAAGTTGTGCTCATCCACTCCGTCGCGGAAGAATCTGCCGTCGCCACTGTATACCAGCGGATGCTCTACGTCGGTGTCGGCATCGTACAGCCACACCTGTGTCGACTGATCGCTGTTGTTCGGGAGGAGCGACTGTATTTTGTACACCGCGCTCTCCGTAGGGGTGAACGCATATATAGCGCTCGGGAACGGCGCCATGGTGCGCGTTACGTCCGCCGTCATTGTCTTGTCGACTTCGGCGGTTATTGCCGTTTTGGTAGTAAGTCCGATTATGGGATTGCCTATCGTTTCGCCCGCGCCGTAGTGTGAATAGAAGTAGCACAGCTCTAACCACGCTTTGTCGTGATACTGATTGCCCATCGCCTTTGCCGTGAACGCGACAAGTATGTCGTGAAGCTCCTTATCCACAGGCATGAAGCCCGGAATATCGGACGCCGACGCGATACGGCAGTATTCTATTATGTCGGCGCGGTAGTCGCGCGTTTTTCCGTCTATTGTAAGCCTACAATCTACCAGATATTCGCCGCTGATTTCGTCCACGGCATACACGATCTGGCTTACGGACAAAAGGTTGTTCCAGTTGGTTACGCCCGTCATGTTGACAAACAGCATAGGCGACGGGTCGTTGCCCGCGTACTCGCTGTTTTCCAGCTTGTCAAGCTTGACGTGATAGTAGCCGTCGTTTTTCAGCTCAACATCGGCATAGTGCGGGAACGTGGTCGCGTCTTTCTCGGGCGTGCCGTACGCCGCTGCGCGCATCATGTCCGTATTTAATTCAACAGCGGACAAATCCTCAAACCTGACGCTTCGGATGTACACGTTGTCCTTGCCTACGTCCCTCGTGCTGTCCTTTCTGTAGGCAAGCGCAAGCCTGTGCTCGCCCGCCGTCAGCTCGGTGTACAAATAGCATGTTTTCCAGCCGCCGCTTATGCCCGAAATCTGACGGATTATCTTTCCGTCCCAAATTACGGAAAGAATGTCGCCGTCCGTTTCGCACTCGGAATAGTAGTCAAAGGTAAGAACCTTGCCGACCGGCATTTTAACATTGCCGTACAGTGCGGACATGGAGTTGGGCTTTTTGGAGTTGGACGAGCAAAGAACCTCCTTATCCTCCGATACGCCCTCCTCGGTCTTGAGTATGAACGGCCAGATCGTTTCGTTTTCGGTCTCTCCGCTCCACACGATATCCGTAGTAGCGTTGGGCGTGAAGCCGTTGATAGCCGCCGCGACCTTTTGGTAGTGGTCGGCGGGAACGGTTATATCGGGCTTGGAAACCTCGGTGGTAATAGGTTCGTTATCCTTGCCCGGTGTGAACGTTTGAACATAATTGTCGCCCACGTATCGACTGATAAGCCGATCCCAGATTTCGGCGTCGGGTATCGCGCCCGATTCGATATGTGCTATCGCGCCGTAGCGGTCTATAATAATAGTTGTAGGGAAATTGGTTATGCCGAACCGAAGCACGAACGAATTGGTATCGCGCATCATCGGGAAAGAATAGTCGTTTGCCGCGCGGTAGTTAATTATAGTCGATTCGGTATCGCCGCCGTTATAGTTGCTGATCGCAAGCAGCTCTATCCTGTCTTTGTACTTAGCGTAAACCTCTTCCATTGCGGGCATTTCTTTAACGCACCAGCTGCACTTAGTCCCCCAGTTGTTGATCACAACTGCCTGCTTGGTTTTGAGCAGCTCGGCAATCGAGTAATCTTTTCTTGCGCCGTCCACCTCGTAAGGCGTAGTAAACGTGTAGTCGTGAATAATATCGCCCGTCACATAGGTCGGGGGCTCATTGCTGTTTGCTGCGGGAGGAGAAGGCGGAGGCGTAAGTATTACCTCGGAAGAAAGCACCACTTCGCCCTGCCGCTCGGACTCGGTAAGCGTTGCTTTTTTTGTCACGGTGTAGCCGTCCTGAACGTCGGGCACGTCCGCCGTGTAGTTGCCCGCCGGCTGAGAGAACGTAAGCACGCCGTCTTTGTCGGTCTTGCCCGAATGAATGGGCTTGCCGCCGCTGTAAACAAACACGGTCATATCCTCAAACTTGAGTCCGCCCGCGCTCTTTACCGTTACTGTATAAGACACGGTTTCGCCGCCGCGCAGCTCGAAGCGCGCGCTCGGGTCTTTGCCCGTAACGTCGATCGCGTCGGTGAATATGTTGCCGTCGGGAAGGTCGGATACCGTCACCGAATAATCGCCGTAATCGAGATCGCACGAAGCCGATCCGTCGTCACCGGTAATCGCCGTGCCCGCGACCGCGCTGCCGCTAGACCACGTTACGGTCACGCCCTTTGCCGCCGCGCCCGACTTATCCACAACGGTCGCGGTGTACGTTACGCTCTTTACTTCCAGCACGAGTGTAATTTCGCGCATAGACGGCGTTACGGATATATCGTCGTAGGCCATTCCATCGCCGATCCCCGAAAGCGTCACCTTGTACGTGCCCGCGGGGATATTCACCTTGGCAACACCGTCGGCGTCGGTCACCGCACTGCCCTGCGTTTTGCCGGACTGCTGCCACGATACGGTCGCGCCCTCTACAGGCTGCGCGTCAGCCGAAAGCACGGTAACGCTGTACTCGACCTTTTCTGCGTCCGAGTCGCAACCGACAAGCGCAAAAACCGATGCCGTAAGCAGCATTATTGCTGCCGTTATTAATACAATAAGCCTTTTTTTCATGATCCTCTCACTAAAAAACGGCGTCGAAAAACAACCTCGACGCCTTTGTCATACTTTATTATAGCATATCGACATAAATTTTGCAAGCTTTTTTATGGCAAAAAAAGAGGATGAGACTTCTCACTGCGTTCGAAGTGACAAATAAAAGATTTTTTGTCATTCCGAGCAACGTGAGGAATCTCATCCTTATTTCATTCTGAATTCTTAATTCTGAATTATTTAGCGAGGCTAACTGCAACAGCGCAAGCGACGGTCGCGCCGACCATGGGGTTGTTGCCCATGCCGATAAGACCCATCATTTCGACGTGCGCGGGAACGGAAGAGCTGCCCGCAAACTGTGCGTCGCTGTGCATACGCCCCATTGTGTCGGTCATGCCGTACGAGGCAGGACCTGCCGCTACGTTATCCGGGTGGAGCGTTCTGCCCGTGCCGCCGCCGCTGGCGACCGAGAAGTATTTTTTGTCGTTCTCCTGACACCATTTCTTGTAAGTGCCGGCAACGGGGTGCTGGAATCTGGTCGGGTTGGTGGAGTTGCCGGTTATTGACACGTCAACCTTTTCGTGACGCATGATCGCCACGCCCTCGCTGACGTCGTCCGCGCCGTAGCAACGAACCTTGGATCTTTCGCCGTCCGAGAACGGTACTTCGCGCACGATTTTGAGCTCGCCGGTATAGTAATCGTACTTGGTCTGAACGTAAGTGAAGCCGTTGATGCGCGAAATTATGTACGCCGCGTCCTTACCCAAGCCGTTGAGTATTACGCGAAGCGGTTTTTTGCGCGCTTTGTTGGCGTTTCTGGCAATGCCGATTGCGCCTTCCGCCGCTGCAAACGATTCGTGACCTGCAAGAAAAGCAAAGCAGTCGGTCTCTTCGCGGAGCAGCATTGCGCCGAGGTTGCCGTGACCCAAGCCGACCTTGCGCTGATCGGCAACACTGCCGGGAATGCAGAACGACTGCAAGCCCACGCCGATGCATTCCGCCGCTTCCGCCGCGGTCTTTACGCCCTTTTTGAACGCAATCGCGCAACCGACGGTATACGCCCAAACCGCGTTTTCGAACGCTATGGGCTGAACGCCCTTTACGATCTCTTCAACGTTTACGCCGTGCTTAAGGCAGATGTCGCGCGCTTCTTCCAGGGATTTGATCCCGTAGTTTTTGAGCTCGGCATTGATTTTGTCTATTCTTCTTTCGTATCCTTCAAATGTGATAGCCATGATTCAATCCTCCACTATTCATTCCGAGGTACTATGTACTTGGCGGCGTTTTCAAATCTGCCGTAGTGCTTTTTGGCTTTTTCGAGCGCCTCGTTGCCGGACACGCCTTCCGAAACAAGCTTCATCATTACGCCGAGATTTACATACTCGTAACCGATGATCTCGCCGTTGCCGTCGAGCGCGACGCGGGTTACGTAACCCTCCGCCATTTCGAGGTAGCGCGGACCTTTGAGCTTGGTGGAATACATCGTGCCCACCTGGCTGCGAAGACCTTTGCCCAAGTCTTCCAGTCCCGCGCCTACGGGCAAGCCCGCGTCCGAGAACGCCGATTGGCTTCTGCCGTAAACGATTTGCAAGAACAGCTCGCGCATTGCCACGTTGATAGCGTCGCACACGAGGTCGGTGTTGAGCGCTTCGAGCAGAGTCTTGCCGGGCAGAACTTCCGCCGCCATTGCCGCCGAATGCGTCATACCCGAGCAGCCGATCGTTTCGACAAGCGCTTCCTCGATAATGCCATCCTTGATGTTAAGCGTAAGCTTGCACGTGCCCTGCTGCGGCGCGCAGCAACCGCAGCCGTGCGTAAGTCCGCTGATATCCTTGATATCGTAGGCTTGAACCCACTTGCCCTCTTCGGGAATAGGCGCCGGTCCGTGATTGCAACCTTTTGCCACGCATTGCATGTTTTGTACTTCGCGTGAATATTGCATAAAAAACAACTCCTCCGTAAAAAGTTTTATTAGCGTTGTAATTATAACATAGACTTTTGAAAAAGGCAATAGTTTTTTTAAATTAAGAATGCAGGATGCAGAATTAAGAATTATTTGATTGGGAAATATTGCTTTATCTTTCTTTTTGAGCTATACTAATTATAATATATATAAAGGAAAAGCAAAATGAATAAAACAGCAAAGAAAACGCTTATTATAATAGGTATAGTGCTTGGTAGCATAATAGGCCTATTTTTAATTTTGTACTTTATCCTGTTCCTTATCGGCGTGGGCAAGTACGGCGAGGCGCGCGACGAACGCGAGTACGTGTGCGTCGTTCCCGAAATCAACAGCGGTTGGGCGCCGCAGGGCATTGCCTACACCGGCGATGAGTATATTCAGACCGGCTACGACGGCGACAACAACGTGGTTTTGTATATCGGCAAAAACGAAGGTTTCAAGCGCATTGTAGTAACGGATCTTGACGGCAAGACCGCAAAAGGACACGCGGGCGGCGTGGCGTGCACTAAAAATAATGTGTACGTCGCCAACGACAACACGCTACTCCGCCTCGAGCTCGACAAGCTCAAAGCCGCCGCCTCTGGCGGGAAAGTTACGGTGGCGCAGGTCATCCCCGTCGATAACCGCGCCGCATACTGCTTCAGCGACGAAAATCACTTATACGTGGGCGAGTTCTACCGCGCAGGAAACTACGAAACGGAAAAGTCTCACCACTACACCACGCCCGAAAAAGAGGATAACAAGGCTATAGTGTCGTGCTATTCTCTAGACGAGCAAGGCATGATCAGTGCGGACGGCGCTCAACCCTACCCCGAGTACTGCATTTCGGTGACGGGGCTTGTGCAGGGCTTTGCCGTCAAGAACGGCGTGTACATGCTGTCGCGCTCCTACGGGCTTGCCGATTCAGACCTGCAATATCACACCGCGCCGATCGACGTCGGTGCAAAAATAACGGTATCGTTCAAAAAGAACGAAGCCGCGAAAAAAAAGGAAGTGCCGCTGTACTACCTGGGCGGCAAAACGCTGTTGCGTTCGCTCAAGCTTCCGGCATTTTCCGAGGACATAACAATAGCAAACGACCGCGTGGTCGTCACCAACGAGGCGTCCGCAAATAAGTACTTTGTGGGTAAGCTTTTCGGCGCGGACAAGGTATACTCATATCCTATATATAATAAATAATTCAGAATTCGGAATTAAGAATGCATAATTAAAAATAAGGTTGAGATTTCTAAGCTAAAAATCTCAACCTTATTTAATTGTCAATAGTTTTTTATTCCCATTTGTCGGAAATGGTGTCGTAGCTTTCTTTTTCGTCGGCTTTTCGCGGTCGTTCTTCCTCGAATACGTAGAACGGCTCGTCTGTTTTTGCGCTTTCGTCGTCGTTCACTTCCACATAGTCGGACTCGAACGGGTCGGGCGTTTCGGATTTTACGCACTCTACGGTCGGGCGCGTGGGGATTATGCAGTCGTAAAACTCAGCGGTGGCAGCTTGCATATACGGCATGACCCAAAACGTAAGTATGCCGAAGGTGAGCGTACAAAGCAATATCCACCCGATAAAGCTAAGGTGCAGGCAAAACAGTTCCCACTTGTGTCCTACCATCAGCCGCATGGATTCCCTGCGCGCTTGGTCGGGGGTCAGCTTGGGATTGTCTATCATCAAGTAGTATGTAAGACTGTACGAATACGCCGCGATTATGCCGGGGATTATAAACAGCAACGCCCACAAAAACGTGTAAATTGAGTTTATAATGTATGCGATAACCGTATCGGCAAACCTGTTCTGTGCCGCCATAACGTCTTTTACGTCCACGGTTTTTCCTCGAACCGCATTTAACGACTGCACGGAAAGCCCGTACCGGATAGGTCCTTCCAGTATAAACAGAAGAATCGCGCCGACGCCTATAAAGCTAAGCCCGCCGCAAAGTCCGGTCACTACCGCAACCAAAAAATATGTGATGACAACCACGCCCCACTTTCCGTTTAGCGCGTTCCACGCGCGTTGTCTGTAATCCTTTGCCGTCAACATGATAAAAAATCACCTCGTAGTCCTACCATATTGTATCTATAATATATTAAAGAAAAATATAAACAATATTAGAATTAGATTAAAAAACTCCAATTCTGCATTCTTAATTCATCATTGAATGATGCGACTGCCGCAGGTGTCGGTAGCTTCCGCAACGGTCACTGTAAACGGCATGCGCGAAATAAGCGCTTCGGCGTGGGTGATAACGCCGACCAAGCAGTCCTTACTAAGCGCCTCGAGCGCGCCGTATACCACGTCTATTAGATCCTCGTCCAAAGTGCCGAAGCCCTCGTCCAAAAAGAAGAACGCATTGTTGCCGCGGCTTTGCGTACGCGCGATCGCTATCGCAACGGACAGCGACGCCAAAAACAGCTCGCCGCCGGACAGAGTGTCCGTTTTGCGCGGCTTGCCCTCGTTTAGGTAATCGTACACGACAAAGCCATTGGTTTTGTCGTAGCTCATTGTGTACTTGCCACTCGACAGATCGTTTAGTATCTCGCCCGCTACCAAAGTAAACTCGGCTATGTATTCGGCGGCTACGTAGTTGAGCATAGCCTTGCCGCGCGTGATTTCCGCTATCTTGTCGTACAAACCTGCACGCTTTTTCAGATTGTCGCAGTTCTTTTTTAGTTCTGCAAGCCTATCGCACTTTTCGGTCAGCGTAGCTATCGTTATTTCTTTGACAGCTATGTCTTTTTCGTTTTCCGCAATCTGCTTTTTAAGCCTATCGCTCTCCTCGCGCATCGCGGCGTAAGTCCCTTCGTCAAACTCCGGCATATCCACGGGACACTCCGCCTTTGCCGAGCAAAGCGAGCTTTCTATCGCCATGACCGCCGACGTCGCCGCCGTAACGTCGCCCGTCAGCCGCTTGCGCACACTGTCGGTTTCGTTAAACTTTTTTTCCAAGCTTTCTATTTCGCTCTTAACGCCGGATATTTTACCGTCGGTGTTGCCGCAGTTTTCGCCGAGCTGTGTGCGGAACGATTCCGCCTTTCTTTTCAGCTCTTCCTCTGCCGCTACAAGCCCGTCCAGCTCGGTTTTCAGCACCGTCGCCTCCGATCCTTGCTTTAGCAGCTGCTCCGCCGACTGCCGCGATTTTTCCGCCGCCGCCTTGGTTTCGCCCAGTGTTTTTATCAGTCCGTCGTAAACCTCGGGCAAAACGCAGGATGAGCTCATTTGTTCTTCTATCTCCGACAAATCGTTTTGCGTGGCTTGCCGTGATTTTTCCGCGCCTTCATAATCGGTTTTGGCGCGCTCATGGTGCTTTTCGCACTCGGTTTTTTGCGCAGCCACCGTTTTTTGCTCGGCTTCGGCTTTAATAAGCGCCGCCTTGCATTGCTCTACGTCGGCGTCGGTCGCACCATGACTTTCACCGTCGTACGCTCCGCCGCACACGGGACACGTATCGCCCGCATGGAGCTCTGCTCGCACCGCCGCCGCGTGCGAATGCAGCTGCGCCTCGCCAAGCCTTTTTCGCGCCTCGTCAACCGTCCGCACCGCCGCCGCAAGTCGCTCCGCGATACTCTCGTTTTCCTTAGCGTACCGCTCGATAATGCCGAGCCGCTTTTCGCATTCGCGGCAAGTTTCGTCAAGCAACTGCTTGAGCTTTGCTTGCCGCTCTTGCATATCCTTGTAGGTCTTGCGCTCGTCCATAAGCCTGTACTGCGCTTCGGCGATGTCCGCCGCCGCGTTCTTTCCGCTTTCAAAATCCGACACAACGGCTTTTAGTGTATCCGATTTCCGTTCGACTGCGCCCGACAGCGCTATAAAATCGCCGAATTTATCCGCAAAAGCTTGTTCGTCGGCTTGCTTTCTGTCCGAAATCTGCTGTAAGCGTTTTTGCGCGGCGGCAACAGCCTCGCGCTTTTTCTCTATCGCTAAGCTACGCGAATTTATTTGCGCCACCGTAGCGGCGTATTCCTTGTCTATCTGATTGAGCGCGGAAAGCTTGTTAAGCTCGTCGCGAAGGCCTTTAAGTCTATTCTCGTCGGCGGGATCGAGCGCTTTTTCAAATTCCTCTAACGCCGTCTTTGCGGCATACTCGCGCTTTTTTGCTTCGTCCGCTTGCAGCATAAGCTGCTTTACGTTTTCCTGCTTGCTCCGCGCGGATATGTATATGTCCCGCGTTTTCTCGAGCACGGCTAAGCTTTCGGCGCGCGCTTCACTGTCCTTAATAAGCGCGGTCGTTTTGGTGCGCAGGCTTTTAAGCTCGTCCTTTTGCTCGCGTAAAGCTTGCGGCGTTACGTCGCCCATGGCGGCAATATCGCTCTCCACTCGGGTTATTTCTATTGCCAGCTCGCGGGTGCGGTCGCTCGCCAGTTTGTGCACGTCGCCAAACCGCATCAGCGAGAAAATCTTGCCCACCGCTTCGGTCTGTTTGGCGGGGGTTTTCTTGAGGAACTCGGCGTATTCGCCCTGTTCGAGCAGGTACACGTTTTTGAACTCCGCCGCCTCCAAGCCGATTATGCCGAGAATTATATCGTTGGCTTCCTCGCCCTTGGCTATGGGCGCGCCGTTTTTGTACAGCAAGCAATCGCTTATAGCAATGCGCCTGTCCGTTTTGTTGCCGTTGTCGTCCTTGTCGAATCGACACTTGATAGTGCGCTCTACAGCGTACAGCTCGCCGTTTTCCGTAAACTCCAAGTTGACCCGCGCCGACATAAGCGACAGATTGACCACGTCGGCAAGATTGCCCTTGGTGCTTTTGCCGTACAGCGCGAGCATGATACAATCGAATATGGTTGTCTTGCCCGCGCCTGTCTTGCCGCTTATGCAAAACAGATTGCTCCGCCCCACCGCCTCAAAGTCCAAAGTCTGCGGTTCTATAAACGAATTTACGCCTTCTATTGTAAGTTTAACGGGTTTCATTTTTCAGTTCTCCCATTAATTCGTCGAACACAGCCTTTAATTCCGCAGTAGGTTCAACGTTGTATCTGTGCTTGTAGTACATGTCGAAGATTTCCGCGTCCGATAGGTGCGCGCGCCGTTCGACCTTGGCTTCGCCGCGCAACGTCGCCGTAATCACCAAATCGTTGAACGCGGGGTGCGAGCGGATCTGCGCCGTTTCGTCGCGGGTGAGCGGCTCGCCGCTGTACTTTAACCGCACATAATCGCCCGAGTAAAAATCCAGCTTGTGCATACATTCGTCAAAGTTGTCCGCGTCCGTTTCGGTCAAGTTCTTGCCCGCGGTAAGTACGACCTGCGATACAGTTCGCTTTTGCGTGTCTATAATATTGACTGATTTGGTTCTGCCCTCGTCGTACGCGTACTGAAGCGGCGACCCGCTGTACTCGGCAAGCGGGTGCTTGCTCACACGGAAGTGCTTGTGCACGTGCCCTAGCGCAACATAGTCCGCGGTTTCGGGCAGAACACTTACGGGCAGGGACACAAGCCCGCCTAAAGATTCCGCCACTTCCGACTTGCTCAAAAACAAGTGCGTGCACAATATATTATAGTTATCGTCAAAGAACTCGCAAGCGGAAACAAGCGTTTGCTTTACACGGTCGGAATAGTCGATACTGTAGTCCTGTTTTGCCCAGCGCGACAGCCGCGATTCCGCGGGGTACGGGACTAGCGCGATATTCACCTTTTCGTCACCCTTTACTACCGTTACGCCGCCGTAACGCCCGACTATCTTTATCCGCTGTTTTTGTATGTAGTCCGCCGCGTCGAACAGTCCGAACAGCGACGGCGGCGGCGTGGGATCGGACAGAGTTTCCTCGCCGAGCGCGGAATAGTCCAGCTCGCCCGCAAGCACAATGCCCTGAAGATCGGCAAGCGGCTTGGCGGCGCACAGTCTGCGCTCGTCGTCGTGGTTGCCGGCAAGCGCAATAACCGCTCTTCCACGTTCGGCAAGCGTAAGTATACTGCGGTAAAACACGCGTTCTGCCTCCGAGGTCGGAACGGACGTGTCAAATATATCGCCGGCAATCAGCACGACGTCGACTTCCTCGGTATCTGCAATTTCGGACAGCTGTTTAATTACGTCGCACTGCTCGTCTAATCGCGCCGCTTTGTTTAGCTTTTTTCCCAAGTGCAGGTCTGCGGTGTGCAAAATTTTCATTTTAGGTATCTCCTCTTTGTCCGCTCGTTTTGTGCAATCCTATTATGAAAAAAACTGTTGATAATTTTTTTGTTTAGTGGTATTATAATACAAATCCGAAAATAATTCAAGCAAATGAGGCGCGTACATGTTTAAACTGTCGTCGGAAGCAAGTCTTGACGGCGCTATCACCGTCGAAAATAAATTCATTGTCGAGTATATGCCGTACGCCGACGGCGATTACGTAAAGGTCTACCTTTACGGACTTTCGCTCGCCGCGCGCAAGAGCGACGCCGACGACAGCGTCGATAGGCTTGCGCGCCGCTTGGATTTGGACGAGCATACGGTATCCGCCGCTATCGATTACTGGACGGAGCAAGGACTTATGTCCAGGCTTGGCGACGATATCTGCTATTTCTCGCCGCGCAACGCCCGTCCCAAAATAAAAAAATACGACGTGGATAAGTACCGCGAGTTCAACCGTCAAGCACAATTATATATCGCCGCGCGGCAAATCTCGCCAAACGAATACAACGAATATTACGCGCTCATGGAAAAGCTCGACCTCGAATGGCAAGCGATGGTGCTTATAGTCAAGTACTGCGTAGACCTAAAGGGCGACAACGTGTCCTGCCCGTACATAACCACAGTTGCGCGCAACCTCGCCGCCGACGGCTACCGCACATTCGACGACGTGGGCGAACGACTTGACGAATACGGCGTTTACTATAACGAGCTACTCCGCGTGCTCGGCGGAAAGCACCCCGATCACGAAGCGGTTCAGTTCTATAAAAAATGGAAAATGACTTACAAATTCGACAAGGACGTCATTTACCACGTCGCGCAAAACGTAAAGCGCGGCGGGGCGGCGGCAATAGACGCCAAGCTGACGGGTTACTACGAGCTCGGGCTTACCACCGCCGAACAGATAGACAAGTACGAGGAAGACCGCAAAAACCTGTACAAGCTGACCAAAGCCGTGAATAAGGCACTTGGATTATACTATGATAACGTAGATCCCGAAATCACCGCGTATATCAAGCCGTGGCTCGGTCTCGGCTTCGAGCCGAACGCTATCATAGCCGCGGCCGATTATTGCATGAGAAAGGACATCAAGCGGTTATCCGACCTCGACGCAGTTATCCGCGACCTGTTCGAGCGCGGACTTACCACCGAAAAGCAGGTGCGCGATAGCGTTGACCACGAAAATCGGTTCGACGCGAAAATAGAAAAACTGTTTAAAACTCTTAATATTAAGGGCGCGGTCAAGGATATTCAGCGCGCGTACTACGCAAACTGGGCGGAAAAGTGGGCAATGCCGCAGGCGCTTATCGACTACGCCGCCGAGATTTCCGCAGACAAAGCCAACCCATTCGCGTACATAAACGCCGTTCTTCAATCTTGGCATAACGACGGAATTACCGAGGTGAGCAAAGCCAAGTCCGCCGCCCCGCCGACGGGCAACACGCAACAGCCGACCGCGCCTACGGGCGTGGTATTCGAGCGGTACACCGAGGAGCAGCTTAACAGTATGTTCACGCGAATCACAGAGGATGATGACTGAGTTTGAAGGTGCATTCATCGCGTGATGCGGGCTACGTTTGGTTCGGCGGTTTGGTCATGTAGGTGGTTCTACACTCCCGTCACCGCCTCGCCAACTGTTGCCCACCTGACGCGCGCCTGCCCCTTCAAAACTTCTGTAATTAGGAGACACAATATAATGAATGCCTACCAACGCGCAGTTAAAGAAATTACCGACCGCCGCCGCGAAGAAAAGGACAGCGGACTGGATATTTGGCGCAGAGCGCTCGCTTCCGACGAGGGGCTTCGCGCCGCCAATGCATTTTATCAGGAAGAAGCGGTAAAAAAGGCACAAAAGCTGCCTAACAATATAGATAAAGCGCGCGAGGAGCTTGAAAAAAACGCTCGCCGCGTGGGGATAAGCAAAGATATACTCAATCCGCCCTACCACTGCGAGGCGTGCCATGACACAGGTTATGCAAACGGCAAGTATTGCAAGTGCGTGGTTAAAAGCGTGATACAATCTAACGCCGAAAATCTGATCTTGCCGCAAGTAGACTTTGCGACGGCAAAAGCCACCGCGCCCAAAGCGATTTCCAAGCTTTACGCAAAGGCAGAGGAATATATTTCCGAATATCCCGACAATAAAAAGCCTTTCTTTATTATTATAGGCAGTGCGGGCACGGGCAAGACAATGCTCGCCTCGGCGATAGCTACAGAGATGCTGTCTCGCGGCGCGGCTACCGTCACGGTCAGCGCGTTCGACATGGTAAAGCGCGCCAAGGACTACCACACGCAATTTGCAATCGACGATTACCGCGACCTGTTTACGCCCATGCTTGAGTGCGACCTGTTGGTGATAGACGACCTCGGCACCGAAACCGTGCTCAAAAATATTACTCGCGAATATTTTTATACAATAATAAATGAGCGGTGGCTCAGGAAGAAAAACACCGTCATCACTTCCAACCTTGCACCCAACGACATGCTCGCCCGCTACGGCGAAGCGGTGTTCTCCAGGCTGTGCGACAAAAACATTTCCAATTTGTTTACCGTAACCGCCAAAAACGCGCGAATATAAATTTCTATTGCATTGAATATACAAGTAGCGCACTATTTTCGTTTTGAAGAATAGTGCGCTATTTTTTCTCGATTTTTTAGGATAATAAATTATATTTGTCTTATCGCCCGACAAGCTCGTCTAAGCTTATATCATAATACTCCGCAAGTCTTACACAAAAATCAATATTAGGTAATCCTTTATTGGCTTCCCAATGACTTATCATTTGCTGTTTTAGCCCCGTCGCTCTTGCAAGCTCCGTTTGACTTAAATTTCTTATCTCTCTTTGGTGTTTTAGGGCTTCTCCGTAATTCATTATTACTATTCCCTTTTTTCTAATATGTTACATAAAATTCTGTAAAAAGTCTTTACTTACAGATATATCTGTAGTATAATTAAATCGCGGCTTACAGCCAGCGTGGTTGCGACACCAAAAACATCCCCTTGTTTTTAAAGGGGATGTTTTTGTTTTTGATAAAATTATTGATATTTATTAATTATTGTGATATACTTTTTAAAACATCAAAATGGAGTTACTTATGAATATTTGGCACGATATCGACAAAGACAGAATTACCTCAACGCAATTTGACGCGCTTATAGAAATTCCGAAAGGCTGCAAGGCAAAATACGAGCTTGATAAGCAAACGGGCTTACTGCGGTTGGATAGGGTTTTGTACACTTCCACCGTCTACCCCGCCAATTACGGGTTTATTCCGCGCACGCTTGCAGACGACGGCGACCCGTTGGACGTGCTTGTCCTGTGCAACGAAATAATTTATCCCATGACGCTGATCACTTGCGAGCCTATAGGCGTGATAAAGATGATTGACGACGGCGATCTCGACGAAAAGATAATAGCCGTCCCGGTCAACGACCCGACGTATAAGGACTTTAAAAATATTCACGAGCTGCCCCAACACATTTTCGACGAAATGATGCACTTTTTCGAGGTCTACAAAGTGCTCGAGCACAAAACAACAACGGTCAAAGAAATTTGCCACAAAAAACACGCAATAGAAATAATTAAAAAATGTATTGAAAATTACGAAAAAAATTATTAATTATTTAATTTATTTTAATTTTTAATTAATTTAAAAATCGCCTATTAACAGAGATGCGCATTACCGAAATTTTACGGAAATGCGCATTTTTCATTATTTTGCACATACAAAATATGAAAATTCGATTGTTTTTTGTCATTTTGAGCGAAGCGAGAAATCCCAACCTTATTATAATTCTGCATTCTTTATTCTTAATTCTGCATTTATTTATTTTTCTTTTGCTTTAAAAATTGTATTAATTATTCCGCAAATAATCCCGCCTACCGGAAATACGACCCAGCCGGGATGCCAATAATTACCGACAAACCCGATAACTAAATATATTGCCGTTGCGGTCATCATTATCGCGCCGCAAGCCGCGCTTGCTATTCTGTCCTTCGGCGTAGGGTTCATTATATGGCGTATTTCATTATTGTATATTTTTACGTCGTACTTGCTATGTTGGATACCCATATACACAAGCCCGCCTATTATAAATGCCAATACCGCCATGAAAGCCGCCGTAACATAACAATACGCCATATCTTTGTTTGATGTTTTGATAACGTCAGCGTCAATAAGCGAAGTCGTAGTTATCAAGTATATCACGTCGACCAGTATTCCGGATACAAGCCCCGCCATAATCGTCGGAAAATTTCGGTGCGTAGTGTCTGTCGGCTTTTCTATAAGCGGATGATTCTTTTTGAACGCATCGTGCTTTTGTCCGTTAAACACAAACAGAAATACCGCGACCGCCGTAAACAATATAACAGCTACTCCGCTCATCACGCTTGTCAGCTCGGCGGTCGATCCGCTTAGCGTAAACGCATAGCCGCTTATAGCTATGCAGACCGCAATGCCCAAAAGTATTAGCATGACCCCTATCGCTATCCCGCGCGAAAACTTGTTTATATGCTCGGCAAAGATCGCATGCTCTGTAGTTTCGGGTTGGGCGTCCGCGCCATTCTTACCGAGCTCGCCCGACGATTGAGTTTTATCGGATATATCGTCTTTGGTGTTCACAAGCTCTACAGACAGATCGGTTCGCATAAGTCCGTCCAACGACACGTCAAACAGATCGCATATGGCGAGCAGCTTTTCTGTTTCCGGATACGCCTCGCCCGTTTCCCATTTGGATACAGACTGGCGCGACACATTCAGTTTTTCCGCCAGATCCTCTTGCGTTATCTTGTCTCGCTTACGCAAGTACTGCAAATTTTTTGCTATATGCATTTGTGCCTCCCGACAAAAATCATACAAGTATTATAAAGTAGCACAGCATAAACTTCAACCAATTTCGGTTTGCAATATCATTTTTTTGCGCAACTTACGGTTGCATTTTCATTTTTTGCATGCAATTATTCCATTATAGTCCGATTTTCGCCATTGCTCTGCATAATCCGCAGCAATCCGCGCAAACTAAAAATACGCAACCGCAAAACCGCGGAGCGATACCCGCACGGGTAAGTACATATTCTTAGAGGAGGAGTAAGAAAATGGCTAACACCAAAAAGACGGCTACCAAAAAGAGCACCTGCTGTGGTTCTAAAAAGTCCGGCAGCAATGTTCAGTCCGACAGTTCTGTTACCAAGAGCAGCAAGACGGCTTCGCGCACTCAAAGCAAAAAGTCCAACACCGTAAAATAAATTACTTATTACGCCTAAAATGCCGAGCATAATAGCTCGGCTTTTTAGGTGACATAATTTTTCACAAGAATGGACTAACTCGCTTATATAGGCACTTGCGTGAGCGAATTTAATACCGAAAAAAATGTCAAAAAATCTTGATTTACTAAACCGACGGTTTAGTCTAACGGTAAGGTATGCAAAGACTATGCTTGTCCTAAAAAATTTTTGAATGGGAACGCCGAGGAAAATTAAGAATTAAGAATGCAGAATTAAGAGAATAAGGATGAGATTTCTCGCGTTGCTCGAAATAGCCTACGGCTGCTACGTAGGACAAAAAGAATTTTTAAAATGCTTCATTACTTTTTTGTCACTCCGAGCGCAGCGAGGAGTCTCAACCGCTTTACTCTGCATTCTGCATTCTTAATTCTGCATTCACAAAAGTCTAAAAATTTTATACAAAATCACACTTTATTATCTTGCTACAAAATTTTTCCGCTCCGAGCTTTTTATACAAAAATCCTTATTTACTAAACCATCGGTTTAGCGCCACGTGAGGGTATAAAAAAATTTTCCTCTTTCAAGGAAAATTCCGAATAAAAACGCCAAAAATTATATAAAGATAAAGCGGTTATTACTCTCGAGAAGTAGCCTCACTGCACGAAAGAAAAAGGATTAGATTCCTCACCGAGCTTCGCTTGTTCGGAGTGACAAACATAGCACACCGCGCGCAAATCCTTTTGTCTCTGTGCGAAGGGGAAGAGTCCAATTCTTATTTTCTAATTCTGCATTCTGCATTCTTAATTATATCAGGCATCTGACTACGCCCAAAGCGCGGTATAAAAAGTATGTGAATTTCTTTTTGGCGGAAACTTCGTGCGACTTTACGGTATCGCTATGAATATACTCGTTATTATCGCTCACCCTAAGGCTGTCGGCAATGAACGTATCTTCAATATAATCCTGCAATCCCTTGTTAAATTCCTCGCTATCGATAATTACTACGCTCTCGGTATCGATGTGCGCGCTACGCTCGTCAAGGTTGAACGAGCCGATAACGCTGTATCTGTCGTCAAATGAAAATACTTTGGCGTGCAGTTGAATATCGTTTTGAAACTCATATACATCTATATTAGAGTTTATATATTTATCACGATTATAATAATAGTCGGCATATCCGACGTTTCTTGAGTTATACAGCGAGTTTGTTATCAGCGTAAACTGTTTATTCTTTGCCGCCAATGCACGCAGCTTTTTGATTTTGTCGTTTTCCAGCAAGGAATAGGGCGTTATTACTATAGACTTTTCGCTGCTTTCCATCATGTTAAACATCGCTTGCAGTATCATTGGCGTCTTTTTGGTCGAGCTGATAGGATTTGTAAGGTATGTAATTTTGTCTACGGGCACGCCTAGTGCGTTATAATCTATTTTTTTCTGCGCAAATTCGCATTTGTTATAGAAGGTCAAATACTTTTGTTCGTACTTGCTTTTCTGCGAAAAATCGCGTTTTTTCGATTTTATTCGCTCGGTAAGCTCGCTTTTTAACATATTATTGTAATATCGTTGCGCTTGCCCGACGCTGCCGTGCTGCCCGCTATTGGTAATTAATACTTCCATATCATAATTATATAAGTACCCCGACGTGCCCATATTCGCGCCGCCAACTATCATTTTGTCGCCGTCTACAATAACGACCTTGTCGTGCATGATTGTTGCCAAGCCTGCCGGATCTAAAATATTAATACAGTTAAAATAATATAATTCTATATTATTATGATTATATATTATATTAGCAATTCCGTCTGCGACATAGCCGTCGAGCTTGCCCATTTTGCCGTCCTGGATTATGCGAACTTTCACGCCTCTATCGGCGGCACGGACAAGCGCGGTATAAAAATAATCGGAATATTCGCTTTTCGATGCGAAATATACCATAAAGTCTATCGTGCTTTTTGCGTCCTCTATCAGCCGCAGCCTGCGACAGAACGAGCTTTCCCCGGTCGGCATCAAAAGCGCACGCTCTTTATTTTCAATGGGAATGTTAATATCCTTTTCCGTTGCGGAAAATGCCGTTCTTGTCAGTACAATATTCTGTGAAGCAGTCACTTCCATGGTTGCGGTGTACGGCGCGATAACCGCAATTATGTACCACAGCACGGCGGCAATCAAATAGAATACAACGGTTTTAACCACAAACCCCACGCGCATATGCGTTTCGTATAAAGCAATCGCTTTTTTTCTGTAAAGTGTTTTCATATAGATATTAATATTGTATCATGCCTGTCGCAAAAAATCTACCCTATTAGCAAAAAAATTTGCTGTTTAAATATCCGACGGATTGCTAACAATTTAGCTATCGGAGGTTAAATATGAATCCATTTAACGAAAAATCTTACAAGATCGACAAGTGCGTAAACGATTGGCGAAAAATTTATCCAACCGCTTACGACAAAAACGAAACCGACGCGTACACAAAGGTGCGCACAATTCTGCTTAACGGCGCAGAGTTTGAAGAATGCTGGTTCATGCATCAGCTGTCCCGCCACACTGTAGACAACAATCTTCGCCGCGACGTCGCGTTCCTGCGCAAGCTCGAACAGCAACAGCAAAAACGCATTTCGTTTTTCAAGCCCAAGGACGAGAGCATGTTAGAAACAACAATATCGTACGAACAGCTTGCCGTAGATCTGACTGCAGTTCTCGCTCAAACCGAAAAGAACAAGTACGTCAAAGCCGCGCTCGACTTTGCTCTACTTGAAGACTTTGACCACCTGTACCGCTTTAGCGACCTTTTGGAAATGGAGCAAGGCGTTAAGGGCGAAAAGCTTGTCGGCAGTTATACCGAAATCATGCCGGGTCGCCCCACCATATCAGAACACCGACATCCGTTTGACGACGTTCGCCGTCCCATAACGCCGGATGCGGCGCTTTCCACAAAGCTGCACACCATGATAATAACCGCGGCAGAACAGCAAACCATGAACTTTTATATGAACCTCGGTACGTTCTATGCTACGTCCGATATAGGACGCAAGCTGTTCCTTGAGATCGGCATGGTAGAAGAACAGCACGTAACGCAATACGAATCGCTGATGGATTCCACCGCCACCTGGCTGGAATGCCTATTGATGCACGAGTACTGCGAGTGCTACCTTTACTATTCCGCAATGAGCGAGGAAACCAACGACATCGCAAAAAAGATTTGGGCTCTACACTTCGAGCAAGAGCTTGCGCACCTGCACTACGCCGCAGAACTGCTCAAAAAATACGAGGGCAAGGAGTGGGCACAGGTCATACCCAACGCCGAATTTCCTACACTGCTCACCTTTAACGACAACTGCGAAAAGAACAAACACTATGTGCGCAACGTACTGAAGAACACGGTCAATAATACCGCCGTGCTCGAAGAATACACCGACATTACCAACGTCCCCGACGATTACGAGTACTTCCGCTACAATTCGGCGGTCAACAAAACTCCGTCGTCCGTAGCGAGCCACAAAGTAATAGACAACTATATTACCGAATTCGGCGAGGATTACCGCTTTACCGTAGCCGACCACCCTGTCAAGGCTCTGCGCAACCGAAAAGAGGACAACGTAGACTTGGGACGCAAAAAACAGCCGTAATTGCCGCAAATACTAAACGCCGCTAGTGATAGCGGCGTTTTTGTTTCACGTGGAACATTTAATTTTAGGTAATATTCGTTGTTTCACGTGAAACAATGGGCTTTTTTTGGATTGAAACAATGTTTCACGTGGAACATTTACTCTTTGTTGTAATTGCTTTCCAAATAGCTAAGCATACTCTCTATTCGGCTCAAGTCGTCCGACGTATAGTAGTCAATAAAGATACGCCCTTTGCTATCGTTGCCCAAAAGTGATACTTTTGTTCCAAAAGTTCTTTGCATACGGACAACCATATCGCGCAATTCGAGGCTTTGCTTAGGTCCTTCGACTTTCTTTTTGGGATTCAGGGTGTTTTTGACCAACTTTTCAAAGTCGCGCACGCTCATTTTGTCGCCCTTGGCTTTTTGGGCGAGCTCCCATTGTATTTCTGCGTCGGCTACCGTAACAAGACAACGTGCATGTCCCGCCGAAAGCTGACCGTCTTCCACCATTTTTTGCACCGCGTCGGATAAGTCCATAAGGCGCAGTAGGTTTGCAACTGTAGGACGGGCTTTGCCTATACGCTCGGCTGCTTGCTCCTGAGTATATCCGTAGTCATCCATAAGCTTCTTTATGGCGCGGGCTACTTCCATGGGATTAAGGTCTTCGCGCTGAATGTTTTCTATCAACGAAAGCTCGTCAATTTGAACCTGCGTGCACTCGCGCACGCATACCGGCACGGAAACAAGTCCTGCGGCGGTGGCGGCGCGATAACGGCGCTCGCCTGCTATTATCATATATTTTCCGTCGGGCTTGGGTGTGACAATAAGCGGCGTAATAACACCGTGTGTTTTTATACTCTCCACAAGAGCAGCAAGCGCATCGTCGTTAAACTGCTTGCGCGGTTGATCGATGTTGGGTTCGATGTTGGAAAGCAGCATTTCCGACGTTTCCACCGAGTTTATTACAGATTCTTCCTCTATATCGCTGAGTAGAGCGCCTAAGCCTCTGCCTAATCCACCTTTTCTGATTGGCGTCATATAAATGTCCTCCGTTGTTTTTTTCATATTATATACGTATCGCCCGCGATTGTCAAGCAAAACCTAAAACGTTGCGCACGGCGCGTAATGTTCGGCAAAAATGGTGTTGTTGCACTACCCGTCTATACTTGACAAATGAGATTGCATGATATATAATATAGGACAATAAACTTTGGTAGCGAATTGCGCGGGCTTGCCCTGCGTTTGCCGCTCGGAGCGTGTTCGGTGGATATTAACAGTCCTATCACACTATGGAAAGACTACGATGTTTTGGCGCTGCCGCTTAATAAGACGGCGCTTTCCGCAAAATCCGAATTAGGCGCTGCCGTCAAGGAGTACTACTTTGACGGTTATACTACCGTTGACGGACGGGCGCGCGCTTATATAAAAATTTACGAAGCAGCAGAAATGAAAGGCGCAGTGCTGTACCTTGCTGACAAAACAGGCGCAGCAAATAGCGAACTCGTGTCTAAAATGCTGAGTTTTGGTTATTCCGTTGCTGTTTTGGATTATTTAGGCAAATCGGATCGAGCGCGGTTTACTCTGTACCCCAAATCGCTATCCGACTGCAATTTGGACGGCGTGGAAGAATTTACTATACTTGGCGACGCCACAAGCAATTGGTATATTTGGACGTGCATATCACGCCGTGCCGTAAAGCTGCTGCAAGAGCTATATGCAGAAATACCCGTTTTTGCGCTCGGCACGGGGCTTGGCGGAAGCACGGTATACAAGCTTGCCGCTTTTAACGACGGGCTTACCGCATGCGCCACACTGCTAAATATTATTCCTAATGTCAAAGGCGAAGGTAATTCGTTGATAAACTATCGCGCATCGCTGGATAACAGCGCATATGCGCCCATTAGCGTAGTTCCAATGTTTATGGCGATTTGTTCAAACGACGTCGACGGTTCGCTGGACGACATGGCTGAGCTTGCAGAAAACACGGAGTCGCTAAAGCATTTTCGCATTGTGGAACGCGCATTCGCCGGCGGAATTAAAGCCGTATACGATAATATTCTTTCGTTCTTTGACGAGCGTGCAAATAACTTACCGTATGAGCCGCGTCCTGTTTTGACGGCGTCTAATTCCGAAAAAAATTTATATATCAATATCGATATAGACAACTCGAAAGAATCCGAGCGTAAGCTAGACGTAAAATTATACGTGTCGTTCTGCATAGACGACGCGCCGTTTCGCAATTGGATGAGCATACCTATTATCAGCCTTGGCAAAGATAATTGCATGGCAAAAATCAATGTTTGCCAAGACAACAAGCCTATATATGCTTTTGCCAATGTAATTTACGACGGCAAAATCGTTTGCTCGTCAGACATGCTCAGCGTTATTCCCAAGTCAATCGGTGTGCAAGCTCGCCCGGGCGTAAGTCACAGAAAAATTTACGACGGCAGTATGGGCGAAGACGGCTGGACGTCGCGCGACGGAAGCCCTGTTACGCAAGTAAAAGGTCCGTATGACATTGACGGCGTAACAAGTTCTAGCGGCTCGTTAATAACGTTTAAGCCCGGCGATCCGCTGTTCCGTGTTCCGCCCGATACACTGCTCCAACTAATGCTTTGCGGCGAGCCTCAAGCAATAACCGTCGCCGTGATTGACAAAACAAACAAATATGAGTGCACTATCGATATAAAATCCGCAGATGATTGGCATCAATTTTCGCTTTCGCATATGAATTTTAAGGGTTCGGCAGGCATGCTTAACGACTGGTCGCAGATTTTGTTATTGGAATTTACCTCGGATAAACAATTCATATTAGGTTCGGTTCTTTGGGTATAGAATGATGGACGACATTACCGGCGGCGAGCTGCTGTTAAACAGAAAAAAACAATCAAACGTTTTGACATTGATTGTTATTTTTGTTCTGATTGCGGTACTGATATTTTTATATTTATTTTCGTTTATTCCAATTCAAGGCGAAAGCATGGAAAATACCATCCACGACAATCAGTATTGTTTTGTCCAGCGCAAATTGTTTGGTGTGGAGCGCGGCGATATTGTTATAGTGGACACTGCTAAAGACGGCGAACCGGAGCACGACATTGTAAAGCGCGTGATAGCAGTATCGGATGATAAACTGATTTTTATGCGCGCACAAAACAACGTCGATGTGGACGTGTACATCTGCAAGAACGGTGACAACAAGTTTGTAAAGATAGACGAGCCGTATATAAAAGAAAATATGCGCTACGCAGCAATCAACTTTTACCAAACGCCGATACTCGAATATAACGCAGAGCTTACAGATTATAACCTCGATACTCTTTCTCATCAAACTTATTCAAAAATCGACCCATTCATTTTATACATTCCAAAGAATCATGTTTACTTTATGGGCGACAACCGCAACGTCTCCAAAGATTCAAGGTATTACGGCACTCTCCCGATCGAAAAAGTAAAATATAAAGTTTTATCTATTGTTTATTAATATATAACTTAGGAAGGTAACATTTTGTTATTGATCGACGGAAAACGGGCGTTTATAGAATTTTTACAGCAAAATTTCGATAATTCTACCCTGCCTAATAAATTTGAAACGCTAACCAGGCTTTACTTTGAGGTTAACTCTGTAATAAATATATCCGCAATCCGCAACGAAAGCGACGTATACTTCAAACATTATTTGGATAGTATCTATCCGTACAAGCATTTCAGCGGAACGTGCTGCGACGTCGGGTGCGGCGGCGGGTTTCCTTGCCTTCCGCTTGCGCTCGTCACAGATTGCTCATACGTCGGGCTGGACAGCGTTGGCAAAAAGTTAGCTCTAATCAATCGCTGCGTCAAGGAAATGGGACTTAATAACATTACGACCCGTCATTCAAGGTCGGAGGATCTGGCAAAGCAAGGTGTTTCTTTCGATACTGTCAGCGCACGAGCTGTGTCAGACACGGATAAATCATTGGCGTTCTGCGCTCCGCTTGCCAAAAAAGGCGGCAAAGTTATACTGTACAAGACTCAAAACGACAGTCCGGCAACTTCACAAACCGAAAAAAAACTGAACGTGCGGCTAATCGTAGCCGAAGATTATACACTGCCTTATACAGACATTAATCGAAGACTATTTATTTACGAGAAGCTGTAGGTGTTGAGTTTATATATTATTTATTAGTAGTTATGTATAATAAGCAAGGTAAAAATGTGTATAAATCCTATTTCACACAATATATGGTGTAAAATTTAAAACATTCGACGAAAGAGCGGCTCGTTTATGAATAAATATGTGTAAAAACACGGTAGAAATGCCGCATAACTTTGTTAAAAACAATGTGCACAAAATTTTAGAACCCGTCAATTAATTGAAAATTAAAATAATTTAAATAATGGAAGTATAATAAAAACCACACTTTTCTACAAAGTTGTAAAAAGCTATGAACAGTTTAAACAGAAAAAACGATATAATAACCGCGCTAGCCTCTCCGTACGGCAAGTCGGCGGTAGCGATAATCAGGATAAGCGGTAACGGCTGTGTCGAGCTTTTGAGTGGGTTTTTGGCTAAGCCGCTAAAGGTGGGAATGCTGCGCGTTAATACATTTATTAGCGGAAGTTTTACCGAAAATCTTATGGCGGTAGCGTACAAAGCGCCAAAATCATATACAGGCGAAGACCTTGTTGAGTTGTTTCCGCACGGGAATCCGGTTATTTGCGATACTATTATTAAAGCTTTGCTTAGCGGCGGCGCAAGACTTGCCGAGCGCGGAGAATTTACCAAACGCGCGTTTTTTAACGGAAAGCTCGACCTGATGCAATGTGAAGCGCTTGCCGACATTATAGACGCGCAGACGGCGGAGCAGCTTGAATACGGAAATAAGCGATATTCCGGCGAGTTTAAGTCGCTGTCGTCCGTGCAGCAATTGCTTAAGACAGCGCTCAGCTCTATAGAAGCGGTACTGCACTACAGTGACGAAATGGAACAAAACGAGGTTGACGGTGCGGAAATGAGCGCTGTTTTGGCTGCGGTGACCGAAGCTGCCGACGTGCTGGAAAAAGAAATTGCGGGTTTTGCGGGAGGAAAGGTAATAAACGACGGATTCAAGGTGGCGCTTATCGGCGCGCCAAACGTGGGTAAGTCTACCCTGCTCAACGCGTTGACCGACAGCGACCGCGCTATAGTAACGCCTATTGCCGGCACGACACGTGACACGATTGACGGCGATTACGTGTACAATGGGCGTAAGTTTTCCGTTACGGATACGGCGGGACTGAATGAAAACACAGACGATCAGGTGGAAAAAATCGGGATAGAACGCGCCATCAATGCGGCAAAAGACGCAGACGCGGTGGTTTTAGTCACTGATGGTAGTGATATTAATATAGATAAAAGTGCGTTTTCGCGGTTTGTGTCGGTAAAAAATAAGTGCGACAGCCAAAAAGACGTGGGAATAGACTATAATGCGGCGCGCGACGGCGAATGGATTTGCATAAGCGCGCGGGAAAAAATAAATATCACTGCGCTCAAGCAGAGGCTTTTTGACCTCTGCCCCGCGGATTTCGGCTCGGTTTGCAATCATCGCCAATACGATTGTGTCGTGCGCTGTTACGATAGCCTGAACGCCGCCAAAATCGAGGCGAAAAAAGCCGAAGGACTGGAAATTGTGGCGGCGTTGCTATACGAGGCGTATTCTGCTATAGCCGAGCTGTACGGAGATCGCGCCGACGAGAGCATTCTCTCCGAAGTATTTGAAAGGTTCTGTGTGGGAAAATAGTATGAAAAATAAAATAGAACGAAAAAATAATAAGAAAGCCGAGTCTAAAACTGCGATAAAAACGGTGGCGGTTAATAAAAAGGCGGCGTTTGACTACTTTTTTGTGGAGACCTTCGAGGCAGGAATCGCGCTCGAAGGATCGGAGGTCAAGTCGGTAAAGGTTGGCGACGTGTCGCTGCGCGACAGCTTTTGTTTTATGGAAAACGGCAACCTCGAGCTTAAGAATTGCCGGATCACCCCGTATAAGAACGTCGGAGCTTTCGCTCCCGACCCTACCAGAACGCGGCGATTACTGCTACACAAAACGCAGATACAGCGGCTCGCGTCCAAGGCGGCGGAGAAAGGTTTTACTATAGTCCCCGTCAAAATGTACATGAAAGGCAGATTTGTCAAGGTGGAAATCGCCTTGGCTAAGGGCAAAAAGAACTACGAAAAGAAAAATGTTATTAAAGAGCGCGATATAAACAGGACTGCGGCAAGGGAATTAATGCAGAATTAAGAATTCAGAATGCAGAATGAAGCGGATGAGACCTCTCGACTGCGCTCGAGGTGACAAAAATTTTTGATTACGCTAAACAAATCTCTTTTGTCACTCCAAACGTAGTGAGGAGTCTCATCATTATCTTAATTCCGAATTATTATCGGCTTGACACGCCACGCGAAATTTTGTATAATACAAGTAGATTTGCTTGATTGCAAGGGCGATTTCGCGCCGTATTTCAACTGATGTTATTTAGCCGAAAGAGGCTTAAAGGAGCAAAAGAATATGTTACCGTTTATTTCAAATGTATTTAACGATCCGTCCGACCCTTGGTACTATGTAGTGGGCGTGATTTTCCTGCTGCTTATCTTCGGCGCGGTCGCATTATATATGGTTTGGGTTGGAAAAAAGAACAAACAGAACGCCGATAAAACCGACGGCGCAGTCGAAGCCGACAATGTCGACAAAGCCGAGGTCAAAGCGGATGAGCAAGCGACCGAAAACACAGATGCAACAGCTCATCTGCAAGAACAAGATAAAAAATAGTAAGTACAAAAATCGTCGATATACGTCGGCGATTTTTTGTTGCGCAAAATTCACGCGATTTTACGACGGTTTTACTCGGAATATTACATGAAGAATAGAAACTTTTGTATACCCTACCGTAACGCTAAACCGACGGTTTAGCAAATCGTGATTTTTCGACATTAAGCTCAGAGCGGAAAAATTTTGTAACAAGATAATAATGTGCGATTTTGTATAAAATTTTTAGGATTTTTGTGAATGCAGAATTAAGAGTGCAGAATGCAGAGTAAAGCGGTTGGGACTCCTTACTGCGCTCGGAGTGACAAAAAGTAGTGAAGAATTTGGTAAAATTCACTTTATCATTCAAAGAACCTCCGAGTAATATCATTTGTATTATAATTCTTAATTCTGCATTCTTAATTCTTAATTATCTTCGGCGTTCTCATTCAAAAAATTTTTGGGACAAGCTAAATCTTTGTATACCCCATCGTTCAGCTAAACCGACGGTTTAGTAAATCAGGATTTTTTAACATATTGATCAGAGTTCATTTGCGGTGCGAAAGAAATATTGCAGACTGTTGACGAGTAAATCGTAACGTGATACAATACTGTTGGGCGTGAGCCGATTTTTCTACCTCAAAAACAACCGAAAACGGAAGTACGGAAAAAGCTATGGCATTTTTATCGAACAGCAGTTCAATAATATATTACAGTTTTGCGGCGGGCATATATGCATGCGTAGTAGCCATACTTATTCTCGCGTTGGTGTTTGGCAGACGCGCTAGGCGCAATGTAAAAAACGAGCAAGTGACAAAAATGCCAAAAGGCTTCTCGCCGCTCGACGTTCAGCGCATATTCATTGGCAAAACTTATCCTAGGCGGCTGACCGCCGCGCTGATAACGCATTGGGCGCAAATGGGATATATAAAGGTCGAGTACGTCACGCCGCACACGGTCATACTGAAAAAAGTAAAAAGCATGCCCATGCACTACAACGACAAAGCCGTATTTTTCGACCGCGGCACGTATGTGCGCGATCGCGAGGTGTTCAACGCAGCAATGAAAAAAGCCGCTTACGGCAAACCTATCAATATACATTTGCCGCTTATCTCCAAAGCAGAGGTAACGCGAATTTCCAATAAGTTTGCCGCAAGGGAAGACGAGGGCGTTTATTCTTCGACGCACTATACGCTCAAGGTCGTGACGTTTGTGCTTTCCATACTGCCGTTGTTGCTGTCGGCGTTGTTGATCGGCGCGCTCACCGGAATGTATTTTATGCTTATAATGTTTTTTATGGCGCTGATAGGGCTTATCGTTTTGATATTCGTAAAGGGCATGCCCATTTTGTTCAAAGCGGTTTGGTGCGGAATGTGGTTGGGCGTTTCGATCGGCTGGTCTATCGCCATGTGGGTAGGACTGGAGGTCAACGACGTTCTGGGCGTGATATACGTAGCCGTCACAATTTTGTTTGTCGGTCCGATAGTGCTCATTCGGTTTGTGGATTACCGCGAAAAAATAAATCTCGACGAATATTCCGATTTGATCAATTACAGAAAATTCCTATTTAAAGACGCGGCATACGAGCTGAACGACGAAGAATACTATTCCGCGCTGCCGTTTTTGTACGCTTTCAATATCAAATGGATAGTAGGGCGCAAGTTCAAAGGCGTTCCGCCGCCCAAATGGTACAGCGGCGATCCCGAAGGAAGGGGGCGACTGCTATGAAGACTTGGGTTTTTGTCGTTTGCATTCTCATTTCGGTATGCACGGTAATGTTCGCACTTGTGCCGCTCATTATCGGCAAGCTCAGGCTCAATCGCGCGTTAAGACCGATAGAATTCTATCCGCCGCGCGGGTATTCGCCGATAGACGTGATGAATAAGTATTATTCGCACCGCTTGAGAGCACACGAGATAATCAATCCGCTAATGCTGTACTGGGCTTCGCGTGGATTTGTAAAAATCGAAGAGGACTGCAAGCGCGGGCTTAAGATCACAAAGCTGAAAGAGCTTGAGCCGCCCGAAGTAGACGAAAGCGAAATGACCAATCAGATGCGGAATAACTTCAAAATAGAAAAGGAGTATTTTGACGGATTGTTTGAGCCTAGCATAGAGCTTTACACGCTCGCCGCGCTTTCGTCTATTAAAGACGTCAACAAAAAGCTTATGGAAAGCTGTAAGCAAAAAGCAAAAAAGCGCCGAACGGGCAAGACGGACTGGCTCGCCGGACTGAGCTTGGTTTTTGCGGAGCTATCGATAATAGCAATCACGCTGATAAATTATGCGGTTTATGACGGCGACGGAATATATGCTGTCATGCTATTTCCCATAATTGCCATAATACTATTTAAAGCAATTCCAAACGACGAACCTATTGAAGTAATGCTAAAATATCCGTTTATTGCCGTATGGGGCGGTGCGCCGCTGGCTGTTGTTCTCATATTCTTGCCGTACTACAGCGCACTTACTATCGGAATAGGTATGGCGGCGTCTATAGCAACCGTGCTGATATCGTCGCATATAGATATCCGCTCGGAAAAAAATATCGAGATCTACGGCAGGATAAGAGCTTTCAAACAATTTTTGCTCGACGCGGAAAAAGATCAATTGGAAACGTTGATAGAAGAAAATCCCAATTATTATTTCGATATTTTACCGTATTGCTATATATTAAAAATAACGAAAAAATTAAAAGAAAAATTCGATAAAATTACCACCGACGGTCCCAGCTGGTACTTGGGCGAGCTGCGCGACACTCTCATGTTCTAAACAAAAAAGCACAAAAACAAGCGTTTTTGTGCTTTTTTGCTGTGTAAAATTCGAAAAACCGCTAAAAATTCGATTAATTAGTTATCGGATAATGCACAAATATATTGATGGCATCGCAACCATGCGGTCGGCGTATTTTAAATTTATTAATTTAATTGTAATTTATTTTGTCGGATTTTATTATTTGTTCTGCAACTACAAATATATCGTTTATTTCTCCTTCGCATTGCAAAAAGAATTGTTTATCCACATAATCGCGAAGCTCGCCGAAAAGTCTTTTAAATTACTTGTCGCACGAAAAGATCCCCAAGCCGCGCATAATGTCGAGATATATTCCGGCTAAGTACCAAGATAAACTTAGCTTGCTGTAAACAATCTTCTTCGGCGTTTCTGTTTGTTTTTGATTTTCGCGCATTGAATTATACCTGTCTTACAATCAATAGTTGTAATATATAATACTACAATCATTGATTGTAAGTCAAGCAAAATTACACCTAATGGTTGTAAAATTTTTTAGAGGTGTTATAGTGATAGTACTTGAACAAATTAGGAAAAAGCTCCAAGAGGCGATAAAACTAAGCGGACTTACGCAGACAGAAATTGCTCGCCGTTTGAAAATAAGCCAACAAAGCGTATCGAATTATCTTAATTTGAACAAAATGCCGGCACTCGATACGTTTGCCAATCTTTGCGTGATACTCGACTTGGACGCCAACGAAATACTTTGTATTCGATAATTCTCCTTTCATTATATATTATATAGCATATATTATATAGCGGAGAGCGGATGAGACTCCTCGCATCGCTCGAAGTGACAAAAGTAGGATAGAACTCCAATTCTGCATTCTGCATTCTTAATTCTGAATTTTTTTAAAAAGATAGCGTAAAACAGTTGACAAGGGTGGACAAGTTTGGTACAATAGACAAGCTGCGCAGTGTGCGTGGCGATTTTGTGGACAGAAACCGGGGCCGAGAAGCCCCGAAAAAAATTCGCACAAAACGGCACGCCCGAACACGTGAACGCCCATACAATATATTGGGTACGGCACGTCGGGCGGACACAAGGAGAAACATATGTCAAGCCAGAAAATCAGAATCAAGCTAAGAGCGTATGATCATGAACTGGTCGACAGTTCCGCACAGCGGATCGTCGATGCAGCCAAGCAGACCGGATCTAAGGTTTGCGGGCCGATTCCTCTGCCTACGCAGAAGGAAGTGGTTACGATATTGCGCTCCGTACACAAGCACAAGGACTCGCGCGAGCAATTCGAGCTTCGCACGTATTCGCGTCTCATCGACATTTACAGTCCGTCGGGCAAGACGGTCGACTCTCTTATGAAGCTCGACCTTCCGGCAGGCGTAGACATCAAGATAAAGCTGTAAAAGGAGCCGATATATAATGAAAAAAGCTATTTTAGGCAAAAAACTCGGCATGACGCAGATATTCGGCGAGAACGACGTTGCCATTCCCGTCACGGTTGTTCAATGCGGACCGATGACGGTTGTCGACCTTCGCACTGTTGACCGCAACGGTTACAGCGCGGTAGTCTGCGCGTTCGAGGAGATAAAAGAAGGCAAGCTCAACAAACCCGAAGCAGGTTTGTACAAAAAGGCCAAGGCTAAGCCCGCGCGCTATTTGCGCGAGTTCCGCTATGAAGATGCGGATTCGTATACCGTGGGCAGCGTTATCGACTGCACCATGTTCGGCGAGGGCGATATGGTTGACGTAAGCGGCGTTACCAAGGGCCGCGGTTTCACCGGCGTTATCAAGCGCTGGAATCACCACCGCCTTAAGATGACGCACGGCACCGGTCCTGTTCACCGCGAGGTCGGTTCTACCGGCGCTAACTCCAATCCGTCGCGCCGCATTAAGAACCTTAAAATGCCCGGTCAGTACGGTCACGAGAACGTCACCATCCAAAACCTTAAGGTTGTCAAGGTGGACAAAGCGAGAGGCGTGCTTTTGATCCGCGGCGCTGTGCCCGGACCTAAAGGCGGGCTGGTTACCGTTAAGGAAACCGTTAAGTAAGGACGAGGAGAATTAAGGAAATTATGCCTACAATCGAGATATTTAAACAGGACGGCAGCTCCGCCGGTACTATGGAGCTGGACGACAGCGTATTCGGCGCTGAGTACAAGGAGTCGATTATTCACCAGGTAGTAGTCGCGCAGATGGCTAACGCGCGCCAGGGAACAAAAAGCACGCTTACCCGCACGGAAGTTACGGGCGGCGGCAAAAAGCCGTGGCGTCAAAAGGGCACCGGCAATGCTCGTCAGGGCTCTATCCGCGCACCGCAGTGGAAGGGCGGCGGCGTTGTTTTTGCGCCGAAGCCGCGTTCTTTTCGCAAAAAAATCACCAAAATCATGCGCATAACCGCTATTACGAGCGCGCTTTCCGCAAAACGTTCGGACGGCAACCTCGTAGTGCTTGACAAGCTCGACATCGAGCCCAAGACCAAGCAGATGGCGGCGGTGCTTAAGGCGCTCAAAATAGAGAGCCGCGTGCTTTTGGTTCTTCCCAACGGCAGCGTCAACGCAGTAAGGGCGGCGGGCAACATTCCCAACGTTCGCACAGCCAACAGCGATCAGCTCAGCGTTTACGACGTAGTAGCCAACACGGTCATGCTTACGACCGTGGAAGCCATCAAGGCTATTGAACAGAAATACACATCAAAGGAGGTCGCGGCGCAATAATGACGGCACAAGACATCATCATTCGTCCGGTTCTGACTGAAAAGTCAAACGACGGCGTGGCTATCAAACGCTATGTGTTCATGGTAGACCCTCGCGCGGACAAAGTGCAGGTAAAAGCTGCGGTCGAAAGCATATTCGACGTTCAGGTCGAGTCGGTCAACGTGATCAATGTCCGCGGCAAACTCAAAAGACAGGGCAGAACGCAGGGCTACACGTCCAAGGGCAAAAAAGCGTACGTTACGCTTAAAGCCGAGTCAAAGGCGATACCGTTCTTTGAGACTTTGTCCTAAGCTTGAAGTCGCGTATAATCCTAGATTCCTCGCTCTTCGCTCGGAATAAGTCAAAAGGCTTGCTGCGTAGGACAAGATTAAGGATAAGCGACAACAAGCTCTACAATCACGGAGGTTAATAACATAAATGGCTATTAAGAGATATAAACCGATTACGCCGGGCTCGCGGTTCAAAACCGTTATTGCCGCACCCGAGCTTACAGGCGACAAGCCGTACAAGCCGCTTTTAAGAGAGCAGAGCCGTCACGGCGGACGCAACTTTTCGGGCAAGATTACCGTTCGTCACATCGGCGGCGGCAACCGTCAAAAGTACCGCGTTATAGACTTCAAGCGCAACAAGGACAATATCGAAGCGCGCGTCGCTACCGTGGAATACGATCCCAACCGCACGGCGTTTATAGCGCTTTTGTCTTACGCGGACGGCGAAAAACGGTACATCCTTGCACCCGTCGGACTTCAGAAGGGCGACAAGGTCATATCCGGCGAAAATGCGGATATCAAAGCAGGCAACTGCTTGCCGCTTGCCAATATTCCCGTAGGTACGCTTGTGCATAACATAGAGATGCTACCGGGCAGAGGCGGACAGATGGTTCGCTCGGCGGGTGCGGCGGCGCAGCTTATGGCTAAGGAAGGCAAGTACGCAACGCTCAGGCTTCCATCCGGCGAAATGCGCATGGTGCTTCAGCGCTGCAAAGCTACGGTCGGACAGGTGGGCAACCTCGACCACGAGCTTGTTTCCTTGGGCAAAGCGGGCAGAAAACGCCACATGGGCGTTAAACCCACCGTCCGCGGTGTGGTTATGAACCCCTGCGACCACCCTCACGGCGGTGGCGAAGGTAAGAGCCCGATAGGCAGACCCAGTCCTGTTTCCCCTTGGGGCAAGCCGACTCTGGGCAAGAAGACAAGATCCAAGCACAAGGCTTCCGACAAGTTTATTGTCAAACGCGTTAATTAAGGAGCGTTAAAAAATGTCAAGATCGACTAAAAAAGGTTATTATGTTGACGCCAAGCTTATGAAAAAAGCCGAGGCGATGGCGGCGGTAGCGGATAAGCGTCCCATCAAAACGTGGTCGCGCGCTTCCACCATATTCCCGCAGTTTATAGGTCTTACCTTTGCCGTACACAACGGCAAGAAGTTTGTGCCGGTATATGTCACCACCGACATGGTCGGACACAAGCTTGGCGAATTTGCGCCCACTCGTACCTTCACCGGTCACGGCGGCGAAAAGACGACCAAGGGTAGATAAGGAGATACGTTATGGCAACAAGAATGAAAGAAAAAGCGCAGCGCGTAGAGCAGTTGCGCGAAAAACGTCCTCACGCCACTGCCAAGCATGTGCGCATTGCTCCCGACAAGGTTCGCATTGTGCTCGCGCTTATTCGCGGCAGGTCGGTATCGGAAGCCATGGCTATACTCCAGGCCACGCCCAAAGCGGCGAGCGAGCAGGTATTCAAGGTATTGAATTCCGCCGCTGCCAACGCCGAACACAACAACGGGCTGTCGGTTGACGATTTGTATGTAGCGGAAGCGTATGCCGATCAAGGTCCTACGCTCAAGCGTTATCAGCCGGTCAGCAAGGGCAGAGCGCACCACATCCTTAAGCGCACAAGCCACATCACCGTTATTCTCGACACCAAGGAGGACAATTAATCATGGGTCAAAAAGTCAATCCCCACGGTTTGCGCGTCGGCATCATCGAAAAGTGGAATTCCCAATGGTATGCGGGTAAGGACGAGTTTGCCGCATTCCTTATCGAAGACCACAAGATTCGTGAGCATATCGAGAATAAATATAAATCCTGCGGCATCAGCAAGGTCGTTATAGAACGTCCCCAGGGCAAGGTGCAGGTTTCTATTCATGCACAGTTCCCCGGCAAGATCATCGGTCAAAAGCACGTCGGCATCGACGAGCTCAAAAAGAACCTCGAGCGACTTGTCGGCGGCAAAAAGATTTACGTCAATATCATAGAGGTTAAGCATCCCGACCTCAACGCCAAGCTCCTTGCGGAAAACATCGCGGCACAGCTGGAGAAGCGCGCGTTCTTCCGTCGCACCATGAAGCAAGCCATGAGTAAGGCTATGCACGCCGGCGCGAAAGGTGTTAAGGTCATGGTCGGCGGCAGGCTTGACGGCGCGGAAATCGCGCGTGCCGAGCACTACCAAGAAGGTTCTATACCTCTGCAAACGTTGCGTGCGGATATCGATTACGGTTACTGCATTGCGCGCACCACGTTCGGCGTTTTGGGCGTCAAGGTGTGGATCTACAAGGGCGACGTTTTGGGCGCGACCCCTGCACCTGCTCCGGCAGCCGATAACAAGGAGGGCGAATAATGTTAAGTCCCAACAAGGTTAAACACCGCAGAGTTCAGCGCGGCAGAATGAAAGGCAAGGCTACTCGCGGCAACAAGATTTCTTACGGCGAGTACGCACTGGTCAGCGAAGATCCGGGCAGGATCACTTCCAATCAGATCGAGGCGGCGCGTGTCGCAATGACGCGTTACACCAAGCGTGGCGGCAAAGTGTGGATCGATATCTTCCCGCACAAGCCGTATTCCAAAAAGCCTGCCGACACCCGTATGGGTAGCGGTAAAGGCGCGCCCGAGTACTGGGCGGCAGTCGTAAAACCGGGCACTGTCATGTTTGAAATGGCGGGCGTGGCAGAACCGATTGCACGCGAAGCGCTTAGGCTTGCTTCGTACAAACTGCCCGTGCGCTGCAAAATAGTCGTCAAGCGCGAGCTTGAAGAGGCCGAGGCACAGGCACAGGCAAAAGAGGAGGTTGAATAATGAAAGAGAAAGTTCATGAGTTAAGAGATGACGAGTTGCAACAGAAGCTGGCGTCGCTTAAAACCGAGCTGTTCAACCTTAGGTTTTCCAACGCGACAGGTCAGCTTGCCAACCCCAAGCAGATCCAGAACGTCCGCCGCGACATAGCGCGCGTAAAGACGGTCATAAGAGAACGTGAGCTCCGCGCTAACAAGGAGGCTAAGTAATGGAAATCGAACGTAACGACAGAAAGACGCGTGAAGGCGTGGTCGTATCCGATAAAATGGACAAAACGGTTGTCGTGTCCGTCGTGGAAAAGTACAAGCACCCGCTTTACAAAAAGACGGTCACCCGCACCAAAAAGTTTAAGGCGCACGACGAGAACAACGAGTGCGGCGTCGGCGACAGAGTAGAGATCGTCGAAACTCGTCCTATTTCCAAGGATAAGTGCTGGCGCGTTAGCAAGATTGTAGAAAAGGCTAAATAATTTGAAATCGCATTCATCTCGCAATAGTTCGTCAGCCATCGCGTCGCCTCGGGTCATGTACGCGAAGTACACTCCCCGTCGTCGCCGCTCGGACTTCCTTCTCTTGCGAGCGACTGCGAATTCAAAAGCAATTCTGTAAAGGAGAACATGAGAAATCATGATACAACCCCAATCGTATCTTAAAGTCGCCGACAATACCGGCGCGAAAGAAATAATGTGCATACAGGTTATGGGCGGCAGTTTGCGCAAGAGCGGCAATATCGGCGATATTATCACTGCGTCGGTCAAGTCCGCACAGCCGGGCGGCACCGTTAAAAAGGGTGACGTTGTTAAGGCTGTTATCGTGCGCACGCACCAGGGCGTAAACCGTCCCGACGGATCGCATATCCGTTTTGACGACAACGCCGCCGTAATTATAGACAACCAAAAGCAGCCGCGCGGCACTCGTATATTCGGACCAATCGCGCGTGAGCTGCGCGACCGCGACTTTACAAAGATAATATCTTTGGCGCCCGAAGTACTTTAACGGAGGATCTCATGAACAATCTTCATGTAAGAAAAGGCGATAACGTAAAGGTTTTGACCGGCAAGGACAAGGGCAAGACCGGCAAAGTTTTGGCTACCGATCCCAAAACGCAGATGGTACTTGTTGAGGGCGTTAACATTGCTACTCACCACATCAAGCCGCGCTCAGCTACCGAGCAGGGCGGAAGGAAAAAGGTGGAAGCGCCGCTTGCTGCCAGCAACGTTCAGATAATCTGCCCGTCGTGCGGAAAGAGCGTGCGTATTCGTCATCAGGAAGTTGACGGCAAAAACGCGAGGATCTGCGCCAAGTGCGGCGCTAGCCTCGACGCGGCGTTAAAGGTAGAAAAAGCCGACAAAAAAGCCAAAAAGGCAGCCGAAAAAAAGGCTAAAAAAGCCGAATCCGAAGTAGCCGAGGAAGAAACCAAGGCGAAAAAGGAAGGCACAAAAACGGCTAAAAAGACCAAAAAGGCCGAAACAAAAGAAGTTCCCGTCGAACAGAGTACCGACGGTAAAACAGAGTAAGGAGTAAACGGTAATGGCAGAAAAAGCGACCAAGGCCAAGGACAAAGCGCCCATAGCGTCAGCAAAAGCAGGCAGACCTGTTAAATCGGACAATCCGGACAGATACCGCCTGAAAAAGCGTTACAAAGCGGAAATAGTCCCGCAGCTCATGAAGGAGCGTGGCTACAAAAATATCAATCAAGTCCCCAAAATCGAAAAGATAGTGCTTAACATGCGCTTGGGCGATATTAAGGACAATTCCAAAAGCATTCAGCTTGCGCAAGCCGAGCTTGACGCTATTTCGGGACAACGCAGCGTTTTGGTAAAGGCCAAAAAGTCGGTCAGTAACTTCAAGCTGCGCGAAGGTCAGTCCATAGCGATTAAGGTTACGCTTCGCGGCGAAATGGCATACGAGTTTTTAGACAGGCTTGTATCTATCGCGCTCCCGCGCGTGCGCGACTTCCGCGGCATTTCCGGCAAGTCCTTTGACGGCAGAGGCAACTATGCGCTCGGCATTAAGGATCAGACGATTTTCCCCGAAATCTCGTATGAGCTTATCGAAAAGATCAGAGGTTTTGACGTAGACATCGTTACTACTGCCGCTACCGACGAAGAAGCAAAGGTGTTGCTTACCAAGCTCGGCATGCCGTTCAAGAATTAAGGAGAAAATTATGGCTAAAAAAGCGATGATAAATAAACAGCAAAAAACGCCCAAGTACAGCACTCGCGCGTACACGCGTTGCAATATTTGCGGTCGTCCGCATTCCGTGCTCAGAAAGTACGGCATTTGCAGAATTTGCTTTCGCGAACTTGCGTACAAGGGAGAAATCCCCGGCGTAAAGAAGTCGAGCTGGTAAGGAGGAGGTACAAAATGGTTACAACAGATCCTATCGCGGATTTGCTCACGAGAATCCGTAATGCTATTACTGCAAGACACGATACCGTTTCCATACCCGCGTCCAAGATGAAAAAGGCTATAGTCGATATTCTTGTCGCCGAAGGCTTTGTGGCGTCGGGTGAGGTTGTTGAGGAACAGGGTCACAGCAACATTAAAGTTGTGCTCAAATACAGCGATAACCGCAACGCCATAACCAATCTTAAACGCATTTCCAAGCCCGGCTTGCGCGTTTACTGCGGCTGTGAGGACCTGCCCAAGGTGCTCGGCGGTTACGGGATTGCTATCATTTCCACTTCGCGCGGCGTCATGACCGACAAAAAAGCGCGCGAGCTCAAAGTAGGCGGCGAAGTGCTCGCCTATGTATGGTAGGAGGGGCAGTATGTCGCGTATAGGCAGAAAGCATATTGATGTGCCCGCAGGCGTTACCGTCACGTTCGAAAACGGCGTTGTCACGGTAAAAGGCAAGCTTGGCGAGCTCAAACAGGAAATAAAGTGCAAGGATATAAACGTGGTTGTAGGTTCGGGCGTGGTCAATGTTGAGCGCGCCAACGACGACAAGCAGACAAGAGCGTACCACGGCTTGTATCGTCAGCTCATTGCCAACATGGTTGCAGGCGTTCAGACGGCGTTTACCAAAACGCTCATTGTGGCAGGCGTCGGTTACAAGTGCGCAGTCACGGGCAACAAACTCATAATGAACATCGGCTACAGCAAGCCCGTCGAATACGTTATTCCCGGCGGCGTTTCCATCGCTTGCCCCGATCCGCTCACCATTGTTGTCAGCGGCATCGACAAGGAGTTTGTCGGCGAGGTTGCGGCGCAAATCAAGTCCAAGCGCCCTGTAGAACCGTACCATGGCTACGGTCTGCACTACAGCACGGAAAAAGTCCTCCGCAAAGAGGCTAAGACCGCAGGCAAGAAATAGGAGAGTGGCAAATGATTAAGAAGATTGATAAAAACAAAATTCGTATGAAGCGTCACGTGCGGTTGCGCCATGACGTTAAGGGCACGGCTGCTCGTCCGAGACTTGCAGTCTACCGTTCGACCAGCCACATTTACGCTCAGGTAATCGACGATGAAAAAGGCGTTACGCTTTGCAGCAGCAGCACGCTCGTAAAGGGCGCGGATATTGCCGGCAAAACCAAAACACAGCAGGCGGAATACGTCGGTGGCGACGTTGCTAAAAAGGCGCAAGACAAGGGTATTACCGAAGTGGTGTTTGACCGCGGCGGTTACCTTTACACCGGCAGAGTCAAAGCGCTCGCCGACGCGGCTCGTGCTGCGGGATTAAAGTTTTAGGAGAGCATCATGGCACGCGAAGAATTCAGAAAGAAAAGAGAAAAAGAAGTTGTCGACGACGGCATCAAGACCAAGCTTGTCACTACGCGTAGAGTCAGCAAGGTCGTTAAAGGCGGTCGCAACAGCAGCTTTGCGGCGCTCGTGGTTGCGGGCGACGGTAAAGGCAGAGTGGGTATCGGCATGGGCAAGGCCACCGAAGTCCCCGAAGCTATCAAAAAGGCAGAGCAGGCGGCTCGCCGCGATATGAAAAAGATCGCGCTTAACGGCACGGCTATTCCGCACGAAACGATCGGCGAGTTCTCTTGCAGTAAGGTGCTGCTCCGTCCCGCTCCCGAAGGTAAGGGCGTTATCGCCGGCGGCAGTGTGCGTGCGGTGTTGGAGCTTTGCGGCATAAACAACATCACAACCAAGTGCTACGGCTCGCGCAACCCCATCAACGTTGTCAAAGCTACCATGAACGCTTTGGAGAGCTTGAGGACGTTAGACCAAGTTGCCGCCATGCGCGGAAAGACGGTTGATGAGATATTGTAGGATACTCACAATCCTTGTGCATTATCTTGCTATCGATTTTGGCGTTTGCTGTGTTGCGGCTTCTCGACGTAGCGCTGCTACGACTTCGTCGCCGCGTCTTGCAACCGCGAAAAATCGCTAACGCAATCTAAATGCACCGTCTTGCTCGTATCCTACTGTAAAGCAAATTGCGAGATGGTGTAATACAAAAATCTAAATGGGCTTGACCCATATTGGAGAACAAAATGGCAAAGAAAGCTGAAAAAACAGAAAACAAGAAGCTTACGGTCACGCTCGTTAAGAGCACGGCGGGACGACTTGTCAAGCAGCAGCGCACCGTTGAGGCGCTTGGGCTTAAAAAGCTGCATCAGTCCGTTGTTGTAGAGGATACCCCTGCAATGCGCGGTATGATACGCGTAGTCACTCACCTCGTAGAGGTTACCGAAGCTTAGGCTTGGTCGGTCGCTTTTGCGGCAATCGGACAAGAACTATTAGAAAAGGAGACTTAAATCATGAAAATGCACGCACTTATGCCGGCAGACGGCTCGCGCACCAAAGCCAAGCGTTTGGGTCGCGGAATTGGTTCGGGCTTAGGCAAAACGTCGGGCAAGGGTCATAAAGGACAGTGGGCGCGCAGCGGTGGCGGCGTTCGTCCCGGGTTCGAGGGCGGACAGATTACGCTTATGCGTCGTCTTCCCAAGCGCGGCTTTAACAATAAATTCCAAAAGGAATTCAGTGTTATCAACATCGACAAGCTCAACATGTTCGACGACGGAGCTGTTGTCGACCTGAAGCTTTTGGTCGAGGCGGGCGTGGTTAAAAAGGTCGAAGCCTACGGACTTAAGGTTTTGGGCGACGGCGAACTCACCAAAAAACTGACCGTCAAGGCGGCTAAGTTCACGGCTTCCGCAAAAGAAAAGATCGAAAAAGCGGGCGGCACTGTCGAGGTCATCTAATGTTTGAAACGCTAAAAAACGCTTTCAAAAATAAAGACGTGCGCAAGAAGATTCTAATCACGCTCGCGCTGCTCTTTATATATAGATTGGGCTGCTGGATACCCATTCCCGGCATCAACCCGTTGGCTTATCAGAGTAACAATGCCGACGGGCTGTTGGGTTTGCTCAACGGTATTACGGGTAGCGCGCTCCAGAACGGCGCTCTGTTTGCAATAGGTATTACGCCGTATATTAACGCGTCAATTATTTTGCAGCTGCTCACCGCCGCGATACCGCGCTTGCAGGAATACCAAAAGCAAGGTGACGACGGCAAGAAGAAGATAACGCAAATCACGCGCTACATCACATTGGCGCTTGCTGTTGCGCAAGCGACGGCGGTCACTGTGTCGTACGGTCGTGCGGGCGCGCTTTCCAACGAAGTGTTCGGACCGATGACTCAGACATGGCTTATCGGCATATTCGTCGCAATCGTAATGGTAATGGGCTCTATGCTCACCATGTGGTTGGGCGAGCGCATAACCGATTACGGTGTGGGCAACGGCATAAGCCTTTTAATATTCATCGGTATTATCGCTTCGGCGGGCATGAGCATTGTTGCGACCATACAGAACTCGGTCGCGGGCGATCAAATGGCTATATGGGAACTCGTCGGGTTCGTAATCATGGTTGTTGCCGTGTTCATGCTGATAGTGTTCATTGACGGCGCGGAACGCCGCGTTCCCGTACAGTACGCCAAACAGATCAAGGGCAGAAAACAGTACGGCGGACAGAGTACGTTTATTCCCATCAAGGTCAATGCCAGCGGCGTTATGCCCATTATCTTTGCGACTGCGCTTTTTACGCTTCCGCAAATGATCGCGCAAATGATCGCGCCTAACAGCTCGTTCTACATCTGGTGGATGACCTGGCTCGGCGCAGGCACTTGGATATATTCGATTATTGTCGCGCTTTTGATTCTCGGTTTCTCGTACTTCTATGCGAGCATAGAGTTCAACGCCGAGGACATCTCGCGCAATATTCAGCAGTACGGCGGCTTTATCAACGGCATTCGCCCGGGCAAGCCGACAACCGAATATCTCAACAGAATTTCCAAGCGTCTCACACTGTTCGGCGCAATCTTCCTCGCGTTTATCGCGCTTGTGCCGTCGGTCATATTTTCCGCAGTGCTCGGCAACACCTCCTCGCTCGTCAACGCGTTTTCGGCAACAGGTATGCTGATCGTTGTTTCCGTCGCGCTCGAGTTTGAAAAGCAGTTGCAGAGCTTGCTGATGATGAAGCAGTATAAGGGATTCTTGAAATAATTTCGAGCGCGTATATGCGTCGTAATACGGCGTCAGCCGTCGTGGCGTCTCGGGTCATGTAGGTGGTTCTACACTCCCGCTCGCCGCCACTCGGACTTCCTTGTCTTACTCGCATCTCCGCACTCTCAAATACGCTCTGTACAACAACACTAATCCTTTTTATGGAGCAGCACATGAATTTGATAATTATGGGTGCGCCGGGCAGCGGCAAAGGCACGCAAGCGGCGCTCATCTGCAAGACACACGATATACCGCATATCTCGACGGGCGATCTGCTCCGCAAGAACATAGCGGACGGCACTGAGCTGGGAAAGCAAGCCAAGGCGTTCATGGACGCGGGCAAGCTTGTTCCCGACGAATTGGTTATCGCGCTGTTAAAGAACAGGATAGAGCAGGCTGACTGCGGTAATGGCTTCCTTTTGGACGGGTTTCCCCGCACCAAGGCGCAGGCGGACGAGCTCGGCAAAATTGTCAATATCGACGTAGCGCTCAATCTTGTAACCGATCTTAACAAGTTAGCCGACCGCATGGCAAGCCGCAGAGTATGCCTCAAGTGCGGATACACTACGAGTGCGCAGGACGCGCCCGACGGCATCTGCAAGGCGTGCGGCGATAAACTCGTTATTCGCGACGACGACAAACGCGAAGTTGTGGAAAACCGCTTAAAGGTTTATGAACAGAACACCGCACCGCTCGTCGATTACTACAACAACAAAGGCGTGCTCAAAAACATCGACGGCATGCAGTCGATAGAGCAGGTCAACCAAGCGATCGAGGCAGCGCTTAAATGATAGTCAAGTCCGACAAAGAGCGCGAAGGCATGCGCGCGGCGAGCCGCGTAGTTAAAGCGGCGCTCGTCGAGGCGGAAAAGTTCATCAAGCCCGGTGTGACAACACTGGAGATCGACGCGGTTGTCGAGCAAGTCATACGCAGCCACGGTGCAACGCCGTCAAGCAAGGGCTTTCACGGCTATCCCAACGCCTCATGCATATCGGTCAACGACGTAGTCGTCCACGGAATACCGTCGCTACAAACGGTCAAGGACGGCGACATAGTGTCTGTAGACATTACCGCACTTTTAAACGGATATCAAGGTGACGCGGCGCGGACTTTCGCCGTAGGTACAGCGTCTGAAGCCGACATCAAACTCATGGACGCGGCAAAAGCGGCGTTCTTTGCCGGAATCGAGTACGCCAAGGCGGGCGGCAAGGTGGGCGACATATCCGCCGCGGTTCAGTTGTATACGGAGTTGCACGGGTTCGGCGTAGTCAGGGCGCTCACCGGTCACGGCATCGGGCACAAAATGCACGAGCCGCCCGAAGTCCCCAACTACGGCAGGCACGGCACGGGCTCGCCGCTCAAAGCGGGAATGTGCATATGCGTCGAGCCGATGATCACCGCGGGTGATTGGCGGGTCAAGGTAGACCGCGACGGCTGGACCACTCGGACAATGGACGGAAGCAGGGCGGCGCACTACGAAAACACCGTCATTATAAACGGTGACGGCGCAGAGCCCGAGATCCTTACTTTATAGGACGCATCACAAAGGACTGTGACAAAATGGAAATCGGCGATATTGTAATAAGCCTTGCGGGGCATGATACGGATAAGCCGTTCGTAGTTGTCGCGCAGGTGGGGACAGACTTCGTGCTGATAGCCGACGGCATGTCTCGGAGCATGGAAAGCCCCAAGCTAAAACGTAAAAAGCATTTACGGGTAGTCGCACAGAGCGGAATAGAAAACCCGACAAACGCAACGCTCAAAAAGAGCATAAAACAATTCATTCGGGATAGGAGGTTGTATGCCGAGGAGTGATAATATCGAAACGGAAGGCACTGTAGAAGAATGTCTGCCGGGCACTAAGTTCAAGGTCAAGCTCGATAACGGCGCAATTGTATTGTGCACGATCGCGGGCAAGATGCGGGTCAACTACATCAAGGTGCTGCTGGGCGACAGGGTCAAGGTTGCCATTTCCCCGTACGACATTACAAAGGGCATAATCACGTTCCGCAGTAAGTCGTAACACAGTACTTTGGCTACACAACTATTCAATAAACAACAATAATTCTTAATTCTGAATTTTGAATTCTTAATTCTGAATTCCCAAAAGGAGAACATCATGAAAGTAAGATCGTCTGTTAAACCCATGTGCGACAAGTGCAAGGTCATTCGCCGTCACGGCAAGGTTATGGTTATTTGCAGCAAGAACCCTAGTCACAAACAACGCCAGGGTTAGGTCGCGCGCCCGCGCGGCTTATGCGGCGGCTTGCTACCGATTTACGCGCCGACTGCGTTATGCCCCGCTCGACGTAGCGCTGCTACGACTTCGGGGGGCGATGCCTTGTCGGACACACAAATCGCCAACGCAATCCGTTCGCAACACCGCTTGTCGCGCTAATTAAGCGCATAAGCAAAACAAACAAATTATTCTGAATTCTTAATTGAAAATAACCGTCACTTACGGGGAGCGCGACATTCCACACGCCGACCGAAAAAGAGCGCTATTTATAATAAATTCAAAAAACCATTAAGGAGTTTCAAAAGTGGCAAGAATAGCAGGTATTGATTTGCCCAAGGAAAAACGTATCGAGATAG
>JAIEFT010000012.1 GCA_029066805.1 Clostridiales bacterium | reverse complement strand
ACGTGCGTGCCAATCGACATTAACGATAGCGTACACACTTATGCGACGGAACTTCAGAAGCCCGTAAGAACGAAGTAATCAGGAAAGAAATCAAATAAAGAATAAGGATGAGATTCCTCGACTTCGCTCGGAATGACAAGAGTTTAGGTTGTGCGTTTGTCATTATGAGCTTTTAAAATAAGGATAATTATGTCAAACGAAAACAAGTTCATAAAGGATGTGTATATCAATCGCGAGTATTCGTGGTTAATGTTTAACAAGCGAGTGCTCGATCAGGCGACCGACCCGACCAACCCGCTGCTTGAAAAGTGCAAGTTTCTGTCGATTTTTCATTCCAACTTCGACGAGTTTTTCATGGTGCGCATAGGTAGTCTTATAAACGACGCCAAGGTGAACGGCGACGCAAAGGAAAATAAGACCGACCTTACGGCGACCGAGCAGGTGGACGGCATACTCAAGCTCGCAAAAGGCTACTATAAAGCCGCCGACGCGGTGTACGCCAAGCTCAAGTCCGAGCTTAACAAGAACGGGCTTAAAATTCGCACCGGCAAGGAGCTTAGCGAAAAGCAGTATTCAAAGTGCAAGCAGTACTTTACGTCGTCCGTTTTGCCGCTCCTGTCGCCAATGGTGCTTGACGCAAAGCACCCGATGATCAAGTTCGAAAACATGAACAGCTACATGATGTTCGAGCTTTCTAAGTCGGACAGACTTATGTACGGAGTTATGGCAATCAGCCAAAAGCTGCCGCGCGTGTACAAGATAGACGGCGGAAAAAAGGTGAACATCATCACGGTGGAAGAGCTGATCCGCACGTTTGGTTATCTAGCGTTCGAGGGATACAAGATACGCAGTCAAGCCATGCTCAGGCTGACGCGCAATGCCGATTTTGACGCCAACATAGACGACAACGACATAGAGCGCGACTTCGATTTTTCCAAGTTCCTCAAGCACAAGGTGGAGCTTAGGGGCACGCAGGACGCAGTGCGGCTACAGATAGACGAGGGCGCAGACGACATTAAGGCGTTTTTGCTCAAGCTTTTGGGACTTAAAAAACAGCACTGCTTTACCGCACGGCATGGGTTTGACTTTAAGTATATGATGTCGCTCGGCGGATACGTCGACCCCGAGCATGTATCTTCTCTTAAGTACAAACCGCAGCGCCCGCTTATGCCGCCGGTTTTGCCCGAATGTTCGGTGCTGGAGGCGGCGCTTAATCACGACATCTTTTTGGCGTACCCGTACGACAGCATGGATACGCTTGTGCGTTTGCTTGACGAATGCGCGGTCGACCCGCGCGTTGCGTCCGTTAAGATAACAATATACAGGCTGGACCACCGCTCGCGTATCGTGGAAGCGCTAAAAAAGGCGAGCGAAAACGGCAAGGAAGTTACGGTTGTGATCGAGCTGTGCGCCAGGTTCGACGAGGAGAATAATCTGTACTTCTCCGAAGTGCTTAAGGACGCGGGTTGCACGGTTATTTTCGGATGCGGCAACTACAAGGTTCATTCCAAAATTATATCGATCGTGCTCATGGACGGCGACAAGCTGCGCTACGTTACTCACCTCGGCACGGGAAACTACAACGAGCAGACCAGCAAGCTGTATACCGACCTTAACGTAATAACCTCTGACGAAAATATCGGCGCGGACGCGGTGGCGTTTTTCCGCAATCTCGCTATTTGCAATATCGAAAACAGCGATTACGGCAAGCTTCTTATCGCGCCGCACACATTAAAGAGCGGGCTTATCAAGTACATCGAGCGCGAAACAAAAAAGGCGGCGGACGGCAAGCCCGCATACATTTTCGCCAAGATGAACAGCCTTACCGACAAGACAATAATAGAAAAGCTGATTGCGGCGAGCAAGGCGGGCGTACAGATCAAGCTTGTAATTCGCGGCATATGCTGTCTTGTGCCCGGAGTTAAGGGCAAGACGGAAAATATTTCGGTTATCAGCATTGTGGGAAGACTGCTCGAGCACTCGCGAATATACTGCTTCGGGACGAAAAGCGACCGTGCGATGTTTATAAGCAGCGCAGACCTTATGACGCGCAACACAGATAAACGCGTGGAGATTGCTACGCCCGTTATAGACGGCGAAATAGCCGATAAAATTTACGGCATGCTGTGCGTTATGCTTGCCGACAACGTTAAGGCGCGCAGGCTGACAGAGGACGGAACATACATGCCGGTGGACATGATAGGCGAGGCAATCAACAGTCAGGAAAGCTTTTTGAAGGGCAAGTTCTCGCTGTAGTTATTCAAAATGAATACCAAATTAAAGGTCAAGTGTTTTTTATAAAAGATACAGATATTATTTGCTGTAAAAATAAAAATAAGGTTTTCTTGCTACTTCTTTACAAAAAGAAGTAGGAAAATTCCACACGGATTTTCTTAAAGTACTTGACATAAAGGCGCGGCTACATATATAATACAATTGTATATTTGTAGCATATATATGTATGCCGATTTCGCGCTATGTTCTTTATTTAAAGCGCCGTGGTCGCTTACGGAGGTATTACTATGACGTTAAAGATAACCAAATCCAAAGTGTGTGTGGCGCTGATTATTGCGTTATGCGTACTTGTCGCAATTTTTGCGGCGGTAGCGGCAAAATCGCGCACCGCATTTGCGGACGAGGCGGACGGAAAAAACCGCGCGTTTGATTTTGTTGTTAGCGACTTTGTGGATTATAACGGTCGCGAGGATAGCGGCGATGCGGACGGCGAAATCGGCGAGGAAGCGGAAGCGCCCAACAGACTGTGGCTGTTGCAGGTCGGCAGCAGCGCTGTTGCGCTCGGCGACCAAACGGCTTACACCGTGGAAAACGACGAGGTCAAAGCGACGGTCGAGGGCGAGCTTTACAATTCGTATGTGTGCTACAACGGGCAAGCCCAAACAATCGTGCTCAACGAGGAGTACGTGTTAAACGGTAAACCGCTCGGCGAATATTTTGCGCTCGAAAACGCCGTGTATGCGGATAATACCGCAACGGGCGAGATCAACAAAGCCAACGAAATAACCACTACCGTCAGACTTTACGTAGACGGCGCGCCCGAAGACGGCGCGGAAGGCGACTTTGCTTACGACCAAGAAAAAGACGCTTGGTATATTCAGCTCGAAAAAGTTTGGTACATAGTCACGTTCAATAATGATGTAAGAATGTACAACGGCACGGAAGCTGCCGTAGAGGGTTGGTCTTACGGCGACGATGTTTCCGCAATGACCCCGTTGCGTCCCGAGCACGGCGACGTTGCCGTATTCGAGATAGGCAAATCCGAATATTCGGACAGCGGCGAATCGGTGAACGTTGTTTCAATGCGGTTTGCGGTCCTGTACGGCGAGGGTATTCGGTATTACGAGACGACAGACGAGGACGGCGAATATGCTATCGACTTGACTAAGCCGCTCGACGACGATTACTACACCGCCGCGCTTGCGATGTTTGACGCCGGCAACTATACGCTAAAAGTTACAGTTCCCGATTACACCGCAGATAATGCGCGCCGTAACTGGTGGGACAACGGTGTGAGTGAGACCGACGGCGCTGTATTTAGCTCCGTTACGCGCACATTCGGCTTTGTGGTAGACCCGTATGTTTTGCAGAGCAGTTTGGATGACAACGCCGATATAACGATCGAGATTGTAGACGATAAGGTCGTTTTCAACAACAGCAAGGACAATGTCCCCGAAGCATTGGTCAAGTTCCGCGGCGTTACGCTTGTCAAGGACGTGGATTACATGCTTACAAGCGAATATGTAAATGCAGGCGACGCGAGCTTTGACCTTGTCGGTTACGGCAATTTCGAAGGCACTATCGTGAGCGCCGGCGAGTACAAAATCGTAAGCGGCACTAACAGCTGGAAATACCTGCCCAATATCATGCAATGGACTTACGGCAACTACGACAAGCAAGTTAACCTTATCACAGCCGAGCCTTTGTATGACTATAAGAGCAACAGCGGGCTGTGGTTCAGCATTACTACCGATAAACTCGGCACAAACTATGCCTCGCCCGCGCTTGCGGAAATCAGATTGGATGACGACGGCTATGTGTCTAACAGCGTTGCCGTGGCTCTCGCACAGCTCGGCGTCGGCACATATTATTTGTCCGCCACAGTCGATGAGCACAATAACTACTTTGAACTGTCCGCTCGCGGTTTGGAGTTCCGCGTATTCAAGGGTGTAAACGCATGGACTACAACACCGTCGATCAAGACGTGGACGGAAGGTCAGTTCGCCGCTGACAGTATACCCGTCGCAAAAGCGCAGTTCGGCACGGCGATCGTTACCGTTACTGATATCGACGGCAATATTGTGTACAACTCGGCAAGCGCCACCAACACGCTTAGCGCTGTGCCCGCGGGTACGTATACGCTTACCGCATACGTGATCGGTACGGACGACTACACGGGAATGGATTTGTATACATTGGTGTTCCAAGTCTTTGAAAAACCGGGAATGCCGCTGTGGAGCTTGTTAGTCATATTGTTCGGCTCGCTGTTGGTTATCGCACTTGTCATATTGGTACTGTTCAAGTACGGAGTGTTCCAATTCCTTACAGACAAGGTTGCCGTAGCTATAAGCACCAAAGCGGCAACTGACGCAACAATCGCCGCCGTGCGTGCCAACAAGAAGAACGAGGAAGCCAAACAACGCGCCGCGGAGGAACGCCGCAAGGAGGCGCGCCGTAACGCCAATAAACAGAAAAAGGAAATGCCGCTCGAATTGCAGGTCGCCGCGCTCGAAGATAAGGCGAAAAAGGCTGCCGAGCGCGCAGAAAAAATGAAGGCGAGATCGGAGGCTATGCAGCTCCGCGCCGAGCGCATGAAAGAACGCGCCGAAAAGCAAGCTGCTGAGGTAGCGGAAGCTGCCGCGGCTATCGAGCAAGCGCCGGCGGAAGAAGCGCCCAAGGCGGAAACGCCTGTAACCGAAGCGCCTGTAGCCGAGCCTACCAAGGCAGAAACGCCGGTGGTAGAGTCGACGACCGAAACGCCGGCGGAAGAAGCGCCCAAGGCGGAACAGCCTACAGCCGAAGAAGCTCCCGCAGACAACACTGCGGCGGAAGCGGCGGCAACCGACAACCAGACAAATCGGCGGAAAAAAAGCCCGTCAAAAAAATAATCAAGGAGGAGCATCATGACCTTAAAGAAAGAACTGATAAAGAGCATTAATGTTCTCGAAGAAGAAATCAAACAGCTGGAAATCAAACGTTCCAGGTCGCAAGCCGCGCTTATAGACGCAATAATAAGCAAGAT
>JAIEFT010000011.1 GCA_029066805.1 Clostridiales bacterium | reverse complement strand
CTTTGCCTGTTCGCCAAAAGCGTGAACATGCGCCATAACATCATGGCGTACGATTTTTTCTTCTTTTTCGGCGTAATCGTAATTGATGTCGTTAGCGTACTTTTTCATTTCCGCTATCTGTGCGTCGGAAATATCCAGTCCGAGCTCCTTTTCGCTTTCCGCAAGCGCGATCCACAGCCTGCGCCACAGTCTGAACTTGTAGTCGTCGGAAAAAATCTCGGCAGTTTTTCTGTCCGCATAACGAGTGATTAGCGGATTTTCGTAGATATCTTTCATTATCTCTCCTTTCTGTAAAGGGTGTATGCGTTTTCAAAGAATATTTTGTTAATATCGTCGCGTGTATAGCCACGACGGCAAAGAATGTCTTGCACTTTTAGCAGTTTAACGTAATCGTCGATGTCGATCGGGATGTCGTCAGAACCGTTAAAGTCCGTGCCTAGCGCCAAACAACCACAGCCATACTTTTGAACAAACTTATCTATTTCGTTCGAGAATTCTATTGCCGAAGTTGCATCGGAAAATGCTTGAACCGTGCACAATCCGATTACTGCATTGCGCTCCGCTAAGGACTTAATCTGTTCGTCGTTCAGAGAACGTGCATTATTGTTAAACCCCGTATGCGAACACAACACATTTTTTGCGCTATCCAAGACCTGAAAGAAGCTTTTGCGGTTGAGGTGTGCAAGGTCTACATAGCAACCGCTGCCTTCAATGGTTTTTATAACGCTTTTGCCAAGCTCTGTAAGTTCTCCGTCGTCCAACGCGCCGCCGGCAAAGCCGTTATTGTGATTCCAGGTGAGCGAACAGTAAAAGTATTTTTCAAAGTCAAAGGTCTTATATCTTTCACCGTTTGCCAAAAAACCGATATCTTCTATGGCGATTGGCGTATGATCGATCGCCGTTAATCGTTTAGTAATTCCGTTTACCTTGCTTTCCGCGTCGGACTCAAAATCCGACGTCCAAATAACTGCGGTAATATATCCTCCAGAAATACCAAAACGACAATAATCGGCATTTAAAAACCGCGTAGGAAAATCGTTGTGCAAATCAAATATCATACAAGATTTTATGCGCGGTTTATATATTATTATTCGTTATCTTCTTCCACTAACGCGTTGGAAATTTGCAATATAGGGCGGTAGAAGTTGGATTGCTCTATCTCATCAATAGTTATGCCTGCGCGAAGCAAAAAGTCCTCGGTAGCGGATCTGCAAATCTTGACTATCTTTACGCGCACTTTATCCGTTTCGTCGGAGAAGTCCACGTACTTTTTGAGTGCGGGCGCACAGCTGCACACACAGTCGGATAATAATTGTTGATAATACAGATTGTTGCGATCCTTGCTTTTTGCAAGCTTATCCATTTCGGGCACATAGTACGTGGAAACTATATCGTATAGTTTTTCGTAATACTCATGCAGCCCTGTACTGATAGCCTCCGGATTGAGCTCGTAAGCATCAACGAGAAAACGAGTAAGCATGTCGCAACGCTCGGAAATATCCGCAAATATGGACGTACGAATTTCTATCCTTTTGCCGTCCAATAGAGCAACGCGCGGCATGAGCAGTCTGTAAACCAAGTCAAACCCATCAAAAAACAGTTGTGCGTGGCGTGCGACCTGTCTGCTGCACATTGAACGGTAGCAGCTGAGATATGTGAATTTGAGCGCTTTTTCGCATTCCTCAAGCAGTTTTTCGTAAGCGTCGATATCGCCTATCGCGTTCTTTTTTGCATTGACTTTGTTGTTCTCATCAAATGCTTTTATACGACCGAGCACGCTTTTATTATACTCGTAGTTTTGTGAAAAGTCGGGCGAATACGGCGACGAGTCAAAGTACGGATTTATCGAATGCCCAAAGAAACATAAGTCGTTGCAAAGCGACAAAAGATTTTTGTAATCGGAGTCATTCGGCGTTTTAATTTCGTCTCCTATCATAACGGTTTGAACAGCCTTGTAACAAACCTTGATTGCACAGTCTAAGATTTCGTTAAGAACTGCCGAAACCTCGGGTGCAAAGGACATAATCTGCTCGCGCTCTATCTTGAACAACTCTAAAAGTTTTGTCAAGTCTGAAACTGTCTGTTTGCGATAGCTATCGATATCGCTGTTGAACTGTTCGTCACGTTCGGACAGTCTGCGCGTAATGATTATTTTTGTTTCGGCAAGCATAGCAGTGATAAACGCGAGCTTGTCCGCAACCGCTACGTTTGAGCGAGCAAGTACGTCAAGAGACCGGCGTATCATGTCCACCACGGCAGACATAACGTCATACTTCTCGCTGTCGCCTGCTTCGTGTAGATAAATATCGCAGAGCATGACAAAGTATTTGGCGGCATAGGAATTTCCATTAGCTTCCAATGCGAGCTTAAAGTGCTCCTGAGCGTTCATGAAATCGCCGCTTCTAAAGAAGCTCTTTGCTGCGGCGAGCTCGGCTCTTTCCGTGCGCTCGTCAATAAGCAAACGCTTGCGTTGCAGTTCCGCATAGCCAAACTGACTGTCGCACTCGGGACAAGACAGCTTAGGCTGCCTTTCGATTTTTATGGTTTTTGAACAAACCGGACAAATAGCGAATATCGCCATCGTTCCCTCCTAACAAAATCGCGCGCCAATAGTAGATAATGGACACGCGATTTACTTCAAAGATTAATCTTTTTTATCTTGATTGTCATCGCCGACTTGGCGCAACAAATCCGCCAGAACAGTGTTTTCAGCTTTGTCTGTGTAAACTCCGCTCTCTTCGACAGGCTTTTTAGCCGGTTTGGCGGTTTTGACAGCTACAGTGCCTTCGTCGAGGCAAGCACGAATGCTAAGCGTAGTCTTGCGGTGTTGCTCGTCGTAAGCAAGCACTTTTACGGTAACGGCGTCGCCCGGATGAAGCACCTCGGTAATGTCCTTTACGTATGCGGCGGCAGCCTCGGATACGTGAACCAAGCCCTCGACGCCCGGCTCGATTTCCACAAACGCGCCGTAAGGCAACACGCTGATTACTTTGCCTGGAATGATTGAACCGACGGGGTGCTTTTCCATGCACTTCTCAAACGGATGCGGTTGCAATTCTCTGTAACCGAGCGAAACGCGCTGCTTTTCTCTATCCGCTTTAAGAACCAAGAAGTCGTAGGTCTTGCCGATTTCCAGAACTTCGTCGGGAGAATCGATGTGGGAGTACGACAAATGGTCGATATGTGCCAAGCAATCGATGCCGTCAACGCTTACGAACGCACCGTAAGTGCTGATGCGCTTAACCTCGCCGGCAACAACAACGTCGGGCTTGACGTTTTCCCAGAAGATTTCGGCTTTCTTGTCCTTTTCTTCCTTCTCCTCTTGGAGAATGACGCGCTGCGACGCTACAATCTTGCGGTTGATATCATCTATATCCAATGCGCGAAGCTTAAGAGTTTTGCCGACAAACTTCTTTAAGTCAGGCACAAACTTAAGTCGAATCTGCGACGCAGGAACAAACACGCGATATGTGCCGAGCGAACCGATGAGTCCGCCCTTTATGTCCTTTTTGACGACCATTTCAAACATTTCGCCGTTGCGAATCTGATCGACAGCTTCGTCAGTCTTGCGCATTAAGTCGGCACGACGCTTGGAAAGCAGAACACAGCCGCTTACGTCGTCGCGCTTTTTGGTTACGATAGCCGTAATTTCCATGCCGGCGGGGAAATCTTCCGGATTGTACTCGCCGTCGTCGCAAACTTCGGTTTTGTCGATAAACCCGTCGTTCTTAACTCCGACATTGACGCGAATACCGTCCGCATTAGCGGAAAGAACGGTACCGGTGATTGCCTTGCCCTCGCGGATAGCTACGGTTCCTTTGTTGATGGCTTCGAGGAATTCTTCGTTGCTCGCTTCGCCAAATTCTTGACCCATGTAAGTCTTTACCTCCATAATCGACTCGGTCGGAGTCGATGCCCCGGCGACAATTCCTACTACGCCGCTGCGGGGAAAATTTATATCCTTAAGATCGCCAACGGATTGAACAAAGTACGTATTGGGATTGACCGCCGCACAAAGATCGAAAAGCTTGTTTGTGTTGGAGCTGGCTCTGTCCCCTACGACCAAAATTGTATCGCTGCTTTTAGCAAGAAAAACCGCTTCCTTTTGGCGTTCATAAGTAGTATAGCAAATCGTGTCGAAAATTTCAACTGTTTTTGAATGGATTTTGTTTATTTTTTCAGATAGTTTTTCAAATTTTTTTCCGTCATATGTCGTTTGACACACTACGCACAGTTTATCGTAAGCTTCAAGCTCGCTTAAATCGCTGTCGAGATCGATTATGGTAGCGGTATTGTCGCACCAACCGTCGGTCGCTTGAACTTCCGGATGCGCCGCTTCGCCTATTATCACTATATGATAGCCTGCCATGTAATGTTTACTTACAATATCGTGTATTTTGGCTACAAACGGACACGTCGCGTCAATCACTCTGAAACCTTTTTGTCGGAGAAAATCATAAGTCTTTTTATCAGCGCCGTGCGAGCGAATTATAACGCCGCCAGTACCGTCGCCGCTTGGAAGCTCGTCTACCGAAGTAACGGTTTTCAGTCCCAGCAATTTGAGCCTATCTATTACCGCGCGATTATGTGTAATGTCACCGAGCATGTACGTATTGCACATGGCATTATTGACTGCGGCATCTACTGCACGCTTGACACCGAAGCAGAATCCGGCATTATTTGCTACGCGTACTTTTAGCATAAGTCCTTTTTGCAACCTTGTACTCACGCTTTAGCGCGCGATTTTCCTTTTTAGGCTGTTTATTCTTGTGTTTATAGCCTCTGTTTTCCACCCATTCGTCAAGCTCGTCAAGCGTTTTTTGCATAGCTATACGGAAACGCTCTGTAGCTTCCTGTAATGTCGCCTCGTCGGTGCGCTTGCCGTACAAATCGGACAAATCGACAGGATCGCCTACCGCCAAATAATTGCGACGAAAAAGCTTGCCCTTGTGGTGAACTACATAAGGAATGACCTGTGCATTTCCCTTTAATGCAAACAGCGCAGCACCCGAATGCAGCGGCTGCAATTCCCTGTTAACTTTGTTGCGCGTGCCCTCGGGACATATTGCAAGCGTATCCCCGTTATTTAACGCATTGATACATTTGCGCATTGACGACAATTCAGGCTTGTCCCTATCGACAAATATCACCCCGATTGTGCTCATAAACCATTTTTGAAATTTGTTGCCCTCGTTTTCCTTTTTGGACAAGGCGCGTTTCAGCCCGCCCGGCAAACCGAAGTACACGTAAATTATGTCCATCCAAGATAAATGATTTGAAATTACTATTTGTCCGCGAGCATATTTTTTGTATTTATACTTGTTCATAATCTTGCACGGACACAATATACAAGCAATCGGAAACAGTATTATCTTTAAAAACCAGTACCATGCTCTCATAATATATCTCCGTTGACAGTAAAACAAATATATTTAGCGACAGCTTCTGCCGTCATATTGTCGGAATTAATTTCAACAGCGTCAGAAGCCCGCTTGAGCGGAGCGATTGCGCGCGTACTGTCGTTGCGGTCGCGCGTAACAACATCATTATACACATCGGCGTAAACTACTGCTTGTCCTTTTGCCGTCAGTTCGTCGAACCTGCGCTTTGCACGGACTTCGGCGGAAGCGGTCAAAAAGAATTTATACTCCGCATTAGGCAACACAACTGTGCCGATATCCCTACCGTCCAAAATAACAGAGCTTTTTTCGGCAATACCACGCTGTAATCCCAATAATTTTTGCCGTACATACGGGATTGCAGAAACTGCGGAAGCCGCCATTGAAACTTCGGGCGTGCGAATTTTAGAAGTGACATCCGCTCCGTCGGTTGTAACGGTTTGAACTCCGCCCTCGTAAATAATGTTTACGTCAACAGCCTTTATGCAATTTTCAACAGCTATTCCGTCTTTGACGTCAACGTCGTTATTTAGGCAAACAAGCCCAAGCGCACGGTACAGCGCGCCCGTATCGAGGTATGTTATACCAAGCTCCTTTGCGACAAGCTTGGCAACCGTACTTTTACCCGCACCGCTCGGGCCGTCAAGGGCTATAGCATAGATGTTCGCGTTTTTGCGTATGCTTTTTTGTGTGTTGAGCGCAGCAACTGCGCCGCACTTGAAAACTGAATTACTCATTGTCCTCTGCTGCCGCACTTGCTCCCGCAACATAGCCTGTAGCAAGCGCTATATGAAAATTATATCCGCCGGTGAGCGCGTCCACATTGAGCACCTCGCCGCCAAAGAACAGTCCGCGAGATATGCGCGACTCCATGGTTTTGGGATTGACTTCCTTAACGTCTACGCCGCCACACGTTACGACCGCGCGGTTAAAACCCTCTGTTCCTGTGACATTAAGCTCGAAATTCTTGATAATCTCGACAATTCGTGCTCGTTGCTTTTTTGTTATCGAATTGACCGGCGTAGCCGAAGGCACTCCCGACATATTTATTATAAACGGTATTATCGATTTTGGCAAGAGTAAATCGAGTGCATTTTTAAATTGTTTGTTGAGTTGCGTGCCAAAATCGCGAAGTAAACGCGTATCAAGCTCTTCGCGCGTCAATGCGGGCTTAAAATCGATATATGCTTTGTACGGAAACTGCTCGCGCGCCGAGTAAGCCGACAGTGTAAGCGCGATCGGTCCGGATATGCCGTTTGCCGTTATCATCAAATCTCCGAAAATCGGTTTGATGCTGTTTGTCCGCACCGAAACGTTTTTCAGGGTCAGCCCTTCGGCGGCAGAAAAATCCTCAGTTGTTGTAAGCGCAACAAGCGACGGTACAGGCTCTATTACAGCGTGTCCCAAACGCTTGACAATAGCGAACGCACTCCCGTCCGAACCCGTCTGCGGATAGCTCATGCCGCCCGTACAGATTATAACGCGGTCAAAGCGCTCGTCACCATCCGATGTGTAAACAGTATAGCCGTCGCAGGTGCGTACAATATCCGTAATATTGCTATTCAACTTTATTTTTGCTCCGTTACTTTCGGCGTATTTATTCAATGCCTTAATAACGTCACTCGCCTTGTCCGATACGGGGAAAGCTCGTCTGCCGCGCTCGACCTTGGTTTTACAGCCGTTTTCTTCCAACAAATCCACTGCGTCATAAGGAGTGAACTTGGATAGTGCGGAACGCAAAAACGGCGCACTTGTAACCACGTTTTGCAAAAAAGTTTGGTTATCGCAAACATTGGTAAAGTTGCACCTGCCCTTACCTGTAATATATATCTTTTTTCCGACTTTTTCCGAGTGGTCGAAAATTGTAACCTTTGCGCCCTTTGCGCTGCCGGCAGCAATCAAACCTGCCGCGCCCCCGCCGATGACCGCGATTTTCACAGTAAAAACCCGTCCTCGCTCATTGCTTTAAGCACGGAATAGTCCGTTCTATCCATCAATAGCGGCGTGATTGTAATGTAACCACGTTTGCACCAGTATTCGTCGTTATCTTCATTCAATGCCGAATAATCGCGTCTGCCCTCGGGGCTTACGACGTTATTTTCCAAAAACACATACTCATCAACAAAAGTGATTTGCGTGTTCATTTTGGTTATTTTAACGCCTATAGGCTTACTGTTGGGAAAGTTAATATTGAGCAAGCTTTTAGGCGGAAGCTGAATAGACGCAAGCAAGCTAATATTGCTTTTAACGAACTTTGCGCACGCCTTATAATCATCTTCAGCTGCGTGTTTATTGTCGAGCGACAATGCTATAGCGCGAAAACCGAGGTGCGCAGCGTCGGATGCGGCGGAAACTGTGCCCGAATACCAGATATCACTGCCTAAATTCTCGCCGTTGTTTATGCCCGAAATAACAAGATCGGGTTTGGGAAAAACCAACGAAGCCGCTGTTTTTACGCAGTCTACAGGAGAGCCGCCCACAGCAAACACTTTGTAGTCGTACCCGGTCACCTCGCGGCACGTTAGAACGCCCGGGCGAAGCGTAATAGAATGCGACGCAGCGGACTTTTGCATATCCGGCGCGACAACCGCTATATCGTGTTCGTTTTTAAATAAATCGGCGACGGCATGCAATCCTATCGAATCGTAGCCGTCGTCGTTTGTAAAAAGAATTCTCATATGGGTTGAACTTTGTTATCCTTGTCGTAAATAGCCTTGTCTATGCCGTGAAGGCGCGCCTCGCGCTTTTTGAAGAACGGGATTGCAAGCTGCGGGAACAGCGCGTAAGTGAGTACGTCCTCTTCCTGTATTGCGTATTCTTCGATTTCCTTTCTGTAAGCGTCGAGCTCGGGTTTGATGTTGTCAGCGGGTCTGCACGTAATGCGCGGCGCGTCGCCGATAATCTTTTTGATGATTTCCTTTGACGGCTCGACGGGAAGCTTGCCGTATTCGCCCGCTACAACGCCCTTGGTCTCTTTAGTGACCGTTTTGTAGCGTTCGCCGCTGAGCACGTTAAGCACCGCTTGCGTTCCGACAATCTGTGAAGAAGGCGTAACCAGCGGCGGATAACCCATATCGGCGCGTACACGCGGCACTTCCTCCAAAACCTCGGTAAGTCTATCGGACGCATTTTGCTGCTTGAGCTGGCTTATAAGATTACTGAGCATGCCGCCGGGCACTTGGTATATAAGCGCGTTTACGTCGACCTTGAGGACTTTCGGGTTGAGTATGCCGTCGGCAGTCAGTCGCTCCGCCACCTTGCGGAAGTAAACCGTGCATTTATTGAGCTTGTCTAAGTCAAGTCCTGTATCGTACTGCGTGCCTTGCAGCGATGCAACAAGCGATTCGGTTGCCGGTTGGCTCGTACCGTTGCCTAAAGGCGAAAGCGCGGTATCTACAATATCACATCCTGCCTCTATGGCTTTAAGGTTGACCATATCGCCCGTACCCGCGGTGTTGTGCGTGTGCAAGTGAAGCGGTATTTTGATTTTTTCTTTAATGCGCGATACAAGCTCGTATACGGTGTACGGAAGCAAAAGATTTGCCATGTCCTTAATGCAAATTATATCCGCACCCATCTTTTCGAGCTGAACGGCAAGATCGACAAAGTAGTCGATTGTATGCACCTTACTTGTGGTATAGCACAGAGCCGCTTCCACAGTACCGCCATACTTTTTTGTGCTGTCGATTGCCTGCTTCATATTGCGAATGTCGTTTAGCGCGTCGAAAATACGAATTATATCTATGCCGTTTTTGAGGGACAGGCGACAGAACTCGTCCACCACGTCGTCGGCATAGTGCTTGTAGCCCAAAATATTTTGTCCGCGAAAAAGCATTTGGAGCTTTGTGTTAGGCACGGACTTTCTTAAAGCGCGAAGGCGTTCCCACGGGTCTTCGTC
>JAIEFT010000010.1 GCA_029066805.1 Clostridiales bacterium | reverse complement strand
CACACGCCACATCTTGTTTAGTGCTGCTGCGGTCAAGCCCTGACACGGTTCGCAAGCAGACGTTGCACAAGACCTTAACATCAACGCCACCTAACGGTAACAGACCTCCCATACGCAAACCGAGGACGGTGTTCAACCCTACTGTAGCGGATTGTAGGTTACAGAGCGCCGCTAATTCTCCGTCTAGCGCAGTAGGGTTATTATAAGGCATCAGAGAAAAAATGTCAAGTAATAATTCATCATTGATTCTATAAATACGCTTAATAATAAAGCCGCAGAATATTCTCTGCGGCTATAATATCAATTACTGTTAGTAGTGTGCAAATTCGAATTTGGCAAGAACTCGCCGTAGAACATTTGTTGGAACGCGGAAATATTGGAATATCTGTCCTTGGGGTAGACCGATAAAGCTTTTAACAGCGATTTTTCGCGAACCGGTTGAATTTTAACGTTGAGTGCGGACGGCGGAACGATTTTATCGTTAAGTCTGCGTTCGGTCGCTTCGGGCGGCGGCGAACCCACAAGACAAGTGTAAATGGTCGCGCCTAGTTCGTAAATATCGGTCCACGGTCCTTGCGTGCCGCCCTGCGTGTAAAGCTCGATAGGCGAGTAGCCTTTCTTGAGCACGAAGAACGGCTTTTGAATGTTTTGAGTGTAAATGGACGCCGCGCCGAAGTCGATTAGCTTGATTGCCTTGTTGTCCACAATCTGTATATTCTCGGGCGAAATATCCTTGTGAATAACGCCGTGCTGGTGCAGTCTGTGCATGGTTTCGAGCACGGGACGCATTATATTGAGCGTTTCGGACATGTGCAATCTGCCGCCTCTGCCGTTGATAAAGCGGTGTAAGCTCATTCCGTTTAAGTATTCCATTACTATGTATGCAGTGTTGTTGGTAAGAAAGAAATCGTAAATATTAACAATGCCTTCGAGATGCTTTATGGAAGTTAGAACCTTCGCTTCCTGAATGAACGCCGTTAGCCAATAATTGAACGCCTTGCTGTTTTCGGCGTCGCCTACGTCCACCGTGCACGAATTGGGCTGGCGCTTGCAATATCCTTTAGGCAAGAATTCCTTGATTGCGACACATGTGCATGTGAGCACGTCGTAAGCTTTATAGGTAATGCCGAATCCGCCGCGACCGAGCGGCATGCCAATAAGATATCTGCCGGCTAATAATGTTCTTAGCGGCAAAGCGCCTAACGGCGACTGATCGTCAGCGGCGCGTTTGCCGCAGTGCGTGCATATACGGGTACGCAGGTCGAGAGTGCCGAAACAATGTAAGCATATTGATCTTATGTCGCGATTGTCTTGCATACTGATTAACTCTTAAATTATACTTCATTTTATATACTTTGTCAAGAGGTATGAATTCAATTAAGAATGCAGAATGCAGAATTAAGAATTAAGGATAAAATTAAATATAAGCAAGAGGTGGGGATTCCTCGACTGCGCTCGGAATGACAAGAAATATATAAGTGAGCAAGAATATATTTGTCACTCTGAGCATTTTCTTTCCTGTGAGGAACAAGCCGTCAGCGAAGAGTCTCAACCTTTTTTCTAGCTCCTAGCGACTAACGACTAGCCTCTAAAATATTTATCCAAATCGATTGACCTTTTTTTACATAATGTGCTATACTTATTCCATGAGCAGCGCTAAGGTAGAAAATACGCATAAGGCGTACAGTCGACCCGAGGAACTGACAAACTTCATAACTTATGCGGTTGCCGCGGCGTTATCGTTTGTCGGGCTCGTTTTTTTATTGTATACGTCCGTTAATTTGGCTAGCCCTAAGATAGGTTGCTTTGCGGTTTTCGCCTTTATTTCGACGGTGGTTTTCTTG
>JAIEFT010000001.1 GCA_029066805.1 Clostridiales bacterium | reverse complement strand
GGGTGGTTGCCATTGCAGGGCATAGTTTCCGGTGATACAACAGGCTTTAACTTGTTAGACCTGCTTTGGCATATGATTTTGCCAATGGTTACCATTATTATCGGGTCGATAGGCGGACTAATGCGCCACACGCGTACCAATACTCTCGAGGTGCTTAATCAGGACTATGTGCGCACTGCGCGCGCTAAAGGTCTTTCGGAACGCAAGGTTATATACAAGCACGTTTTCCGCAACACTATGGTTCCCATCGTAACAATGACGGCGGGTATAATACCCGGCTTGTTCGGCGGTATGATGATACTCGAAGACGTTTTTGCTATAGACGGTATAGGGCGTATAGCGTATCAAGCGCTGCAAGTAGGCGACGTTCCGCTTGTTATGGGTTACAATATGTTCATATCCATACTTTCGGTACTCGGAACACTGCTATCGGACTTGACGTATATGCTTGTCGACCCGAGAATTAAAATTTCCAAATAGGCGGTACATTATGGAAGAAATCAAAAACGAAATTCTGAATAATACTGCCGAAGCGGAAGAAGATAAGATCGCCGCAGTCGAAGAATCCGCCGTTCAAGTCGGTGAGAGCGCTGCTGCTGCGGTTGCTCCGGCAAAAAATGATAACAAGGGCGAATTTATTTCGGACAATGTGCGAATTGTATCGCCGTTAAAGCTTGTCTTAAAACGGTTTTTCAGATCGCGCTTGTCGATCATCGGTCTTGTTATGTTTTTGGCTGTCGTTGTATTCTCGTTTTTAGGCCCGGTGTTTGTAGGCTGGGGGGAAGACGAGCCTGATTACTCTCCGGCGCAAAGAACAACAATAAACTACTCGTCGGATATTGCTATAGGCGGCGACGGAGTCGAATACACGTATTATACCGTATCCGTAAGCAGACCGACCGACTTTAACCCTCATGCCGAGGCGTTTACCTACGGCATTAACGAGAACGGAAAAAAAGCGTTGCATGTTTTGGGTACTGACGCGTCGGGTTATGACATTTTTGTACGACTTATGTACGGCGGCAGGCTGTCGCTAATGCTCAGCTTTTTAGTCGTTGTTGTATACACAGTAATCGGCATAATCATGGGTGGCCTTGCAGGCTACTTCGGCGGTTGGGTAGACATGATAATAATGCGTCTTGTCGATATTCTTAACTGCTTACCGTCACTGCCGATAATGCTTATTATAGGCGCGTTCTTCGATGGGTCGGGCATGGACGAAGGAATAAGGGTCTACTTTATGATGGGCGTGCTTACGCTAATGAGTTGGCCGGGTACTACAAGGCTTGTGCGCGGACAGATTTTGTCACTGCGCGAGCAAGAGTATATGATTGCTACCGACGCGCTCGGGTTCAGCCCGTGGCGAAAGATATTCAAGCACTTAGTTCCCAACGTTATGCCTCAGCTGATTGTTTCCATGACGCTCGGACTGGGCGGCACTATTCTTACCGAGGCGTCGTTAAGCTTTTTGAATCTTGGTGCGCCGTCTACGGTGGCGTCTCTGGGACGAATGGTAAACGCGGCTAAAGCACCCAGTGTCCTTGCAAATTACCCGCTTGATTGGCTGCCTGCGGGACTTATAATCATTATTGCGGTTGTTGCGTTCAACTTTATCGGCGACGGATTGCGCGACGCGCTAGATCCCAAGATGAAGAGGTGATGTGATGGAAGAGAAAAAGAATGTTTTTCAGCGCGTAAAATCTTGGTATCGTCACGTCACGCATCAGGATGACCCGCACTATATTTCGGGCAAAGAGTCGCGCAGAATAGCAAAAGAAAACCGCAAAACAACGCGTGAGTTCGAAAAGAAAAAACGCATCAATGTATCCGAAGTCGAGTACGTCACGCAAATGCGCGACCCTGCCAATATTTTGGAAATAGACAACCTTTGCACATACTTCTTTACCGACGCAGGTGTTTCCAAAGCGGTTGACGGCGTTTCGTTTGATATTCCCAAAAGCTCCATTGTGGGCGTTGTGGGCGAGAGCGGTTGCGGCAAGTCCGTCACGTCGCTTTCGGTTATGCAGCTTGTTCAAGCGCCGCAAGGACAAATTGTAAACGGCTCTATACGCTTTAATACGCAGGACTATGTAAAAGGCGAAAACGGCAAGCCTATTCCCATTTGGGAGTACGAGGAAGTCGACGGAGAGCGTGTTATCAAAACCAAGCCTAAGCTCGACAAAAAAGGCAATCCCGTGCTTGATAAAGACGGCAATCCGGTTATGGTCAACGTTCAGGCATTGGATGGAAACGGATTCCCTGCGTTTGAGATGGAAGACAAGGTTTTTGACATTGCCAAAATGCCTATGCGCGCAATGCAACGCATTCGCGGCAAGGAAATAGCAATGATTTTCCAAGAACCGATGACCAGTCTTAACCCGCTTTTCACAATCGGAAATCAGTTGGACGAGGTTGTGCTACTCCACACGCCCGGTGCAGACGCTGCGCTTGCGCGTAAGCGAACATTGGAAATGCTAGGGCTTGTCGGCATTGCCATGCCGGATATTGTTTATAAAAGATACCCGCACGAGTTGTCCGGCGGTATGCGCCAGCGCGTTATGATAGCAATGGCGCTTGCTTGCAATCCCAAACTTATAGTTGCGGACGAGCCGACTACGGCGCTTGACGTTACTATTCAGGCTCAGGTTTTGGACTTGCTCAAGGAAATCAAGACCAAGATTAACGGATCTATTATGATAATCACGCATGACTTGGGCGTTATTGCAAGTATGGCGGATTATGTTGTGGTTATGTATGCAGGTCGAGTGATAGAGAAGGGCACTGTCGAAGACATCTTTGATACGCCGTTGCACCCGTACACAGTCGGACTGCAAAAGAGCAAGCCCGTTGTTAACAAGGATGTCGAATGGCTGTACAGCATAAAAGGTCAAGTTCCCAACCCGATCAATATGCCGAGCTACTGCTACTTTAAGGATCGTTGCGATGATTGTGTAGAATGCTGCAATGGCGAATATCCACCGCTCGTAAAGGTTTCGGACACGCACTATGTAGCGTGCTACCGTGCCGAAGAAAAAATGGCGGAAATCACGGCAAAGCTCAATGCGGAAAAAGCAAAAGCCGAACAATCGGCAGAGAGCGTACAAGCCGAAGAGCAAGCGGCGATAGAAGCTCCGACCGAGGCTGAAGCAGTCGAGCCTAAGTCGAAAGTAAAGTCAAAGACCGCGTCAAAGCCCAAAACGTCTACTACAGCTAAGTCAAAGACAACGGCAATGCCTAAAACGTCTACTACAGCTAAGTCAAAGACAACAGCAAAGACTAAAACGTCGACTACAGCCAAGTCAGAGACTGCGTCAAAGACTAAAACGTCGACTACAGCCAAGTCAAAAACAACGGCAAAGCCCAAAACAGCTAATGAAGCCAAATCTGAGGCAAAAACTGCAACGGCAAAACAAAAGACTACGACGGCGGCGAGCAAGAGCGGTGCAAAAAAATCGGGGAGCACATCTTCGACTAAGGTCGCTAAAAAGAGTTCCGGCGAGAAGGAGAATAAGTAATGTCGGAAGAAATCAAAACCGAAGTGAATAATGTCGATGCGCCCAAGGACGATTACATTTTGGAAGTATACGACCTTAAAAAGTACTTTTTAACAAAAAAGGAATTTAAGTTTGTCAAAGTTCCAGTAGTTAATAATTCCGATCCTGCGTCGACCGCTATGCAAAACGCCGCAAATTCGGGCGATTCCGAAATCGGTGAAAATAGCGGTGAGCCAAAGATTGCCGATGACGGCGGCAATCAGGCGATCACGGAAAAATCCGATGTTTCGCCCGACGGTGCAGATGCTACTGCCGTTGATGTTGTTGACAACGATGGCATGAAGTTAGTCGACAGTGAGGGCAAGAAATCGGACGGCGATTCCGTGCAGTACAAAAGAAAGCTTGTGCACGCTAAGACTTATGTAAAAGCTGTCAACGGCGTAAGCTTTAAAGTGAAGCGCGGCGAAACGCTCGGCATAGTCGGCGAGAGCGGTTGCGGCAAGAGCACAATGGGCAGGAGTATTCTCCGTTTGTTCGATATTACGGGCGGAAAGGTCGTATTTGAAGGGACGGACATCACTGCATTAAAGGCGAGCGAGCTTCGCAAATTCCGCACTCAAATGCAGATAATATTTCAAGACCCGTACGGCAGCCTTCCGCCGCGCAGTCCGGTCGGTCAGATAATAGGCGAGGCGGTCAAAGTTCACAAAATAGTGCCTAAAAGCGAGTACCGCGACTACGTAATTGACATTATGCGCAAGTGCGGATTGCAAGACTTTTATTTCGATAGATACCCGCACGAATTTTCCGGCGGACAGCGTCAGCGTATTTGTATAGCCAGAGCGCTTGCGGTCAAACCCAAGTTCGTTGTTTGCGACGAGCCGGTATCGGCGCTTGACGTGTCTATTCAGGCGCAGGTAATTAACCTGCTAAAGGAATTGCAGCGCGACTTAAACTTGACATACTTATTCATATCGCACGATCTCAGCGTAGTTCAGCATATTTCCGATCGTGTAGGCGTTATGTATTTGGGTCAGTTTGTCGAGATGGGCGAAGAGAAAGACATCTTTAACAATCCAATGCACCCGTACACACACGCATTGCTTTCCGCAGTGCCTATTCCCGATCCGCATTACAAAGGCAACCGCATAGTTTTGCAGGGTGATATTCCAAGTCCCGCAAATCCGCCGTCGGGTTGTAAATTCCACACCCGTTGCTCGCGGTGCATGGAAGTGTGCAAAACGGTAGAACCTAAGTTTAAGGACTACGGCAACGGCCACATGTGCGCATGCCATTTGTATCCGCAAGACTAAAGGAGCGGTTTTGGGCAGAAAAAAGAAAAAGTATGCCGATGACGACGGCAGAACAATAGCCGACATGAATGTGGACGGATTACCTTGGTATAATCCCAGTGCGTCGGACAAAAAAGTTGCGAAGGAGGATAAACCCACGCGTAAGGAGCGCCACGCTATGATGCGTGCTTGGTTCTCCGTATATTTTCCGCGCATATTCGCCATAGTCGTAGGCTTTGGTCTCGCCGCAGCTTTAGTCATGTGTTGGCTAAACGGGTGGTTCATAAAATAATAACCGATTATCAAAAGACAGAGTTTTGCTCTGTCTTTTTGCATGTTCTATACGCACGTATAATTATACATATTAGGTATTTGATTTTATTATGGCTGTATGTTATAATCTATTCAACGATTGACAAGGAGTAAAACATGAAAAAAGTAATAGTTGTATCAAGTACACCGCGCAATGGCGGCAATTCCGAGCTTTTGGCTCAAGCGTTTATTGACGGCGCGCTGTCCGCGGGAAATCAAGTGGAGTCGGTCATTGTGCGAGATATTAATCTTAAGTACTGCATCGGGTGCATGTACTGTCAAGATCACGACGCTTGCGTGCTAAACGATAGCATGAACGGGCTGTACGAAAAGTTTCAAAACGCCGACGTGCTTGTGTTTGCTACGCCCATATATTACTATTCGGTGTCCGGGCAGTTAAAGACGTTTCTCGACCGTCTTAACCCGCTTTACCCGCGCGAGAACAAGTTTAAAGACGTGTACTTGCTTGCGACTGCGGCGGACGAACTGACAAGCGCTATGGACGGCGCGGTTACAGCTATACAGGGTTGGGTCGATTGCTTTGACGGCGTAAGCATAAAGGGAGTAATCCGCGGTGTTGGCGTTACTGACAAGGGTGATATAAAAGGCAGTGGGGCATTGGACGAAGCCTACGCGATGGGCGCTAAGGTTTAGCAGCATGAAAAAATTATTGTCGGTTTTATCTGCAATTATCGCGCTGTTAAGCATAGGGCTTATTAGTTGCAGCGGTGCAGGCGACACGACTGATAACGGTGATGGCGGAAGCATGGCACAGTATTGTATCGTCACGTTCGACAGTCAGGGCGGAAGCGACGTAGAAAACCAAAGCGTTATTAAAGGCAATCCTGTAAAGCGTCCGGACGCGCCGTCGCGCGCCGATTACGTTTTTACCGGCTGGTTTACAGAAGCAAACGTTGAATGGCGTTTTGACACGGACAGAGTAAGCGCGGATATCACGCTTTACGCGGGGTGGGACGAGGAGATTACTGAAATGTATATTACGATTAACGGCAACAAGCTGACCGTTAAGCTTGAACATAACAGCGCTGTAGTCGCGCTTGTCGAGTTGTTAAAAAAAGGCGATATTGTGTATACCGCAAATGATTACGGCGGTTTTGAAAAGGTGGGTAGCTTGGGGTACGGCATTACTACAAGCAATGATAAACAAATAACCACACAACCGGGAGATGTAATATTATATAGCGGTAATCAAATAGTATTATTCTACGGCAGTAATAGTTGGAGCTATACGCGATTGGGCAAAATCGATTACAGTACAATCGAGCAGCTTCGCACCGCGCTTAACGCGGGCAATGGCGCTACGCAAGTTACGCTTAGCTTGCACTGAGATTTTCTTGACAAATAAAGCGTTTTGCGTGTAAAATGCATGTATTATGGCAATATAAGAGGAAGTCATGGGGAAGAAAAATAATAAAACGCTAAAAAAGGTCAGGCGGTTACGCGAGCAGGACGAAGCGATACTAAACGATATTCTCGACGAACGTCCAAACATTACGAATAAGGAAAAACGTAAACGCAAGCGCACGATCCGAAGAACAAAAAAACTGTTCCGTGCTATTGATATACTTTACGCGCTCGCGCAAAATGCATGCCCGTATGTAAACAAGATTAACGAAGGAACAATCTTTACCGAGTCGGATATTGTCTATGACGAGAGCAATGCTAATGTTTGTAAGCTCGATTTTTACCGCTCAAAGACAGACGAAAAACAACCCGCAATAATTTTGATACACGGCGGTGGATTTTCGGCGGGAGACAAGAAGTACCGTAAAGGACGGTCGCAGTTTTTTGCGTTGCACGGATTCAGCGTGTTTTGCGTCAATTACGGACTTGCGCCCGAGTATACTTTTCCCGATCCGCTAAAGCATATTGTTTCCGCCGCTAATTTTATTTACGACAATGCCGATACTTACAATATAGATGCGGATAGAATTTTTGTCGGCGGAGACAGCGCGGGCGGTTATTATGCGGCAATGATAGCGGCTTTTAACTGTTCGGATAAGCTAAAGACAACGCTCGGGGCAAGTCCGAAGTTCCGTATTTTCGGCGCGTTGCTTAATTGCGGAGTTTATGATATCCAAACTGTTTTGGACACCAAGTATCCGTTTGGAATTGCCGACGGCGTGTTGCTGAGCATGACGGGGGTTGACACAACGGATTTTCAAAAATACGAGCACCGCGATGTGTGCGTGCCTACAGAACTTGTAGGAAAGGGCTATCCGCCGACGTTTGTAATATATTCGGACAGCGATATTTTCTGCAAAGGTCAGGGCGATATCTTTATTGATATTTTGCGCAAAAACGACGTGTATGTCGAATATTTTTCGGCGCGCTATCCGGGCTCTAACCACTGCTTCTCTTTGACCTGGAACGGAGACGACGCAGCGGCGGCAAACGAGCTTTTGCTGTCATTTGCTACGCGTTTGTCGGAGGACAAAATCAAATTATAATCAAATTCTGTTGACGAAAGAATATTGATTTGATACAATATTCGAGATGAAAGAAAGGTTTGACAATATCGTCAATAGCAAATTCGGTAGACTTGCGGACAAGCTTTGCAACTCCGTTTGGTATATTGTGGCGTACGGCATTGTTTGCGTGCTCAGTCACACGCTTAATATTCCCGTAGTCGGCGCAGTACTGCTCACGATTCTATTAGTACCCGCATTGCTGTTTTGCAAAAATTCGTTTGTACTCACGCCGTTTTTGTTGATGTGTGCTTTTGTCATGTCGGAACAAACAAGCCCGCAAACTGGTTACTACAACACGCCGCTTCGAATATCCGTTCTTTGTATTGTTCTTGTGGTTTTGGCGGTTGCGCTTGTGTTTAATATACTGTATTACAAAAAGTGGAAACAGATATACAAAAGAGCTTACTTTACGGTCTCGCTCGCGCTGATGTACGGTGCGCTGTTGATAGGCGGGCTTGGCACTTCATTTTTTACCGCAAGCGGGTTTGCAATGACTTTGGCTATTGCCGTATCGACGATATTGCCGTATGCGCTAATGGTCAATTGCGGCGAATACGAAGGGAGAAAGACTGTTGAATATTTCGGCTGGGCATTGATCGTTGCTGCGGCGGTGATATCGGCTGATTTTTTACATAAGTTTATAATAAATGATTTTAATTTGCAGATTTGGGCGGTCAAAGACTATCTAAAGCTTGGTTTTGTCGGACCGAACACGGGCGCGGCTATTGTCACTATGGCGATACCGATTACATTCTACTTCGTGTACAAATATAAACACGGATATTGGTTTGTGTTGCTTGTCGCGCTTGAGTTGTTTGTGATCGTTGCTACATATTCCCGTGCATCGCTTGTCGTGGCTGTGCCGGGCACGGTCATTGTTGCGATTGCGCTGTGCTTTAAAAAAACTAACGGTCGGCGCGGATATCTAATAATGTTTGCGTTGTCTGTAGCTGCTGCAATCGTGCTTGCGATTGTGTTGCGAAACTGGATTGCCGAAAAAATAACCGCGCTGTTCGAGGGCAACTTATCAGGCAGTGGCCGTACAGACTTATGGAAAGCCGGATTTTCCGCTTGGTGCAAGTCCCCGATATTCGGCGCGGGACTGTGGTATTTGCGCTTAGGCGATGCGCACTGGTTTTATTCGTTCCACTGCACACCGCTTACATATCTTTTCTGCGGCGGCGTATTGGGCTTGGCGGGATACATATATCACCGATACAAAACAGTTCGGCTCACATTTGGCGCAAAGCTTACGGCAGAACGTGTGTTTGTGTCGCTAACAATGCTTGCCATGCTGTGTAATGCCTTGTTGGATATTGCAATGACGTCGGCTACGCACTTGCTGTATTATGCCATAATGTTGGCGCTATTGGAATGCGATGTTAAGGCGAGTAAGCGTGAGCAGACAGAATCAGCGCCTAAAGAAATCAAAGCTACGGATAATATTGTCGAAGACGAACAAAATATACAGACATAGCCATGGTGGGCTCGGACACCGCAAGCCCAAACGCCGCATTTTTGGCTATTTTGCCCCTTACGTCGCTTGACGTACCGCAGAAGGGTACGACAGCGCTCCGTAAGTGCCAAACTATCTCAAAGCTTCGGCGTTTGGGTGCAAGGCAGTTTTGGGAGCAGAATGCGCCGTCAGACAAGGAAAAGCGCACGAAGCCGTACTCATCTTCGTACCGCAAGTGTGCTTTGACGTAGTATCACGGCGCAGAATGCCCAAAAAACCTTACGTGTTCGAGTCCACTATGGCTAAACAAAAGGAGAATAGAATGAGCGAATGCACTCATAATTGCAGTACGTGCGGCGAGAAGTGTTCTGCGCCGCAAACGGACAACCCGCACGAATTGTCGCGTATAAAGCGCGTAATTGCCGTTGTGAGCGGCAAAGGCGGCGTGGGCAAATCTTCTGTCACGGCTATGCTTGCCGGCGCTATGAACAAAAAGGGCTACTCCTGCGCAGTGCTTGACGCCGATATCACGGGCGCGTCAATTCCCAAAATGTACGGCGTTCGCGGCGGTATTCAAAGCGACGGTGTGGGTATGTATCCAGCCGAAACTCCCGCCGGGATTAGAATAATTTCGTCTAATTTGCTATTGGAGAATGAGAGCGATCCGATTGTTTGGCGTGGTCCTATTATAGCGGGCATGGTCAAACAGTTTTGGACTGACGTCATTTGGGGCGACGTCGATTATATGTTTATTGACTGTCCTCCGGGGACTGGCGACGTGCCGCTTACCGTGTTCCAATCGATTAAGATTGACGGAATAGTTGTGGTGACGACGCCTCAATCTCTTGTTTCAATGATCGTGGAAAAAGCGGTTAACATGGCGAATTTGATGAAAATACCCGTGCTAGGCATTGTGCAAAACATGAGCTATGTTGTGTGCCCGGACTGCAATAAACGCATAAATGTGTTTGGCGACGGCAAGGCGGTGGGCGAGGTTGCGCAAAAGTTCGGATTGCCCGTGCTTGCCGAAATCCCGTACGACGCAAAGCTTGTTGCGGCGGCAGACAACGGCAAATTAGATACCGAAGCATTTGAATATATTGGGTCGGCTGTGGATATTTTGGAAAGCGGTTTGCCCGTTACTTCGCACTAATCGCGTGGAGATATTATGACGGAAAAGGAAAAAATGCTTGCGGGCAGGATTTACGACGCAGGTACGCAAGAATTGCTTCAGCTAAGGCAACGCGCGCATAGGTTATGCAAGCTATACAACGACACGTTTGAAGAGGATGGCGAGGAGCGTAACAAAATTATCTCGGAGCTCATACCGGACATGGGTGACGGCGGATATTTGCAAGGGCCGATATTCTTTGACTACGGTGTTTTTACCAAGCTAGGGAAAAACTTTTATGCCAATTTCAATCTGACTGTTTTGGACGTATGTCCCGTAACGATAGGCGATAATGTTTTTGTCGGACCTAATGTGTCAATACTTACGCCAAAGCATCCGCTTCGCTATGAGGACCGTAATCCTTACAAGACCGAGGACGGCAGAATGACTTGCAGAGAGTACGGCGCACCTATAACAATCGGCGATAATTGTTGGATAGCGGGTAATGTCACAATACTTGCGGGCGCGGTAATCGGTTCGGGTTGTGTTATCGGTGCGGGCTCGGTCGTGACAGGTAGAATCCCTAATAACAGTCTGGCTTACGGCAATCCCGCTAAGGTCGTTCGCGCCATCACCGAAGCGGACGCATTAAAGTACAAGCAAGAGCTTTTGGGCTAATTTACATTAACAATATTAATTATCGAGGTATTTATTATGATTACTATTACGGACAGCATAAAATATGTGGGCGTCAACGACAAGACCATAGATTTGTTCGAGGGGCAGTATATTGTGCCCAACGGCGTGTCGTACAATTCATATGCCATTATGGACGAAAAAATAGCGGTGCTAGACACCGTTGACAAGCGCAAAACGGAAGAGTGGTTGGATAATGTGGAGATAGCGCTTGCCGGCAGAATTCCCGACTATCTTATCATTTCGCACATGGAACCCGATCATTCGGCGAGCATAAAGGTGTTTTTACAGAAGTACCCTTCGACTTTTGTTGTTGGCAACGAAAAGACTTTCAATATCGCCGAGCGCTTTTTCGGAAGCATATTCGATAAAAAGATCGTAGTCAAGGACGGCGACGAGTTGTCGCTCGGCAAGCATACGCTCAGGTTTGTTTTTGCGCCCATGGTGCATTGGCCCGAGGTAATGTTCGCATATGAAAAGACAGAGAAGGTGTTGTTCTCGGCGGATGCGTTCGGCAAGTTCGGAGCATTGGACGTGGACGAGGACTGGACGTGCGAGGCACGCAGATATTATATCAATATTGTCGGTAAATACGGAGCAACGGTGCAGAGCGCGCTGAAAAAGGCCGCTCAGCTCGATATTGCGGTGATTTGTCCGTTGCACGGTCCTGTTCTCACGGAAAACCTCGGCTACTATATAGGCAAGTACAATATTTGGAGTTCGTACATGCCCGAGGATAAGGGCGTAACCGTGGCGTACTCATCCATTTACGGCAACACGGCAGATGCGGCAAAACGGCTTGCATATTATTTAGATAAAGCAGGCTTGCGCGTGGAAATATTCGATTTGGCGCGTGATGATATGGCGGAAGCAGTGGAGTCTGCGTTCCGATATGATAGGCTCGTGTTGGCGTCGATTACGTATGACGGCGGGCTTTTTCCGGCAACCGAGCAGTTTATAAACAGGCTTAAAAGCAAAAATTTCCAGAACCGCACGGTCGCGTTTATAGAAAACGGAAGCTGGGCGCCTATGTCGGGCAAGCTTATGCGTGCGCAGTTTGAAGCGATGAAGAACATCACGTTTGCCGAAAACAGTGTAACGGTCGCTTCCGCCATTAACTCCGATGCGGACGACGCGTTGCGTAAACTATCGGCTGAACTCGCAAAATAAATTGAATATTATGCTAATTAAAAGCTCCGATCATATAATCGGAGCTTTTTTCGGGTCAATAATGTTCAGAGTATTGCCGAGTATGCCGAAACAAGCTCGTCAAGCTTGACCTTGCAGTTTTGCGGGCTGGTGGACGGCAAGCGTAAGGCACTTGAAATGATAATATTGTTAACAGTTTGGTTGTAGCGCATGAGTAATTCATGCGCTTTTCCGCCCGTGGTAAAAATGCGCTTGATGTTAGGGTAGCGTGATAGCAGTCCGTCAATATCGTTAAATATTACGTTTGTGATAGTGTTATCTGACGCACCGACTATGTCGCAGCTCGAAATCACGTCCCACAGTGCAATGCTGTGGGAAAGCGCAAGTGCGGTTTTGGCCTGCTTGTCGGTGGGGCAATCATCATAGCCGAGCACGGCGGACAGAACTCTCCAAAACCTGTTTTGCGGATGCGCGTAGTAAAACGCCGCTTGCGCCGATTTTGGCGAAAGCATTGAGCCGAGTATCAATACGGTACACTTGTCGTTTATAATCGGCGGAACATTGTCGTGCGTGGCATGGCGCATATTGTTATTGTTGTGTGGTTGTGACATGACTAAATATATACTACCGTTTTGTCCGTTTTGTTTTTACTTAAATAAATACGCATAGGCAGGCGGTTAATAAAATGCAGTGCGTGGGTCGGACAATTTTCAACGCATTTCAAACAGCGTATACATTTACGGTTGGTTTTGCCGTATGTTATTGCATTGTTATTGCATACGGCATTACATTTGCCGCAATTATTGCAATTATTATAGTCCTTACGGATTTTTACGCCAATTCGACTACGCAAGCCCATACATATGTTTGACAACGGGTTTTTGTAAGACTTCGGTATTGTGATCGGCGTGGGATCGGATATTTTGGAAATGATGGGGCATAGCGCATTAAAATCGTTGAACCCGCTTTCTGTCAGATATGTGTGTTTTGTCGGCACGTATGCCGCGGCAACAATATTGTGTTTATAATGTTTTTGAATTTCGTACAAAACATTGCCGTAACACATCTTTCCGTACGTCGCGATCACTGTTAATGTCTTTACTTGCAGTTTTGCTAAAAAGCATTTAACGGGCTTGGGGATGTTTTGGCAGTGCACAGGAAAAACCAATATCACCGTATCGAAATCGTATGAGGACAAATTGTTTATATCGAACAACGGGAACGACGTTTTTTGCGAAAAATATTCGGCTATGGTCTTGCTTTGCTCTGTATTAGAATAATAAATGACGCAATTCATTGATTGATGTATTCCTTCATTATTGCACATTCGGGAATTTCCTCGATAGAAAACCCAAGCGCCGAATGCAATTCCGCAAGTGCGTCTTCTCGCGACAATGCTTTATCGCGGCTTGCCAGTGATATCTCGATCGCGCTGAACGGGATCATGTCGCTTTTCATGTCGTAAAATCTTTTGAACTGCGAAAACTCTTTGCACTTTTCGATTTTACAGCTAGTATGCAAGCCTTTGTCATACTCATCCGGCGGCGTCCATCCGCATTCTGTGACTATCGTGTTTTTTATCTTTTTCCAGTCGTATGTGCCGCCGCATATGTCGTTAAAATCCACTTGAACGAAAGCGGGGATATTTCCGCTCCACGACGATGCTCTTATTGCGCGCTTGAGCGGCTTTAACAATTCTGGGACTTGGTGGATGGCTTCCACGACGTTATGTACCAACGGATTGGTGTAGCCCGACAGATTCTTTATCGGGTTGTCGCCGTAAGCTAATTGTTTAATAGTGGCAAGCGTGTGAAACTGTCCCTTTTTAAGCGGGGGATGAAGCGTAACAATTCGCCCGATATTGATTAGCAAGTTCAAAGCTTTGTTGCTGCCGAACGTGTATGCCATTTTCGGCGCCATGTGATTATAATAAAGTCCGGTAAGCTGCGCAGGCTCGTTGCCCGCAACAAAATACGGAACTTTGTTGGCAACAAGCTCTGGGTAGAACAGAACGTAAGCAAGCGACGGGCAAGCGCAAGTATTGTCCGCAAGCGAGTATAGGTGAGAATATATCTTTTTTAGGTCGCTATCCGCTACTTTTCTTGTTAAAAACTCTACGTTATGCAAGGTCTTTTTTGCGCCGTCTATGCTCTTTGATGCGCTATCCGATATGTACGGGATTTCCCATGTTAGCGCCAAAACCCTTAATCCGAGAACTTTGGAAAGGTAATAAAGCAAATATGTGCTGTCTTTTCCGCCGGTGTAAAATACGGCAACGTCAAAACGCGATTTCTTTGATTTTTTAAATGTGTTTTTAATAGGCACGACGCTTTTTAAATGCTTTGTTTCGTCAGAGGTTTGACACATCGGGCAAAGTCCGTTTTCGTCAAATTCAAGCCCGGGGATAATATAATCGTTGGCAATGCAATTTTTGCAAAATGTGGCTTCCTCTAATGAAGTAGGCGTTTTCTTTAAATGATCGGCGTCTACGATCTGAATACCCAAAAGCGAGGCAATAGTTTTTAATTCCGAATCGTCAAGCTCATGCGGAAGTTTTTCTACTATTTTTACCTGTGCGCGGTTGAGCTTTATGACATTCTTAAACATTACGGGCTTGTTGCGAAGTCCGTAATACTTAAGTCTGTTGTTTTCTAGTTTCCACCTGTTTTGTAGATAATACATAATTACCGCCGTTAGGTTTTTAACATTATATCACATGATAAGGTAAAAAGCAATATTGGGCGAATAATTACAATAATATTAATGCACCCTCGGAGAATGCCCGCGAACAGCGCGGGCGAGCTTTGGCTTCGCCAAGCGCCTAGCGAACATGCGCTGAATAAGCATTGTAGTAGGAAGAGTTTATTGTAACATTAATATTTATAATCGGTATGGCTTACATAACCGCGCAAGTTCTCGCTTGTGATATACCAAAACAACAATACGCGCGCAACGGATGTTTGATATAGGGATTTTCACGTGGTAAAAATTAATAGCCCACAAGCTTCGTAAACGAAGTATAGTGGGCTATACTTTTTAATTTTTAGAGCGATAAATTGAAATTTATAATGAAGCTCGCACTTTTTCGATAAAATCTTCTGTAATATACTTTATGGAAGGTACATGGAAGAAAATCACATGATAATTGTATTTTCTTAACATATGCCAATAAGCTTCATTGCATAAAGATTGGGTTGGTGTACTGCTTGTATTAGTAATAATGCCAACATGATTCAATTTCATAACAATTGAATCAAAATCCACGCTTGAATATAAACGTTTCTCGCCTTTTTGGGCAATACAATCTATTCTTATAGTCCCTTTTAGCTTTTTATCCAGTCCAAACATATAGACCAAATCATATGTATCAGGGCTATTTTCAATATCTGTCTTTAATCCCTCATACGAATTTGTTAAAAACAATTTATCACCGACAAGACCATTTACGATTTTATTAGCTGAATTGCCGTTCCCCTTAAAGGCAACATATAAAATTGACATTTATTTACCTCCTAAATACCGAAATGGCATTGTAACGCGGGATTTCCTTGAAAGAATAAATTACTGTTTATCGTAATTTCATTATAGCAAAACAAGAATAAAAAAGCAAGGGAAGATTTTATCCTTCTCCTTGCTTTTTATCCCTTTTGAATACACCGTAAGGCACGTCTTTTTGTTTTGGTACGCATTTAGAGAGTCGATAATATAAATATTTTCGTAACCGACTTCTTCCTTGATACCGACGGCCGTTTCATAAGTGCCTGAAAAATGCGACGAAATAAGAATGCAGATTACGGTGCTTTGTGTGGACTTTGCTAAGTCAAAATATCCGCGTATAACTTCCGGAGAAGGTTGAGAAGTGAATGCGGTTTTGTTGCTTAAAAGGCTAGTCCAAAAAATGTCTATATTCAGACAAGGCTCTGTTTCACCGTCGAATATTACCGGCATATCGAGAATATCGATATTAAGTTCAGATATTTCTTTTGGGGTACAGTCAGCAGCGGAATCGGTAATTATCCATATATCCATATCTATTTCTTTATAAAGCAAAGCACAACCGAGCCGGGTCCGAGATGTGTGCCTATGATAGGCGAGAGCGCGCCTACGCGAATATCGGCGTTTCCGTTTATCGACAGGATTAACTTTTCTAAGTTTTCGGCTGTTTCTACATTGTCCGCATGGCAAACATAGACGGGGCTTTGACTTGTAAAGTCGGCAAGCGTGCGATAAGCTTCCGACATAGCGGTAATCGCTTTTTGTTCGCCTTTGGCTTTGCTGAATTGTTGAAGCGTGCCTTGTTCTGTAAGGTAAATCAACGGCTTAATGTTGAGTAGCGTGCCGAAAGCCGCTGTTGCCGAGCCTATCCGTCCTCCGCGCTTTAAGTGCATTAAATCGTTTACAAAGCAGTTGACATAAATCTTTTTCTTGAACTCTTCGATATCCGCAACGTTATCCTCAATCGACATACCGTTGTTTTTGTTTTTCAACATTCTTTCTACAATCATGCCCATGCCGCCGGTTGCCGAAAGCGAATCGACAGGGTAGATCTTTGCATCGGGATACTTATTCTTTAAATTGTTAGCGGCTTCCTTTGCCGACTCGAATGTAGACGACAATCCGCTTGATAGGCTTAAATAGATTATACCGAACTCTCCTTCGAGAAAAGGCTCGAATATTTCCTTGTATGTATGCGGGGTGATTTGTGACGTTTTTACTATTTTGCCGTTTCTTATATCGTCGTAAAAATGTTTGATGTACTCGTTGTCTCCCATTTGCTCGTATGTAAGCGAATCTTCGCCGACAGTCATATCCATTGGTATTAAACAAATATGACTGAGCGCCTCGTCGCTGTATACGTCGCTTGATACATCGGTAAAAATAAGATAATCGACCATTTTATTGTCCCTCCATACTTGACAATTTTATTTTCTGTTGTTAAAATATTAACGACACTTACAAGTGTTTTACTCGTTGATTATATCACCGATAATGGAGGATTGCAATTATTATGAGCGTTAATAGCAACGCAAGCGACAAAAATAGAAAAATTGTAAACAACGACAAAAAGCTATCCGGACTTAAAAAGCATAGCGAGGAGCTTAACAGGCTGGTGGTGGAAAGCTTACAGGGTGCTTTGCTTAAATTGATTGAAATTAAGCCGTATGATGAGATATCTATAACGGAGTTATGCAACAAGGCGGGCGTATCTCGCACTTCTTTTTACGGCAACTTCGACAGCAAGGACGACATTTTAAGGCGTATTGTTGTTGAGCTGCAAAAGGAGATAGTGTCGCGTATCGGAAGCCCGTTCCGTCGCCCTATAGGAATCGAGTGGTATATTGCATTATTTAATTTAGTAAAAGAGCATGCCAACATATTAAAGCCGATATTCGGCGCGGGATTTCAAAATAAATATTTGGAGCTTGTCAATTCGGTAATATTAAGGCATAGAAATATGCAGCCTGCGGAGGTTTATTTGAGACTGATATTCGCAGGTGGAATAGTAAACACAATAGCATATTGGCTTGCAAGCGATATGGCTGAGCCGGTTGACAAAATGGCGGAATACTGTAAGCAATATCTTACTTCTTTCAATGAAAAAACTTGTATAAAATAAAGAAGTGCAGATCAATGCCTGCACTTCTTTATCTATTCAACAATTTTTTTTATTATTTCCGACATTTGCTTTGGCGTCTCATTAAATCCGCGTTTTATCCATTCGTCTAAAAGTCCGAAAAGCCCGTAAGAGTAAAATCGGCTTTCGTAGCATTCTTGCGTATTCGCACCGAACTGCGGCATCATAACTTTGTAAAAAGCGTCGTAAACGGTAGGTTGTAAATCTCTGCGGTAAATTGTTTCGAGTATATCTTTAATCGAATAATTGAACTCAAAGAAGTCGATTGCGTTGTCAAGCGTAAACTTTGAGCGCTCGACTATCTTATGTTCTTCCGCCCACCGTTCCCAAAGGCGAATAAGTTTGTAGGTAATAACCTCCGTTTTTGTCGTGAAGTTGCGAAAGAATGTCGTTCTTCCAACGTCAGCCGTTTCCGCTATTTCGGGGACGGTTATTTTTTCTATCGGTTTGGTTTTTAATAATTTAATAAGTGCGTCGGCAAGACATTCTTTTAAGAATTCGGTTGTTTTAGCGTTACCCATAATATAATTCCTTTTTGGTACTTTTAGGCAAAATCGTACCATTTTAATATTTTTTCTTTAATTCGTTCCCAAAGTGATAACTTTCGTGGTATCGTACCACAAGCATTTCAGACGCTTGCTATGGCTATTAGTGTTTGGTATAATCAAAGCGGTTTGGTACGATAGTACGCTATAAATATAGCATATCCGAACAATAAAGTCAAGGACAGAGAAAGTGATTAAAGCGATATTGTTTGATTTAGACGGAACGTTATTGCCTATGCGGCAAGACGAATTTACAACGGCATATTTCGAAAGCTTATCAAAAAAACTTGCCTGGTACGGTTATGAGCCGCATCGCTTGATAGGCGGTATATGGCAAGGTACGAAAGCTATGGTAAAGAACGACGGAAAGCAAACGAACGAGCAAGTCTTTTGGAAAGAGTTTGCCGTACTTTTCGGAGATAAGGTATATGACGATATAGACAAATTCAATGCTTTCTACGAGAATGATTTTGACAGTCTGAAAAGCTATTGCGGTTATAATGAGCAAGCGAATAATACCGTACAGACATTAAAGAAAAAAGGATATACTCTTGTGCTTGCGTCAAATCCCGTATTTCCTATTGTTGCGCAAAAAAAGCGTATGCAATGGGCAGGCGTAAATCCGGACGATTTTGCACTCATAACGGCTTATGAAAACTCTTGCTACTGCAAGCCTAATCCGCTTTACTTCAAAGAGATAGCCGAAAAGATAGGCGTTGAGCCGAGCGAGTGTTTGATGGTTGGTAACGACACAACCGAAGATGCGGCTGCAAAACTTATGGGCGTAGATTTCTTCTTACTTACTAACTGCTTATTAAACAAAGAGCGGAAAGATATTTCCAAATATCCACGCGGAAATTTTACGCAGTTGCTTGATTATATAGAAAATTTATCTTAAAAGGGGTTATAGAAAATGGAAGAACAAATTGCTATGCAAGAACCACCTATGCAAGAAAAGTCTAACAAACCTAAAAAGAAAATAAAGCATAAAGGACTTATTATTGCAGGCTCTATCGTAGGCGGTTTAGTGGTTTTGACCTTAATACTGTTTTTTGTCTTTACTTGTAATACACAAATTATAGTAGGACTTTTTCAAAAAGGCGCATACGGCGATAAACCTATCAATTCTTACGAGCCTTTTTATGAGCCGATAAACGGTAAGAAGGATAACGGACAATATCTTATCAGCGAGATTAAATACGATACGGAATATCCCAACAGCTTTCTTGACGTAACCTATCCGGATGAAAACAGAGAAGCTGACCGTCCTACGCTTTTCTATTTTCACGGCGGTGGTTTTTTTGCGGGAAGCAAAAATATGGGCGATCCTATGGCTGCAACAGAAGCAACGGCTTTGTTGGACGATATTTGTGCCGCAGGATACAATATTGTCAACGTGGATTATGCGCTTGTCCCTGACTATCATTTCCCCGTACCGCTTATTCAGGCGAACAGAGCGTTTGCGTATATGCAGGAACACGCCGACGAATATCATTTAAATATGAACAATGTGGTTATTATGGGTTCGTCCGCAGGTGCGATAATTACAAGTCAGCTCGGCAGTATTATAACAAATCCCGAATATGCAAAATTGCTTGGAATTACGCCTGCATTACAACCTGAGCAAATTAAGGCGGTTGTACTTGACGACGCGCCGCTTGATTACGAAGAATTTGACTTCAATACTAAAATACTTGTCGGTAATTACGTTAAAGGCAGTATATATCTGAATAAGGGCGAAATTAAAAAATACAACAATATCAAGAGTCTTACTGCGAATTATCCTGCCACCGTTCTTCTCGGCAGTGAGTACAGACACGATATGAACGTAATGCATAAAGAGTTGGATAAGCTCGGTTGTGAACATATTCTTGTTGATCCTTATGCAGAACACGGGGTAAAGAAACCGCATTGCTTTGTTGCGGAAGAACGAGTTGACGAAATTGCAAAGGACGCATTTGACAGAATGATGGCGTTCATAAATGAAAAAACCAAATAAGGAATTATATTATGAGTGAAGTTAAAAAGAAGAAAAAACATATCGGCTTAATAATAGCACTTGTCGTTTTGGCAGTTATAGTAATTGTGGCAGTCGGTATATATTTTTGGTTGTCTAAAACATTTTTTGTTACGCATCCCGAGTTAAAGGGTGAACCGGAAGTAGGCAAGTGGTATCGTGTAACACCCGAAACGGCAAAATCATCTAACGGTAAGGAATGGCATGGTATTTTAAGAAAAGGCTCTGAGAATAAACTCGTTGTATATTTCTTCGGCGGTGGAGTCAGTATTACCGAAGAAACGAGCAAAGGCGGTAAAGAGTTTTATGCCGAAGATATGACCGGACAGGACTATGTGGCTACGTGGGGTATCGGCAGTAACGACGCAGCTAATCCATTTAAGGATTGGTCTTTTCTCGTAATACCTTATGCAAGCGGTGATTTCCATAGCGGCACAGGCGAATACCGCTATACCGAAGGCGGTAAAGAAAAAGTTATTTATCATCAAGGCTACACAAACTATTCTGCTTTTATCGAAAAGACAAAACAGTATGTAGGCAATCCCGACACATTACTCGTTACGGGCTTTTCCGCAGGTGGCTTTGCAACGAGCTTGCTTGCAGACGATGTTATCGGCAGATTCCCTTCCGCTACGAACGTAACGGTGTGCGTGGACAGTTCACTTTTGTTATACGACGGTTGGCACGAAACAGCGCAGAACCTTTGGAAGTCGCCTTCCGAAATTACGGAAAGACTTACGAGCAACAATATAGTGCTTGACAGTTTAACCGCATTGCACAACAAACGCGGAGACAGTGTAAAAATTCTTTTCGACTGTTCCGTGCGCGACGATACGCTTATGCAGTATCAGGCGTATATTCGTGAAGGCAAAATGAGTAAGACGAAAGCAAACGGCGATCTTTTCCAAAAAGACCTTAAAGCAATGGTTGAAGGCTTGCAGGCAAATATCGAAGACGTCGGAATTTATATTTGGGAATATGCAATGGATAAAGATACGAAAAACACACAGCACACTATACTTTCAAGTCAGGTATTTGAAAAACTGAACGGCGAAAAGAGCGTTGCCGATTGGATTACGGACGCAATAAACGGAAACGTTCAGACCTACGGCTTGGAACTTTTGGATAAACAGTATTAAAATATGTTAGGTGGGTTTATTTGAATATAAGCTCACTTATATATTTGAAGTAAGGTTGCTATATGATAAAGCAAGGAATAATTAACTTTTTCAAAAACTTAAAATACTTCTTCACGCCGCTCGGTACGCTTGCTCTCGGTTTTATTTTCGGATTATCCGTGCTTATACCGGGAATGATCACTTCGTTTTCTACGCTTGCTGATAGCGTTCAGAAAATATTGAGCGACACGACTATTGATTTTAACGCATTAAAAGACAGCGCGATTTCCGCAGTTCAAGCATTAGATTGGAATAATCCGTTAGAAGCGATAAAAACAATGTTGAGTAACGAATGGCTTATGCAAACGCTCAATGAATGCGTAAGCTCGTTCGTGGAAAGCACGGAAGTTTATACGTCGCAATTTTCGACGGCTATAAATGCGTTTACAGCAGACCTGATGGCTTATTTTGCGGCTGTTATCGTTTTTCTCGTTCTCGGTCTTATAGGCGGATTTTTCTTAACAAGATGGCTTGTAAGACGTAATATTGCAAGGCGTTCATTGTGGAAGTATTTTTTAAACGCATTTATAGATTCTCTGCTTACCGCTACTTTGGTTGCATTATGCGTATGGTTTATACAGGTATGGAAGCCGAGCGCACTTATTTCTTCGCTTGTATCTATTTTGTTGTTCGGCTTTGTTTCGCTATTTGAAGCGTATATCGTTCACGCTTGGAAAAAGGTCGATATAAAGAAAATCGTAAATGCAAAGAACATATTTCAACTGTTTGCAACCGATCTGATAATCTTTCTTTTGGCGGGAGTTTGTGTTTTATTAGCGATAGCTATGACTAATCTAATCGTGGGTGTCGTAATAGGTATTGTGCTTATGGAAATAGCCTTTATTGTTATAGGTCTTAACGCCGAAGCGTATGTGAAAGGCGTTATAGAGAATAAAACCGAGAAGTAAATATGAAGCCGATAGAAGAACGGCTTGCGATTATTCACAAGCCGTCCTTTCTACATATTGTCGAAATAAAAAGTAAATCCGAACCACTCACTTGTAACAAGTAAACAATTCGGATTATACTCTTTTGGTACACCCTCGGAGACTCGAACTCCGGACCCACTGATTAAGAGTCAGTTGCTCTACCAACTGAGCTAAGGAT